>NZ_KV804747.1:0-1426 GCF_001811435.1 Staphylococcus sp. HMSC071G07
AAACCCCCAAGCCCCTTTTTGCATAAGCAAAAAAGCTAGCCATATGGCTAGCTAAATTGCTTATTATTTTTCACTCTATGTCTAACTGATTTAATATAATTATTCATAATAAAGGTTGAATTATCGCATAATAACGGAAACCAATCTTCATATCTATTTTCAATAGCATAATCTATTAAATCTTGCAGTTCATCAATTTCATTTTCTCTAACATAATCAATCATTTCTCTAATTAATTGGTATCTCTCTCCAGACGTAACAGAAAGATACGTCAGAGGGTCTGCTCCTGCATGTCCTATAATCCCACTCTTTTCATACTGAAACTTCTCAGGATTATCCATATGAGCAAAATAACGCACCATACCTTTAATATTTGTACATTTTTGTGGATTTGGTGAGTTTAATTGACCTGTAATCTCTAATATTTGTGTATAACTCTTTTTACTACTGAACATCAATAATACATGCCAATGTGCCTTTTTTATCTCTCCATCACTATTTACATCCTTATCATGCAAAGGACTTTCTATCCATGGTACATGATAACTATCTAAAATCTCCCTCCAGTTAGAAGGTGCAGACTCTGGATATACAAAAAATGTCCAATTTCGCGTTCTTGTGTCTTTGTTTTTAAGCCATGATATAATTACCTCACTTAGTTAATTCTCTTAATTAAAATTCGTCGCCATGCCAGTGGCGACTTTTTTTATGCCTTTTTTTGTTCATTGATCAAAGTGTAATCAAAGATGATTTACTTAAACCAGTTTCTTTTGACAAACGTTCCAACTTTTCAAAAACATCATTATTCAGAGTTATCATCACTCTCTTTTTTTCATCTTTTGCAGACATCAAATTTCACTCCATATCCTTTTTTCTATAAATTTTACGATAACATAAATCTTACAGTTTAGATAGATATATATATAAATAAGTAAGAAAAAACGAAAAAAAGGGGCTCAATCCCTTGCCACGCCCGATTTTACCCCATTTTTCGCTCTGTATCCCTTGCGAGAGTAAGCGTCAAACCACTTTGACCCGTGACCAGTGACCAACCTAGGGGGGGTGTCGTAGTACCCCCCCTAGGCAGTCCCAAAATTTGAAAATCCAAATAAAAAAACCAAAACCTAGCAATCAATAAAAAGATTGCTAAAATTCTAAAACCAATTCCCACCTTAATTTCGCTTTATTCCAATTTCCATTTTGAGCAGAAACTTTACTCATATGATTTGGATTGGTTGTTAAGTTGGAATTAATCCAACTTAAAACCTGCACCAATCGCCACTAAAGTGGCTATCATATTCGCCTTTCTTTCTCAAAATGTTTTCTCGGCATAAACGCTCTATTTAGGTTTGGCAAGCATTGGCTTTGCTAGCCACTTCATTCACTTACGTTCATTCAGTGCTGCAAACCCGCTTGTTGGGGGTAA
>NZ_KV804748.1:0-11027 GCF_001811435.1 Staphylococcus sp. HMSC071G07
CATCTGATTCAACATCAGTAAGCGCAAGCGTGTCTGATTCAAACTCAATGAGTACATCAGACAGTGCGTCAACAAGTGCATCAAATGTCACTTCGAATGCAACTTCTAATAGTGCATCAACTGGAGAAAGTACAAACTCATCTAATGTAGTGCAACAATTAAATCACAAAGATAATAGTGATGAGAACAAAGAACTTCCTGAAACTGGTAACAGAAATGATACTAATAATACAAACGTATTAATGGGAGCTGTTCTCTCATTACTTGCTGGATTAGGTTTAGTGAAAAAATCACGTAAAAACAAAGAAGATAAAAAATAATTATAGATTTTAATCTATGATAATATGAAGTAAAACAAAGAGGCTAAGACATAATATTGAGTTTACGTGATAGTAAATCAACTATGTTTTAGCCTCTTTGCACTCATATTAAATAAGAATTTTAGGTGGAAAAAATGTTAAGAAATAAAAATTTTAAGATTTTACACAAAAGGATTATTTTTACAATGTTCGTTCTTTTTATATACATATTTGGAAGTAATATTTCTATCATTGGTAATGAATCAATTAAAACCAGCCATGATAGCTTTTTTAAATTAGCTGTTTCAAATGTCGGTGGAGATTTAAGTTCATTGAACGTATTTTCACTGGGATTAGGACCGTGGTTAACAGCAATGATTAGTATCATGCTATTCAACTATAGAGATGTAGATAATGTTATTAAGCAGACTCGTTCAGAAAAACAAATAAAGGAAAGACTATTAACATTACTCATAGCAACGATACAAGCATACTATGTTATCCATACCTATGTTCAGAATAATATAATACAGAACACAAATATTCTGTTACTTGTATTAGTTTTATTAACAGGGACATTACTATTAGTCTGGTTAGCTGACCAAAATACTACTTATGGCATTGGAGGACCAATGCCAATTGTATTAATGAGTTTAATAAAATCTTTATTTCATCAACAATTGTCTAGTATAAATGTAACAGCAACATTATTTATTGTGATCGGATTACTAGTTATAGCGGTGCTAACACTTCTCTACATAGAATTATCAGAGTATCGACTTCATTATAAAGATATAATGAATATGTCTACACAAACTTCACATTCATATATTGCTTGGAAATTAAATCCAGCAGGAAGTATATCTATAATGATAAGTTTATCTTTGTTTCTATTGTTAAATAGTGTTATTAACTTAATTGGAAAATTACTTTTGAATAAGGAAATGAATGTAGACATTTTCGGATTTGATAATCCTGTAGGTATTACAGTATATATTGTAATACAAATCAGTTTTGGATACTTACTATCTAGATTTTTAATCAATACTAAAAGGAAATCTAAAGAATTTTTAAAAAATGGAAATTACTTTGTAGGTATTAGCCCTGGTAAAGAAACTGAGCGATATTTAAATAAAAAAGCGAGAAGAATTTGCTGGTTTGGTTCAATTACAGTGACATTGATTTTAGCAGTGCCCTTATATTGTTCATTATTGGTTCCAGAGCTTTCAAAAGAAATATATTTTTCAATACAACTTATTGTGTTGATTTATATTGGTATAAGTATAACTGAAACATTAAGGGCCTATT
This sequence comes from Staphylococcus sp. HMSC071G07, assembly GCF_001811435.1. NCBI lineage: Bacteria > Bacillati > Bacillota > Bacilli > Caryophanales > Staphylococcaceae > Staphylococcus > Staphylococcus sp. HMSC071G07. Next base: position 1,608 of record NZ_KV804748.1, read on the forward strand.
CTTATTTTGATAGATATAAAAGCATATTAGACAAATATTAGGGAGGAATTTTCAATGAGATATTTTATACCAGCGTGGTATAGTGGGCAAAAATTGTGGAAAGACAATACTCTTCCCTTCTATTATAAGCCGGATAAAACAGAGTTTGATGACATGATTAGCTTAATGTCTATGCATAAGAAAAATGGTTATGAATATAAGTTACTAGTATTAAATTATTCACCTAATTTAAGGTTGTTTTTACATAGACATGATTTATTTGAAAGTGATTATTGGTCTGTTTTTGATGTGTTACAAAGTGCTCCAAACACATTACCTAGAGCTATTGATTATTTAGATTTGAATTGGCCTAAAGATACAGAGTTTGTATATTCGCCATTTATGGTAGAAACAATTATAGGTGAAAATATGTATTCTCAAATTACGTTTAATCAAGAGGGATATGTACTTCATATACATGAATATGAAAATGGATTGCAACAACAAAAGATGATATTTGACGATAGAGGGTTTATATCTTCAATTATTAAATATGAAAATGATACTGAGGTTGAACAAATTTATTTAAATGTATTGGGGGAAAATATTCTAACTGAGAATTTAATAACAGGAGAAGTATTAGTTAATAACCCAGTTAAAGATTTATTAGACCATAGTAAATATTTAAATATGTTGGAAATAATAGAAGAGATTGTTGAAAAATTTTATAAAGATCAAATAACACAATCAGATGATTTTATTGCTGCTTCCGATGAAAGACACAATCAGTTAATTACACGTTATTTTGAAGCAAATCAATTATGTTTTTCTCTATTTTCAAATAGAAATAGAGAAATAACGCCACATTTAATTCAATCCATGCAACCCGCAAAAAGTTGTTTAGTTGACACAAAAGAAAATGAAAGAGAATGTAGTCTTATTGTTAATAACAATTCAATTGACATGAAAATGTCTAGAATTACACCCTTTGATACTGAAAAAATTCCAAATATAAGTTCTCAGTTATATGATGTGCATATTGGTTTTTGGATAGATAATTTATCAAGAGATGTAGTAGAACCTGTAATAGATCAGTTATATAGTTATATTAAAAATAAAGAAAACTATAGAGTTACTATTTTAATGAAAGATATAACAAGTAAAACACCAAAATGGTTATCAGACATAGTAAAAGAAAAAAATGAATTATATAATGAAGAACAAAGAACTTTAAGTGAAGAAATGGCTGATGTGTTAGAAGAAGAAATGGAATTTATAAAAATAATTAAAATTGAATCGGTCTTATTTGAAGAAGACTTAATTAGAGCAATGTCACAATTAAGAGTAGTTATAGATTTGGGTGATGAACCAGATTTATATCTGCAAATTAGCGCAATCAGTGCAGGAGTACCTCAAATTAATATGATAGAAACGGATTATGTGACATCTAATGTAAACGGATTAATAATACCAAGTTCATCTAATATGATACAGGCGTTAGATTACTTCTTACTAAGTTTGAAAAACTGGAATTATTCTTATGCATCTTCCATAAAATTAGTAGATGAATTTAGTTCGACTAAGATAATAAGAGAAGTGGACCGTTTGATAAAAGGAGAGTTATATGGCTAGAAAATTTAACATATTGCAAATCGGTGGAGAAGATTTAGAACCTATTTTCCATGATAAAAAAAACGTGTACAACGATTATCTTGATCCAATACTATTTACATTTGAAAGTGGTTATGAAGAAGCAATTGAAAATTTAATAGATGACATTGGTTCCTTTGATTTAGTATTTATTCAAACAACATATTCTCAAGAATTGATGAAAGTTATTGAAATAGTGGGAGAACCATATACGATTTATGTAGATGAAAACTACTGGGATTTTCAATTCGAAAATGATTCTCGAGTAAAATATAAATTTATTAAACCATTATTTTATAAATCAACAGATGAGTTGCATCATAAATTAAAAGCGGGCGCTTTTACTAAACAATACGGAGATAAAGTCTCACCAATTAAAGGGGAGGTAAATCCTAATTTTGAAGGAGAATTTGAGTACTTTGGTAACAAGGAACTCGTTTTGTCTGGAAATTTTGGAGAGTCGTATACGCCAATTGTTAGCTGGAACCAAAACTTAGTTTACGATAAGAATATGATGGTACAGTTATGGCCAGAATTTTTTGTAGAGGGAAATGTTGATGTCCAATATATAATTAGATTAATCCCATTTGGCTCATTAGAACATACGAAAGATGTTATTACCCTGACAAAGGATGATTTAAAACAGCCTTTGGAATTGATGCCAAGATCTTATGATGCAAACATTTCTATAGTAGTAAAAGCAAAGGGAACAGGTGTTGTACATCTTAGGGCAATCCATAAAAGGTGGTCTCGTGCAGAGATGGGCCAATTTATAATGGGTGGTCAACGTTACAACGATGAAAATGGCGAAGAGTATATACACTATTTCAATCCTGGCGATTTAAAGCCTCCATTAAATGTATATTTTAGTGGTTATCGTTCATTAGAAGGGTTTGAAGGGTATTTTATGATGAATAGTCTAGATGCTCCATTTCTACTTATTGGGGATCCTAGAATCGAAGGTGGATCCTTCTATCTTGGATCTGAAACCTATGAAAATAGCATAAAAAAAGTTATTAAAGAAACATTGGAATATTTAAATTTTAAAGAAGATGATTTGATATTATCTGGATTGTCGATGGGGTCATTTGGCGCATTATACTATAGTGCACAATTAAACCCGAGAGCTGTGATTGTTGGTAAGCCATTAGTGAATATTGGTAGAATTGCTGAAAATATGAAACTAAAACGACCCAATGATTTTGGAACAGCACTAGACATTTTGATGTCACAAGAAGGCACATTTAGTAAGGAAAACATCAATCATTTGAATAAGCGTTTTTGGGAAAAATTTAAGCAAAATGAATTTGAAAATACAACTTTTGCTATCGCATATATGCAAAATGATGATTATGATGATATAGCCTTTGATGATTTAATGTCTGTGCTAGGAGAATCCAAAACGCATATCATGACACGAGGCGTTCCTGGTAGACATAATGATGATTCGGCAACTATAACAAGTTGGTTTGTAAACTTTTATCATATTATTTTAAATAATCAATTCGGGAGAGAGTAATATGAACCAAAACAATCGATTTGATATCACCTGGACAAAGATACATAAAAGTACTTTTATGTATGGAACTAAGCTAAAATTTAAGAACAATTTTGTCAGCATGGACAATTCGTTGATGCCCTCAGGAATGGTGATACATGAATGGAACATGTTATCAAGTTATACAACAAATAAACAAGTGCCTTCATTACCACTATTGAAAAAAGGGAACAATTATAAAATTAATTTTGATTATGATGTCACACCTGAAAGATCAGTGTATTTTAAAATTGTTTTATCTAAAAAGAATGGTGAAAAAATTAAAACTATGATTATCGAAGATGATGATATTGAGTTTAAATATCCAAAAGATGCCTATTCTTATAAGATTGAATTAATGAATGCTGGATTTCAGCATTTACAATTTCGCCGAATTATTATTGAAGACCAACATATAGAGAGCAGTCACTCAACTATATCAACTGATATTAGTGAAATGATAGATAAAATCAGACACAATAAAGTATAAAATTCAGAAAGAGGTGTCATAATGACAGGCAAATTTGATAATACTATTAATAAAATGCGGTTAAAAAAACTAAATAAAACATTAAATAGTATCAATAAAATGAGTCATGTTTTTTCTGAATATACTGATGAAGCATTAAAAGCAAAAACTCAAGAATTTAAAAAGAGAATAATGGAGTCTAAAGCGACTTTAGATCAAATTTTGCCAGAAGCATATGCCGTGGTAAGAGAATCTGCCTATCGTGTATTAGGTATGTACCCCAAAGATGTGCAGGTACTAGGAGCTATAGTAATGCATCAGGGAAATATAGCAGAAATGCAGACCGGAGAAGGAAAAACGCTAACTGCAACGATGCCCTTATATTTAAATGCATTAACAGGTAAAAGAGCATTTTTAATTACGACTAATGATTACTTAGCCAAAAGAGATTGCATGGAAATGAAACCATTATATGAATGGTTAGGCTTAACTGCATCATTGGGATTTATAGACATTCCAGACTATGAATATGAAGCTGGTGAAAAGCAAAAACTATATGCACATGACATCATTTATACTACAAATGGTCGTTTGGGCTTTGATTATCTTACAGATAATTTAGCAGATCACAAGCGAACTAAATTTTTACCTGAATTACAGTTTGCAATTTTAGATGAAGTTGATTCAATCATTTTAGATGCAGCACAAACACCACTCGTTATATCCGGGGCACCACGATTACAATCTAATTTATTTGATATTGTAAAAGAATTTATACATACACTTAAAGATGGTCAACATTTTAAACTAAATAAAAATAAAAAAGAAATTTGGCTAAAAAAACAAGGTATTGATAAAGCAAATGACTATTTTAAAGTGCACCATTTATATGATGAAAGTAATTTTGATTTGGTTCGTATTATCAATTTATCATTGAGAGCAAAATATCTATTTGATTACAATTTAGATTATTTTGTATCAAATGGAGAGATTGTGTTAATAGATAGGATTACAGGGCGAATGCTTCCAGGTACGAAATTACAGTCAGGTTTGCATCAAGCAATTGAAGCTAAGGAAGACGTTGAATTATCCATTGATAAGAGTGTGATGGCTACAATTACATTTCAAAACTTATTTAAACTCTTTGACAAATTTGCAGGAATGACTGGAACAGGCAAACAAGGAGAAAAGGAGTTTTTTGAGTTATATTCGAAAATCGTAGTTGAGATTCCCACTGACAAACCTATTCAGAGACAAGATTTAGAAGATAGAGTATTCGCAAATATGGAAGAAAAAAACCAAGCTATCATTGATTTTGTGGTTGAAAAACATAAAAAATCTCAGCCAGTTCTTTTGATAACTAGAACTGCAGAAGCAGCTGAATATTTTTCAGCTAATCTATTCCAATTAGATATACCTAATAACTTATTAATTGCTCAAAATGTTTCTAAAGAAGCTCAAATGATTTCGGAAGCAGGCAATAGAGCAGCAGTCACTGTGGCTACAAGTATGGCAGGACGTGGTACAGATATTAAATTAGCAGAAGGAGTTCATGAAATTGGTGGTTTAGCAGTCATCATTAACGAACATATGGAAAATAGTCGTGTAGATAGACAGTTAAGAGGGCGTTCTGGTCGTCAAGGTGACCCAGGGGTATCTCAAATATTTGTTTCATTAGATGATTACATTGTTAAAAAATGGAGTCAATCTAAAATGATAGAGAACGACAAGTTGAAAAAAATTAATAGTGAAATTTTAGAAAATAGTAAGATTTTCCAAATGAAAGTTAATAACATTGTAAACAAAGCACAGACTGTTTCAGAAGAGACATCTATTGTTCAACGTGAGATGGCTAATGAATTTGAAAAAAGCATTAGTGTACAAAGAGATTTAATTTATAAAGAAAGAGACCGTATTTTAGATATGGTTGACAAAAACCAATTTGATTATAAGCAATTAGCGAAGGATGTTTTTAGAAACGATTTAAAAAATTTTAATATAAATGATAAAAAAGACATAATTAGCTATATCTATAAAAATCTATCTTTCAACTTTGAATCGAATAATGTAAAGATAGATGTATTTAACCAAGAGGCAATTGTTAACTTTTTAATACAACATTTTATACATCAATTTGAGGATAATCAAAAGAAAGCATCAGATCCATATTTCATATTACGCTACATACAAAAATCAATTATTAAAGCAATCGATATGGCATGGATTGAACAAGTAGATTATCTTCAACAACTAAAAGCTAATGTTAATAATCGTCAAAATGGCCAAAGAAATGCCATATATGAATACCATAAAGTTGCATTAGAATCATATGAAATTATGACTATGAAATTAAAGCGAAATATTATAAGGAATTTGTGTTTAAGTATTATTACATTTGATAAACATGGAGATCTTGTGATTTATTTCCCATAACATATAGGAGGGTTACGATGACTGTATATAATGTGAATTTTGGCATAGGTTGGGCAAGTAGTGGTATTGAATATGCTCAAGCATACAGAGCTAAATTATTGAGACAGTTGAATAGAAATATAAAATTTATTTTTTTAGATTTCATATCTTCTGAAAACATCCAAACATTGACTGATAATATAGGATTTAAAGATGATGAAGTAATTTGGTTATATCAATATTTTAGTGATATAAAAATCGCACCAACAACTTATACTTTAGATGATTTAATAGGTGAAATCGGTAACGAAATTACACATATAGAGGATAATGGCAAAATCAAAAGATTGTATTTTGATTATGATAAAAGTTCATTTTCAACATGTTATATGAAAAATGCAGATAAAAATTATGTGGATAGAGTGGAGTTTGTCGTTGAAGGCTATTTAGTAAGAAAAGATTTCTTTAGTTATACGAGAGTGTTTTCTGAATATTATGCCCCTTATCAAAATTATGCCAAGATATATATGAGACAGTTTTACAATGAAGATGGAACAATTGCATATAAGGAATATATAGATGATAAAGAAAGTGTCTTTGTCTTTGATGATGCACAACTCTATAGTAAAGCAGAATTTGTTGCATATTTCATGAATAAATTAAATTTATCAAATAGAGATATCGTGATCCTAGATAGAGCTACAAAAATTGGCCAAGCAGTATTACAAAATAAAGGTGCTAGCAAATTAGGTGTGGTAGTTCATGCAGAACACTTTAGTAATAATGCCACTGATGGCGATAATATATTGTGGAATAACTACTATGAATATCAATTTAGAAATGCAAAATTTGTGGACTTCTTTATTACTGCGACCGATTTACAAAATCGTATTTTAAGTCAACATTTTTCTAAATATACTTATGATAATCCATTAATCAGAACAGTTCCTGTAGGTAGCTTAAATCAACTTATTCATCCAGAGAAAAAGAGACTGCCATATTCAATGCTAACAGCATCACGACTGGCTAAAGAGAAGCATGTAGACTGGATTGCTAAAGCAGTTGTGAAAGCCAAAAAAGAGATTCCTAAATTAACGTTTGATATATATGGTCAAGGTGGAGAAAAAGATAAAATAGAACAAATTGTTTATGAAAATAATGCACAAGACTATATTACATTAAAGGGCCATGTTAATTTGCAGAACGTTTATTCAAAGTATGAATTATTTGTGTCTGCTTCACAAAGTGAAGGTTTCGGTTTGACATTAATGGAGGCAGTAGGTTCTGGCTTAGGAATGATTGGATTTAATGTGAATTATGGTAATCCAACATTTATTCGTAATAGTGAAAATGGATATCTTATGTCTGAAAATGTAGAATCTGCAGATGAAGAAGAAAAGATTAATGAACTAGCTTCATATATTGTGAAATATTTTAAAAATGGACCCAAACATCCAGAAAGCATATCATATGAAATTGCTAGTGAATTTTTAACTCAGAAAATAGTAGAAAAATGGGATATGCTAATTAAAGAGGTGCTACATGATTAATATATTTGATAATTATCATTTTAACTCACAATTATTACATCGTTCATTGAAACTTGCAGGATATCAACATTTGACAATTTGTTTAGAGGATGATGGTTTTTTACCAGATGATGTTACCTCTCCTTATCAATTTTTTGCTCAAAATCCAATTAATCCAAGTGATAAGCCTTTATTCTTTAATGAAGTAGAGGTGCCAACTTACTGGGAAATTACAGGTACAAATGATATGGGTGAAATAAAAAATTTAGGGGAAGTTAGAGGTAAAATTTTCTATCAACCTAATTTCAAAACTCGTATTGTAAGTCGAGTTGAGTGGTTGGATAACAAGCAACGATTACGCACAGTTGATTTCTATAATAAAAATGGGTTTAAATTTGCTGAAGCTATTTATGATTTAGCTGGTAAAGCTATAATGAAAAAGTACTTTGATCACCTAGGCAAAGAAATTATCTATGAAAATTATGTGACTGGAGACTACGTATTAAACTGGAAAAACAAGACACACTTTTTCAAGTCTCAAGAAGCATTTGTCATATATTACTTAAAACAACTAAATGTAGATTTGGATGTAATTATCTTTAATTCACTAGCGATGCCTTTTATCGCGTTATATAGAATGAATACAATTGGAAAGGGAATTCTCGTTTGGCAAGAAAATAGTCATGGAACTATTCCAGGAAATATGAAACTTATGTTTGATGAATCGTTAAATAGAAATTATTCAATCATAATACCAAATAGAGATGAATATCTAAAAATTCGCCAAGGGCTTTGTGATAAAGAACGTGATAAAGTAATTAGAGGTGGCTATCTTTATAGTTACCGAAAGCAAAACCAATTTACTAGAAATATATTAACTTTAACAAATTCCGATCAATTGTCTTGTATTGAAGAATTAGTAAAAAGTAATAGTGAATATCAATTTCATATAGCAGCTATTACAGAAATGTCTAATAGGCTATTAGATTTAATGAAATATGATAATGTTCGATTGTATCCAGTGGCGAATGAAGAGACAATTGAATCATTATATCAACGATGTGATATTTATTTAGATAACAATAAAGGTAATGAACTATTGAATGCAGTTGGTCGAGCATTTGAAAATGATATGGTGATATTTGCAACGCATGATGAAGCACATAATCGTATGTTTACAGCCCCTGAAAATATTGTTATGAAAAAAGATATTAATAATTTGACAACAATGTTGCAAAAAATGTCTATTAGTAAGAAAACATATCTAACTAGATTACAATTACAGAAAAATTATTCAAATGAAATTGAACCTGAAAAACTCATTAATAAAATTAAGGTTATGTTGCAAAGTTAATTTTATAGTATGATTTTAACGAAAAATAGATATAAGCAATTTAATAAAGAAATAATCACTGTAGTCATTGGCTACTACTCATCTAATATAAATTATTTACATAATAAATGATTATGTAAACCAAATACAAATGGACAAACGGCGTCATATAAGCGTTTGTCCATTATTCTTTAGATTATAGGTTATGAATCTTTTATACATAACTTTAACCACACGCTTTTATTCATTTTCATCAAGAAAACTTTTGTATCTTTTTAATAAGTTTCTTTAAATTCGGTGATGGTTTGCCCTGTCCATCTTTTGAAAGCTCATAAAAATGAACTCGTTTCTGAATGGCCAATTAAATAAGTTACTTCGTCAATTTCTATATGATAATTTTTAATATAATTAATAGCCATTAATTTTTGAACTTCCTGCAATTGTTGTTTATATGTTGTATTTTCAGCAGATAGATTTCTTTGGGTTCTGTTGCAAAGTTGAATTTATAGTA
>NZ_KV804749.1:0-233 GCF_001811435.1 Staphylococcus sp. HMSC071G07
TTTTCTTCCAAATTTGATATAAAATTGGGGCATATTCTTGAACCCAACGGTAGACCGTTGAATGATGAACGTTTACACCACGTTCCCTTAATATTTCAGATATATCACGATAACTCAATGCATATCTTAGATAGTAGCCAACGGCTACAGTGATAACGTCCTTGTTAAATTGTTTATATCTGAAATAGTTCATACAGAAGACTCCTTTTTGTTAAAATTATACTATAAATTCA
>NZ_KV804750.1:0-225995 GCF_001811435.1 Staphylococcus sp. HMSC071G07
ATTAATAAGTTTTAATTTTGTCCCACGCTCATTAAGTTCTTTCTAAATGAGATGACTTCACATCGATTGGATGTCGTTAGTTTTGATAAGCGCTTAATAAAAAAGACTTGAATTTGAGATCGTGTTTCAACTAACCAAATTCAAGTCAGTTATGAAAGTACGACAATAATCTTGTTAGTCGTTCAAGTATCGAATGTTAGGTTCAATGTTAATCTCTACGTTCCCTCGTACAGAATTTGAAATCATGCAGTTCTGATCCGCGAGCTTGAGTAGTTTTGATAGTTGACGATTGAGACGAGTAGCGTCATCTTCATGTATAGTGATGGTTGGATAGTGGGTGATGGATTTCATTTTAAACTTACCTTGGTCTAACACAGCAGTACCAATAGATGTTTGAGCTATCTCTACATCTTCATAATGTGCGCGTTCTAGCACGGCAGCCAGTGAAATAATGTAACAAGAGGATGCAGCTGAGACGAGCATTTCGTCAGGGTTAGTGCCCACGCCTTGTCCACCCAGACCATCCGGAATAGAAATGGATTCATCAAGGACGTCGCCTTGGACCTTACCAACTGTGTCACGACCACCTTGCCAAGACGTTTGTACCTTGAAATCATGTGTTTTCATGTGCGTTGACCTCCTCATGTAATGTGTTAAATTAAGTTTAGATGATTAATAGTGTAAATGAAAGAGTGAAGACTCATGATAATTAATCAACCGATAACCATCGTTGCACATCGCGGCGATTCCTATCGCTTTCCTGAGAATACCTTGGTCAGTATGGCCGCAGCACTTGAGACCGCAGCACCTATGATCGAAATTGATTTACATATGACACGTGATAACCAGTTAGTCGTCATACATGATGAGAAATTAAATCGGACATGTAACCGAGTAGGGTACGTGCGTGACTATACGTTAGCAGAGTTGAAGCAGTATGATTTCGGTATTTGGAGAGGTAGACATCATTCCAATCAGCGTATCATGACCTTTAAAGAAATCTTAGCGTATATGCGAGATACCTCACGTCAGCTGTTAGTAGAATTAAAGTTACCGCATAAATATCCAGGTATTGAGCGGCAATTAATCTCAGAAATTCGTGATCTGCAATTCCCTTATTCACAGTTGATTATACAGTCATTCGATTTCAAGAGCTTAAGGCAGTTACATCAGTTAGATGATGCACTTACGTTAGGCCTATTGTTAAAACGCAAACATTTTTGGAAACGCTGGCCGCATTTAAAGACGTATACACAAATCTGTGACTACATTAATCCACATTTTAAAAATGTCACGCGCCGTTTGGTCAAAGAAATACATCGACATCACGCAAAAGTCATGCCCTATACAGTGAATCGGCTCTTGCAGGGGTATCGTCTGTATCGTAAAGGAGTGGATGGATTAATTACCGATCAGCCGCAACTCATGTGCCAGCTTATGGAACGTTTAAGTGAGAGTGGGGCAGGCGTAAAATGAGATAAGGTCATTGATGAATTAAATATAAACAAGTAAAGACCCGGGCGAACACCTTGTTTCGCTCGGGTCTAAATAGATAGAAAAAGTTATTATCTTGAGTAGTACTCAACGATAAGTTGTTCATTAATTTCAGCTGGTAATTCACTACGCTCAGGAATACGAACAAATTTACCAGTGAGGTTATCAGAATCAAATTCTAAGTACTCAGGTACGAAGTTATTGATTTCAACTGATTCGTTGATTACGTCTAATTTTTGAGATTTTTCACGTACTGAAATTTCTTGTCCTGGTTTTAAAGTGTAAGATGGGATGTTTACACGACCACCATCTACTTCAATGTGACCATGACTTACTAATTGACGTGCTTGACGACGTGTACGTGCTAAACCTAATGAATATACAACTGCGTCTAAACGAGCAGCGAGTAATTGCATGAAGTTTTCACCGTGTACACCGTGTTGCTTACCAGCAAGTTCGAATGTGTTACGGAATTGTCTTTCTGTCATGCCGTATAAGTAACGTAATTTTTGTTTCTCACGTAATTGTAAACCGTACTCTGACATTTTCTTACGTTGATTAGGACCATGTTGTCCTGGAGCGTATGGACGCTTTTCTAATTCTTTACCTGTACCGCTTAAAGAAATTTCTAAGCGACGAGATTTCTTCCAGCTTGAACCTCTGAATCGAGCCATTATAAGACTCCTCCTTTTTCTTTTTTGTTGTTATGAATAACAAAAAAGAGTGTTGTATGCTTAAATCGATATGTTGTTTTATGTGTCCTCGCCTCATAGCTCCGGTTACACGGCACGTCCGCGTCGGGAACAACATAGAGCGATTTAATATACAACTGCTATTTTCGTTAATTCACACAAACTTAATTGTAACATTATCCGGCAGGGTGTCAATAGCTAATACCTATTTTACGCTAAATGATCTTCAATAATTGTCACGACTTCTTTGAGGCCTTGAGCATCTGTTTCATTAAAACGATGCGTAACAGGTGCATCAATATCTAGCACACCGATAATAGAGCCCCCACGTCGTATAGGCACTACAATTTCTGATTGGCTATTTGGATCACACGCGATGTGCCCAGGGAAGGCGTTAACATCGTCCACGCGTTGTACTGCACCTTCAGATACTGCGGTACCACAAACGCCTTTGCCGATAGGAATATGAACACATGCAGGATGACCTTGGAATGGTCCAAGCAGTAGTTCTTCGTTCTTAACGAGGTAGAAACCTACCCAGTTCACGTTGTCGAGATGGTCGTTGATTAAAGCTGAAGCATTACTTAGAATAGCAATTAAATCGTGTTCTCCGTCAAGCAATCCTTTAAGTTGTTGATGAAGTGCACGATAATTTGTAGTTGAATATTGGGTCATAACTTTACCTCGATTCCTTTTTCTGTTTAGTATAATAACTATATATAGTTGAAACAATTATTTTAACCTCTACTTGTTGAAGTTAAACTTTACGCATTTAAAAAGGTTAAGTAGCGATGTGTAAAAAATGTTTCAAAAATCCCGAATGAAGAACTGAAAAGGGGTTAACAAATTTTTTGAAAATAATCTGACGTAAACATCTATTTTCTATTTAAATAGACAGCCGACTTACGTTATAATTAAAAATGATTAAATAGGAGGAGAAGACTTATGGTAATCTTGTATATTGTATTAGCAATACTGATTTTAATCGTTATTGCTGTTGGCGTCTTATTTTACATGCGCTCGCAAAAAACACGAATGATTGAACAAGCTGAGGAACGTAAAGAGAAGATTGAACAGCTTCCGTATGAAGATAGCTTGAATCAACTATCTAAGCTTGAAATGACTGGAGAAACGAAAGAGCGTTATAGCTTATTACAACACAACGCTTCTGAAAGTAAGAATCAATATTTAGTGCCAGTTGAAGACAAGATTCAAGAAGCTGAAACGCATTTAGACAAGTTCCGCTTTGCACAAGCACAAACTGAAATCGACGAAGCGCATGAGTTGATGGATAAATACGAGGAAAATTATAACTCTTTAACCACTGAAGTTGAAGAAGTCTTTTCCGTACATAAAGAAAGCGATAAACTGTACGAAGCTTGTCAGACAGATTATCGTGAAATGAAACGCGATGTACTTGCGAACCGCCATCAATTTGGAGAAGCAGCAGCACCGCTTGAACAAGAAATTGAATCATTTGCGCCTGAACTTGATAACTATGTCACGCTTCAAGAAGAAGGAAATTACAATCAAGCGCATCAACATATCCAAACTCTACATGGAGATATGGAATACTTGAAAGCGGATATGGAAGAAATTCCTGACTTAATTCGTGAAGCGCAAAAAGAACTTCCAGGTCAATTCCAAGACTTAAAATATGGTTGTCGTGACTTGAAAGTGGAAGGTTATGACTTAGATCACGTGAAGGTAGATAGCAATCTTCAAACATTGAAGACGGAGTTAAGCTTTGTTGAACCGATGATTAGTCGTCTTGAATTAGATGAAGCCAATGATAAACTCAACGCGATTAATGACAAGTTGGATGAAATGTACGACTTGATTGAACATGAAGTGAAAGCGAAGAACGAAGTAGAGGAATCTAAAGAAGTCATTACTGATAACTTGTTCAGAGCGAAAGACATGAACTACACGCTTCAAACTGAAATTGAATATGTACGTGAAAATTACTACATTAATGAAAGTGATGTGCAAAACGTACGTCAATTTGAAAATGAAATTCAAAACTTGATTTCAGTTTACGATGAAATCTTAAGAGAAATGTCTAAATCGGCAGTGCGTTATAGCGAAGTGGAAGATAACTTAAAATACATTGAAGAACATGTAGCCATTATCAATGACAAACAAGAAAAACTTCAGAATCACTTAATTCAACTTCGTGAAGATGAAGCAGAAGCTGAGGAGAACATTTTACGTGTTCAAGGTAAGAAAGAAGAAGTTTACCGTCGCTTGCTTGCTTCGAACTTAACGAGCGTGCCTGAACGTTTCATCATCATGAAAAATGAAATCGACTATGAAGTACGCGAAGTGAATAAGAAATTTAGCGTACGTCCGATTCACGTGAAGCAGCTGAAAGATAAAGTGGCAAAAGTCGTACTTCAAATGAATAAATTTGAAGATGAGGCGAACGACGTGCTCGTCAACGCAGTTTACGCGGAACGATTGATACAATACGGTAACCGTTATCGTAAAGATGACTCTAGTATTGATAAAAGCCTTAACGAAGCTGAGCGTTTATTCAAGAACAACCGCTATAAACGCGCCATCGAAATTGCTGAACAATCTTTAGAATCAATTGAACCTGGTATCACGAAGAAAATTGAAACACAAGTGACAGAAGAACAGGATCTTTAATTTGAGTTGCAATGCACCTCTCGAAAGTATGACAGCATACTTTTTGAGAGGTGTTTTTGTGTTGAACTATAGACTACACATTAATTTCTATTTTGAAAATAAAATTTCTGATTAGCAGTAAAATGTTTTAAATGTCTAAGGTAAACACGTCACTTTAAATTTCGGTTGAAATGCGTATAATTTTATAGTGTTATGTGACATTTTGCCTCCCAATTTATAAAAAACAATCATCCTATAGTCACAAGAAATTAGAATATGATAAGATAAAGAGCGTTAAAAGGAGTGAGAGCCGTGATTTATCTTGATAATGCTGCAACTACAGCGCCAAATGAGGACGTCTTGCAAGCTTATTTACAAGCGAACCAATCTATTTATTACAATCCAAATAGTCCTCATAAAGCAGGTTTACAAGCAGCGCAATTATTAGAACAGAGCAAATCACAAATTAATCAAATCTTAAATTTAAATGATGAATTCGATATTATTTTTACCAGTGGAGCGACAGAATCGAATAATATGGCTCTCAAAGGTTTGGCATATCGTAAGAAAGATTCTGCGCCTGTCATCATCACATCATTACTCGAACATCCTTCTGTACTTGAAGTCGTCCGTGCTTTAGGAGAAGAAGGTTTTACAGTTAAATACTGTAATGTCACAAGAGAAGGCAGACTCGATACTGAGCATTTGAAGACATTAATGTCGAGTGAAGTAGGTCTCGTAACGTGCATGCAGGTCAATAATATTATGGGACAACGTCAGCCTGTACGTGAAGTAGCACAGATTGTTGCGGACTATCCTAAAGCATTTTTACATGTAGATGCAGTACAAGCGGTAGGTAAGGTACCACTAGAGACAGAAGGTGTCGAGAGCCTTAGTGTGAGTGGCCACAAATTCAACGGGTTGAAAGGGCAAGGCTTGTTGCTCATCCGTAATAAACATCACCTAGAACCGATTATTCAAGGTGGCGGCCAAGAATATGGCTTACGTAGTGGGACAGTGAATTTACCGATGGATATAGCGATTGTAAAGGCATTGAAAGCCAACGTTCAGAATATGGATGCGAATTATACGCGCATACAAGGTTTGAGTGATGACCTACGTCAATTTATCGCACAATATCCAGGAGTGCATTTGAATACGCCAGATGGTGCAATTCCTCATATACTCAACATCGGCTTCCCAGGGGTAAAAGGAGAGGTACTCGTCAATGCTTTCTCACAACATAATGTAATGATTTCTACCACGAGTGCGTGCTCGTCTAAACAATCGAAGTTAAATGAAGTGTTACTTGCCATGCATATAGATGAGACACGAATTGAAGGAAGTATTCGTGTGTCATTAGGAAATAAGACGACTGAAGCTGATATTGAGCAGTTTAAAGAGGCATTTGAGTCTGTATATCAAGAAGTTAAGGAGCTGTTAAGATGATTTATGATCATATCTTAGTGAGATATGGTGAACTCACGCTCAAAGGAGCAAACAGAAAGAAATTTGTGAATCAACTACGCGCGAATACGCAAAGCGCGTTGTCTTCTTTTGAAGAATTGAAGATTAAAGCGAATCGCGATCGTATGTATATTGAAATCACCGAAGAGACAGATGTTGAAAGTGTAATTGGACGCTTGAAAGAAATCATCGGAGTGAAATCGGTTAGTCCTGTATTAAAGATTGACAAGACGTTAGAAGCAGCGAATGAACAGGCAGTTGGATTTGCTAAGAGCTACGAAGATGGCGACACTTTCAAGATTAATGTCAAACGTTCAGACAAGTCTTTCCCAATGGAAACATTTGAGTTACAACGTACGATTGGAGCTGCCGTGTTGAAGCATACCGATGGGCTTACTGTGGATGTTCATCATCCTGATCATAAGATTCAAGTTGAAGTACGTCGTGATGCGATCTACATTTACGATGCGGTCATCCCTGGACCCGGTGGCTTACCTGTAGGTACAGGAGGTAAGACGGTGCTTATGTTATCAGGCGGTATTGATTCACCGGTTGCTGGCATGGAAGTGATGCGTCGTGGTGTGACGATTGAAGCGATGCATTTCCACAGTCCACCTTTTACAAGTGAAAAGGCGAAAGAGAAAGTGATTGAACTCACACGTTTGCTTGCTAAGAAGGTCGGGCCGATTAAGTTGCACATCGTGCCTTTTACAGAAATTCAGAAACAGATTAACAAAGTGGTCCATCCACGCTATACGATGACTTCTACACGTCGTATGATGATGCGTGTGGCGGATAAACTGGTGCATCGTGTCGGTGCGGACGCCATCGTGAATGGTGAGAATCTCGGACAAGTGGCAAGTCAGACGCTGAAGAGTATGTATGCCATTAACCATGTAACATCTACGCCAGTGCTTAGACCGTTGCTTACTTTAGATAAAGAGGAAATTGTTAAAAAGGCAAGAGCGATAGGTACGTATGAGGTATCTATCCAGCCTTATGAGGATTGCTGTACGATCTTTACGCCGAAGAATCCTGTCACTGAGCCGGACTTTGAGAAAGTAGAAGAATACGAAAGCGTTTATGACTTCTCAGAGATGATTCAACGTGCGACAGATAATATTGAAACATTAACGATTACTGAAGACTATCAAAGTGAGAAAGAGCTCGATACAGAAGATTTAGCAAATGATTTATTCTAATCGTAGACTTCTAAGATAAGACAACAAGGAGGGGATGGGTATTTATGGATTGGAGTATTTCAATTATATTAATTATTATGGCTCTAGGTTTTCTAGCTGCTTTTATTGACGCCGTGGTGGGTGGAGGCGGTTTGATATCGATACCGACATTACTAGCGGTAGGATTACCACCTTCAATTGCCCTAGGTACCAACAAGCTTGCAAGTGTATTTGGATCGATGACGAGCGCCATTCGTTTCATTCGCTCAGGTAAAGTAGACTTGAAACTTGTTGGACGCTTGTTTGTACCTGTGTTCATACTAGCAATGCTTGGGGCGAGTTTAGCGACGTTCTTACCTGCACAACTTTTAAAGCCTATTGTCATTGTCATATTAACGCTCGTGTTGTTATATACGATTTTCAAAAAAGATTGGGGCGACGTACGCAGAGTTCAGAGTTTCACAGTGAAGAAAGCGTTACTGATTACTGTGCTGTTGTCTCTAATAGGGTTCTATGATGGTTTCCTCGGTGGAGGAACAGGATCATTTATGATGTTTATTCTCCTCTTGTTTGGCTTTGACTTTCTAGGCGCTGCAGGTAATGCTAAAGTGTTAAACTTTGCTTCCAATCTCGGTGCACTCATACTGTTTATGATCTTAGGTGAAGTCAATTATCTTTACGGCTTGATTATGGCTGCAAGTATGATTGCAGGCTCATACGTAGGCGCAATGTTTGCAATCAAGCAAGGCGTGGGCTACGTTAAAGTGCTCTTCATTGTGGTTACAGCTTTATTGATTTTGAAAAACGCATATGATTATGTCATGCAGTTATTGCATTAGGATAATATCTGTTTTAAAAGGGTCTAGGTTCATCAGTGAGTGATGTGCTTAGGCCCTTTGTTAATTGTGGCTATTAATTGCCTACAACAGGAACTATACAGTTGCTTATGAGATGTGTTTAAATAAAACAGTAATACTATACATGGAGGTTGAAATATGTCGAAAAAGCGAATCATCGCAATTATCTTAGCCGTAGTTATTATCCTCGGTGGAATTACGGTAAGTTCTATATCAGCACTTGTTTCTGCTATGTTTAATAATCAAGGCATCGGTGACATCGATCCTTTTACTGAACAAGTGGAAAAAGATGGAAATAGTAATCATCGAATCGCGCATCTTACGCTAAATGGTGAGATTATGAGCGGTGGCGAAAGTGGTGGCCTCTTCGGTGGTGGAGAGTATAATCACGAAGCCTTTCTAAAGCAGCTCGATAAAGTGAAAGATGACGATACTGTTGACGGCATGTTGCTCACAGTGAATTCACCTGGTGGCGGTACGTATCCAAGTGATGAAATTTACCAAAAGATTAAACAGATCAAGAAAGCAGATAAAAAAGTTTACGTTCAAATGGAAGATATGGCGGCATCAGGCGGTTACTACATATCGGCACCTGCAGACAAGATTTATGCGGGTCCACAAAGTATGACGGGCTCTATAGGCGTTATCATGTCTAATATTGACTATTCAGATTTACAGAAGAAACTCGGTATTAAAGAGAACGTGATTAAGTCAGGTGATCACAAAGATATCTTAAGTAGCTCACGTCATATGACGAAAGAAGAGAAACAAATTATGCAATCAGTAATCGATGACAGCTTTGATCGTTTCGTCGATGTCGTGAAAGATGGTCGTCATATGAGCGAATCGAAAGTGCGTCATCTTGCAGACGGTCGAGTATACAGTGCGCAACAAGCGAAAGACAATGGCTTGATCGATGAGATTGGCTATAAGCAAACCGCATTGAAAGCCTTAAGTAAAGACATCGGCAAAGACAACCCTGAAGTCTTTGAGTACTCTATGGATGATGGTTTCTTCTCATCTATCTTCTCTGTTAAGTCATCCATTGATGGTATCAAGAATGATGTGAAACAGTTGAAATCAGCCATTCATAATGACTCTAAAGCGAAACCGGAATATCTTTATGAAGGGTAGGTGAAGAAGATGACGAATGTATATTCAGGGGACGTGTCTCATAATACAGAGTCGCCTATGAAACACCAAGCGAACTCGGATGAGCTATCCAGCTTATATTACGAAGGTGTTCGTGAACAAATCTATGCAGGCTTTGGTATACGTCTCGTAAGTTTTATCATCGATTTGTTAATCATTCACGGGCTTCAAAGACTGATTCTCGCACCTTTAAATCATTTTACACATATTCCTGACTGGAAGTTATGGATAAATTATTTCAGCGTCGATCATCTCGTCAAAGCTCTGATCTTCTACCTTTACTTCGTACTGCTTACGAAATACTTTAAGCAGACTTTAGGAAAGATGATTTGTAATATTAGAGTCGAACGGGTGGATCGTGAAGTTCTGCGTTGGTCAGATGTGTTATTTAGAGAGTGGGTAGGCCGAATTGTAAACGGCGTGATGTTGTGCTTGCCTTATATTGTAGTCTTATTTACGCCTCAACATCGAGGGATTCATGACTACTTCGGCGATACTGTAGTGATTAAAAATAAATACGCCAAGCTCTTCTTTTTAAAAAAATGACCTCAAATGGATATTAAACGTTGTTAGAGACATATTGTAAGCGTTATAATAGCTTGTAAGGAAGTAATTCGTGGAGATAGGATGGGCGTGTGAATAGATCATACGTTTAGAACTAGTACTTTCTTGATTGAGCCTCTAAAGGGCAGAAAGTAAGCGCGTCGAGGAAGTCTAGTCATCCTATTAAATGCCACAATTACTTCTAAAGTTCACAAGTCTTAACGCGAACAATGTGTCTTTATTTATATTTTTAAGAAAATTAGCATCGCGAAATGAATTGTTACTAAGACGATGTACTTTGTAATACGTTAAGTGTGAACAATGAGCAGAGATTGTCTAGAGAAATATGTTACAAGTGCACAGTTAGTTGTCTGAATTATACAAATTAATTGTTAATTTAGATTGACTTACACATTCAATTGTGCGTCATTAGGTCATAGAAGGGATGTTTGAATTGGCATTTTAAAAATGGAATACGAATAAATGGCATCACGTATCTGAAGGGGAAGCGGTTCACTGACATTGACAACAGTTACTATTCTGTCCATAATTATTGAATACGCTAAATTGTAGCAGATTGTTAAAATGAAGTAGGCGTCTGCCTAATTTACAGATGTATTCAATAATATTTAACCAGGACTTTATAGAGAAAGGACTAATGTCATGACTGAAGAACAAACGGTAATGGAGAAACTCTTCACAACGCTAGATGAACAGGCTAAAGCTTTACACAAGGAGAATGGCCAAAGTTTACTTGAGAACTTAGGTCTTGCGATGGAACAGGTGTATACGAATCAGCGTGATCTGTTAGAACAAGCGACATTACAAGATCGTCGTAAAGCATTTCAATTCGCTTACTTAAGCTTATTGCAAGAAGAAGATGTTCAAGCAAATCATCAAATTACACCTGATTCAATCGGTTTAATCCTAGGTTTCTTAGTAGATAAATTTATGTCGGATTATGAAGAAATGCATGTCGTTGATTTAGCGAGCGGTGCAGGTCACTTGAGCGCGACAGTTCATGAAGTGTTAAAGAATACCACACTCATGCATCATTTGGTTGAAGTGGATCCTACTCTGTCTCGTGTGAGTGTGCATTTAGCGAACTTCTTAGAAATTCCATTCGATGTGTACCCACAAGATGCGATTATGCCACTTCCATTTGAAGAAGCAGATGTAGTAGTTAGTGACTTACCGATTGGTTACTATCCTTTAGATGAACGAAGTCATGAAATGAAACTTGGCTTTGATGAAGGTCATAGCTACTCACATTATTTATTGATTGAACAAGCAATTCAAACATTGAAACCTTCAGGATACGCATTTCTCGTCGTTCCAAGCCAGATATTCGAAGGCGATCATGTGAAACAGTTGCAAAGTTATATTGCAACAGAAGCAGAAATGCAGGCTTTCCTACATTTACCTAGCACTTTATTCAAGAATGAAAAAGCACGTAAATCTCTGTTAATTCTGCAGAAAAAAGAAGCTAATGTTACTAGACCTGTAGAGGTATTGCTAGCTAACATTCCAGACTTCAAAAACCCACAACAGTTTCAAGGATTCATTCAAGAGCTCAATGATTGGATGGGGGAAAATCATTCAGAGAAATAAACTGTATTACTCTTGATAAAAAACTGTATTAGTGGTTAAATAGAAATTGAATCAAACATCTGTAAATTGGAGGCAGCGGGTATGTCAAAATTAATTTTAGCAATCAATGCTGGTAGTTCATCATTGAAGTTTCAACTTATTGAAATGCCAGAGGAGAAGTTAATCACCAAAGGTCTAATCGAACGTATTGGATTAGATAATTCTATCTTCAAGATTGAATTGAACGGTGAGAAGATTAAGGAAACGAAAGATATTCCTGACCACGACAAAGCAGTACACATCATGTTAGATAGTTTGAAAGAACATGATTTAATCAAAGATGTCAACGATATTGATGGTACAGGACATCGCGTTGTTCACGGCGGAGAGTCTTTCCCTAAATCAGCTTACATCACAGATGAAGTTGAACGTGAAATCGAAAGACTTAGTGATTTAGCGCCACTACATAACCCAGCAAACTTAATGGGTATTCGCGCTTTCCGTAAACTCTTGCCTGAGGTCCCACATGTAGCTGTATTCGATACATCATTCCATCAATCTATGTCTCAAGCAGCATACATGTACAGTTTACCTTACGAGTACTATACAGATTATCGTATTCGTAAGTATGGTTTCCATGGTACAAGTCATAAATATGTGAGTCGCCGAGCTGCGAAACTACTTGATAAACCAATCGAAGACTTAAAGATCGTTTCATGTCATATCGGTAACGGTGCTTCCGTAGCTGCAGTAGTTAATGGTGAATCTGTTGATACATCCATGGGCTTCACGCCACTTGCAGGCTTAACGATGGGCACTCGCTCTGGTAATATTGATCCAGCGCTTGTACCATTTATTATGGAAAAGACAGGTAAGACAGCAGCAGAAGTGCGTTATACTCTAAACAAAGAATCAGGTTTACTCGGTTTGACTGGTAAATTTAGTGACGTTCGAGATATTGAAATGGATGCCAAAAATGGTTGTGAGCGTTGTGAACTTGGTTTACAAGTTTATGCTCGTCATATTCATGGTTACATTGGTGCGTATGCGGCGCACATGCAAGGTGCTGATGTGATTATTATGACAGCTGGTGTAGGCGAACATTCTCCAGAAACGCGTGAACGTGTACTTCAAGGTCTCGAATTTATGGGTGTGAAGTTAGATAAAGAGAAGAACCAAGCAATGACAGACGGTGAAGGTCTCATTAGTACAGATGATTCACCTGTGAAAGTCTTGGTAATTCCAACGAACGAAGAAGTGATGATTGCTAGAGACGTAGTGAAATACGGTGAAGTTTAATTTACAAACTGTATTTGTGTGACTAGCGTTCTGTCATATTGAAATGATATAGCTTGAGGTAAGTTGAAAGTGACTTATCTCAAGCTTTTTTAGTATGGCAGGGGAGATAAAATGTTTGAAAAAGGTGACATGATTTAAACAGTAAAGGCATAGGTTTATTTAAAAAAATGACATCGAAAAAGATTTATACATAATTCTTAGTAAATTGAAAACATCCCTTAAGTCTTCATGTGAGAAGAGATAAGGGATGTAAAGTGTTTATGAGTAGAACATCTCGTTAGTATTTAAATTGCTTTAAAAACTTACTTTTTATCTGTAGATTTACGTTTTCTCCAACGTAAAGTAAAGATACCAGCGATTAATGCTATAGTGCCCCACAATGAACCATTCTGAGATGCTTTTCCTGTATCAGGTAATTGAGTTTGTGGCGCTGTACTATCTTTGCTATCTTTAGCGTTCTGAATAGTTGGCGCTGCAATAGGTTGTATTGCTTTGTACTCAGGATGTTGAATTAATTCTGAATTAGATTTCAGATGATGATCTGACATAAGCGTACTGTTTATATCTGTATTCTCAGATTGTGATGCTTGTGCTGACTGAATGATGTTAGGTTGATGAAGTGATGAAGATGTTAATCCATCCTGTAATACTGAATTTTGATCAACAAGAGCAGTTCCACATGTTCCTGCATTGAGTTGACCTGTATTTTGAGTTGTTTGCGTATCTACTTCTGTATGCGTCGTAGATGATTGTTCCACTGATGATGTTTGTTCTTGTTCACTCGGCGTTACGATTGTAATATGCGCTTCACCATCTTGATGTTGTTCTGGTTGAGGTTCTTGAATCGTCACTTTCCCTGGTTGAGTGTCGTCGTGTGATGAATCATCAGATGGTTGAGTTATTGTGACGCTACCTGGTTGAGGTGATGTTGGTTCTGATGGCTGAGTTGTATTGTTGTTTGCTTGTGAATCATCTTTGCTATCCTTGCCAGGCTCGTCTGGTTGTTCAGAACCGCCAGGATTGTTGTCATTATCTCCTGGTTGAGTAGGTTGCTCATTGCCACTAGGCTCGCTGCTATTGTCCCCAGCTTGTTCTTCGTTACCAGGCTGATTAGGTTCATCAGAATCACCAGGATTATTATCGTTCTCACTAGGCTGCATTGTGTCTCCAGGTTGAGTTTGGTCATTGACTGGTTCTGATGGTTGTTCCTCGTTATCTTCTGGTTGAGTAGGTTGATTACCGTCACCAGGATCTACAGGATTTTCAGGGTTATCATCTTCGTTGCTCGGTTCAGTTGGTTGTTCAGAATCGCCCGGTTGTTCTTCGCTATCACCAGGCTCAGTAGGCTCTTCGCTACTGCCTGTGTCATCATTGCTATGGTTGCTATCTTCATCGCCAGGTACAGTAGGATCAGTCTCATCACCTGGCGCACTCGGCTCCTCAGAAGAACCAGGATCAGTTTCATTTTCTCCAGGCTCAGTAGGTGCCTCATTTCCTGGATTGCTTGGTTGCTCATTGTCACCCGGATCACTAGGATCTTCGTGTTCGCCTTCGCCTGGTTGATTATCATCATTTCCTGTTTGTTCGTCATCATCCGGTTCATTGTCGTTATCCCCAGGCTGATCTGTGTCTCCTGGTTGATTATGATCATTACCTGGTTCAGTTGGTTGTTCAGCATCACCCGAATTACTATCGTCATCGCCTGGTTCTGATGGTTGTTCTTCGCTATCACCTGGTTGAGTAGGGTGCTCATCGTCACCAGAATCTACAGGATTTTCAGCATTGTCATCATCGTTGCCTGGTTCAGAATCACCTGGATTATTATCATTATCGCCAGGTTGTTCATCATTGTTACCTGGCTCCGTAGGGTCTTCACTATTACCTGTATCTTCATCATCGTCATTATTGTTATCATCATCGCCCGGTTCAGTTGGGTCTTCCTCGTGATTATCACCATTTGCATCTTCTGATTCAATAACTCCCGTTTTTTCAAGAAGTTCACGATAGTCATCAATAAATTGTTGTTTATCCTGATCTTTTAAATTATTAATCTCAGCATACAAACCACTCACTATTTTACGACTATCGAGATCCGGATGTGCCTCTAAATCAGCTTGTTTATTATCAAGTTCAGCTTTTAAGTTATCGATGTAACGTTGGTAGGCTTCATCTTCATCCGTTTTAGTTAAACCATACGGTGTGAAATGATACGTTGTCGTCTGATTTTTCGTTTCAAGCGCAGAAATAGGTTGGTTAGTGTTGTTATTACTAAATTTTAAACGTCCTGGTTCAGCATGGTAAATTTCAAGCGTGTCACCTGGTTGAACATCAACATCTTCAATATTATCGCCAGTACGCGCTTGGTTACCAAACATCTCTTTATGATATTTCACTTCACCATTTTTATCTTTAATCGTCATCGTGATGTAGTTCGTTTTAAAATACACATGAGGTGCCTTAAGTGAATCCGTAATCTTCACTTTATTTGTCGTCGGGTTATAAGTCAGACTCGCTACATTGTCGTTACTCAAGCCTAAGAAGTTCGCGACTTCTGAGTAGTTGGATTTCGCGTCGGCAGGGTAGTTGAGTTCTAGCTGATTATCTTCATGCGCTTTCATAACGATATATTCTGTCTTAGGTAATTTACCATCTGTAGTAAAAGGCGCTTCTACTTTATAAACACCCATAGGTACATCTTCAAAGTGTACTTGATTATCTTTGACTTGTGCCGTAGCAACTACACGTTTGCCGTCTAATAATCTAACTTCAGCGTTATCTCGGAGTTGATTACCATTTAATTTCAAATCAATTGTAGACGATGTTGTTATACCCGCGTCTTTCAAGGCATCTGTCGAAACCAAATCATGACGAGATACCATATGTTCACTTTCTTTAATACGATCCTGTTCAGATTCGTCAGATGTAAGAAGTGATAATGGATAAAGAATCGTATTGCCTTGTTCATAAATACGTTCTTTGACACTCTCGTTAACTGGTATACCGGCTAAATCGAAGTAGGGGATGAGATTGACATCACTTAAGTTGCCCCATTCTTCCGCAAGTTGATCGTTAATTGAGCGTTCTTTAACTTTATTGCTCATTTGACGCATGTATTTATTAAATTTGATAAAGCTTTCTTCACCTGTACCGCGTACTAGTGTTGCCATAATGTTGAGTCGTGATTTAAATGATTGACGAATAAACTGATAATCATCGTCACTTTTCGTCATTTTATCTAACTCTTGTTTCTGATAGGCTTCTTGCTTACCACCATAAAGCCAGTCACCTTGTTTAGGATCTACCGTAGAAACCATCAAATTACCGTAAATATTGTTCCACGTTTCAAGTAAGACGATGTCTGTCGCTGTGTTTGGATGTACAACATATCCATCATAACCATGACCTACTTCGTGTAGTAGTAACCAACTTCTAGATAGAAACGGTACGACTGAGTCACCATTTGTGGCTGTGTGATCTGGGTTGTAATAAGCTGCGCCAGCACCTGTCTTATCTGCACGAATAAAGTATTGTTGTGGAGAGTTAGCATCAATATCGCTACTGTCGTCAAGACCAAGCCAGTGGTCATAGTGCTTTAACATATCCTCATGATAATTGAGTGTTTCATCGAGAGATTTGAAACCAATAGGGTTCGTCGTGTTTTCCATATCGAGAACGTAATCTTTGTCGACATGAGGAATCAAGATTTGGGAATGCTCAGATTCTGCTACAGCAAACGCAGCGTCTGTCTCTTGCCAGTCACGTTTAAACTTCTCAATGTCTCCGTTTAATTTGTAATGAGGCATTTCGACACCTTTGTTACCTTCAACATAATATTCCACATCTACTGAGCCATCGAGATTAGAAGGTGTCTTGATGAAAAGCGCACCATCTTTAGAAGCTTGGATTTCATGCCATTGATTATCTAGTGCGAAATTGGTACGTGCATCACTTTTAGAGGAATCTGTAATTAATTCCGCTGTAAGTTGTTTCTTGTTCACTACATCTTTTGAACGGATATACGCTTTCGTGTTAGCAGGTACAACGATGTCCAAACTTTGACGCATGTGATTTTGTCCACGAAGCGTTCCTGCTTGTGCTGTATTATTTCCTCTGACAACATTTTTAATAGTCATCGTCTTCGTATTTTCCATAGGTGCTGAAGTTGTCTCTGGTGTTTCAGCATTCGAAGTTGCTCTAAGGATTGGTTGTGATGAGGTAGAGCCCTCTTGTTGTGATTCTGCAGCGTCAGTGTCGTGTGATGATGTATCTTGTTGTGATTCTGTAGCGTCAGTGTCGTTTGATAATGTATCTTGTTGTGAATGATCTTGTGCAGCATCATGTTGTTGCGTGTGACCTGCATTACGTTCTTCTGAAGTGTCTCCTTGAGATGGTTGAGCTGAGCGTAGTTGATTATTTGATTGCTGTGCGTCCTCTTGTGGGTGAGGTGAGGTTTGTACACCTTCGTCCGCACCTTGTGAATCCTGCTGTGAATGTGCAGTAGATTGAGTTTGCGGAGCTGACTCAGGTTGAGTATTAACATTTTCTTCTTTTGAATGTGCATTGTTATTATGTGTTGAGTCAGAGCTTTGCGTTACTTTATTTAAAGAGTTAGAAGTTATAGCCCCCGTGTGATTTGAAGCATCACTTACTTGTGATTGATCAGATGATAACGTTGTTTCAGTTTTGGGGCTATCTGCTTTTGAGTGATTGTCTGTTTGCGTTGGGTTTGCCTGTATTTCTGCTGCATAAGCTTCGTGAATATGTTCAGAAGCGACAAATGTCAGGCCTCCGACTACAGTTAAGCTTATTGCAAATTTATAAGTGTGTTTCATATTTATTATTAAAATCCCTTCGTTGTTGTATTCTTATCTATTATACCCATACTCCATTAAAATAAAAATGATTTTTTACAATATGATAGAAGATAACGGAAATTTTACAATTAATGTCTTGAAAAAGGGTTACCACTATTAAACAGCTAATCGAGGTAAGTTCATAAAAAGAAAGGGGACGCACGACCGTCACCAGCATTTTAACCTGAAAAAAGACCAACCCTTTAAAATAAAGAGCTGGTCTAAATAGTAGATTGTGACATTTAAACTTAGTGAGATTGATATTTCGCTCTGAATTCGTCTGTAGCAACTTGAGGTTGGAAGTCCTCAGGCATTTCTTCAGTACGAACTACGAGCACGTCACATGGAGAGTGGCGTACGATAGATTCAGAAACTGAGCCGACGATAAAGCGTTCGACAGCGTTAAGACCTGAAGTACCACACATGATAAGATCAATGCCTAGTTCTGTAGCTAATTTCTTAGGAATAATCGCTTTAGGTGAACCAAATTCTAAACGTGTAGTGACTTGAGTAACACCAGCGTTTGTAGCGACTTCTTTGTAACCTTGTAGTAAGTCTTCAGAGAAGTTCTTAGATTTCTCAGTGAATTGAGCATCGTACACTTCGTATGAAGAATATGTTCTAGAATCGATGACATTGACTACTGTGAGTTGAGCGTCATTACGTTTAGCTACTTCAACAGCTTTGTTGAACGCCCATTCTGCTTCGTGTGATCCGTCTACAGCGATAAGAATATTTTTATAAGTTAACATCGCTTGTACCCCCTTCAGCTTTTCTTAATTATATTATACCACACTGATATAAATCTTAATAATAAGTATAATTGTAAAATTTTAACAACTTTGTGATTGCGCTTTCATGCGTTCCGCGTTACTATAAATTTGGAGGTGGAGAACATGATTATTGGTATTCCAAAGGAAATCAAGAATAATGAGAACCGAGTGAGCTTATCACCAAGTGGAGTTCACGCGTTAGTAGATCAAGGTCATAAAGTATTAGTAGAGGCATCAGCAGGTGAGGGATCTTATTTCGAGGATAAAGATTACGAACAAGCTGGTGCTACTATTGTGGATTCACAACAAAAAGTATGGGACGTCGACATGGTTATGAAAGTTAAAGAACCATTGGAAGAAGAGTACCAATACTTTAAAGAAGGACTTATCTTATTCACTTACTTACACTTAGCTAATGAAGGTGAATTAACGAAAGCATTACTTGATAGCAAAGTTGTAAGTATCGCTTATGAAACAGTGCAATTACCAGATCGCTCTTTACCACTCTTAACTCCTATGAGTGAAGTAGCAGGAAGAATGTCTTCACAAATCGGAGCAGAATTCTTACAAAAATATAAAGGCGGTATGGGTATCCTGCTTAGCGGTGTGCCTGGTGTTGCTAAAGGTCGCGTAACAATCATCGGTGGTGGCCAAGCAGGTACAAACGCTGCTAAGATTGCTTTAGGTTTAGGCGCAGATGTAACAGTCTTAGATGTTAACCCTAAACGTTTACAAGAACTTGAAGATTTATTTGATGGACGTGTACACACAATCATGTCTAACCCATTAAATATCGAAGAGTGCGTTAAACAAAGTGATCTCGTTATCGGTGCCGTACTCATTCCTGGCGCGAAAGCACCAAGTCTTGTAACTGAAGACATGGTTAAACAAATGAAAGACGGTTCAGTTGTTGTGGATATCGCAATCGACCAAGGTGGTATCTTCGAAACTACTGATAAGATTACTACACATGATGATCCAACTTATAAGAAACATGGAGTTGTACACTATGCTGTAGCTAACATGCCAGGTGCAGTGCCACGTACATCTACAATTGCTTTAAACAACGCAACATTACCTTATGCGCAACAAATTGCGAATAAAGGTTATGAAAAAGCACTTAAAGAAAACGAACCACTTTCTTACGGCTTAAATACAATTAACGGTAAACTTACTAACAAAGCAGTAGGGGAAGCGTTAAATCTTGATTACATTTCAGTCGAAGAAGGTTTAAAATAATATAGCACTTAAAAAAGATTGTCCCGCTCAATTTCGAGCGAGACAATCTTTTTTTAGTGTTTCGGATAGTTGGTTAAGCTACGTGCACCATCTTCAGTTATAAGAATATCGTCTTCAATCCGCACACCTGCTACATTTGGAACGTAAATACCTGGTTCGATGGTAATGACCATACCTGCTTCCAATTCATTATCATTCTGACTGGAAATATCTTGATATTCATGTGCTTCGAGTCCTAAACCATGACCAAGTCGGTGCGTGAAATAATCGCCGTAACCCGCTTCAGTAATAATATTTCGCGCAATATTATCGATTTTTGAAATCTTTTCACCTGGTTGAAGTGCTTCTATCGCTTGTGTTTGAGCATCTAACACAACTCGATAAATGCGTTGCGCTTCTTCAGATGGTGTGCCCAACGCCACAGTACGTGTGATATCACTGCAATAATGGTTATAAACGACGCCAAGATCAAAGAGCACATATTCATTTGCTTGCAAGCGACGGTCGCCAGGGATGCCGTGTGGAGATGCAGCATGGTCGCCAAATAATACCATCGTATCGAAACTCATCTCATTGACGCCATATCGCTTAATTTCGTGTTCGATATGATTGACGACTTCTCGTTCTGTACGTCCTTCTTCTAAATAGGCGACACCAATTTCAATACATTTATCCGCAAGTTCTGCTGCGATAGTAAGTTCCGCAATTTCACCAGTAGATTTATTATTTCGTAGTTGCTTTAACGTGAGATCCACATCAGCAAATGTTTCAGTATGTAGATATTCAGATAGCTCTCGTTGACGATGCACAGTGAGATGTTCCGCTTCGATGAGTAATTTAGGATATGTTTCATTTAATTTACTTAATGGCGCATCTGTATCAAGATAACCAATCACTTCACCATCGTACGAAGAATTGTTCACATCAGCCACTTCCATTTGAGGACAGAACAACACTTGTTCACCAGAAGGCTTAACGAGTAGAGCGAAGAGACGTTCATTAGGATTGCTATGATAGCCTGTGAGGTAGTAGATATTAATCGGTCGAGTAATCCAAGCCCCATCTGCTTGTTCACGTTTGATTGTGTTAATTAAATTGTCTATTTTCATAATATTCACATCCCTATTAGTTTTCTTTATTGTAAAATAACGGCTATCAATAATCAAAATGCGTGTTTATTCACTTGAAAAACACTGCTATAACGTTATAAAACGCTAAGAGTAGGGTATAATACAAAGTAAACATGATTTGGGGAGGATTTATAATGAAGTTATCATTTCATGGACAATCAGCAATTTATTTAGAAGCAAATAACAAAAAAGTAATTGTAGATCCATTTATTTCAGGCAATGAACTATCTGATTTAGATGCAGATAATTTAGAAGTTGATTACATTATTCTTACGCATGGTCACGGCGACCATTTTGGAGATACAGTGGAACTAGCGAAGAAGAATAATGCGACAGTGATTGGTTCTGCTGAAGTGGGAGATTATCTTTCAACAAATAAAGGTCACGACAATGTGCGTCCAATGAATATTGGCGGTAAAGTCGACTTTGACTTTGGTTCAGTTAAATTTGTTCAAGCTTTCCATAGCTCTAGCTTAACAGATGACAACGGTGTACCTGTCTATCTAGGAATGCCGATGGGTGTGATCCTTGAAGTTGAAGGTAAAACAATCTATCATACTGGAGACACAGGTTTATTCAGTGATATGAAATTGATTGCTGACCGTCATCCAGTCGACGTTTGCTTCATCCCAATTGGTGACAACTTTACTATGGGAATTGACGACGCAAGCTACGCAATCAATGAATTTATCCAACCTAAGATCACAGTACCAATTCACTATGATACTTTCCCTTACATTGAGCAAGATCCTGAAGAATTCAAGTCAGCGGTCAATGTCGGTGAAGTTCAAATCGTTAAACCAGGTGAAGATGTAGAACTTTAATCTATTATTCACATACAACAATCTATAACTAAAACGGCAATTTCTATTACTTCAACATAGAAATTGCCGTTTCTCTATGATTATAAATTTGTGGTATGAAAGAAAATGCGACGCTTATTTAACGATCAATACAGGGATGTGGGCACGTTTCGCGACTTTATGGCTGACACTGCCGAGCACGAATTTCTTCTTGTCTTCAGCTTTACGGTTACTGAGCACGACAATATCATATTTACCACTATTAGCCTGTTTCACTAATTTCTCTTTCGCGTTACCTCTCACAATCATTTCTTCATACTCAATACCATAATCTTCTAAAGCTTGACGCGTAGGTGCTAATCCTTTGCTACGTTGTTCTGTCAACTTATCTAGATGAATACCTGATTTGATTGACGCTTGCGCATCTTGCTCGCTAATTGCATTGAGAATCGTAACGACTGTACCTTCGCCCGCGAGTTTCGAAACTTCTTTCAAAGCTTTCTCATTCGTTAATTGTGTATCTACACCCAATAGTATATTTTTGAACATTGTTCATCCCTCCTCACCTTCATTTTAGTAAAATTTTGGCTCCTATTGCAATAAAATTGTTATACTTTTCAAATAAGTACACAAAAATTTTATTATCAGCTACTGTAGTGGTGTAAAAAATGCAAACATGAAAAATATTAGTTACATAAATCGCATTTCCTTGCATTAAAAGTTATAATATGAGTATCAAAACTAATAAAACACGAGGTACAAAAGATGACTAAACATGAACAAATACTAGCACACATAGAATCGTTATCTGTTGGATCGAAAATATCAGTAAGAAAGATAGCTAAAGTCTTACGAGTGTCAGAGGGAACAGCGTATCGGGCAATTAAAGATGCTAGCCATATGGGATTAGTGGCGACTATAGATAGAGTAGGGACTGTACGTATTGAAAAGAAAGCGCGAGAACGTATAGAGCAATTAACCTATAACGAAATTGTATCTATCGTTGACGGAAAGGTACTCGGTGGTAGAAGAGGTCTTTATAGAACATTAACCAATTTCGCTATCGGCGCAATGGAAGTCGATGACGTGATGAAATACTTAACCTCCCATACATTACTCATCGTTGGAAATCGTCTGGAAGTTCAATATGAAGCACTGCAAAGAGGAACTGCTGTCCTCATCACAGGTGGTTTCAATACGTCTAAAAGCATTATCGACTACGCAGATAAATATGATATACCGGTAATTTCATGCAATTATGATTCGTACATGGCAGCGAATATTATTAACCGTTCATTATATAATAAGAAGATACGCACAGAAGTACTCGTTGTTGATGATATCGTGAAAGATATTGATGAAATTTGTGTCCTCTTTGAAGGGATGACTTTAGAAGATTATAAATATTACGCGAAGACAACGGGGCATTCCCGCTTCCCAGTTGTCAATCAAGATTGGCGTTTAACAGGGATCTTGACGAGTAAAGAGATTATTAACATGCGCAATGGCGATTGCGTCGAGCAGTTTATGACACGACCACCGATTTATGCGCAATTGCACACGACAGTGGCAAGTTGTGCGCACATGATGATTTGGGAAGGTATTGAGCTTCTACCAGTCATTTCACCGAGTAAAAAACTGGTCGGTGTCATTACTCGTGAAGATGTACTGAAAGCGATGCAAGTGATTGGTCAACAGCCGCACGTTGGTGAAACCATTAACGATCAAATTGCGAAACATATTACGATTAATAATGATGGCATTCACTTACAAGTTTCGCCATTGCTGACTAATCAGTTTGGAATGTTAAGTAAATCAGTCATCGTAGCGATTATTGAAGAGACCATTCGTTTTGAAATGCGTAAGTATAAAAAACTTGAAGTCATGATTGAAAGTTTAAATATCGTCTATATTAAGTCGTTACCTATTGAATCAGATATTGAAGTGAACTATGAAATGTTCGATGTGGGACGTAACTTTGCTAAGCTAGAAGTTAATATGTCGAGTGGTACACAGAAGGTAGCGAATGCAATTATTATGTGTCAGCTCATTGATTAGATGTACTTTTGATGTAGGTTATTATAATAAAATCAGTAAAGTGACTCGAAACGTCTATAAAGCATTTCGGGTCACTCTCGTTTTGTATGAGCTTGCACAGACATTTGATATAATGAAAGAGCATTTTTAAAAAGAGATTAATACCTGAAAGCAATAATTTAAAACATAGGCGTGAATATATAGAGGAGGAAATTGGAATGGCCAAAGAATTTGAATTAATCATGGATCGTGTGAAAGAAAATGAAACGGTGATTATCCATCGCCATGTGCGACCAGATCCAGATGCGTACGGTTCCCAGTTAGGATTACAACGTTATCTGCAACTTAAGTTCCCTGACAAAGCCATCTATGCAGTAGGAGAAACTGAGGCTTCGCTCGATTTCATGGGAACAACAGATCAAATTGAAGATGATTTGTATCAAGATGCGCTTGTCATTGTTTGTGATACAGCTAATGCACCTCGAATCAGTGACCAGCGTTACCAAAATGGTGCACATGTGTTGAAGATTGATCACCATCCAGCGACGGATCAATACGGTGAAGTCAATTACGTGAATGTAGATGCCTCTTCAACAAGTGAGATTATTTATGATATGATCACACATTTTAATGATCAATCTATAATCGATGCTGAAGTGGCACGCTTACTTTACTTAGGCATCGTAGGGGATACGGGAAGATTCCTCTTCAATAATACAACGCCTCATACGATGCACATTGCTGCTGAACTCTTAAGCTTCGACTTTGATCACATGAAAGCCTTAAATCAAATGGCTGAGAAAGATCCGCGACTCTTACCGTTCCAGGGCTATGTCTTACAGAACTTTGAGTTGAACGACCAAGGTTTCGCGAAAGTGCAAATCACTCAAGATATTCTTAAAAAATATGAACTTGAGCCGAACGAAGCGTCATTATTCGTCAATACGATTGCGGACATCCGTGGATTGAAGGTTTGGGTCTTTGCAGTTGATGAAGGTAAAGATATACGCTGTCGCATTCGCTCAAAAGGTATTGTTATTAATGATGTGGCTAACGATTTCGGTGGCGGAGGTCATCCAAACGCTTCAGGCGTCTCCGTACGTGACTGGGATCGTTTCAATGAACTTGCTACTGCGCTCAATAACAAGTTGTAAAAGGAGGAGAACTGATGGTAGCACATCTCAATATTCATACATCATATGATTTACTTCACTCAAGTCTACGTATTAAAGATGTGGTAAATAAAGCGGCTGACGAGGGTTATGAGGCGCTCGCAATTACGGATACGAACGTACTCTATGGCTATCCTCAGTTCTATGATGCTTGTAAGGAAGCGGGTATCAAACCTATTTTCGGTATGACCACGCATCTCACCGACAATTTGGATACTGCAGAAACTGTCTTGCTAGCACGAGATAATCAAGGGTTAGAAGATTTATATCAACTGTCTTCTGATATGCAACTTGAGTCGAGGGAAGAGATGCCGACAGATTGGTTATTGGATAAGTGCGAACATCTGATTGTTATTTTTAAAAAGGTATCAGGCAATGATCACTCACTAGTAAACGCTATCGCAGAGAAAGCGACTGTCTATCTCAATCATGAAAGTGAACCGCTTAATGATATACCTCGAGTGTGGATGCAAAGTGCGTATTACCTAGATAAAGTGGATGCGGATACGATTCCCGCCTTACACGCGATTAGAGATAATACGCAGTTAGATTTAGTGAAAGAAACGCAAGATTTAGATCAACACTTCTATCAACGAGAAGAGCTTAAAGCATTGGCGTTAGATGACAGTATTTGGCAGCACACGCAAGAGGTAGTAGAGCAATGTCATGCTGAAATTGAGTATCATCAATCTTTACTTCCTAAATTCGATACACCAGATGGCAGCAGTTCGAAAGGTTATCTCTGGCAACTTCTCCAACAAGGTTTACAGGATAAAGGTCTAGCTACTGAGCAATACGAAACACGTTTGAAACATGAATACGACATCATTACTACGATGGGATTTGAAGATTACTTCTTAATCGTCAGTGACTTAATTCATTATGCAAAGACGCATGACGTCATGGTAGGTCCTGGTCGTGGATCAGCAGCCGGTTCTCTCGTCAGTTATTTATTAAATATCACCACAGTCGATCCATTGGAATTCGATTTACTTTTTGAACGTTTCCTCAACCCAGAGAGGGTAACGATGCCGGATATTGATATCGACTTCGAGGATACGAAACGTGAGCGCGTCATTTCTTACGTGCAAGAGAAATATGGTGACTCACATGTTGCAGGTATTGTGACTTTTGGACATTTACAAGCACGTGCTGTAGCGCGAGATGTGGGTCGAATAATGGGCTTTGATGATATCACTTTAAACGAAATTTCCTCATTAATTCCACATAAGCATGGGATTACGTTAGAGGAAGCGTCACAAGGCAAGCGATTCCAAGCCTTTATTCATAGAAACTATCGCCATGAGAAATGGTTTGAGATTAGTAAAAAGTTAGAAGGTTTGCCACGTCATACTTCAACTCATGCGGCAGGTATCATTATTAATAATCATCCATTACATCATTATGTACCACTCGTTATGGGGGATAATGGCGTCCTAACACAATGGACAATGACTGAAGATGAACGCCTAGGACTGTTAAAGATTGACTTTCTTGGACTTAGAAACCTATCTATTATTCATCAAATTATTAAACAAGTGGCGTATCATCATAAAAAACACATAGATATTGAACATATACCATTCGACGACCCTAAAGTTTTTAAATTATTATCTCAAGGCAATACGACAGGTATCTTCCAACTCGAATCAGAGGGTATTCGCAATGTATTGAAGCGGTTGAAACCGCAACATTTCGAAGATATCGTAGCTGTGACGTCATTGTATCGTCCAGGCCCAATGGAAGAGATACCGACTTATATTGCCCGTCGTCATGATCCTTCTAAAGTGGCGTATATTCATCCTGACTTGAAACCCATTCTTCAGAATACTTATGGGGTTATTATTTACCAAGAGCAGATTATGCAAATAGCTAATCGCTTTGCTAATTTCGGGTATGGTGAAGCGGATATCTTACGTCGAGCGATGAGTAAAAAGAAATTATCGGTGCTTGAAAGTGAGCGTCAACACTTTATCGAAGGTGCCCGTTCCAATGGTTATGATGATAGTGTAAGCACTCAAATATTCGACCTGATTTTGAAATTTGCAAATTATGGCTTCGCACGTGCGCATGCTGTCAGCTACTCAAAAATTGCTTATATCATGGCTTATCTTAAAGTCCATTATCCGCAATATTTCTTTGCCAATATATTAACGAATGCCATTGGCGGTGGTCAGAAGACGAAGATGATGATTGATGAAGCGAAACACCAAGCTATTCCAATTCTGCCGCCTAATATCAACGAAAGTTATTGGTTCTATCGCGCGACGCCGAAAGGAATCTATTTATCTTTAGGCGCGATTAAAAGAGTAGGGTATCAAAGTGTGAAATCCATTGTGGATGAGCGTAAGGCCAATGGTCCATTTAAAGATTTCTTTGACTTTGCGAGACGTTTACCTAAACGTGTGAAGACACGCTCGACACTTGAAGCGTTAATTCTGGTAGGTGCTTTTGATCACTTTGGTCTTAATCGGGCCACATTACTCCATTCAATTGATGAAGTGCTAGATGATGTTAGTGATGTTGAACAAGATGGCTTTATTTTTGAAGCGCTCACTCCTAAAGTGAATATCGAAGAGAAAGAAGAATTGCCAGACAATGTCTTAAGTGATTATGAACGAGAATATCTAGGATTTTACATTACGAAACATCCAATGGAGAAACTTTTCGAGAAAAAGCAACAATACGGCATGTTCCAAATTGCGAACAGTAAGGATAACCAACCGTTGCTCATTCAAATAGATGAGGTTAAACGAATCCGTACTAAAAAAGGTCAAAATATGGCCTTTGTGACTTTGAATGATGGTAGAGATACGTTAGACGGTGTGCTCTTTCCGAATGTCTATAAGAGATACGAGTTAGATTTACAAGATGACAAACCGATGATCTGTTATGGTAAATACGAAACGCGTAACGACAAGTTACAGCTCATCGTCAATGATTTAATGTCAGTGGAGCAATTTGAAGCACAAAAGATGAAGCAAGCGAAATATCTCGTGGTACGGCAACCGCTACAAAATGTGTCTCAGAAATCGTTACTTAAGCAACAAGAAACAGAACGCGATTTACCCGTTTATTATTACAATCAAGCACAGCAACAGATAGAACCGATTGGTGTCATTGAGCGTAACAGGGAGAGTATTCAAGCCTTTCTCGAGTTGTTCTCGCCACGGGATGTAAGAATTGTATAACTTTAATCACTGTAAGAGGTATGATATAGTTAACTGATGGTTCGCAATGAGCAGCCATCAGTTTTTATGGTACTGAGTAGTTGAATTAAACGCCTCACTATACATTTTTATTACATCACTTAAGAAGAGAAGCATGTCAATTTCTGGATAGTTATGTAATAAAAGTGTATATTGATGGTTAACTTGGAATAGCTAGATAAAGGAGTGTTCAAATGACTTTAAGAGATGAAGCATTAGAGATGCACAGAAGAAATCAAGGTAAACTCGAAGTTGCACCTAAAGTTAAGGTGACAAACAAAGACGAACTGAGTTTAGCTTATTCTCCAGGTGTAGCTGAACCTTGTAAAGAAATTCATGAAGACCCTCGTAAGGTATTCGAGTATACTATGAAACGTAATACAGTAGCTGTAGTCAGTGATGGTACAGCAGTATTAGGTTTAGGCAACATCGGTGCAGAAGCAAGTATACCTGTTATGGAAGGGAAAGCAGTCTTATTCAAGAGTTTCTCTGGTATCGATGGCGTGCCTATTTCACTCAAGACCACAGATACAGATGAAATTGTTAATACTGTGAAATTATTAGAACCTAACTACGGTGGTATCAATTTAGAAGATATTTCAGCACCACGTTGCTTCGAGATTGAAGAGCGTCTTAAGAAAGAAACGAACATTCCAGTATTTCATGATGACCAACACGGTACAGCTATTGTCACTGTAGCAGGGCTTATCAATGCGCTACGCATCGTAGATAAAGACATGTCAGATATTAAAGTTGTCTTAAATGGTGCTGGTGCTGCAGGTATTGCTATAGTAAAATTATTATATTCCTATGGTATTCGTGATATGATTATGTGCGATTCTAAAGGGGCGATTTATGAAGGTCGTCGCCACGGTATGAATGAAACGAAAGAACAAGTGGCGAAATGGACCAATCGTGATAAAACAGAAGGCGATCTTGAAGAAGTAATTCAAGATGCAGATGTCTTTATCGGTGTGAGTGTTGCCGATATTTTAACGCAAGACATGGTACGTTCTATGGCAGATGACCCTATCATCTTTGCGATGGCTAACCCTAACCCTGAGATTAATCCTGATGAAGCGAAAGAAGCTGGAGCTAAAGTAATTGGTATAGGTCGTTCTGATAATCCAAACCAAATCAACAACGTGCTTGCATTCCCTGGTATCTTCAGAGGGGCACTCGACGTAGAAGCGACACACATCAATGAAGAAATGAAGCAAGCTGCGGTTGAAGCGATTGCAAATCTCATTGATTCAGACGAACTCGATCCAGATTATTGTATTCCGGGTCCGTTTGATTCTCGTGTCGCACCATCTGTTGCGCGTGAAGTAGCACGTGCGGCAATGGATTCTGGTGTAGCACGTATTGAAATTGATCCACAAGATGTTTATGATAAAACCATGAAATTAACGGATCTCAATGATCGATAAATGAGAACTTGTAAGTTAGGGTTGAACGTATAGAGTTCAACGCCTAACTTCCTAATACATATTTTACTTAGCTACGTAAGAAGATGTGAACCATTGTAGAGATATAGTTGATGTATTCGCACTTCTAATGCAAGAGATAATTGACTCGATGATAGCCGATGCAGGTTCATTCACCGAATTTAATTTAAACTAAGAGTATTGCAGTGTAGGATGCTCTTTGAAATCTACATGTAGCTACTACCATATGGCAATTGGAGGTTTACTGATGTTTAAAGACTTTTTTAACAGAAGCAGTAAAAAGAAAAAATACGTGACAGTATCGGACTCAAAACAGAATGAAGTCCCAGCTGGAATCATGACGAAATGCCCAAAATGTAAAAAGATTATGTATACGAAAGAACTAGCTGAGAATTTGAACGTTTGTTTCAACTGTGACCACCATCTTATCCTCACGGCACATGATCGTATCAATGCGATTGCTGATGAGGGGACGTTCGAAGAATTTGATAAAGGGATGACGTCAGCGAATCCACTCGATTTTCCAAGTTATGAAGAGAAAGTACAGAAAGACCAGAAGAAGACTGGCTTGAATGAAGCTGTCGTAACAGGTACGGCACAACTTGAAGGTATTGAATATGGCGTAGCAGTCATGGATTCACGCTTCCGTATGGGCAGCATGGGCTCTGTCGTAGGTGAGAAGATCTGTCGTATTATTGAACATTGTACGAAAGAACGTCTTCCATTTATCCTCTTCTCAGCAAGTGGTGGTGCACGAATGCAAGAAGGAATTATTTCACTCATGCAAATGGGTAAGACGAGCGTCTCCTTGAAACGCCATATGGATGCAGGTTTACTCTACATTTCTTATATTACTAATCCTACAACAGGAGGCGTTTCTGCAAGTTTCGCTTCAGTAGGCGATATCAATATCAGTGAACCTAAAGCACTCATCGGCTTTGCTGGTCGTCGTGTAATCGAACAGACGATTAATGAGAAATTGCCAGATGACTTCCAAACTTCTGAGTTCTTACTCGAACATGGTCAACTCGATAAAGTTGTGCATCGTAAAGATATGCGCAATACGTTGGCTAATTTATTAAAAATGCATCAAGAGGTGAATGAGAATGCTTGATTTCGAGAAACCGCTCTTTGAGATTAAAAGTAAAATTGAGTCCTTAAAAGAATCACAAGAGAAAAATGATGTCGACCTTCAAGAAGAAATCGATATGCTTGAAGCGTCACTCGACCGTGAAACGCAAAAGGTTTACACGAATCTCAAGCCATGGGACCGCGTACAACTCGCACGTTTACAAGAGCGCCCAACATCTCTTGATTACATTCCATATATCTTTGACTCTTTCATCGAACTCCACGGTGATCGTACTTTCCGCGATGATCCAGCTATGATTGGCGGAATTGGCTATTTGAATGGACAAGCTGTGACTGTTGTAGGTCAACAACGAGGGAAAGATACGAAAGATAATATTTATCGCAACTTCGGTATGGCTCATCCAGAAGGGTACCGTAAAGCTTTACGCTTAATGAAACAAGCCGAGAAATTCGGCCGTCCAATCTTTACGTTTATCGATACCAAAGGGGCATACCCAGGTAAAGCAGCTGAAGAACGTGGACAAAGTGAGTCTATTGCACGTAATCTTATTGAGATGGCTTCATTGTCTGTACCTGTGATTTCCATCGTCATTGGCGAAGGTGGTAGTGGTGGTGCCTTAGGTCTAGGTATTGCCAACCGTGTGCTCATGTTAGAGAATAGCACGTATTCAGTCATCTCTCCTGAAGGTGCAGCAGGTATTTTATGGAAAGATAGCAGTTTAGCGAAGATTGCTGCTGAAACGATGAAGATTACTGCTGATGATTTACACCAATTAGGTATTGCTGATGAGATTATCCATGAACCATTAGGCGGTGCACATAAAGACGTTGAGCAACAAGCTGAACGCATTAAAGCTGTATTTGAACAACAACTTGCTGATTTACAATCTCTTGACCAAGATGCATTGCTCGATCAGCGTTATGACAAGTTTAGATGTATTGGTGAAGTGAACGAAGGCTAAGCTTAGTTTTAAAATTTTATAAGTG
Source organism: Staphylococcus sp. HMSC071G07 (assembly GCF_001811435.1). Lineage (NCBI taxonomy): Bacteria > Bacillati > Bacillota > Bacilli > Caryophanales > Staphylococcaceae > Staphylococcus > Staphylococcus sp. HMSC071G07. Next base: position 31,650 of record NZ_KV804750.1, read on the forward strand.
AGTCCAACTCACATTTGAACTCCCCGCAAATGATTACAGATTTTCATTTGCGGGTTTGTTGTCTTATATTTACTTTATTACTAAAAAACATGTTTTAGCATAGCTGTTAGCGCTTAACTTTGATTATGACATACCAATAGCATCATCTTATCGATATAATATGACATACTTCATCATTGAATTGAATTAGTATAACCTTAAACGTTTTCATCGCTCATAAAGCCCTATATTAATAGCTTTAGAGCCTTTTTTATGGTATTTTAAAACTATGAATTCTAAGTAAGAAAGGTAAATCGTCATGAAAAAAATTGCAGTCTTAACGAGCGGCGGAGATTCACCCGGTATGAACGCAGCTGTCCGAGCAGTTGTTCGAACAGCAATTTATAATGATATTGAAGTTTACGGAATTTACCATGGATATCAGGGATTAATCAATGATGATATTCATCAACTTGATTTAGGTGCAGTAGGGGATACAATCCAACGTGGAGGAACGTTCCTCTATTCAGCACGCTGTCCAGAGTTTAAAGAAGAAAGTGTTCGTCAACGAGGGATTGAGAACCTACGTAAAAGGGGTATAGAAGGACTAGTAGTCATCGGTGGCGATGGTAGTTACCGTGGCGCGCAACGTATCAGTGAGGAATGTAAAGACATTCAAACGATTGGTGTGCCAGGTACGATTGACAATGACATCAATGGTACAGATTTCACTATTGGTTTTGATACAGCGCTCAATACAATTATTGAGTCTGTCGACAAGATTCGTGATACTGCGTCCAGTCACGCCCGTACTTTTATCATTGAAGTGATGGGTAGAGACTGCGGTGACCTTGCGCTATGGGCAGGTCTCTCAGTCGGCGCAGAAACAATCATCTTACCAGAAGTGGATACAGATATTAAAGAAATTGCAGAACGTATTGAGAACGGTATTAAAAGAGGTAAGAAACATTCAATCATCATGGTTGCTGAAGGTTGTATGTCTGGTGAAGAATGTTCAAAAGAATTATTGAAATACATCAATGTTGATGCACGTGTATCTGTACTCGGACACATTCAGCGCGGCGGTAGTCCATCAGGACAGGATCGTGTCTTAGCATCACGACTCGGTGGCTATGCAGTTGAATTATTGCTAGATGGTAAAACAGCACTTGGTGTCGGTATTAGAAATAATGCACTCACTTCTACACCATTTGAAGAAATCTTTAGAAATAATAAACATGAGTTTGACTATAATATGTTTAAATTAACGAAAGAACTTTCTATATAGAGAAACAGGAGGTCATTTAATAATGAGAAAGACAAAGATTGTTTGTACAATTGGTCCAGCTTCAGAATCTGAAGAAATGATTGAAAAGTTGATGAAAGCCGGCATGAACGTTGCACGCTTAAACTTTTCACATGGTGATCATGATGAGCATAAAGCACGTATCGATACGATTCGTAAAGTTGCGAAACGCTTAAACAAGACGGTAGGTATCCTACTTGATACAAAAGGACCTGAAATTCGTACTCACAACATGAAAGATGGTGTGATTGAACTTGAGAAAGGCTCAGAAGTTGTTGTGAGCATGACAGAAGTTGAAGGTACACCTGACAAGATTTCTGTGACATATGATCATCTCATTGATGACGTGGATGAAGGTTCTTACATTCTACTCGACGATGGTCTTATCGAACTACAAGTTAAAAGTATTGACAAAGAAAAAGGCGAAGTGCTCTGTGACGTACTTAACACAGGCGAATTGAAAAATAAAAAAGGTGTGAACCTACCAGGAGTGAAAGTGAACCTCCCTGGTATTACAGATAAAGATGCGAATGATATTCACTTCGGTATTGAACAAGGTATCGATTTCATCGCTGCTAGTTTCGTACGTCGCCCAAGTGATGTATTAGACATTCGCAAGATTCTTGAAGAAGAGAATTGTGACACAATCAGTATCATTCCTAAGATTGAGAACCAAGAAGGTATCGACAACATTAAAGAGATTCTTCAAGTATCAGATGGCCTCATGGTTGCGCGTGGTGACATGGGTGTTGAAATTCCACCTGAATCCGTACCAATGGTTCAAAAAGATTTAATTAGACAATGTAATAAACTTGGTAAACCAGTTATTACAGCGACTCAAATGTTAGATTCTATGCAACACAATCCTCGTGCGACACGTGCCGAAGCCAGTGACGTAGCTAACGCTATTTACGATGGTACAGATGCAGTTATGCTTTCAGGTGAAACAGCTGCAGGACAATATCCAGAAGAAGCAGTGAAAACGATGCGTAATATCGCAGTTTCTGCTGAAGGCGCACAAGATTATAGAAAGCTATTATCTGACCGTACAAATCTCGTTCAAACTTCACTCGTGAATGCGATTGGGGTATCTGTAGCGCATACTGCTTTAAACTTAAATGTCAAAGCAATCGTTGCAGCAACAGAAAGTGGTTCTACTGCACGCACAATTTCTAAATATCGTCCACACTCTGATATCATCGCAGTAACACCACATCCTGAAACAGCACGTCAATGTGCGATTGTCTGGGGTATCCACCCAGTCGTTAAAGAAGGACGTAAGACTACAGACGCCTTGCTCAACAATGCAGTTGCGACTGCTGTAGAAACTGAGCGTGTTCAGAATGGTGACCTCATCATCATCACTGCAGGTGTTCCAACAGGTGAACCAGGTACGACAAACATGATGAAACTTCACTTAGTAGGTGACGAACTCGCAAACGGTACAGGTGTAGGTCGTAACTCAGTTGTAGGTCATACAGTGATCGCGAAAGACGCCCGTGACTTAGAAGGTAAAGACTTATCTGATGCCGTTATCGTAACGACTTCAGTTGATGAGTCTATCATCCCTTACATTGAAGAGGCAGTGGGCTTAGTTACTGAAGAAAGCGGTATTACTTCTCCAAGTGCGATTATCGGTCTCGAGAAAGGTATTCCGACAGTTGTAGGTGTTGACAATGCAATTAACGAATTTGAAGAGGGCGCTTTAGTAACAGTAGATGCAAACCAAGGTAAGATCTTCGAAGGTTACGCAAACGTGCTTTAATTTACAGTTAAAGCGTTTGTAGCTATAGGTAAAATGAGAGTAGGACAGGGAATGAATTTATTCCTTGTCCTACTTTTTCTTATGATATGGTTAGAATATGAAGTGTACATTTCAAGAACTTATATTTCGCTTATTTAAGATATAAGAAAGCCTGACCACATGAGTAGATGCAGTCAGGCAACATTAATTTGATAGATATTCAAATTAAACTAGTGTATAGAATCATCTTCTTCGTTTACTTAGCTCTGTTTTGTTACTTTCTTATAACGTAAGTACATCAAGATTAAGATAATGAACCAAATTGGTGTAATATAGATTCCGATTCTTGTTTCTTGATTGACGAATAAGAGGGCGAAGATGACAAGGAAGAATACGAGTATAATATAACCCATGTATTTTCCACCAGGTAATTTATATTTCGCTTTCTTATGACTTTCAGGATTATCATGATGATACTTAATATACGCGAGTGTAATCAGCATCCAAACAATGATAAATAGTACTGTAGAAAGTGTTGTTACGTACGTAAACACTAACGTTGAGTTCGGAATAACGTAGTTTAAAAATGCTGCGATAAAGAGTAATGCTGATGATACGATGATACCCATATGTGGAACACCGTTTTTATTCGTACTTTCAAAGATAGGCGGTGCTTGTTCCTTTTTAGATAAACCGAAGAGCATACGACTATTTGAAAAGATACCACTGTTACAAGATGAAGCAGCAGCAGTAAGTACGACAAAGTTAATGATACCCGCAGCAAATGGTATACCGATTAACGCAAATAATTTAACGAAAGGACTGTCATCTGGATTGATTTGTGTCCAAGGAATGATTGACATAATAACGGCTAAGGCACCTACGTAGAATACAAGGATACGTAAAGGCACGCTATTGATAGCTTTCGGAATAATTGTCTTTGGATCTTTCGTCTCACCAGCTGTCACACCGATTAACTCAATACCTACAAATGAGAAAGTTGCCATTTGGAAGGACATCATAAAACCGTTGAGCCCATCTGAGAAGAAACCGTGTTTGTAAATATTTGATAGTGACGCGTGTCCGAACGGTGTTTTAAACGCAAAAACAATCATTACTATACCGATGACGATTAAAGCAATAATCGTTACTACTTTAATGATTGCAAACCAGAATTCTAACTCACCAAATAACTTAGCACTGAGTAAGTTGAGAAACATCAGGAAGAGTACACAGAATAATGCAGTAACCCAGTTGGGTATTTCTGGGAACCAATAACTCACGTATTTCGCTACTGCTGTAACTTCTGCCATACCTGTGATGACCCAGCTAAGCCAGTAAGTCCATCCAGTGACGAATCCCGCGAAAGGTCCTAAGTAATGTGCAGTTACATCTGCAAAAGATTTAAATCCTGTATTCGCGACTAATATTTCCCCCAAACCTCTCATAAACATGAAGAGCATAAATCCTATGATGATATATGTTAATAGGATTGATGGCCCAGTGAGGTGGATCGTTTGTCCAGCACCTAAGAATAAACCTGTACCGATTGCGCCACCGATGGCAATGAGCTGGACATGGCGGCTACTTAATTCTCGCTGTAATTGTTGTTTTGCCATGATTATTACTCCTTTGTTGGATTTCTTTGATCTGTTCATAGCAGCCAAATTAGGTGTGGAACTCAACTACTATGTGTGATCACAAATCAGTGTCATAACTCATCTAGCTGTAAACTAACTTATTGTGATAACACGATCCCCTTTATTAAAAGTGAAGTGAGTGCGTTTCTAACTAATAACTACGTGACTTATTTTCTATCAAGTTGATTGAATATTGTGAAAGCGATTCCGGTGTTTCACAACGCTCAATACGAAGGTCACTCTAGTTCGTTGTAGCGGCTAGCGTACACTCACTTATCTTAATAAACCTATTATGATACTTTTTTAAGGATAAGACAATTATTTTTAGTATATAAGTGTAAAACTGCTCTACAATGTTCATATATTGTTATTAACAGTGATAAAGAATTGAAAAGCATAGAAAAATTGATGTGAAAGCGATTTACCCTTAAAATATAGATATATCAAACTTCATGATGGATCTACACCATAATGAAATAACACAATAATTTCATATAAGAATGGCATGCGTTTAGTTTGACGTAAAAGGGTAAAGTATAAGGAAAGTCGTATGTGTTGAATCAGATAATATCAACTTTATTGTTAGTTATCAGCAACCATACTAAGTTATAAGGTTTCATAATTACATGAATTTCGGTATAATATACGTTGAAAGCCATTTCATTATGAAAGAGAAAAGGGGAATTTATCATGGCAGAATTACAAAAAGGCCTAGAAGGGGTTATCGCAGCTGAAACAAAAGTAAGCTCAATCATCGATAGTCAATTAACATATGCGGGCTATGATATTGATGATTTAGCTGAAAATGCAGAATTTGAAGAAATCATCTATTTATTATGGCACTACAAATTGCCTAATAAACAAGAACTTAAAGAACTCAAAGAGAAGTTACATGAGTATATGCCGCTCAACGATAGTGTCTATAACCACTTCAAAGAATACGCTGCAGATCATGTTCACCCGATGACTGCTTTAAGAACTTCAGTATCTTACATCGCACACTTCGATCCAGATGCTGAAGACGAAGGTGAAGATAAGAAATTTGAACGTGCAATCCGCATTCAAGCTAAGATTGCATCACTTGTTACTGCGTTTGCCCGTGTGCGTGAAGGTAAAGAACCTGTTATGCCTAACAAAGACTTAAGCTATGCAGGCAACTTCCTTTACATGTTACGTGGTGAAGTGCCTACAGACATCGAAGTTGAAGCATTTAACAAAGCATTAGTATTACATGCTGACCACGAATTAAACGCATCAGCATTCACAGCAAGATGTGCAGTTTCTTCATTATCTGATATGTATTCAGGTATCGTGGCTGCCGTTGGTTCATTAAAAGGACCTTTACACGGTGGTGCAAACGAACGTGTTATGAACATGCTTTCAGATGTGAAGACGGTTGACGCTGTAGATGACTATATTGATGAAAAAATTAAAAATAAAGAAAAAATCATGGGCTTCGGACATCGTGTATACAAAGATGGCGACCCACGTGCGAAATACTTGAAAGAAATGAGTAAGAAGATTACAGAAGAAACAGGCCAAAGCCAACTCTTCGATATCTCTGTGAAAATCGCAGATAAAATGCACGAAGAAAAAGGATTAATTCCTAATGTTGACTTCTATAGTGCAACTGTTTATCACAGCTTAAACATTTCTCACGATTTATTCACACCAATCTTTGCCGTAAGTCGTACTTCAGGTTGGATTGCTCACATGTTAGAACAATATAGAGACAACCGTATCATCAGACCACGTGCACAATACATTGGTGAAACAAATCGTACTTACTTACCAATTGAAGAACGTGACTAAGCGCTTCAATTGCAGTAAGGCATAATTGACTCAATACTAAAACTAGTAAAAGCGGAGGTTTAACTCATGGCAGGAGACAAAATTGTAAAACAAAAAGATGGTTTAAACGTACCTAACGAACCAATCATTCCATTCATTATCGGTGACGGTATTGGACCAGATATTTGGAAAGCTGCAAGTCGTGTAATCGATGCTGCAGTTGAAAAAGCATACAATGGCGAAAAACGCATTGAATGGAAAGAAGTATTAGCAGGTCAAAAAGCTTATGACGAAACTGGCGAATGGTTACCACAAGAAACGTTAGACACAATTAAAGATTACCTTATCGCAATCAAAGGACCTTTAACTACACCAATCGGTGGAGGTATCCGTTCACTTAACGTTGCATTACGTCAAGAATTAGACTTATTCACTTGCTTACGTCCAGTTAGATGGTTCAAAGGTGTACCTTCACCAGTTAAACGTCCTGAAGATACTGATATGGTTATCTTCCGTGAAAATACAGAAGATATCTACGCAGGTATCGAATACAAAGAAGGAACTCCAGAAGTTAAAAAATTAATCGACTTCTTACAAAATGAAATGGGCGTTTCAAACATCCGTTTCCCTGAAACTTCAGGTATCGGTGTGAAACCTGTTTCTAAAGAAGGTACAGAACGTCTCGTACGTGCTGCAATCAACTACGCTATTGAAAACAACCGCAAATCAGTGACTTTAGTACACAAAGGTAACATCATGAAATTCACTGAAGGTGCGTTCAAACAATGGGGTTACGATCTTGCACACAACGAATTTGGCGACAAAGTATTCACTTGGCAACAATACGATGAAATCGTTGAGAAAGACGGTAAAGATGCAGCGAACGAAGCACAAGAAAAAGCTGAAAAAGATGGTAAAATTATCATCAAAGACTCAATTGCTGACATCTTCTTACAACAAATCTTAACTCGTCCAGCTGATCACGACGTAGTAGCAACTATGAACTTAAATGGTGACTACGTTTCTGACGCGCTTGCTGCTCAAGTTGGCGGTATCGGAATTGCACCTGGTGCAAACATTAACTATGAAACAGGTCACGCGATCTTTGAAGCGACTCATGGTACAGCACCTAAATATGCTGACATGAACAAAGTTAACCCTTCTTCAGAAATCTTAAGTGCCGTACTTATGCTTGAACACTTAGGATGGCAAGAAGCTGCTGATAAGATTACAGAAGCTATTGAAACTACAATTGCTTCTAAAGTAGTAACTTATGACTTTGCACGTTTAATGGAAGGTGCAGAAGAAGTTTCTACTTCAGCATTTGCTGACGAATTAATCAAAAACATTAAATAATTAATTAAACGTACTCATCTTTAATAGATGACTAAGAGGTTAGGCAACCATGCGTTGCTTAGCCTCTTTTTTAATTTTTATAAAGAATCGCCACCATGAAATCAATGTAAATTTCCATTCTCTCATTAAATTTTTATAATGAATTGTTAAGTTTATGTAAAAGGTATTTTAACCTATAATAATTTAAATTAAACTTGGAGTATAAGCGAGTGAATTCAGTTCTGGAGGTATCCTATGTCTTATAAAGTATTAGTTGTAGATGATGAGCAATCAATCGTAACATTATTAAAGTACAATTTAGAACAAGCAGGCTACATGGTGGATGTGGCTTACGATGGTAATGAGGCATTGAGCAAGCTAGAAACATTTAATCCTGACCTCATTGTTCTCGATGTCATGTTACCTGAGAAAGATGGTATTGAAGTATGTAAGACGATTCGTACAGAGAAGAACCTAGTGCCAATCTTGATGTTAACTGCTAAAGATGATGAGTTTGATCGCGTACTTGGCTTGGAGTTAGGCGCTGATGATTATATGACGAAACCATTCTCACCTAGAGAAGTTGTAGCTAGAGTTAAAGCTATATTACGACGTTCAGAAATGGTTCAAACTGCTAGCCAAGACGATACAGATGAAGATATTATCATCGGCTCCATACGCATACGCCCTGATTTCTTTGAAGTTTATAAAGATGATGAGTTATTAGAATTAACACCAAAAGAGTTTGAATTGTTGCTCTATTTAATAGAGCGTCAAGGTCGTGTGATGTCACGCGAACATATGTTGAACTCCGTGTGGAATTATGAGTTTGCAGGTGATTCAAGAATTGTAGATGTACATGTGAGTCACTTACGTGACAAATTGGAAGAGAATCCGAAACAACCGACATTAATTAAGACAGTACGTGGCTTAGGTTATAAATTGGAGCGTCCCAAAGATTAATGCTGAAATTTCATCATAAGCTTCTGCTATTGTTGTGGACTGTTACAATCGTTAGTTTTATCTTACTCGGCATTATTGTCACGCATGTAGTGACTCAGGTTGTCTTCGATAGTCAAGAGCGTGAATTAGCGCATGAGAGTGAGCATTATGTCGATCTGTTCAAACACGGCAAGAAAGATCAACTCAAAAATATTATTGAAAATAAAGCATTGACGGTTGCGATTCATAAGCACGGACAAGAGGTTTTTACTGAAAAGGGAAAAGTAGCCACGAATCCAAATATCACTGAGGAAGCGAATCCGACACATTTTATCTATGATCAACACCAAGGGAAACATCGGTTCACCTCATTAAATCATTCAGGAAATTATCGTGTAATCATCAGCGGAGTAGATGATAAAGTGCACGACTTAAGGATTCAGATATGGAAGTATCTTGCGCTTATCGGTGTAGTGGTCATGATTCTGCTATATTTGATCGTACGGTACATACATCGTTCTTATATTCGTCCAATCAATGATGTGACCTATGCGACATCTCTGCTCGTGGAGGGTCATTATCATATTCGAATTCCTGAAAGTAATGTGAAAGAAACGAAAGCGCTCTTCGTGACGACGAATAAATTAGCGCGACAGCTTCAACGACTCAATCATGCTCAGAAGTTGCAAGCACATCGACTGACGACTACGATAGAGAATATTCCAAGTTCTATCTTGATGATTAATAACCGAGGAGAAGTGGTGGTAGTCAACCAAGCGTACTATCATAACTTTAAGCCTACCGCTTCACTGAAAGGGGAGCGTTACTCCACATGTCTTAACCCTAAATTACAACAATATGTAGCCGAAAGTTTCAAGACTGAAAAACCGATGTACGAACAAATTAATCTTCAACTGACAGAGGTTCACGACAAATACTTTGACATGGCTTGTGTCCCTGTCCACTCTAGCAATCAGAAGTATCTCTATGGCATTATCGTCGTTCTTCACGATATCACACAGTTGAAGAAATTAGAGAATTTACGTCGAGAATTCGTGGCGAATGTTTCCCATGAGTTAAAGACACCGATTACGTCTATTAAAGGCTTTTCTGAAACTCTGCTTGATGGCGCAACGCAAGACACTGACTCCCTAGAGATGTTCCTCAACATTATTCATAAAGAATCCGAACGCATAGAATCGCTCGTTTCAGATTTACTAGATCTTTCACATATAGAGCAACAAGCGTCGCTAACGACAGAACGGTTAAACATGTCTGAACTGACGCTTGAAGCCGTATTGAACTTGAAGCATCTTGCGTCGGAGAAAGCGATTCAAATCATTGATGATATTGATGAAGATATCTTTGTGAAGGGTCATCGTGACAAACTTATGCAGGTCATTGTGAATCTAATTTCTAATGCGATTAGTTATTCTACTGCTGAAAGCCAAATACAAGTGAGGTTAACTCGTCTCATGCATCAATGTTTATTAGAGATTGAAGACCAAGGGATGGGTATTGCGCCCGAAGATCAATCACGTATTTTCGAACGTTTCTACCGTGTGGATAAAGCGCGAAGTCGTGACTCTGGTGGAACGGGTCTCGGCTTATCGATTACGAAACATATTATTGAAGCGCACGAAGGTCAGATTGAAGTCGACAGTGAGTTGGGCGAAGGTTCAACGTTTAAAGTGACTTTAGATTTGAGTGAGTGATGTAAGGGTTTTGTTGATCCAGAACTTGAGGACTGTTTTTGTAAAAGTAAGGTGAGTATAGCTGTTAAAATTTCAATTTATCTGACGAGTTCTAAGCCTATTTTGGAGTGGCAAGTATCTCAGAATAAGGGATGCTTGTCACTTTTGTGTATTATAAATACGTTTCAAAATATGCGTTCAATCTCACAATTGTTGTTGTTAACAAGCGAAATTTCAATACCTTTTACTCAGTACAGCTTCTCATTTTGAAAGAGCTTTTAACATGTTTATAAGTATTTCCTTAACTCACGGTCATCCAACTGATCTATTGCTTATAGGTTCGGGTGAACTTCGGTTTATGGTAAAATGGGAGTAAACGAACGTTGGAGGTTACAAGATTGAGTAAATTAGTCTTAGTTGACGGCAATAGTTTAAGTTTCCGTGCTTTCTATGCTTTACCGTTATTACAGAATAAGGCCGGCATACATACGAATGCGATTTATGGTTTCGCGATGTTGTTAGAGAAAATATTAAAAGAAGAGCAACCGGACCATTTCTTAGTTGCATTTGACGCCGGAAAGACCACTTTTAGACATCAAACCTATGGTGATTACAAAGGCGGTAGACAGAAGACGCCTCCTGAATTAAGTGAGCAGTTTCCATACATTCGACAACTTTTAGATGCGTATCAAATCAAACATTACGAACTTGACAATTACGAGGCCGATGACATCATTGGTACGTTGAGTAAAGAAGCCGATCAAGCTGGCATGGATACCATCATCATTACCGGCGACCGAGATCTCACTCAACTTGCGACAGAACGTGTGACGATTTACTACACGAAGAAAGGTGTTACTGACGTCGATCATTATACACCTGAGTTTATTGCGGAGAAATACAACGGTATTCAACCTAAACAAATTATTGATATGAAAGGTCTGATGGGTGATACTTCAGACAACATTCCTGGCGTGGCAGGGGTAGGTGAGAAGACAGCGTTGAAATTGTTAAATCAATTTGAGTCTGTTGAAGGTGTTTATGAACATATAGATGATGTATCAGGTAAAAAGTTAAAAGAAAAGCTAGAGAATGGTAAGTCTGATGCGTTGATGAGTAAACAGTTAGCGACAATAAACGTGGATAGTCCACTAGAAGTTAACTTGAAAGATACACAACTTCCAGAATCTATTGATGAACAAGATAAAATAGAATTGTTCAAGAAATTGGAATTTAATCAGCTACTTAACAATTTAGATGTTGAATCTGTTGATAGTGGAGATACAGAATTAGATATTGAAGTTCAAACTTCGTTAGACGCTATTGATTATACTCAACTCGCCTCAGCTACGATCCATTTCGAAATTGATGGCAGTAATTATCTGAAAGATGATATGCTTAAATTCGGTATTTATGCGCAAGATCAACATGTAGTGGTTGATGCTCAAGCAGCTGCGGCGCATGATGCTCTAGTTAAATGGTTGGAAGATCCGAATACTGAGAAAGTGGTTTATGACGCTAAGAAAACTTATGTCGTTGCGCATCGATTGGATATTCAGATTGAAGGCATCCAATTTGATGCTATGCTAGCAAGTTACATTATCGACCCATCACGTTCTATTGGTGATGTGAAGTCTGTTGTTGAGCATTATAACCAATATTACGTACCTTCAGAGATACAAGTTTATGGCAAAGGTAAGAAACGTGCGGTGCCTGAAGATGATGTTCTGAACGAATACGTAGGTAAGATTGTTCACAGTATTTCAGAAAGTAAGCCAGAAATGATAGATCAGTTAACAGCGCATCAACAATGTGAATTACTCAATGATATAGAGTTGCCACTTGCTCGCATCCTTAGTGAAATGGAAGAAACAGGCGTTTATACTGATCGATCTGACTTAGAAGAAATGGAGCAAGAAATTAAAGAGAAACTTGACGTTTTAGTTCAACAAATTTATGATGCGGCTGGTGAAGAATTTAATGTGAATTCACCTAAGCAATTGGGTGTGGTACTCTTCGAAAAACTTGAACTCCCTGTGATCAAGAAGACGAAGACGGGTTACTCAACAGCTGTAGATGTGCTTGAACAACTTCAAGGTGAACACCCAATTATCGACTACATTCTTGATTATCGTCAGCTTGCGAAACTTCAATCAACTTATGTTGAAGGCTTACAGAAGATGATTAGTAAAGATCAACGCATCCATACGCGTTTTAACCAAACACTTGCGCAAACAGGTCGTCTCTCATCTGTAGATCCTAACTTGCAAAATATTCCTGTACGTTTAGAAGAAGGGAAACGCATACGTAAAGCATTCAAACCGACACATAAGGACAGTGTCATCTTCTCAGCCGACTATTCACAAATCGAACTACGCGTACTGGCACATATCACAGGCGATGAAAGTATGAAACAAGCCTTTATTCATGATCATGATGTGCATACGGCTACGGCTATGAAAGTGTTTAATGTGGAAGCGGATGAGGTCGACAGTTTAATGCGTCGTCAGGCGAAAGCAGTTAACTTTGGTATCGTTTACGGTATTAGTGACTATGGTCTTAGCCAAAGTCTAGGTATTACGCGTAAACAAGCGAAGCAATTTATCGATGATTATTTAGATAGCTTCCCAGGCGTGAAAGAATATATGCATAATATTAAAAAAGAAGCTAAAGCGAATGGGTATGTTGAGACATTGCTGCACCGTCGCCGTTATTTACCAGATATTTCAAGTCGCAACTTTAATATGAGAAGTTTCGCTGAACGTACAGCAATGAATACACCGATTCAAGGTAGTGCAGCAGATATTATCAAACTCGCGATGGTCAATTACGCGAATGCTATTCAAGATAGTGACTTTAATGCTACGTTATTGCTTCAAGTTCACGACGAACTTATCTTTGAGATTCCAAAGGACGAAGTAGATGCGTTTAGTGAATTTGTGATTGATATTATGGAACATGCATTAGAGCTCGATGTACCATTAAAGGTTGAATCTAGTTATGGTGCAACTTGGTATGATGCGAAGTAGAAAGAAGGTGAGCATATGCCAGAGTTACCAGAAGTTGAACATGTGAAGCGAGGTATCGCGCCTGGTGTAGAAGGTACTACGATTCAAGAGGTACAGTTTTCAGAACAGGTTAAGCTAGGTAAAAATAATCAAAGAGAAACGATTATTAAAGGACTGGAACTGGATACCTTTAAAACGTTTACAGAAGGTTATACCATTAATCATATTGAACGTCGTAGTAAGTATATTTACTTTCATCTACAACGGGGTGACGAGACACGTATCATGGTAAGTCATCTCGGTATGACAGGCGGGTACTTCGTAGTCAACGAATTAGATGATATAGGTAATCATAATTATCGTAAACACTGGCACGTCATCTTTCATTTAGATAATAACAAGATGTTAGTGTATGCAGATATTCGTCGATTCGGTGAAATACGTAACATTCCAGAATTAGCAGCCTATCCACCTTTGTTAGAAATTGCACCGGAACCGTTTAAAGAAGAAGCGTTACAACATTATCTATCTTATTTTAATGAAAGAAAATTTCTTAAAAAACCAATTAAAGCTATGATTCTTGATCATCGTGTGATTGCTGGATGCGGAAATATCTATGCATGTGAAGCGCTCTTCCGTGCTGGTATCCATCCTGCTCGCAAAGCCAATAGTCTCACGATGCAAGAACGCAAATTATTATTCTATTATATTAGAGAAGTATTAGAAGAAGGAATCCGCTATGGTGGGACAAGTATTTCCGATTATGTTCATTCCGATGGACGGCGTGGTGAAATGCAAAACCGCTTAAATGTCTATAAGCAAGACACATGCAAAGTTTGCGGAACTCCTATCGAAAGGCAGGTTATTGCGACTAGAAATAGTCATTTCTGCCCAGAATGTCAAAGTTAAAGAAAGAGGGAAAGTATGCCTAAAGTAATTGGACTTACAGGTGGAATTGCGACAGGCAAATCTACCGTTTCAGAACTACTATCAGCTCACGGTTTCAAGATTGTGGATGCTGATATCGCTGCAAGACAAGCAGTCGCGAAAGGTTCACATGGCTTAGAACAAGTCCGCGAAGCCTTTGGCGATGATGCGATCACAGAAGAGGGTGAGATGGACCGCGCTTATGTGGGCGATATTGTTTTTAAACAACCTGAGAAGAGAGTTGAACTCAATAATATTATTCACCCCATCGTGCGTGAAATTATGGACAAAAAGAAAGCGGAATATGTGGCGGAAGGTCACAATGTGATTATGGACATTCCCTTATTATTTGAAAACGAACTACAGGATACAGTGGATGAAGTGTGGTTAGTCTACACCTCTGAAAGTATTCAAATCGATCGTCTTATGGAAAGAAATGATCTTTCTGCTGATGATGCCAAGGCTAGAATTTATAGCCAAATTTCAATTGATAAGAAACGTCGCATGGCTGATCATGTTATTGATAACCGTGATAGCAAATTAGAGTTAAAACAGAATCTTGAACGCTTGCTACTCGATGAAGGTTATATTAATCAAACGCTTGAAGATGACGAGGATGAAGCACAAGCTTGATGTAAAATGCATGCGTCTTTGAATGAAATTGAATAAAGTATAATGTTCGCTTATGCATCGGATATGTGATAGTTGAACAGATGCGAAGTAGCTATAGAAATCTCAAATTATGAGGCGTTTCTATAGCTATTTTTCGTTAAAAGGTGGAGAGTGGGAGAGTCTCACATCTCGGTAGTGAAATAGTGGGCAAGCGTAGAAAGTACCATGGTTGGGATATAAATGTAAGTAAGTTACTAATTTAATATGCATTGAAAGGTGATAGTGCTATATAGATGTTCCCTAATTTATAAATATCAGCCGACACGTCTATGTAAGCTTTTTCATAAAGTTTATAGAAACCGCTTTCAAATTAGTAACTTTATGTTATACTAATGCCATAAAGTATAACACATAATTCGAGGGGTGCTTTTTTTATGTCGACAAATATTGCAATTAATGGTATGGGTAGAATTGGCAGAATGGTGCTAAGAATCGCATTGAAAAATGATAATTTAAACGTAGTCGCAATCAACGCGAGCTACCCAGCTGAAACTATTGCGCATTTAATCAAACACGATACGACTCACGGTAAGTTTGATTTAGATGTCGAAGCGACAGACAATGGTATTAAAGTAGAAGGTCATGAAATCAAATTACTCGCTGACCGTAATCCAGCTAACTTGCCTTGGAAAGATCTCAACATTGACATTGTTATTGAAGCAACTGGTGTATTTAACCATGGTGACAAAGCACAAGCACATATTGATGCTGGCGCTAAAAAAGTCTTACTTACTGGTCCTTCTAAAGGCGGTCATGTTCAAATGCTCGTTAAAGGTGTTAACGATAGCGACTTAGACGTTAATGAATACGATATCTTTAGTAACGCTTCATGTACAACAAACTGTATCGGTCCAGTTGCGAAAGTACTTAACGACCAATTCGGCATCGATAATGGTTTAATGACTACAGTTCACGCGATCACTAATGATCAGAAAAACATCGACAATCCTCATAAAGACTTAAGACGTGCACGTTCATGCAACGAAAGTATCATCCCAACTTCAACTGGTGCTGCGAAAGCATTGAAAGAAGTGCTACCTGAACTTGAAGGTAAATTACATGGTATGGCTTTACGTGTACCAACTAAGAACGTGTCACTTGTTGACTTAGTTGTAGACTTAAACAAAGATGTCACAGTAGATGAAGTCAACCAAGCATTTAAAGACAACGATTTAGGTGGCGTGCTTGCAACAGAAGATGCACCACTCGTTTCTTCAGACTTTAATACAAATCCACATTCAGCAATTGTTGATACACCAAGCACTATGCAAATGGGTCCTCGTAAAGTGAAAGTCATTGCTTGGTACGACAACGAATGGGGTTATTCAAACCGTGTTGTAGACATTGCTGAACAAATTGGCCAAGCGCTTTAATTAAAGTTAAGTCAGTAATTAAACATATTTTAACACTAACATCTTTAACCAGTAGGGTAGGTTACCAATAAGTTATAAGTGTGATTGATACAATAAATTGAATGAAGGTTTGTCTCGGATTGAGATTCGTCTCCCGAGGCAAGCCTTTTTATTATCTAAGGTAAAATGACAGAGGAGCGTAGCAACTCAAGAACACATCGCCCTTCACAACTACACTCTGTTGATTCAAAGCATCGTCGTAGGCCTTTCTTTAGTCTCATAATTATTTATAGTATAATAATGTGTAATCTAGAAGAGAGGATGAATATCGATGAAGTGTCCTAAATGTAGTGCGACCAATTCTCGCGTCGTTGATTCACGTCATGCGGACGACGTCAACGCGATACGTCGTCGTAGAGAATGTGAGAACTGTGGTACGAGATTTACGACGTTTGAACATATCGAGAAACGACCACTCATCGTAGTGAAGAAAGATGGAACGAGAGAACAATTTCTACGCGAAAAGATCTTAAATGGATTAGTACGTTCTTGTGAAAAGCGCCCCGTTGGTTACCAACAACTCGAGGAAATTACCAACCATGTAGAATGGAAGTTAAGGCACGATGGTCACGCAGAAATTTCTTCTAGAGAAATCGGTGAACATGTGATGAACCAACTCATGCATGTCGATCAGGTATCTTATGTACGCTTTGCTTCAGTATACAAAGAATTTAAGGATGTCGACCAATTGTTAGCTTCTATGCAAGGTATCTTGTCGAAAGATGAGCGGAGTGACGATGAATGAATTTAAAGTCTAAAGATTATGGTTTGAGAGCTAAAGATGACTTTCAAATCCTACGCCAATTTCAATTTCATAGTAACCATATGGATATTCTTAACCGACTCTTCACACCTCTCATAGGCTCTAGCAGTACGGGGTTGTATATTTATTTAGATCAGTTTAGTGGGCAAGCGTCGCAATCAGAGCTGACACATTATACGATTATGAGTGAGCTCAAGATTAATTTATTAGAATTTCGCAAGCAAATGGATGTGCTTGAAGCGATAGGACTAGTGAAGACATACGTGCATCATGATACGGCACATTCGCATTTTATCTATGAACTCATTCAACCACCAACAGGTAAACAATTTTTCGATGACCCGATGTTATCAGTCTTTCTATATAGTGAAGTAGGACATCAGCGTTACCATCAATTAAAGCGTTTCTTTGCATCTTCTAAGACACAAGTTGACTTGAGTCAGTTTACGGAAATTACTCGTAAATATACAGATGTATTTAATATTCCGCATCAACGCGTGCCTGACACAGACATTCAAGTGACAGAAGAACAAACATATCAAGGACTTAATTTGTCAGACGTCGAATTTGACTTTGAAGCGTTGTATGATTTACTGCAATCGCATTTTATCAGTAGTAAAATTATCGGCAGTCAGACGAAACAACTCATTACGCAGCTCGCAACACTATATGGACTGACGCCTGAAGCGATGAAGAGTATTATATTAAAATCACTTACAAGCGACCAAGAACTCTCTTTCGAAGAGTTGAGAAAGCATGCACGGACGTATTACTTGATGGAACATGATCAGCAACTTCCTAACATTCAAGTTAAACAGCCTGCACAAGCCAATACACAAGTACAAGGAACGGCTAACAGCGCAGCAAAAAATGAAGAAGACGAACTTAAACCAGGGTCGGATAGCTGGTTAGAATTACTCGATAACACGAGTCCTATTGAAATGTTAGCGTCGTGGTCAGAATCAGAGCCGACTGATCATCAGAAACGCATGGTCGAAGAACTGGTTGAACGCGAAAAGCTTTCTTTCGGCGTAATCAACATCCTCTTGCAATATGTCATGCTGAAAGAAGACATGAAGTTGCCGAAGAATTATATTATGGAAATTGCTTCGAATTGGAAGAAAAAGGGGTATACCACTGCTAAACAGGCTTATCAACAAACCATGCAGCAAGAATCGAAGAAGAAAGAGAAAAAAGCACAACCCCAAAGAAATTATCGACCACAATATCAACCTTATTCACGAGAGTTAACGCCTGAATGGCTGAAAAATCGTGAGCAACGGTCGCAACAAAAAGAAGACTCATCCAATGAAGAACACGATGAACAGTTTGAAAAGGAACGTCAAGCCTTCCTACAAGACTTACAACAGACATGGAATGGAGGTAAGAAAGAATGAAGAGTTTAAACGATATATTAGGGAATTCGAAAGATTTAAATCAGCGACTTGAAAAGATTAAGAGAGACGTCATTAAAGACCCTGATGTCAAAGCTTTTCTTGAAGCACACCGCTCAGAAATCACTAATTCTATGATTGATAGAGATTTAAATATTCTTCAAGAATATAAAGACCAACAGAAACATTATGATGGCCATGCATTCGAAGATTGTCCGAACTTCGTTAAAGGGCATGTACCAGAACTCTATATTGAGAATGGTCATTTCAAGATTAAATACCTTCCATGTCCTTGTAAGATTAAACATGACGAAGCAAAGTTCAAAGCGCATTTAATCACTTCTCATCATATGCAACGTGCGACTTTAGATGCTGAATTGAAAGATATTTATACGAATCGTCGTGATCGCCTTGATGTTGCTATGGCTGCGAATGATATTTGCAAACGTATTAAGAGTGGAGAGACAGAGTACTTGAAAGGATTATATTTATATGGTCCTTTCGGTACAGGTAAATCATTTATTCTTGGTGCAATGGCGAATCAATTGAAGAGCGAGAATATTCCTTCCACTATGGTCTATCTACCAGAATTTATTCGCACGTTGAAGAGTGGATTTAATGATAACAGTTTTGAAAAACGTCTTAATCAAATCATGAAAGCCAATGTCTTATTTTTAGACGATATCGGTGCAGAAGAAACGACACCATGGGCACGTGACGAAGTGATAGGTCCGCTACTTCATTATCGCATGGTTCATGAATTGCCAACGTTCTTCAGTTCAAACTTGAATTTCAAAGAACTTGAGCATCACTTCTCACTCACACGTCAAGGTGCAGAAGCAACCAAAGGTGCACGCATCATGGAACGTATTAAATCACTTGCGCATCCCTATTTCCTAGAAGGCGTGAATTACAGGGATATTTGAAATTTATAATAGATAGTGTATAATAGGAATAAATCTAAATCGACATGAAACGTTTAAGGATATGATAAACAAAGCTCTGTTACACAGAGAGTTAGCGGTGCTGAGAGGCTAATTGACATCTTTGTTTGTTACTCCCTTAATGACTGATATTTGTAATGAATATCCGGCTCAAGACCGTTATCTTAAGTAAAGTGAGATATGTGAGTTTATGTCACACTACTTAAACCTACATATCTAATTAGGGTGGTAACACGGCGTCCTCGTCCCTTTATGGGTGAGGGCGTTTTTTATTTGAATCAATATACAAAAACCTAGAATCAGGGCATCTAAGAAATAGAAGCTTGAATAACACTGCGTTTCATGTCGACGAGATCATTAAGTATCAATAGGAGGGTTCTAGATGGAACAGATTAATATTCAATTTCCAGATGGTAATAGTAAAGCGTTTGATAAAGGCACAACTACAGAAGATATCGCACGTTCTATTAGTCCTGGATTGAGAAAGAAAGCGGTCGCAGGTAAATTCAACGGACAAATGGTAGATCTTACTCGTCCACTTGAAACAGATGGTGAGATTGAAATCATCACACCGGGAAGTGAAGAAGCATTAGAAGTACTTCGTCACTCCACAGCACACTTAATGGCACAAGCATTGAAACGTTTATACGGTGATGTGAAATTTGGTGTAGGTCCTGTCATTGAAGGTGGTTTCTACTACGACTTCGATATGGATGAACGCATTTCTTCAGATGACTTTGAAAAGATTGAAAAGACAATGAAACAAATTGTCGATGAAAATCATCCTATCGAACGTCATGTCATATCTCGTGATGAAGCGAAGGACTTCTTCAAGGACGATCCTTACAAATTAGAACTGATTGATGCGATTCCGGAAGATGAAAATGTCACACTTTATTCTCAAGGTGAATTCACGGATTTATGCCGAGGCGTGCATGTTCCATCTACATCTAAAATTAAAGAGTTTAAACTTTTATCTACAGCTGGTGCGTACTGGCGAGGAGATAGCAACAATAAAATGCTACAACGCATCTATGGTACTGCGTTCTTCGATAAGAAAGACTTGAAAGCACATCTTCAAATGCTTGAAGAACGTAAAGAGCGTGACCACCGTAAAATTGGTAAAGAGATGGATTTATTCACTAATAACCAACTCGTCGGCGCAGGTTTACCACTATGGTTGCCTAATGGTGCTGTCATCCGTCGCGAAATCGAGCGCTACATTGTAGACAAAGAAACTAGCATGGGTTACGACCACGTTTATACACCTGTTATGGCGAATGTAGATTTATATAAAACTTCAGGTCATTGGGATCATTATCAAGATGACATGTTCCCACCGATGAAACTCGATGAGAATGAAGAGATGGTGCTACGTCCAATGAACTGTCCACATCACATGATGGTTTATGCAAACAAACCACATTCTTATCGTGAATTACCAATTCGTATTGCGGAACTTGGTTTACAACATCGTTACGAAGCAAGTGGTGCAGTTTCAGGTTTACAACGTGTACGTGGCATGACTTTAAATGATGCGCATATCTTCGTACGTCCAGATCAAATTAAAGAAGAATTTAAACGTGTTGTTCAACTTATACTAGATGTGTATGACGACTTTGGTTTTGAAAACTATAGCTTCCGCCTAAGTTATCGTGATCCAGAAGATAAAGAGAAATACTACGATGACGATGATATGTGGAACAAAGCTGAAGCGATGTTGAAAGAAGCAGTAGATGAGTTTGGTTTAGAATATGAAGAAGCGATTGGTGAAGCGGCATTCTACGGCCCTAAACTCGACGTTCAAGTTCAAACTGCAATGGGTAAAGAAGAAACATTATCTACTGCACAACTTGACTTCTTATTACCACAGAAATTCGACTTAACTTACATCGGTAATGATGGGGAAGAGCATCGTCCTGTAGTCATTCACCGTGGTGTAGTATCTACTATGGAACGTTTCGTCGCATTCTTAACTGAAGAGACTAAAGGTGCCTTCCCAACATGGTTAGCACCACGTCAAGTTGAAATCATTCCAGTTAATGTCGACTTACACTACGATTATGCACGTGCTTTACAAGATGAATTGAAATCCCAAGGTGTACGCGTCAATATCGATGACCGTAATGAAAAAATGGGTTATAAAATTCGTGAAGCACAAATGCATAAAGTACCTTACCAAGTTGTCGTAGGAGACAAAGAAGTTGAGAATAATGAAGTCAATGTTCGTGAATATGGTTCTAAAGATCAAGAGACTATGGAGAAAGATGATTTCATTTGGAATTTAGTTGATGAAATTCGTTTGAAAAAACAACGCTAAACTTGAAAAAGGATAAGGTTTACTGTATATTAAAATCTAGTCAGATAGAAATTTGATGAATATTACAATAAGAGTTAGAGGTTGCGACTTCGATGAGTAATTGAGTGTAGGCAGAATGAGGCTGAGGAAACTCAAATGAAAGGCGAAGTCGCCGAAGCGATATCCATTGTCATTCATTGATATCGTTGGGTCAGACATCGAAAGGTGCTGGACTGTCACAATTGTGATGTGCTACCTATAATAAATCTTCAATCGGTTGCATATCCAAAGGGTATGCAACCTTTTTCAATAGGATGATAAATAGAGAAATAACCGAATAGCGAGCACTAGTGAAAGAGAGTAACCTCTAAAGACTAGAAAGGGAGCTTCTATGGAGAAACATTCAAATCAGAACGAAGGGATTCAAAGAGGTCTGAAAGATCGTCATATTTCGATGATTGCGATTGGAGGCTGTATCGGTACAGGGTTATTTATGACCTCAGGTGGTGCGATTCATGATGCAGGTGCACTCGGTGCATTATTAGCATACGCCATCATTGGTGCCATGGTCTTCTTCTTAATGACCTCACTTGGTGAAATGGCAACCTACTTACCAGTTTCCGGATCATTCAGCACTTACGCTACACGTTTCGTCGATCCATCTCTTGGCTTTGCCTTGGGTTGGAACTACTGGTTTAACTGGGTAATCACCGTCGCTGCAGACGTTACGATCGCCGCTCAAGTCATTCAGTATTGGGCGCCGATGAAAGGATTAGCAGCGTGGGGTTGGAGTTTAATCTTTATCGTGATTATCTTTGCGCTTAACGCATTGTCTGTACGAGTTTATGGTGAAAGTGAATACTGGTTTGCCTTGATTAAAGTAGTCACAGTTATTATCTTTATCATTATCGGTTTACTCACTATCGTGGGTATTATGGGAGGTCACTACGTTGGCTTCGATACATTTACGAAAGGTGACGGACCTATCCTCGGTAATGGGGTAGGCGGCAGTTTACTGTCCATTCTAGGCGTATTCTTAGTCGCTGGTTTCTCATTCCAAGGTACTGAGCTTATCGGTATTACAGCTGGGGAATCTGAGAATCCAGAACGTGCCGTGCCGAAAGCGATTAAACAAGTCTTTTGGCGTATTCTACTCTTCTATATTATCGCTATCTTTATCATCGGTATGTTGATTCCGTATGATAGTTCAGCGTTAATGGGAGGAGATAGTGATGTTGCGACGTCGCCATTTACTTTAGTGTTTAAAAATGCGGGTCTAGCCTTTGCGGCATCATTCATGAACGCTGTAATCTTGACTTCAGTATTATCAGCTGGTAACTCTGGTATGTATGCATCAACACGTATGCTTTATTCAATGAGTAAGGATCGTCTAGCTTTTCCAATCTTTGGTAAAACGAATAAACACGGCGTACCTTACATTTCACTTATTGCAACAGGAGTGATTGTGCTAGCAATCTTTGGACTACAACATCTAAATGGCGATGCTTACGAATATATCGTAGCAGCCAGTGGTATGACTGGATTCATCGCATGGGTCGGTATCGCTATCAGTCATTATCGCTTTAGAAAGGCGTTTAATGCACAGAACTATGACAAATCGAAACTAAAATATCATGCGAAATTATTCCCGTTTGGACCTATATTTGCTGGTGTACTCTGTGTGATCGTCATCATTGGTCAAGACGTGGACTTCATCAAGACAGGTCACTTTGATTTAAATCGCTTTATCACGACTTATATGGGAATTCCAGTCTTCTTGGTCTTCTTTATTTATCACAAAATACGTTATAAAACGAAGAAGATTCCTTTAGATCAAGTGGATTTACGCCAAGATGTTAAAATGGACGATATTAAACATCATTAAAAGATAAATTAAGCATTGACTTATGAAATGAATATTGGTATGATTGTTCATGTTGAATACGAAACGAACCAAGTAGAAGTATCCGCTTCTCACCTGTAGCGACGCGTAAAGCAGTTGGCAGGTCAATAGACATGGACTAATCATGTGATTGAAGAGCGGGTACAGTATACCCGCTCTTTTTACTTGGTGTTACTTTCGTAAAAATAATGGAGGTGTCAACCATAGCAAAAAATCAAACTCAAGTTAACGAACGTATTCGTGCAAAAGAGATTCGTCTAATCGGTCAAAATGGTGACCAAATCGGTGTCAAATCTAAAAAAGAAGCTTTAGATATGGCAGACCGAGTTGGATTAGATGTTGTAGTAGTGGCTCCAAACGCTAAGCCACCTGTCGCAAGAATCATGGACTACGGTAAGTACAAATTCGAGCAACAGAAAAAAGAAAAAGAAATGAAGAAGAAACAAAAAACAATTAACGTTAAAGAATTACGTTTAAGTCCAACTATCGAAGAACACGACTTCCAAACTAAGTTGAAGAATGGACGTAAATTCTTATCTAAAGGCGATAAATGTAAAGTTTCTATTCGTTTCAGAGGACGTGCCATCACTCATAAAGAGATTGGTCAACGCGTTCTTGAGAAATTCGCTGAAGAAACGAAAGATATTGCGACGATCGAACAAAAACCTAAGATGGATGGTCGCCAAATGTTTATCATGTTAGCACCTAATGCTGACAATGAAAAATAATTTAGGAGGAATTTATCATGCCAAAAATGAAAACACACCGTGGAGCAGCTAAACGTGTTAAAAGAACTGGTTCAGGTAAATTAAAACGTTCTAGAGCTTTCACTTCACACTTATTTGCAAATAAAAACACTAAACAAAAACGTAAATTACGTAAAGCGAAATTAGTTCATAAATCAGATATGAAACGCGTAAAACAATTACTTGCTTACAAAAAATAATTTAAAATCAATCATTCGTTCAAGATATTAGAAGGAGGAATTTACTATGCCACGAGTAAAAGGTGGAACAGTAACTAGAAGACGTCGTAAAAAAACGATTAAATTAGCAAAAGGTTACTTTGGTGCGAAACGTACATTATACAAAACAGCTAAACAACAAGTAATGAAATCAGGTCAATATGCTTTCCGTGACCGCCGTCAAAGAAAACGTAACTTCCGTAAATTATGGATTACACGTATCAACGCGGCTGCACGTCAACACGACATCAGCTATTCACGTTTAATGAACGGCTTAAAACAAGCTGGTATCGATATCAACCGTAAAATGCTTGCTGAAATCGCAATTTCTGACGACAAAGCATTCGGTGAATTAGTATCTAAAGCGAAAGAAGCTTTAAAATAATTAACTATCATTCCTTCCAAAGATGGCTTCGCTCCATTTGGAAGGAATTTTTTTACATACTAGAAGTGTTAGCGTGGTTGAAATTCGTTTCAACAATAGCGTACAGATGATGAGAAACGAAAGGGCACAAATACCAATCACTATATTTACGATTGATATGTGTGCAACGTTTGATAAAATAAAGCCAGATGACAAATGATAAAGGAGATTACTATGTCTAAATTTGATGAGATGATTACAGTCGTACCACGAGACTTAGTCTTCGATAACGAACGCAACCAATTTAATGGATTTTTAAACAAATCTACAGCTCAAGGACAAGAGATCTTTAACGCACTTTCACACTACGAGGTCAAAAGACGCGGTGATATGGAAGAAGATCCCAACTACAAACAGCTCGTATCTTATTGTTTACTTGAGAATCATCAAGGCGAGCTACTCGTTTATAAACGCTTGTCTGGCGGTGGTGAATCACGTCTTCACGGTCAAGGCTCCATCGGCGTAGGTGGTCACATGAACGATGTCCCAGGCGCAGAGTCCATCAACGAAGTCTTACGTACAAATGCACAACGTGAGCTTGAAGAAGAAGTGGGTCTATCCCCAGCTAAAAGTCAGAACTTACAATATTTAGGATTTATTAACGATGATACAAATGAAGTCGGAGAGGTTCACTTAGGTGTCGTGTTTAAAATAACTGTTGATAAGAACGATGTTGAAGTTCAAGAGACAGATACGCTTGCGATTGAATGGATTGAACAAGGTAAGATAGAAGATACGAGCAACTTTGAAACATGGAGTAGCCTGATATTAGAAGCGCTATAAGAGAGGTGGCTCATTATGTCTGATATTATTCCCTTTCCACGAGCGAAGCAGAAGTTAATCAAAGAGATTAAAACAGCTTATTATGACCGTTTGTATGAAGATGCCTCAGACTTATTTGAAGAATATGAGCGTTTCTTTGAAATGGATGATTCGCTTGCTGAATTAAAGTGTGATATCTTGTACCAACTCGAAAGATATTTAGAGCTACGAGAAGAGGCGATTATTCTTCTTAAGCAGGGTTTAGGTAGTTATGATGCGCTCATGATTTACTACGTCCAAGCATTGAACGGTTTAGGGCAGTATTTCGAGGTCGTTAAGGTCATTGATCAAGTGATTGATGAAGTGAGCAACCATCAATCTCGAATGCGTCTCTTTCCATTGAAAGAATATGCTGAATCTCAACTTGAAGCCTACAATCAGCAGGCAGCACAACAGCTCGAAAGCTTTGACCAATTAGCTTTACACGAGCAAGTGCAGACCATTCTAACATTAATTGATTATAGTCAGTTTAATTACAAGTCGAGCGTAGCCAATTTGATTGAAACACTTGAGTTAGCACCTAACCTCATCAGTATTATGCTCGAATACTTACGATTAGCGCATTACGAAGAACGTTTAACAGTATCTAAATACGGGCATGAGAAGACTGTTATACCTGATGACTTACCTGGAATTGAACATTCTGAGATGAAACAGCAGTTGATTCCTCGAGTACTGGAATTCGTCGAAGAAGAGGCAGCACAGCTTGTTCGAGAGGCTTATCGCTTATTAACGAACCATGCGATTATGCTCTATCCATTGGATATTTATCGTCTTGGTTCACAAGAAGATTGGATCACTGCGTATCAGAATTACTTTAAATCCATGCTCGGCATGAGCGAACTTGATGAACAGAATGATTTAATTCAATTAATTATAGCAATCGATCGAGAGCCTTAACTTGTTGTTAACGAGCGAATAGTAATAATTCTAGTCATTTGTATAGGTTCTAGACCTGTGCTATAATGATGAAGTTGAAAAATTAAAATAGGATTATCATGGAGGTTTTTATACATGACAGCAACTTGGGAAAAAAAGGAAGGTAATCAAGGCGTACTATCTGTTACAGTACCCTCAGAAAAATTTGATAACGCTTTAGATAAAGCTTTCAAAAAAGTAGTTAAACAAATCAATGTACCAGGTTTCCGTAAAGGGAAAGTACCTCGTCAAATCTTCGAACAACGTTTCGGCGTTGAAGCTTTATATCAAGATGCAGCTGACATCGTATTACCTGAAGCTTACGGTGAAGCAATTGAAGAAACAGGTATCAAACCAGTTGATCAACCAGAAATCGAAGTACAACAAATTGAAAAAGGTCAAGACTTCAAATTTGATGCTACAGTAACAGTAGAACCAGAAGTAGAACTTGGTGACTACAAAGGTCTTGAAATTGAAAAACAAGATGCTGACTTAACTGACGAAGAAGTTGACGAAGCCATCAATCAACAACTTAACCAACTTTCAGAAATGGTTGTTAAAGAAGACGGCGCTGTTGAGGAAGGCGACACAGTAAACATCGACTTCGACGGCTATGTTGATGGTGAACAATTCGAAGGTGGCCAAGCGGACAGCTATGACTTAGAAATCGGTTCAGGTTCATTTATCCCTGGATTCGAAGAACAATTAGTTGGCGTGAAAGCTGGCGAAGAGAAAGATGTAAACGTGACATTCCCAGAAGAATATCACGCTGAAGAATTATCAGGTAAAGAAGCGACTTTCAAAACGAAAGTAAATGAAATTAAATATAAAGAAGTTCCTGAACTTGATGACGAAATCGCAAACGAACTTGATTCAGATGCTGAAACAGTTGATCAATACAAAGAGAACTTACGTAAACGCTTAGCAGAGCAAAAACAAACTGAAGCTGAAAACGTACAAAAAGAAGAAGCAATCCAAAAAGCATCTGACAATGCTAAGATTGATATTCCAGAAGCAATGGTTAACACTGAGTTAGACCGCATGCTTCAAGAGTTTGGTCAACGTATGCAACAACAAGGTCTTAGCCTTGAAACTTACTTCCAAATCTCAGGTCAAGATGAATCTCAACTTAGAGAACAAATGAAAGACGACGCTGAAGCTCGTGTACGCACTAACTTAACACTTACAGCAATCGCTGATAAAGAAGATATCGAAGTATCTGAAGAAGATATCGATAAAGAACTTGAAAAAATGAGCGAGCAATTCAACATCTCAGTTGAAGATATTAAGAATACTTTAGGTAATACAGACATCGTGAAAAATGATGTACGTATTCAAAAAGTTATCGACTTACTCGTAGACGAAGCGAAATTAGTCGAACCATCTGAAGACGATAAAGACAACAAAGACGAAGAATAATTTTAATAAAGTAGTAACCAATTTCATAAATTGCAATCACATATTGCTGTTTTGAAGTGAATAATTTGAGGCCCCAGCATAACTAAAGTTTAAATTTTATGCATGCTGGGGCTTATATTTTTTAACTAACGGGAAAGTTAAGTCTGAAGTCTCAAATATAAGGCATTTAACTTGTAGTTACCGTCAGTTGCATATTAAAATTCATTCTAGTATAGTCTTTAGGGAATAGGGGTGTAAATATAATGTTTAAATTCAATGAAGATGAAGAAAACTTAAAGTGTTCTTTCTGTGGAAAGGACCAAGATCAAGTTAAAAAATTAGTTGCTGGTAGCGGCGTTTACATTTGTAATGAGTGTATCGAATTATGCTCTGAAATCGTAGAAGAAGAGCTCTCTCAATCCGCTCCAGAAGGTTTAACTGAATTACCTACTCCTAAAGAAATCATGGATCAGTTAAATGATTACGTCATTGGACAAGAGAAAGCTAAGAAATCCCTAGCAGTTGCGGTCTACAACCACTATAAACGTATTCAACAACTCGGTCCTGATGACGATGATGTTGAACTTCAAAAGAGTAACGTTGCGTTAATCGGACCTACAGGTAGCGGTAAGACATTACTCGCACAAACATTAGCTAAGACGCTTAACGTGCCTTTCGCTATTGCCGATGCGACGAGCTTAACTGAAGCAGGTTATGTAGGTGACGACGTTGAGAATATCCTCTTACGTTTAATCCAAGCCGCTGATTTCGATGTAGATAAAGCTGAAAAAGGAATCATCTATGTCGACGAAATCGATAAAATTGCACGTAAATCAGAAAATACGTCAATCACACGTGACGTATCTGGTGAGGGTGTACAACAAGCGTTACTTAAGATTCTTGAAGGTACGAGTGCTAGTGTGCCACCTCAAGGCGGACGTAAGCATCCAAACCAAGAATTGATTCAAATCGATACAACTAATATCCTCTTTATCTTAGGTGGTGCCTTTGACGGTATCGAAGACGTGATTAAACGTCGTCTAGGTGAAAAGGTTATCGGCTTTGCTAGTAGTGAAGCTTCTAAATACGACGAAGATGCATTATTAGAACAAATTCGACCAGAGGACTTACAATCTTACGGTTTAATTCCTGAGTTCATCGGTCGTGTACCTATTGTTGCTAACCTCGAACAATTAGATGTTGAAGCATTGAAAAATATATTAACTCAACCTAAGAATGCATTAGTTAAACAATATACGAAGATGCTCGAATTAGATAATGTAGAACTCGAATTTACTGATGAAGCATTAGCTGCCATTAGTAACAAAGCCATCGAACGTAAGACAGGTGCACGTGGTTTACGTTCAATCATTGAAGAAGCACTAATTGATATTATGTACGATGTGCCTTCAAGCGATGGCGTAGTGAAAGTCGTTATTACAGAACAAACAATTACAGATGAAATTGAACCAGAACTATATGATAAAGAAGGTAATTTAGTTAATAAAGAGCAAACTTCTGCATAGCTAGGTGCTATAATTGTTAAAGTTTGCATGATTATAGTGTCGCTCATTTGTCTTTATAAGGCAGATGAGCGATTTTTTAGATTTATGAGTTATGAATAAGAAAAGGGGATGAATAATGGATTTAGCAATCACACCATTGAGTATTGCATTTTACTCAAAATAAATAATGAATAATATGAAACTTTCGTGACAGCACTCGCATCTCCGTTCACAATATAATATAATGAAACAGTTAGTTAAATAGAGAAGAGAGGGTAGCTATGAAGGTTAATCCGAATAAAATCGAACTACTCATCAGTGCTGTAAAGCCAGAGCAATATCCTGAAACAGGACTTAGTGAAGTGGCATTGAGTGGACGTTCTAATGTGGGGAAATCGACCTTTATCAATAGTATGATAGGTCGCAAGAATATGGCACGTACGTCTGCTCAGCCAGGTAAGACACAAACATTGAATTTCTATGATATCGACAGTCAGCTTATCTTCGTCGATGTGCCAGGATACGGATATGCCAAAGTGAGTAAGAAGAAACGTGAAGAGTTTGGCAAGATGATTGAAGCTTATCTCACACAGAGAGAAAGTCTGAAACTCGTAGTACAACTTGTTGATATTCGCCACAAACCGACAGAAGATGATGTACTGATGTATGATTATCTTAAGCACTTTGAAATACCGACGCTGATTGTGTTGACGAAAGAGGATAAGATTAAAAGCGGCCAAGTACAGAAACAACTCGCTATGGTGAAACGCGAGTTAGAGCTTGAAGAAGACGATCAAATCATTAGCTATTCATCAATAAAAGGAAATAAGCAGCAACAGATTTGGGACGTTATCGAAAGTTATTTATAATTATTCTAATGTGATAACGACTTGTTAATTTACTAAGTGTTATTTCGATCAAATTTCATAGTAGAATGTGGCTAGATTAGAATCGTGTGACATCCTTTTGAGTGTGCTTATAAAAGATGTGACATCTATAAGTAAGGCGAGAGCGCAAATATAGTATTAAGGTATAGTTCATTCACATTTGATAGTCTCAGAATATACTTCTATGATTCTTACATTAGAATATTTATAATTAATTCAAGCAGAGTGCTTAACTACGGGATAAATTGTGTTATAATGTAGTTATTGTAATATGTATGGAGGGCGTTATAAATGCATTTAATTGCGATAAGTATTAACCATCGCACTGCAGATGTAGCATTGAGAGAGAAAGTTGCCTTCAAAGAAGATATCATACGTTCAGCGAATGTTGATTTATTTGAAACGAAAGCAATCTTAGAGAACGTCATTTTATCAACATGTAATCGCACAGAAGTATATGTTGTCGCAGACCAAATT
Source organism: Staphylococcus sp. HMSC071G07 (assembly GCF_001811435.1). Taxonomy (NCBI): domain Bacteria; kingdom Bacillati; phylum Bacillota; class Bacilli; order Caryophanales; family Staphylococcaceae; genus Staphylococcus; species Staphylococcus sp. HMSC071G07. The sequence continues at coordinate 62,798 of NZ_KV804750.1, forward strand.
CACACTGGACGTTATTACGTTCAACGCTTTTTAGCACGTAATTCTGGTCTAGAAGTGGAGGATATTAAAGCAATTTCAGAAGTTAAAGTGGGGGACGAAGCAGTAAATCATTTATTGCGTGTAACTTCTGGATTAGATTCCATCGTACTTGGTGAGACGCAAATTCTTGGTCAGATGAGAAATGCGTTCTTCATCGCGCAAGAAGAAGATACGACGGGAACGATTTTCAACCACTTATTTAAACAAGCAATTACTTTTGCGAAGAAAGCGCATAATGAGACAGATATTGCGGATAATGCCGTTAGTGTGTCTTATGCGGCCGTTGAATTAGGTAAGAAAATCTTCGGTAAGATTGATAATAAAAAGGCAATCATCATCGGTGCAGGGGAAATGAGTGAACTCTCACTCTTAAATCTTAAAGGTTCAGGTGTTAATGATATTACAATCGTTAACCGTACTGTTTCAAAAGCAGAAACACTTGCAAATAATCATGGTGTTTCTTATGCTTCAATTGATTCATTACCAGCTTTATTAACAGATGCTGATATGGTTATTAGCTCAACAAGTTCAAGTGATTATATTATCACTAATAGTATGATGCAAAGTATTGCATCTCAACGTAAAAATGATTCACTTGTACTCATCGACATTGCGTTGCCACGAGATGTGGAGCCAAATATTAACGCAATTACGGATGTCTTTAACTATGATGTAGATGATCTTAAAGGATTAGTAGATGCTAACTTGAGAGAGCGTCAACTTGCTGCGGATGCTATCGCTGCACAAATACCGCAAGAAATTGACGCACATAACGAATGGGTAAATATGCTAGGTGTTGTACCTGTCATTCGCGCTCTACGTGAAAAAGCAATGAACATCCAATCTGAAACTATGGATAGCATAGATAGAAAGTTACCTCATCTTTCAGAACGTGAAAGAAAGGTTATTTCTAAGCATACGAAAAGTATCATTAATCAAATGTTGAAAGATCCTATTAAACAAGCGAAAGAGCTAGGTAATGAGAAGAAAAGTAATGAAAAACTAGAGCTATTCCAAAATATTTTCGATATCGAAGCAGAAGATGCGCTTCCTAAGAAAAAAGAGCGAAGCCAAAGTTCTAAACAAGATCTTCGCACTCAAATTCTAAGTTTTGAATAAGCTCAAGCTAATATGGTGATGATATGCAAGATACGTTGTTCATTCGTTTTCATGAACTCATTTTACTCGTTTATTTAATTAGTATTGCTTGTTATTTTTATGATTTTCTAAATAAAAATTATAGAATAAGAAATTTTGGGTTCATCACTTTAGGGATTGTTTGGGTATTACAAACAATCTCTTTGTCTATCTATATCAACATGACGCGGCACGTACCATTAAATAATATTTTTGATGTGTTCTTCGCATTGACATGGCTCATTATTTCGATTTCTATTGTCATTAGCGTCATCAAGCAACTTAACTTCTCGATATTTTTATTCAATATTATCGGGTTTACTTTGCTTGCGCTCAATACATTTCAGCCGACCTACAATCAAACTGAAGGTCAGAAATTAACACTCATCAACGAGTTGCTTATCGTTCACGTCTGCTTCGCGACATTAAGTTATGCTGTGTTTGCATTTGCATTCGTGAATTGCTTGTTGTATTTGATTCAATATCGTAATCTAAAGGAGAAACGATTTACTCAGAAGTATTTCCGTATAGGTAGCGTAGCGACGTTAGAGAAGACAGTGTTCTATAGCTCATTGATAGGTTTCATTCTACTTATTGTCAGCACTATTCTAGGTGCACAATGGGGCGTGAATTCATTAGACCATCAATTCGTTATCGACTCTAAGATGATTCTCTCTATCGTTATTATCGTCATGTACGGTTTATATCTTCTCTGTAGAGTGAAGCAATTATTGAATAAACAATTGCTAATCTATTTCAACATCGTTCTGTTTGGATTATGTATGGTGAACTTGCTTTTCGCATCCCATATACCGAATTTCCATCAGTGGACGTCATTATAATTAACAATATTTATATAGGAGGTTGCGCGCGATGCGTAAACTAGTCGTAGGTTCACGACGTAGCAAATTAGCTATGACTCAGAGCCGACAATTTATTGATTCGCTTAAAAAGATAGATCCATCACTAGAGATTGAAATTAAAGAAATTGTGACTAAAGGGGATCAGATCGTTGATAAGCAATTATCCAAAGTAGGTGGTAAGGGCTTATTCGTTAAAGAAATAGAGAACGAATTATACAGCCATGAAATCGATATGGCGATCCATTCCTTAAAGGACGTACCAAGCGTCATTTCCGAAAGGTTAACATTAGGCTGTATACCTGATCGTGAGAATCCATTTGATGCCTATGTAGCAAATGACCATGTTGCGCTTGAAGATTTACCAGAAGGAAGTATCGTGGGTACAAGTTCTTTAAGACGCGGTGCGCAAATTAAAGCGAAATATCCTCACGTAGAGATTAAATGGATTCGTGGTAATATTGATACGCGTTTACAGAAATTACAAGATGAAGATTACGATGCGATTATCCTGGCAGCTGCTGGGTTAAAGCGTATGGGTTGGTCAGATGATATTGTAACAAGTTATCTAGACAAAGAAACGCTTGTCCCTGCTATAGGTCAAGGCGCATTAGGTATCGAGTGTCGTTCAGATGATCAAGAACTACTCGATTTATTAAATCAAGTGCACAATCAGAATGTAGCCGATTGTGTCACAGCAGAACGTACTTTCTTAAAGCAAATGGATGGTAGTTGCCAAGTTCCAATCGGTGGATATGCGACGAAAGATGAAGAGGGTACGATAGAGTTCACCGGTCTCATCATGTCTACAGATGGTAAAGAACGCTACCAACATACAGCACGCGGTAATGATCCAGTACAATTAGGTCAAGAAGTAAGTCAAGTATTGAAAGATCAAGGGGCTTACGAAATTATTCGGAAGCTCAACGAAGAATTATAAGAGGATGACGAATATGAATTCAGTTATAGTAATGACACAGACAAGTAATTATAGTCAGGATGGCTTATCTATTATTCATAAACCGCTGATTAAGATTGAGCCACTTTCTTTTAATTTAGACTTGTTAAAGTTAAACTATGACTGGATTCTTTTTTCATCTAAAAATGCTGTGAAATACTTTTATCCCTACCTACAACAGACCGCACATCGTCATATTGCCGTCATAGGTAAGAAGACGAAAGCGTACTGCGAAGCACAAGGTATAGCAGTTGATTTCTGTCCCAATGATTATTCACAAGAGGGCTTTCTTGCTGACTTTGAAGCGCAAGAGAACACAAAGATTCTTGTACCTTCAAGTCAAGCTGCTCGACCATTACTCGTCGATACTTTGCGAGATAGAGATTTCGAAGTTACTAAAATTGATCTCTATAAACCTGGTACGTGGTCTGCTCATATCACGGATATTGATCAACTATTAGCTCAAAACAATGTAGGCGCTATCACGTTTGCGAGTTCTTCAGCTGTGGATGGTTTCTTCAATCGTTCACTGCCTGAAATGACGAAAGCATTTTCAAACTACTATGTAATAGGACAACAAACTTTGTCTACAATCCATGAATATGGGGTAGAGGCTAAAGTAGCAGACGAACAAACATTAGATGGATTAATTGAAAAAGTTAAAGAAAGTTGGATGTAAAGTATGAAATTCGATAGACATAGACGTTTACGTAGTTCTAAAACAATGCGTAATATGGTAACTGAAACACGTATCAATAAAGAAGATTTAATCTATCCTATCTTCGTTGTTGAACGTGATAATGTGAAAGAAGAAATTCCATCTATGCCAGGAATTTATCAATTAAGTTTAAACATTTTAGAAGAAGAATTGAAAGAAGCTTATGATTTAGGTATCAGAGCCATCATGTTCTTCGGTGTCCCTAACGAGAAAGATGCGACAGGCTCAGGTGCATACGATCATAACGGTATCATTCAAGAAGCAACACGTAAGGCAAAGGCGATGTACGATGATTTACTCATCGTTGCAGATACTTGCCTATGCGAATATACAGATCATGGTCACTGTGGTGTCATCAATCACGAGACGAAAGATGTGGACAATGATCAATCATTAACTTACTTGGTTAAAACAGCGATCTCACAAGTTGAAGCTGGTGCGGATATCATTGCGCCAAGTAATATGATGGACGGCTTCGTTACTGAAATTCGTCAAGGTCTTGACGATGCAGGTTATGAAAATGTACCGATTATGAGTTACGGTATTAAATACGCATCTAGTTTCTTCGGCCCATTCCGTGACGCAGCGGAATCAACACCACAGTTCGGTGATCGCAAGACATATCAAATGGATCCAGCGAACCGTCGTGAAGCGATGCGTGAACTCGAAAGTGACTTGCGTGAAGGTGCAGACATGATGATTGTTAAACCAGCATTAAGTTTCTTAGACATTATTCGCGATGTGCGTAATCATACAAATGTTCCAGTTGTCGCTTACAATGTGAGCGGTGAATATAGCATGACGAAAGCAGCTGCACTTCAAGGTTGGATTGATGAAGAAGCCGTTGTCATGGAACAAATGATTTCTATGAAACGTGCAGGTGCTGACTTAATTGTCACTTACTTTGCCAAAGATATTTGTAAATATTTAGATCAACAATAAAGGAGGATTACGATGTCTCGTTACGCTAAATCAGAGCGCGCAATGGAAGAAGCTAAGCCACTTATGCCAGGAGGGGTTAATAGCCCAGTGCGCGCATTCAATTCAGTAGATACACCCGCTATTTTCATGGACCATGGTGAAGGTTCACATATCTATGATATTGATGGAAATGAATATATTGATTATGTGCTAAGTTGGGGACCACTCATTCTAGGTCATAAAAACCCACGTGTCATTGAGAAGTTACATGAAGCAGTAGGTAAAGGTACAAGTTTCGGTTCTTCAACACTGCAAGAGAATAAACTCGCGCAACTCGTTATTGACCGAGTGCCATCTATTGAGAAAGTACGTATGGTGTCTTCTGGTACAGAGGCGACATTAGATACGTTACGTTTGGCTAGAGGTTACACAGGACGTAACAAGATTATTAAATTTGAAGGTTGTTACCATGGTCACAGTGACTCACTTTTAATCAAAGCAGGATCAGGCGTTGCCACTTTAGGTCTACCTGACTCTCCAGGTGTACCAGAAGGTATTGCTAAGAATACGATTACGGTTCCATATAATGACCTAGATGCGATTCAAACAGCATTCGAGAACTTTGGAGACGACATCGCTGGGGTCATCGTTGAACCGGTGGCAGGTAATATGGGTGTTGTACCTCCTCAAGAAGGTTTCCTACAAGGCCTACGTGATATTACTAAAGAATATGGTTCACTCTTGATCTTTGACGAGGTCATGACAGGTTTCCGTGTAGGATACAACTGTGCTCAAGGTTACTTTAATGTCACTCCTGACTTAACTTGCTTAGGTAAAGTTATTGGTGGTGGACTTCCAGTAGGTGCCTTTGGTGGTAAAAAAGAAATCATGGATCACATCGCACCAGTAGGAGATATTTATCAAGCAGGTACACTTTCAGGTAACCCACTTGCGATGACGAGCGGTTATGAAACACTCAGTCAATTGACTCCAGAGTCATATGATCACTTCAATCATTTAGGTGATTTACTTGAAGAAGGTCTCAAAGAAGTGTTCGCAAAACACAATGTGCCAATTACTGTTAACCGTGCAGGTTCTATGATTGGTTACTTCTTAAATGAAGGACCTGTGACTAATTTCGATCAAGCGAATAAGAGTGACTTAGAACTCTTTGGACAAATGTATCGTGAAATGGCCAAAGAAGGTGTCTTCTTACCGCCATCTCAATTCGAAGGTACATTCTTATCTATGGCGCATACAGAAGAAGATATTAAACAAACAATTCAAGCCTTTGATACGGCATTAGGTCGCATTACAAAATAATAGTATAAGTTGATTTAAGGGAATCGGACGTTGATAGCTTGAAAGTAAAATGATTTATTTTACTTATCACTTCAATCTATCATTATTCGGTTTCCTTATTTTTTATTATTAACAATCGAAATCATAACTTATACTTAGTGTGATCGCGCTAATTTGATAAGTTAGGCTTATTTATATTGTATACGTCTCATTGCATTTTTGTTGCTACAGTGCGTGTTTTGTGTCACTTTTAAGGTAACAACAATAAGGGAAGTAGTGATAAGTATGAAACGTAATTGGTTAAATAATCTCATCGTATTACTGCTTGCTATTGTAATCAGTTTACTACTCAAAGCAGTTCATATGTTACTTCCGTTTATGTTCGGCCCGATTATTGCAGCACTGATCTGCGTCAAGCTGTTCAAGATGGAAGTCAAATGGCCATTTTGGATTAGCCAGCTCGGTTTAATCTTGCTCGGTGTACAAATTGGCTCAAGTTTCACCCAACGTGTTATCGGCGATATCAAAGATGATTGGCTTACTGTTGTATTGATATCGGTATTATTACTCGTCATCGCATTAATCGTTTCTATCTTCTTTAAGAAAATAGCTAAAGTGAATACAGAAACCGCTATTTTAAGTGTCATTCCTGGAGCTTTGAGTCAAATGCTGCTCATGGCTGAAGAAGATAAGAATGCCAATATCATGGTGGTGAGTTTAACTCAGACGTCGCGTATCATCTTCGTAGTTATACTCGTTCCGTTTATCTCTTATTTCACAAGCACATCAAGTGGACAGAAATCTAGTCAGGGCGCAGTACAACCTGATCTTACGCAAGCGATTAATCTTCCAAATTTCTTAATACTCGTTGCAGCTATTGCGATTGTATATTTCATCATGGCTAAGATTAACTTTCCAACGAAACAAATGTTAGCGCCTATCGTGGTGTTAATTGCTTGGAACTTAATTACAGGCATTACGTTCACTTTGGATAATTACCTCATTGCGGCAGCACAAGTGATGTATATGATTCGCATCGGTATTCAAATTGCGAAACTTGTTGATCAACTGAAGGGACGTATTGCAGTAGCAATTGCTTTCCAAAATATTATGCTTATCCTTGTAGCATTCGTGATGGTTTGCATTATAGGTTATGCGACACATCATTCAATTAACGATCTCTTCCTTGGAGCAGCTCCAGGTGGTATGAGTCAAATCATTCTCGTTGCGATGGAAACTGGGGCAGATGTAGCGATGATCTCGAGCTATCATATCTTCCGTGTATTCTTTATCTTATTCCTTATCGCTCCGTTGATTAATTATTATTTAAAATATCGGGCGCGACGTTAGCTGATAGAGGGTAAAAGGAATGATGCAATACGAGAAATTGATTTACGTCAGAAGATGATATACTCAATTTGAAATTTAAATTAAAGAATAAATAAAGGTGCACCCTAACAGTAATTCACTTTAATAGGGTGCACCTTTATTAAATTATGAGATTGTATCACTTCCGAAATCGTCTCATGCTAATAGCTCAATCTATGCTTGAATTTTACAATTCTCTTTCAGGTTCAGTTAATCGGTTCTTCGGATTATAAGGACAATCGACTAAATGACTATTATATAAGCCGGCCGCTTCTAAAAATGAAAACACCGTCACTGGACCTAAAAATTTGAACCCATAACGCTTTAAATCTTTCGAAAGTTGAGTCGCACGTTCGTCTACAGTAAGACGTTCTGAAGCTGATTGATAGTTCATATTAAGCGGTTGATGATCGACATACGACCATAAAAAATCACTAAAGCTATCATAATCTTGTTCAATTTGTAAATAACCACGTGCTTGCCCGATAATCGCTTCTAATTTCTTTCGATTATGAACAATATTTGGAAAGTTCATTAACTCATCTACATCTTCATCAGTCATTTCCGCTATTTTCTCAGGGTCAAAGTTATAGAAAGCTTCTTCGTATGCTTCTTTCTTTTTTAAAATCGTTAACCAAGACAAACCAGCATGTTGCGACTCTAAAGCCAACAACTTAAAGAGTTCAAGGCTGTCATAATGGGGTTGTCCCCAATAATGATCATGATAGTCAATATATAGCGGATCCGTTGCATTGAAAGCACAAGCGTTCATAAATTTCCCTCCAGTACATTGACTTATTGTGCGTTCCATTATACTATAATTAAAGTAAATATAATAATGTAAGTGGGAAGAGTAACTACGACTTCATATTTCCAGAGAGTATACATGAGCTGAAAGTATACATATGAGTGTAGTGAAGGTAGCCCGATTGAACTTTAGTTGAAAGCGAATGTCGCCACTAGGCTAAAGCGTGAATTGAGCGTTAATCATGCAAACAAGTGCGTAAGTTGTTGCGACGATACGTCGTGCGCTTACGAAGTTAGGTGGTACCACGGAAGATCCGTCCTATTATTAAGTTAATAGAACGGATTTTTTTACGTTAAGGAGGAAATGCTATGGAAATGAAACCTAAATATAATCCACGTGAAGTGGAACAAGGCCGCTATGATGAGTGGGTGAATAAAGGCTACTTCAAAGCGGCTGAAGATGATAAGAAAGAAACCTATACGATTGTTATTCCGCCCCCAAATGTTACAGGTAAACTGCATTTAGGTCACGCATGGGATACAACGTTACAGGACATTATTACGCGTATGAAACGCATGCAAGGCTATGACACATTATATTTACCAGGTATGGATCATGCAGGTATCGCGACACAATCTAAAGTTGAAGCGAAATTACGTGAGGAAGGAATTTCTCGTCATGATTTAGGTCGCGAGAAATTTTTAGAAAAAGCCTGGGATTGGAAAGAAGAATATGCAACATTTATTCGTAAGCAGTGGGCGAAACTCGGCTTAGGTTTAGATTATAGCCGTGAGCGTTTTACTCTAGATGAAGGGCTCAGTAAAGCTGTGCGTAAAGTCTTCGTTGACTTGTACAACAAAGGCATTATTTATCGTGGAGAATACATCATCAACTGGGATCCTGAAGCCCAAACCGCTTTATCTGATATCGAAGTTATTCACGAAGATGTGCAAGGTAAGTTCTATCACTTTAAATATCCTTACGCAGATGGTGATGGCTATATCGAAATTGCAACGACACGTCCAGAAACTATGCTCGGGGACACAGCAATTGTGGTTAATCCAAATGACGAGCGCTACCAAGACGTGATTGGCAAGACAGTACTACTGCCTATCGTTAATCGTGAATTGCCTATTCTCGCTGATGAGTACGTTGATATGGAGTTCGGTAGTGGGGCGATGAAAGTAACGCCAGCTCATGACCCTAACGACTTCGAAATCGGTAATCGTCACGATCTTGAACGCATTGTCGTGATGGACGAAGCAGGTAAAATGAACGCAGAAGCAGGTAAATACGAAGGCTTAGATCGTTTCGAATGTCGTAAACAGCTCGTTGAAGATCTTAAAGCTGAAGACTTGGTCATTGATATCAAAGATCACGAACACTCAGTGGGTCATTCAGAACGTTCTGGGGCGGTCGTTGAACCTTACTTATCAACACAATGGTTCGTGAAGATGAAACCGCTCGCTGAACAAGCTTTAAATAACCAAGATACTGATAATCGCGTAAACTTTGTTCCACCACGTTTTGAAAAAACATTCAATCGTTGGATGGAAGAAATTCGTGATTGGACGATTTCTAGACAACTATGGTGGGGCCACCAAATTCCAGCTTGGTATCATAACGAAACGGGCGAACTTTATGTCGGTATGGATGCACCTGAAGATGCTGAGAACTGGACACAAGACGAAGATGTGCTCGACACATGGTTCTCTAGTGCATTGTGGCCATTCTCAACACTAGGCTGGCCAGATGTTAGCGATGAAGATTTCCAACGCTATTATCCAACAAATGCCTTAGTGACAGGTTACGATATCATCTTCTTCTGGGTTGCGCGTATGATCTTCCAAGGTCTTGAGTTTACAGATCAACGCCCATTCAACGATGTATTACTTCACGGGCTTGTACGAGCAGAAGATGGACGTAAGATGAGTAAATCTCTTGGTAACGGTGTGGATCCTATGGATGTAATCGATGAATATGGGGCAGATAGCTTAAGATACTTCCTAGCTACAGGATCTTCACCAGGTCAAGATTTACGTTATTCCACTGATAAAGTCGAATCAGTTTGGAACTTTATTAACAAGATTTGGAATGCAGCACGCTTCAGTATTATGAATATTGGTGACGACTTTAAAGTAGAAGATGTTGACTTATCAGGCAACTTATCTCTTGCAGATCAATGGATTCTTACTCGCTTAAACGAAACGATTCAAACTGTCACTCATTTAAGCGATAGATATGAATTTGGTGAAGTGGGTCGTGCGCTTTACAACTTTATTTGGGATGAGTTCTGTGACTGGTATATTGAAATGAGTAAAATCCCTATGAACAGTGATGACGAAGAGCAAAAACAAGTGACACGTTCAGTATTAACTTATGTGTTAGATAATACAATGCGCATGCTACATCCATTCATGCCTTTTGTTACTGAACAAATTTGGCAGAACCTCCCACATGTTGGCGAAACAATTGTGACTGCAAGTTGGCCAGAAGTTAAAGATGAGTTGACTTTTACAGAAAGTAAGGAAACGATGGAACAACTTGTAGAAATCATCAAATCTGTACGTCAATCTCGTCAAGAGGTGAATACGCCGATTTCTAAAGCCATTCCAATCTATATTCAAGCGAAAGATGACAATATCAAGGCTACGCTTGAAGCGAATGCAAACTACATTGACCGTTTCTGTCACCCAAGTGAGTTAGTAATTGAGACAGATATCGATATTCCTGAAAAAGCAATGACGTCCGTAACTACGGCAGGGGATGTCGTTCTTCCACTTGAGGGATTAATTGATATGGATAAAGAGATCGCACGTCTTGAGAAAGAATTAGACAAGTGGCAGAAAGAATTAGATCGCGTCAATGGCAAGTTGGCAAACGAGAACTTTGTCAATAAAGCACCAGAGAAGATTATTAACGAAGAGCGTCAGAAGAAAGAGAACTATCAAGATAAATATGATGGTGTGAAACTTAGAATCAAACAATTAAAATCGTAGGAGTCCTTATCATGAATTACCTAGATAGCTTATATTGGATACATGAGAGAACGAAATTTGGCATCAAGCCAGGTGTGAAACGTATGGAGTGGATGTTAGAGCGTTTAGGGCATCCTGAACGTCATATTCGTGGCATCCATGTAGGTGGGACGAACGGTAAAGGTTCAACGGTTGCTTACTTAAGAGCAGCTCTTAATGACAACGGCTACACGGTGGGGACCTTTACCTCTCCATTTATTGAAACCTTTAATGAACGTATTAGTATCGACGGGCAACCCATTTCTGATGACGCCATTGTTGACTTGGTTCAGAAAGTGAAACCTGTAAGTGAAGAGCTAGAACAAGAGACAGAACTCGGAACGGCGACTGAATTTGAAATTATTACCACAATGATGTATCTCTATTTCGGAGAACTACATCCTGTTGATTTCGTCGTGATTGAAGCAGGACTCGGTGTGAAGAATGATTCAACGAATGTCTTTGACCCAATCTTGACGATTCTAACGAGTGTGGGGCTCGATCACACTGAAATTCTCGGCGATAGTTACACGGACATCGCTAAGGATAAAAGTGCGATCGTCAAACCTCACACGCCCGTGATTTACGCCGTGAAGAACGAAGCAGCTTTAAAAATTATGCGTGATCAAGTTGAACAGCTTGAGGCGAAAGGTATCGAGTTCGATCGTGATATCACAATTGTGTCTGAAGACGACGAATTCACTTATCGCTATAAAGATTATGAACTAGAAACATTGGCGTTAAATATGGTCGGGGAGCATCAGAAAGAGAATGCGTCGCTTGCCATTACCGCTTTGATTGAGTTGAACGAAGCGGGATACGTTAATCTTGATTTTAATAAAATGATTGACGGTATTGAACATGTGCAATGGACAGGTCGTATTGAACGTGTTCAGGATGAACCATTGATTATTATCGATGGGGCGCATAATCGCGAAAGTGTTGATGCGTTGATTGATACGCTACAACATTATTATCATATTGAAGATATTGATGTACTCTTCTCAGCAATTAAAGGCAAACCTATCGACGACATGGTCAGTCGGTTAAAAGGGATTGCACGTCAGTTTTATGTGACTGATTTTGATTTTCCTAAAGCATTGCCGAGCGAAGAGATTATAGAAGCGGTTCCAGGTGAGAACAAGCAAATCGTTGAGGATTACGTTAATTTTATTAAAAATTACCAAGGACAGGCCTTGCTCATTACAGGAAGCTTATATTTTATCAGTGAAGTGAAGTCTAAGATCGACTTTGAAGATTAATAGTTAAAGCCGCTTAATCATCAGCTGAGGTTGGGCGAAAAAATTTTAGTAGTGCTGTTTTCGTTTTATTGGATGAAAATGGCACTACTTTTTTATGTTTCATGAACAATTAGGTGTATTTTCTATAATTTATTGCAGTTTACTGTGTAATTTATCAAAAATATAAATTTGTTATTTAATATTAAATCGTGCTATAATCGTTCTGAGGAGGTTCGCATGATTTCAGTATTTATAATGTTACCTATATTGTTCAGTTTCTTGTATCAACTTTCTACTGAAGAACAACTATCGTTCAAATATCTACTTCAACGTTCTACTTGTGACCACTGTCATCAACCTTTAAAATTCTTTAATTTAGTTCCCATACTTAGTTTTTGTGTACAGAGAGGGAGAACCTCATGCTGCCGGGAACGATTATCTGTCTATTATCTTATCGGAGAATGCTCAGCTTTAGCTGGTGCTTTCTTACTTGCTCGGGAACTCCCGATTTCACACTCGCTATTTATCGCGCTTTTTTTGTTGTTACTCACTTCCGCTATTAGTGACCTTGTAAGTTTAACAATTTCACTCAACTTGCTTTTTGTTTTTTTGTTGATGTGTGTCGTATTATTTCATTGTGATTGGCTTCAATTTTTAATAGTACTACTTATTTCTCACATTTTATTTTTTATCTTTCGTTTCGGTATCGGTTATGGCGATATACTGTTAATCAATTTTCTCGCTTTATTTTTACCTTTTCATTTATTTACTTACATTTTATTATTTACTTTTGTTTTTGCAGGACTATTTGCGATTATCGTCATCATTTGTGGCTACTACCGTCGACGTCTGATGATTCCACTTGTTCCTTTTATCTTTAGTGCCTTCTGCTTTGTAATGGCTACTTATTCTTATTTATTTGGAGGAGAATTATTATGAAAATAAAAGAACTCGCACCCACTGAAAAACCTCGTGAACGTTTATTACATTACGGGGCAGACAAACTATCACATACTGAATTACTGGCGATACTTTTAAATACAGGTAGAAAGGGTTACTCAAGTGTTGAAATCGCTGGAGAACTGTTGAAACAGACGAAATCTTTAAAGGCATTAAAACAGTTATCGATTAATGAACTCATGGAAATTAAAGGAATAGGTATGTATAAAGCAATCATACTAAAAGCTGCCTTTGAGCTCGGTGAACGTATGCATTCGGCAGATACTTCTGAGAAATTTCAGATTAAGAGTCCGGAAGACGTGGCTAGATTTGCGATGGGGCGGATGCAGCATCTTTCTCAAGAACAATTTGTCGTTCTGTACTTGAATGCTAAAAATGTTGTGATTAAGCAAAAAGAAATCTTTCGCGGTACGCTTACTTCTTCAGTTGTACATCCTAGAGAAGTGTTTAATGAGGCAGTAAAAATCGCTTGTAACTCTATTGTTGTATTGCATAATCATCCTTCGGGCGACGCAAGACCTTCAACTGAAGATACCGAAACCACGAAACGACTTATTCATTGTGGAGCGCTGTTAGGCATCGAACTCCTTGACCATGTCATCATAGGCGATAATCAGTTTACAAGTTTGGTTGAAGAAGGTTATTTGGAAGGGTAGTGCAGAGTAAATGATGATTGAATTATAAGGATATTAATAACCAAAATAAACAGCCTATCTAAGACACTATAACTAATGCCTAAACAGACTGTTGGAAATTGAATATATAATTATCGAACTGCGATACGTATATCTAATTAAGAAATTGATGGTAATTCTCGGAGATCCACAAGATACCTTGATAAATAAGATATATACACAATGCAAGAATACCCAGCGATATAATGAATCGTAATAAACGTATGCCGATTTTAAATAAGATGATTGCGAGGAAAACAATTAATATAATCGCAAGTACATTCATGTAGTTCACTCCTTTATAATATATTATAATAGTTGAAGACTTGTTGTGCATCGGTCTTGAGCAGTTGTTTATGTCGTGCTTAAGACGGATTTACTTTCATATCGTTTTAGGTATAATGAGTGTAATCATATAGGAGGGTGTCGCATGCGTTTTATCTTTTCAATTATTAAAAACATCATAGCAATTGTGCTTATTATAGCAATTGTTCTTGTCGCTTTAAAATACGCACCCTTCTTAAAAGACAAGGATTGGAACCCTGTCAATCATCATACGCCCTCGATGATTCAGAGTGATAATCCGCCAGAACTTCAACACGGTGAACGTTATAGCCTAGAAAAGAATGATATTTTAAATAATGTCCCATTAAGTCAAACTAAAAATGTCTTCGATTGGATAGATAAGAAAGAGTTTATGTCTGTCACTGGCTTTTCTAAGATGGGATATAATGACGAGTTTCTCATCGGCCAGCGAGACGAGCAGTTCATTATGTATAAATTTGGTTCAGATGAGATGCGCGTCTATGCTACTGAAATTGAAATGAAACAAGATTTAAAGCAGCTCGGTCAAGACATCGAGCTCAAACCTGCTTCAAGCTTTGAATAGAGTATTTGAAATACGCAATTAAATGCGTTAGCCTTATATTGTATTAAGCTAATAAAGGTTGGTGTCTAAGAATGAGTGAACAATCTAAAGCGAAAAAAGCAGATGAACAAGCAAAAGCGCAAAATTTATTCGCACGTTGGAGAAAAGACGAGACTTTATATAAAGAAGACGAAAAAGATAACGAGAAAGAAGAAACGGATTCAGACAATCAAAATAAAGATGACTAAAATAGCATAATAACGTCTTCGAATATGATTGCAAGGGTTTAGGTTGATGATGAAGTAACTTCAACTTAAACCCTTTTTTTGTATTTATTAATTGGAATCGTCAATCACTCTTCTTAAACTTCACCTAATCTTTAGACTTTGTACTTTATTTAGGAACACCATTTAGATAGAATAAATAAAGAACATTAAATTTCGGGTTATATTAGAGGTGTTTAGGTTGTCAAAGTTTTTCAAGAATAACAAGCTAGTGGTGATATTATGCTCTATCATCGTATTTATCGCCCTTATCGGCTTGTCTATACGTTCGCAGTCGCAATCTTCTGTTGAACAATACATAGGGGACTCTTCGTCAGCAGGGCAACGTATAGTCAGCTATCCTGTTCAATTTGTGGCAGGCTCAATCGGAAAGGTCTTCTCTGGAGACGAGTCTAAAGCAACTAAGAATAAAATTAAACAGCTCGAGGCAAAAAACGAAAGTCTAGAAGCTGAAAATAAAAAATATAAAAAAGAGTTAGATGTCGAAGATATTTCTAAATATGATCCTATTTCAAGCACTGTCATCGGACGCAATCCAGATCAATGGATGAATACGATCGTCATTAATAAAGGGGCAAAGGATGGCGTCAAAAATAATATGGCTGTCATGACTTCAGAGGGTCTTGTGGGTCGTATTACGAAAGTGAACCAATTCTCTTCACAAGTCGATCTCATCTCTACAAATACACGAAATAATCGTTTATCGGTAAATATTCAACATAAAGACACTAACGTCTTTGGATTAATCGATCATTATGATGATAAGACTGGAGAACTCGTGATTAGTGATATAAATAATAAAGATTCAGTCAAAAAAGGAGATAAGGTCGTTACAAGTGGACTCGCAGATCAGTTGCCTAGTAAGTTATACATAGGTGAGGTAACGAAAGTGGAGAACGATGGCTACGGCTTAGCGAAACAAGTTCGTGTGAAGACAGGTTCAGAGCTTAGTGATCTTAATCATGTTTACGTAGCTAAACGTGAAGCGAGCTCAGCAGATAGCGAAAGTGGGGATAAGTAATGCGCGCGCTATATTACTTCTTAATCGGTCTCTTACTGTTCTATATTGATGTCGCTATTAGTTTAGTTATCCCTATGCATATCGGTCACACAAGTATTATTTTCGTCCCACATCTCACGCTCATGTATTTAGTGATGATTTGTATTTATCGCGGTCTCAACGTAGCTTTGATATTATCTATCATTATAGGTATTATTACAGATGTGACGATTGGTACGATTTATGGTATCTACCTATTTGGATACTTACTGCTTGTCGTATTATTTGATCAGCTGTTCAAAGTATTCTATCGTGACAAGTCTATGCTGTTTATTTTAGTGTTACTCAGTACGTTAGGTTTTGAAATATTTTCAGCAATTATTTACGGTGTGCTCGGTCTTATCGACTTTAACATTGTCTCGTTTATCTTTTTCCGTATCATACCAACCCTAATTCTCAACTTGATATTGCTGATTATTTTATTTCCGATCTTACACAAGTTTTTCAAAAAAATTCAACGTAAGATTGACAATCTACATGGGTAATGCTAAAATGCAGAAGTTGAGTAGTTTATAGCTACATACAACCGCTCGATTTCAGGTTTAAGTACATGACTGTCACCTGAAATTGGCGTGACTTAGATTATAGGAGGTGCAAAGTATGTTTGCTATTATCGAAACAGGTGGAAAACAAATCAAAGTAGAAGAAGGTCAAGAAATCTTCGTTGAGAAATTAGATGCTAACGAAGGTGACTCATTCACATTTGATAAAGTCTTATTTGTAGGTGGAGACTCAGTTAAAGTTGGTGCGCCAACAGTAGATGGTGCTTCAGTTACAGCTACAGTTAACAAACAAGGCCGTGGCCGTAAGATCACTGTATTCACTTACAAACGTCGTAAAGACTCTAAACGTAAAAAAGGTCATCGTCAACCGTACACTAAATTAACTATCGACAAAATCAACGCTTAATTATGATTACTGTTGATATTTCTTTGAATGACGAAGGTCAAGTGACGGATGTAGTCATGGATGGTCACGCAGACTACGGCGAATACGGTCATGATATCGTGTGTGCCGGTGCTTCTGCAGTCGTGTTCGGCAGTGTGAATGCCATCATGGGCTTAACAGCTGAACAACCTGACATTGATTACGATGATGATGGAGGGCACTTCCACGTTCGAAGTGTTGATACGAATAATGAACAAGCTCAATTGATATTACAAGCGATGCTCGTTTCATTACAAACGATTGAAGAAGAATATCATGATAATATAAGATTAAATTATAAGTGAGGTGTAAACCCTATGCTAAAGTTAAATTTACAATTCTTCGCCTCTAAAAAAGGGGTAAGTTCAACAAAAAACGGTCGTGACTCAGAATCTAAACGCCTAGGTGCTAAACGTGCTGACGGTCAATTTGCAACTGCAGGTTCAATCATCTTCCGCCAACGTGGTACTAAAATCCATGCAGGCCAAAACGTTGGTCGTGGTGGAGACGATACTTTATTTGCTAAAATTGATGGCGTTGTTAAATTCGAACGCAAAGGCCGTGACAAGAAACAAGTTTCTGTTTACGCAGCAGCTGAATAATACTTGTCTATGTTAACACCAGTAGGTTTCGACCACTGGTGTTAATTTTTTGTTTTATTTTCTAAGTGCTAAGTTAATGATATAATTGTTAGGATACATTTTAAGAAAAAGAGGTGAGACGATGTTTGTCGATCAAGTAAAGATTCTACTCAAAGCAGGAGACGGTGGTAATGGTATCACTGCCTATCGTCGTGAGAAATATGTACCTTTCGGCGGACCTGCTGGCGGTGACGGCGGTAATGGGGCATCAGTGGTACTTGAAGTAGACGAAGGTCTGCGCACGTTAATGGATTTCAGATACCAACGTCATTTTAAAGCTAAAAAGGGCGATAATGGCCAAAGTAGTAACATGCATGGTAAAAATGCTGAAGATCTCGTGCTACACGTACCTCCAGGCACAATCGTCAAAGATGTTGAAGATGGAGAAGTATTAGCAGATCTAGTGGAGCATAAACAAAGAGCGGTTATTGCTAAAGGCGGTCGAGGTGGCCGAGGTAACTCACGTTTCGCATCGCCACGCAACCCAGCACCAGACTTTAGTGAAAATGGGGAACCAGGTGAAGAAATTGAAGTTACACTCGAGCTTAAACTGTTAGCTGATGTAGGTCTCGTTGGATTCCCAAGTGTAGGTAAATCTACATTACTATCCATCGTTTCGAAAGCTAAGCCGAAAGTAGGTAATTATCACTTCACAACAATTAAACCTAATTTAGGTGTAGTATCCACACCTGATCAACGTAGCTTCGTTATGGCAGACTTGCCAGGACTTATCGAAGGCGCATCCGATGGCGTCGGTTTAGGTCATCAATTCTTGAGACACGTTGAACGTACGAAAGTAATTGTTCATATGATTGATATGAGTGGATCAGAAGCACGTGACCCTTACGAAGATTACCAAATCATCAAAAAAGAATTGAAGGCTTATGAGCAGCGCTTAGAGGATCGTCCACAAATCGTTGTTGCGAACAAGATGGATTTACCAGAAGCTGAAGACCAATTAGAGCTCTTTAAAGAGCAACTTAAGGAAGATGGTCACGAAGATGTGCAAATCATTCCATTATCTACAGTTACACATCACAATGTTGAGCAACTCTTGTTTGCGATTGCAGATAAACTTGAAGAAGTGAAAGATATTGACTTCTACAAGACCGAAGAAGATCTCGGCGTGAATCGTGTGCTTTACAAACATACCCCGAGTCAAGATCACTTTACGATTACACGTGATGACGACGGTGCTTATGTGGTTCAAGGTAAAGCCATTGAACGTACATTCAAGATGACTGACTTTAACAGTGACCCTGCAGTACGACGCTTTGCTAGACAAATGCGTTCTATGGGTATTGACGAAGCTTTACGTGAACGTGGTTGTGAAAACGGTGATATCGTTAGAATTCTAGGTGGAGAATTTGAATTTGTCGAATAGAGGTGGCGTAAATGAACAACAAGGATTATAAAAAGTTCTTTCTCATTCGAGAAGATGTGCTGCCAGAATCTGTAGTGAAAACTTTAAAAATTAAAGAAGCACTTAAACAGGATCCGGATATGTCGATTTTTGAAGCAGTGAAACAATTTGATTTATCCAGAAGTGCATTCTATAAATATCGTGACACGATTTTCCCAGTAGAAGAAAAGATGCAGACGACGAAAGAATTCACACTTATCCTATATGTGAATGATGTCGTAGGTATGTTAGCAAATGTGTTAAACAAATTATCCACTTGGCATCTTTCGGTACTGACTATCCATCAAAGTATCCCGATGAAAAATCGAGCGACGATTACGCTTTCGCTCGATGCGACGGATACAGACCTTGAACTCGATGATGTTGTCGATTTATTGAAAGAAATCGATAATGTGACCAAAGTTGAACTTATTAGTATGACGATTTAAGAGGAAGTGTAATTGTGTACGCATATATCAAAGGAACATTAACGCAACTCTTTCCTACTCATGTAGTAGTTGAAGCACAAGGCGGAGTAGGTTACGAAATTCAGACGCCTAATTCATATCGTTTTCAACGTCATTTAGACCAAGAAGTGACGATTTATACCTCACTCATTGTACGTGAAGATTCACAATTACTATATGGTTTCCACGATGAAGAAGAGAAATCGATGTTTTTAAGTTTAATCAAAGTGACAGGTATAGGTCCGAAATCTGCGCTTGCCATCTTAGCAAGTAGTTCCCCTAATGACGTGAAGCGCGCGATTGAGAACGAGAATGATGCCTATTTAACTCAATTTCCAGGTATCGGTAAAAAGACAGCGAGACAAATTGTGCTTGATTTGAAAGGAAAAGTTGAAATCACAGATGAAAGTCAAATGGACTTGTTACAACCAACTGCATCTCAAGATGAATCACAAAGTATTGTCAAAGAAGCGTTACTTGCTTTAGAAGCTTTAGGCTATTCAAAACGCGAACTTAAGAAAGTTGAGAAAAAATTAGTGGCTGAGACACCTGATAGTGTAGATGACGCTGTGCGCCAAGGCTTGCAAATGCTCGTATCTTAAAACGTTTCTTGTGAGATAGAAAGGAGGTAACGCAGTGGACGACAGAATGGTTGATCAGCATATGCATAACGAAGAATCTTCGTTCGAGTTATCCTTACGTCCAACACGATTACGACAGTACATCGGACAGAACTCGATTAAATCAAATCTAGAAGTATTCATTAAAGCCGCTAAATTAAGAGAAGAACCATTGGATCACGTCCTACTATTCGGACCACCTGGGCTCGGAAAGACGACACTTTCTAATATCATCGCAAATGAAATGGATGTTAATATCCGTACAATTTCGGGTCCTTCAATTGAAAGACCTGGTGATCTGGCAGCTATCTTATCTGGCTTACAACCTGGTGATGTATTGTTTATTGACGAAATTCATCGTCTCAGTAGCGTGGTCGAAGAAGTACTTTATCCTGCTATGGAGGATTTCTTCTTAGATATTGTGATTGGCAAAGGCGAAGAAGCGCGAAGTATTCGTATCGATCTCCCACCTTTTACCCTTGTCGGAGCAACGACACGTGCAGGTAGTTTAACTGCGCCGTTAAGAGATCGTTTCGGTGTCCATCTACGCCTTGAATACTATCGTGAAGAAGAATTGAAAGAAATCATTACTCGCACTGCTGAAGTATTAGATACTGCAATAGATGAGGAAAGTGCACTCGAATTAGCTAAACGTAGCCGCGGTACACCGCGTGTAGCGAACCGCTTATTAAAACGTGTTAGAGATTTCCAACAAGTGAACGAGGATGATCAAATCTATATCGAAACAACTAAGAAAGCATTGAATTTACTCCAAGTCGACGATCATGGATTAGACTATATCGATCACAAGATGCTCAATTGTATTATCGATCAATATAACGGTGGGCCTGTAGGATTAGACACGATTGCAGTTTCTATCGGCGAAGAACACATCACTATTGAAGATGTGTATGAGCCTTTCCTTATTCAAAAAGGCTTTATTGAACGTACGCCACGAGGACGTCGTGCGACAGCATTAGCTTATGAGCATTTTCAAAAAGGAGAAAAGAGGGACCAAAGTGAATATTGAGGAATTTGACTATGACTTGCCAGAATCGCTCATTGCTCAGACACCATTGAAGCATCGTGACCAAAGTCGCTTGCTCGTCATGGGTAGAGAATCTGGGAAGACGACACATCAACACTTTGCGGATGTGATTGACTATTTCAAAGAGGGCGATACTTTAGTACTCAACGATACACGAGTGATGCCTGCGCGTCTATTCGGTATCAAGGAAGAAACTGGAGCTAAAGTAGAAATGCTGATGTTAACGCATCTCGAGGACAATGATTGGGAAGTCTTACTAAAGCCAGCTAAGCGCATTAAAGTCGGGCAGCGTTTGTCATTTGGTGATGGTAAGATCGTGGCTGAATGTATTGAGGAACTAGATCAAGGCGGTCGAATCATGCGTCTTCATTATGAAGGTATCTTACAAGAGCGTTTAGATGAACTCGGTGAAATGCCTTTGCCACCTTACATTAAAGAACGTTTAGATGACCCTGATCGTTATCAGACAGTGTATGCTAAGGAAAGTGGTTCTGCTGCAGCACCCACAGCTGGCTTACACTTCACTGATGAGTTACTCGAAGCAATTAGAGCGAAAGGTATTCGAATTGTCTTTATCACGCTCCATGTAGGGTTAGGTACATTCCGTCCTGTCAGTGTGGACAATATTGACGATCATGAAATGCATAGTGAATATTATCAAATCTCAGAAGATACCGCACAACTTCTTAATGAAACGCGACGTGAAGGCGGCCGTATTATTTCTGTAGGAACAACTACAACGCGCACTTTAGAAACGGTGAGATCACAACACGATCACTTTGTAGCGGCGAGTGGTTGGACAGATATTTTTATCTATCCTGGCTATGAGTTTAAAGCGATTGATGGTCTCATCACAAATTTCCATTTACCGAAATCGACTTTAGTCATGCTCGTCTCAGCTTTTAGCACGAGAGAGAACGTACTTAACGCATATCGTGAAGCCGTAGAACGCCAGTACCGTTTCTTCAGTTTCGGCGACGCAATGTTAATTATTTAATAGGGAGGAACAGTCATGCCTGCTGTTACATACGAACATATCAAGACTTGTAAACAATCAGGTGCACGTCTAGGCATCGTTCACACTCCACACGGCTCATTTGAAACACCTATGTTTATGCCTGTGGGAACTAAAGCTACAGTTAAGACGATGAGTCCTGAAGAGTTGCATCAAATGGAGGCTAAGATTATCTTGGGGAACACCTATCATTTGTGGTTGCAACCCGGAAATGATATTATCAGAAAGAGTGGGGGACTACATCAATTTATGAATTGGGATGGTCCCATCCTTACAGATTCAGGAGGTTATCAGGTCTTTAGTCTGAGTAATTTAAGACAAATTTCTGAAGAGGGTGTCGCATTTCGTCACCATAAGAACGGCTCTAAACTATTCTTGAGCCCTGAGAAATCGATGGCAATACAGAATGATTTAGGTTCCGATATTATGATGGCCTTTGATGAATGTCCACCCATGCCAGCTGAATATCAATATGTTAAGGATTCAATCGAACGTACGTCGCGTTGGGCGAAGCGTTGTTTAGAAGCGCATCAACGACCAGAGGACCAAGCATTGTTTGGTATTATACAAGGTGGCGAGTACAAAGACTTACGTAAGCAAAGTGCCGAAGAACTCGTTGCACTTGATTTCCCAGGCTATGCGATTGGAGGACTATCAGTTGGTGAGCCGAAGCCGACAATGTACGAGATGGTAGAGTATACCGAACAATTTATGCCATTTGATAAACCACGCTATTTAATGGGAGTTGGATCTCCAGATGCATTAATTGAGTGTAGTATTCGTGGTATGGATATGTTCGATTGCGTGCTACCAACACGTATAGCACGTAACGGTACTTGTATGACTTCTAACGGACGTCTCGTCATTAAGAATGCCAAGTACAAAGATGATTTAGGACCGCTTGATTCAAACTGTGATTGCTATACTTGTCGTAATTATAGTCGTGCTTACATCAGACATTTAGTAAAAGCAGAAGAAACATTCGGAATCCGTCTTACTACTTATCATAATTTACATTTTCTTCTCAAATTGATGGAGCAAATTCGACAAGCGATTAGAGAAGATCGACTATTAGATTTCAAAGAAGAATTCTTTGAACAATATGGTCTCAATGTAGATAACCCTAAAAACTTTTAACAATACTGAGGAGGAATACACTAATGGGTTCAATGACTACGCTTATCATTCCTATTATTCTATTAATCGTCTTAGTTGTGTTTATGATTATCCCACAACAAAGAAGAGCGAAGAAACATCGTGAAATGGTACAACAATTAAGTGAAGGCCAAAAGGTAACAACAATTGGTGGTATTAAAGGAACTGTTCACTCTGTTGATGAAACAACAGTTGTGCTCAAGTTACACAAAGGCACAGAAATTACTATGGAAAAACCTGCAATTAAGCAAGTGGATCCATCTTAATCACACAAATATTGATCAATAAAGGAGTTTATTAACTGTGCAAATTATAATTATCGTTGTACTCTTCCTTGTGATGTATTTGTTCATGGTACGTCCGCAACAGAAGAGACAGAAACAACATCGTGAAATGTTATCACAACTCGAGTCAGGTCAACATGTGACTACTTTAGGTGGTATAAAAGCGAAAGTACGCAGCGTTGATGACAATGTTGTGGTGCTCGTGTTAAACGATAAAGGTGAAGAGCTCGCTATAGAGAAACAAGCGATCAAACAAATTGATCCATCATAATGAATCACTATGACAAAGCATTATAGGGTGAGGAAGGGTTCAAGTTGTACTGAACAGTATCAACTTGAATCTTTTTTTAATTCACTGAGAAGTGTTAAAAGTGGAATCTTACTATTCGTATAGATATTTAGTGACTTCAACTGAACAAAGATACATAATAGATTGTGAAATACTTTGATAGTTTGGATTATAAATGTTGTATGTTATTATAAGTAGGTCATAGACAAAGAGAAAGACCGATAATAGCTTGAACTAACGCATACGTATCAAGTATGATTAAGACATTAGTTAACAATGAGGTGTTCATGTGAAGAAAGGAAGTAGAATAGCTGCGTTCATACTGTTAGTCGTATTATTATTCGCTGGTATGGGACTTACATATAAGAGCGTAGTTAAAAACGTAAACTTAGGTCTAGACTTGCAAGGGGGATTTGAAGTCCTCTATCAAGTTAACCCACTAGACAAAGGTGATAAGATTGACGACAAAGCGGTTAAATCCACATCTAAAACGTTGGAGAACCGTGTCAACTCTCTCGGTGTATCCGAGCCGAAGATTCAAGTAGAGGATAAGAACCGTATTCGTGTACAACTTGCTGGTATTAAGAACCAATCGCAAGCACGAGATATCCTCTCTTCTAAAGCGAAACTCACTGTACGTGACGCTGATGATAACGTCAAACTTACAGGTAAAGACTTGAAACAAGGGACAGCGAAACAAGAATTCAAACAAAATACAAACTCACCAACCGTTACTTTCAAAGTGAAAGACTCTGACAAGTTTAGAAAAGTTACAGAAGAAATCTCTAAGAAAAAAGAGAATGTCATGGTCGTTTGGTTAGACTATGAAAAAGGTGATTCCTACCATAAAGAGTCTAAGAAAGAACAAGAAGGTAAGAAACCGAAGTACGTTTCTGCAGCCAATGTAGATCAACCAATCAACAGTGATAGTGTTGAAATTTCTGGTGGCTTCAATGGTAAGGAAGGCGTAGAACGTGCGAAACAAATCGCTGACTTACTCAATGCAGGTTCACTTCCAGTCGACTTGAAAGAAATTTACTCTAACTCAGTCGGCGCACAATTTGGTCAAGATGCGTTGAACAAGACACTCTTTGCATCTCTTGTTGGTGTTGCAGTAGTGTACTTATTTATGCTTGGTTTCTACAGACTTCCAGGTTTAGTCGCTAACATCGCATTAACTGCATATATCTATTTAACACTCGTCGCTTTCAACTTTATTTCTGGTGTGCTCACACTACCAGGTATCGCAGCCCTCGTGCTCGGTGTAGGTATGGCAGTAGATGCCAACATTATCATGTACGAGCGGATTAAAGACGAACTGAAAGTCGGACGAACGTTGAAACAGGCTTATAAGAAAGCGAATAAGAGCTCGTTCTTAACGATAGTCGATGCCAACTTAACAACGGTCATCGCCGCTGCTGTACTATTCTTCTTCGGGGAAAGTTCAGTTAAAGGTTTCGCAACGTTACTCTTACTCGGTATCTTAATGATCTTCGTGACGGCCGTATTCTTATCAAGAATTCTAATGTCATTATTGATTTCTTCAAACTACTTCAAGAAATCATACTGGCTATTCGGTGTGTCTAAGAAAGATCGTCACGATATTAACGAAGGTAAAGATGTTCATGATCTCAAAACGCCTTATGAACGTCTAGACTTTATGAAACTCGCAAAGCCATTATTAACACTAAGTGTGCTTATCGTTATCGTCGGTGCAGTCATTCTCTTCATCTTTAGATTGAACTTAGGTATCGACTTCTCAAGTGGTACACGTGTGGACTTCACTACAGATAACAAAGTGAAACAAGATAAAGTTACTGAGACATTTGATAAAGCGAATTACAAGCCAGATCAAATCTCAATTGGCGAAAGTGGTAAAAATGTTACCGTGCAATTCAAAGATGACTTAAATAAAAACCAAGTTTCAAAACTGAAAAACATGGTACATGATAAATTCGGTCACGATCCAACAGTCAATACTGTTTCACCACTCATTGGTCAAGAGTTAGCTATGAACGCGATGAAAGCTCTCGCACTTGCTTCAATCGGTATCATTATTTACGTAACTTTACGTTTCGAGTGGCGCATGGGTCTTTCAGCGATTCTTGCTTTACTCCACGACGTCTTTATCATGGTTGCGGTATTCAGTATCTTTAGATTAGAAGTAGATATTACATTTATCGCAGCCGTCTTAACGATTGTAGGTTATTCAATCAACGATACCATCGTTACCTTTGACCGTGTACGTGAGAACTTGCAGAAAGTGAAAGTCATTCGCGAACCAGAACAAATTGATGACATCGTCAATAGATCAATTAGACAAACCATGACACGTTCCATTAACACAGTACTTACTGTAGTCGTTGTGGTTATCGCATTACTCATCTTTGGTGCAACAAGTATCTTTAACTTCTCACTCGCATTACTCATCGGCTTAGTTTCAGGTGTTATTTCATCTGTATTCATCGCCGTACCTCTTTGGGGTATTATGAAAAAACGCGAGTTGAAGAAAAATAACGGTAAACTTGTCGTTCACAAAGAGAAAAAATCAAATGATGAAAAGATTTTAGTATAATCTTTGATATCGAGTCCGTAGACAACTTCGTCTACGGGCTTTTTTGATTTCTATGATAGAACTTATTTTTGAACATAATCACACCTCCATACATAGGAGTAGGGCAGGATTCTATCCATTTATGAGATAGATAATATATTCAATACATTACTGGCGTACTGAATTATATATTCGAAAATCATAGGCACTACAGGCACCTCGAGTACACATTTAAAGTTTATTTTAAGCTTAGTTTATATAGAGCTCAGAAGATCATTTTCATTAACGTCTCAGGCTTATTGCCTTTGAAATATCGTGTTAACGAAGAAGAGATACTTTTTATTTACGCGGTTGTCTTGTATAATGACTTGTGGAAATGAGGGCGTAAAAATGATTAAACCGAAATACAATTGGCTTTTATCAGAAACGAACGACAATCAAATTACTGACGACATCGCACAACAATTTAAATTGACTCCTATCATGAAACAAGTGTTAGAAAGTAAAGCAATCACAACAGCAGAAGAGATTGAACGCTTGCTCAAAGGACAATTTGTTCATGACCCTGCAACGATGAGTGATATGACTAAAGCGGTCGAACGGATTAATCAAGCGCTGGATCGCAATGAAACCATACTCGTTTATGGGGATTATGATGCTGATGGGGTAACCTCAACAACTATTCTTGTGAAAACATTGAGGGAATTAGGTGCTCACGTCGGTTGGTACATACCTAATCGTTTCTCTGAAGGTTACGGTCCTAACGAGTTAGCTTTCCAGAATGCAGTTGATGAAGGTGTCTCACTGATCATTACAGTCGATAATGGTATTCAAGGTCATGACGAAATTAAACTCGTACAAGACCAAGGTGTTGACGTTATCGTGACTGACCATCACGAAATAGGGCCCACGTTACCAGAAGCATATGCTATAGTACATCCGATGCATCCAGATTATGATTATCCATTTAAATATTTATGTGGTGCTGGTGTAGCTTATAAACTTGCGCAAACACTATTAGATAATCCTCCTAGCTATTTCAAAGCTTTAGTAGCAATAGGAACAATTGCAGACTTGGTTTCGATGACGGATGAGAATCGAACTTTAGTCAAAGAAGGGCTGGCAGTTCTTAATCAACATCTTCCGGTTCCTATCAAAGCTTTGTTGGAACAAGCGGGTTTCGATCAAACGATCACAGAAGAAACGATAGGTTTTATTATCGGGCCACGTTTAAATGCGGTAGGGCGATTAGAAGATGCGAGTCTTGCTGCTGAGTTATTGATGACAGATGAAATGGAAGAAGCTCAATTTTTAGCTGAGCAAGTTGAGTATTTTAATAATGAACGTAAAGACATCGTCCAATCCATCGCTGAGCAAGCTATGGCAATGGCGCAAGAGCAAGTTGGACAAGGATCAAAGTTCTTATTGTTAGCCCAACAAGATTGGCATGAGGGCGTGTTAGGGATTGTCGCTTCTCGTGTAGTGGAAACCTATCATCTACCGACGTTAATCTTAAATATCGATGAATCTCAGAATCATGCGAAAGGTTCTGCACGCAGTATTGATCAAGTCTCAATGTTTGAAATCTTGAGCGAACAATCCGATTTGATTACCAAATTTGGCGGTCATCACATGGCAGCGGGTATGACTTTACCGATTGAGAATATTGAACCTTTACATCAAGCACTAGATCAAACGATGCAAGCTTTAGCTAAACAAGTCTCACTCGTTCCAACTAAGAAAGTCGATGTTGAGATAGCAGAATCTGATATTTCGGTTAATAATATAAGGGATTTACAGAAACTACGTCCATTCGGTACCGATTTTGCGATGCCGTGCTTTAAACTGAGTGATATCAACGTGATTCAAGCAAAGGGCATCGGTCAAGAGAAACGTCATTTAAAGCTGACGCTTGGCGCAGATCGTCTTCAAGCGCTTTACTGGCAGCATGGCCAGTTAGCATCGGAACTCGGTGAAAGCCAACCGCTTGATTTAATTGGTACGCTTGAAATTAATGAGTGGAACGGTCATCAATCTCCACAAGTGATGATTCAAGATTTAGCAAGCAATCAATTACAGATCTTGGATTATCGTAGCAAAAACAAGCATATTTCTTTTGAAAATAGTAATGAAGTCGCCTACATCATTCGAAGTGAGCAAGATAAACCTTCAGAACACCATTACTACTATGGTGAAACGTTCCAACAGCCTTATGAGAAATATGTCATGATGGAGTTGCCAGAAACACTATCAGCAATGCAACAAACTTTAAAACAGATTAATAATGCACAAATTTATTTAGTTTTAACACACCAGCATTCTGTGTACTTTGAAGGTATTCCCAAGATGGAAAGTTTTAAAGCTTGCTATAAAGCGATTTATCAAAAAGGAAATTTAAATTTAGCATCTGAAGGCATGCAATTATGTGAGTACTTGAGAATCAAACCCGATCATCTGAAATTTATTTTACGCGTCTTCTATGATTTAGATTTTATCAAAAATGAAGAAGATCTCATCGTGATCAACCCTGATTCAACAACGAAGGCAATTGACTCAAGTTCACTGTACCAAGCACGTCAATCACGAATTGAAGTAGAACAATTGCTTCTATATGAAGATTTTAATAAACTAAAAAGCTGGATTAAAGCAGAAATGAACAATAATTAGGAGGCAAATCTTATGGATTTAAAAAAATACGTATCAGAGGTGCCAGATTGGCCACAACCAGGGGTAAGCTTTAAAGATATCACGACGATAATGGACAATGGTGAAGCATTTGGTTATGCTACAGATCAAATCGTCCAATATGCGAAAGAACGTGACGTAGATGTGGTCGTTGGACCTGAAGCACGCGGGTTTATCATCGGTTGTCCTGTCGCTTACTCTATGGGCATTGGATTTGCTCCTGTTCGTAAAGAAGGTAAGTTACCACGCAAGGTCATCCGTTATGAATACGAACTCGAATATGGCACGAATGTCCTAACGATGCATGAGGATGCGATCAAACCTGGTCAACGTGTCCTTATCACTGATGATTTACTTGCTACTGGTGGTACGATTGAGGCGGCGATTGGCTTGGTTGAGAAACTTGGTGGCATCGTCGTGGGTATCGCTTTCTTAATTGAACTCAAATATTTAAATGGTATTGAGCGAATTAAAGACTATGACGTTTATCGCTTAATTTCATATGATGAATAAGCAAACCTACGTCATTCATTGATTTCCATACGTATAATAAACACTCGCTTTAAGGTAGAATCTTTCTACTTTGGAGCGAGTTTGTTTTAGCTTGTCATAGTAAAAGGGAAGTTAAATGCTCATAGTGCTTCCCGTTCTCTAATGCATTTTAACTCCTTAACCTATCTTGTAATTGAAGTGATTTATTTCTGTGAAAAGTTGTAGTATGATAGAACTAATATTCTATTGAACGAGGACAGTTGACGTGAAGCCAGTCTGGTAAGTTACAATATAGAGTAAATGACGTACAATAAGGAATTTCAGTAATAAGGTATAGGGGTGTCTAACTTGAATAACGAATATCCATACAGCGTAGACGAAGTATTATCTAAAGCGAAATCGTATCTTTCTCCAGATGATTACGAATATGTACTAAAAAGTTATCATATCGCTTACGAAGCTCATGAAGGCCAGTTCCGTAAAAATGGCTTGCCTTTCATCATGCATCCCATCCAGGTAGCAGGAATACTAACTGAAATGCGCTTAGACGGTCCAACTATTGTTGCTGGCTTTCTTCATGATGTCATCGAGGATACACCTTATACCTTCGACGATGTGAAAAATATCTTTAACGAAGAAGTCGCAGTCATAGTTGAAGGTGTGACTAAGCTTAAAAAGGTCAAATATCGTTCGAAGGAAGAACAACAAGCTGAAAATCACCGCAAATTATTTATCGCATTAGCTAAAGACGTACGCGTGATCTTAGTTAAACTTGCAGACCGTTTACATAACGTGCGTACTTTGAAAGCTATGCCACGTGATAAACAAGTCCGTATTTCAAAGGAAACGCTAGAAATTTACGCGCCATTAGCGCATCGTCTTGGTATCAATACGATCAAATGGGAACTCGAGGACACTGCATTACGCTATATAGATAGTGTACAATATTTCAGAATAGTTAATTTAATGAAGAAAAAGCGTAGTGAGCGGGAAGCTTATATTGAACATGCGATTGACCACATCAATTCAGAAATGCAACAAATGAATATTCGAGGCGAAATCAATGGTCGTCCAAAACATATTTATAGTATTTACCGTAAAATGGTGAAGCAGAAGAAGCAATTCGATCAAATATTCGACTTACTCGCTATTCGTATCATCGTGAACAGTATTAATGATTGTTATGCAGTATTAGGCTTGGTTCACACCTTGTGGAAACCGATGCCAGGTCGGTTCAAAGACTATATCGCTATGCCTAAACAGAATATGTATCAATCACTGCATACCACAGTAGTAGGACCGAATGGAGATCCATTAGAAATTCAAATTCGTACCTACGAAATGCATGAAATTGCTGAGCATGGGGTAGCCGCACACTGGGCTTATAAAGAAGGCAAGAAAGTGAATAGCAAGACCCAAGACTTCCAGAATAAACTCAATTGGCTAAAGGAACTTGCTGAAACGGACAAGACGACTTCGGATGCTCAAGAATTTATGGAATCCCTTAAATTCGACTTACAAAGTGATAAAGTGTATGCTTTTACGCCTCAAAGTGATGTCATCGAGCTACCTTATGGTGCGGTTCCTATTGATTTCGCTTATGCTATCCATAGCGAAGTAGGGAATAAGATGATCGGCGCGAAAGTCAATGGCAAGATCGAACCGATTGATTACGTGTTACAGACTGGCGATATCGTTGAAATTAGAACGAGTAAACATTCTTATGGACCGAGCCGTGACTGGTTGAAAATCGTAAAATCCTCCAGTGCTAAAAGTAAAATACGAAGCTTCTTCAAAAAGCAAGATCGTTCATCCAATATTGAAAAAGGTAAATTCATGGTCGAAGCTGAAATAAGAGATCAGGGCTATCGAGTCGAAGATATTTTAACTGAAGAAAATATCGAAGTCGTGAACGAAAAATATAATTTCTCTAACAGTGATGATTTATTTGCCGCAGTTGGATTTGGCGGTGTGACCGCTTTACAAATCGTCAATAAGTTATCTGAAAAACAACGGGTACTCGATAAACAGAAAGCTTTAAATGACCCTCAAGAAGTTAGCAAAACAGTGCCGATTAAAGATAGTATTACGACAGAAAGTGGTGTGTATGTTGAAGGTTTAGACAACGTACTCATCAAACTTTCTAAATGCTGTAATCCGATTCCTGGCGATGATATTGTAGGCTATATCACTAAGGGACATGGTATCAAAGTTCACCGTTCTGACTGTCCAAATATCAGAAACGAACAAGAGCGTTTAATTGATGTTGAATGGGTGAAATCGAAAGATGCTATGCAACGTTACCAAGTCGACTTAGAGATTTCAGCATATGATCGTAACGGACTACTCAACGAAGTCTTACAGGCAGTTAACTCAACGACGAGTCATCTCGTCAAAGTCTCAGGTAAATCTGATGTCGAGAAGAATGCAACTATTAACTTAAGCGTGATGGTTAAGAACGTCAACGAAGTCTTCAAAGTTGTAGAGAAGATCAAGCAACTCGGTGACGTGTATACAGTGTCACGCGTGTGGAATTAGAGGTGTGATATAAAGATGAAAGTAGTAGTACAACGTGTGAAACATGCGAGTGTCTCAAATGACTCAATACACAATGAGATTCAACAAGGTTATTGTCTACTCGTAGGTCTCGGAAAAGAATCTACACAAGCAGACGTAGAAGCAATAGCTAAAAAAATAGCGCATGCACGCTTATTTGAAGACGATAATGGGAAACTTAACTTAAACATTCAACAAGTTGAAGGTGAAATCTTATCTATTTCCCAATTCACGTTATATGCAGATGTTAAAAAAGGGAATCGCCCTGGTTTCTCTAACGCTATGCCGCCAGACAAGGCTACAGAGATGTATCAGAAGTTTAACCAAGCGTTAGAAAGTTATGGGATTACCGTTAAGACAGGCGAATTCGGAACAGACATGTTAGTGGATATCGCTAATGATGGCCCTGTAACGGTTATTTATGAAAGTCAGGACGGTAAGATTCTATGACAGGAGTACGTAGATGGCTGAGTAAACATCGAATGTGGAATCTGCCCACACTCATTGCCTTAGTACTTTTTCTAATCTTCGTCATCTTCTTATTTATGGTGATGAATCACAACGATGAGAATAGTAGTACGATTTATGTGACGCAAGATGCGGAGTTACGCACTGGCCCGAATGCTGCTTATCCAGAACTTTATCCTGTGCATAAAGGCGATAACTTTCATAAAATAGGTAAATCTGGTAAATGGATTCAAGTTGAATCGCATAATAAGAAAGAAAAGGGATGGATCGCCGGCTGGCATACGAATCTAGATATTAAGAAAGATGTCACTGCGAGCAAAGATTCTTTAAAAGGTAAGACGATTGTCCTCGACCCTGGTCACGGTGGTAGTGATCAGGGCGCTTCAAGTCGTACTCAGAAAAAGAGTTTAGAGAAAGTTTATACCCTTAAAACAGCTAAAGAGTTAAAGTCACTACTTACGCGTGAAGGCGCACATGTTAAAATGACGCGTGAAGACGACTCATACGTCTCTTTGAGTGACCGTAATTTAAAAGGTGATGCGTATATCAGTATACATAACGACTCACTCGATTCGACGAAAGCCAACGGAGGTACAGTCTACTGGTATCGTAAAAGTCAAGAAAGTTTAGCCGAAACGTTGAATCAAAGCATTCAGAAAAAAGCCTTGCTTAGCAATCGAGGAGCCAAGCAAGAAAATTTCCAAGTATTAAGACAAACCAATCAACCTGCAGTATTACTAGAGTTAGGCTACATTAGTAATCCTACTGACGAAGATATGATTACTGATAAATTACATCGTCATGTTGTAGAAGAAGCAGTTGTTGATGGACTAAAAATATATTTTAGTAACTAATACTTGCAAACAACCACGAAAGCCTTTAATATATAGATTGAATCTAATAGTATTGACCGTTAATATTCTTGATAACTACATGTGAAAGAGGTAAAGTTCTTTGAAGCGATGAGCGTAGATGCTGACATTGCTTTTTAATCGAAGAACTTGTAGAGACGTCATTCATAGCTGAAAGAAGACGCTGAGTAACTTGTAGGTGGAACACAAGAAGAGGTACTTTACGAGAGTAAAGCGCGTGACGTCCGATAAACGTCGAGAGTGGGTTATATATCAGATATAACCAATGAGGGTGGCAACACGGAAATTCGTCCCTTGTGTGATCATTGTTATCACGCAAGGGCTTTTTTAATGTAGAAGAGGAGAGATTCTATGATTAATATACCAAGAGGTACGCAAGATATACTTCCTGGAGAAACGAAGAAATGGCAATTTATCGAATCCAGACTTGAAGAATTAATGAAGCTGTATAACTATCAAGAGATTCGCACACCTATCTTTGAGAGTACAGATCTCTTTGCCAGAGGTGTTGGCGATTCCACAGATGTTGTACAGAAAGAAATGTACAATTTTAAAGATAAAGGTGATCGCGACCTTACTTTAAGACCAGAAGGTACAGCGGCCGTAGTGAGATCTTATATAGAGAAGAAAATGCAGGGGCAAGCGAATCAACCCGTGAAACTTTATTATGTAGGACCTATGTTCCGTTATGAACGTAAACAAAAAGGACGTTATCGTCAATTCACTCAATTCGGTGTTGAAGCGATCGGCTCAGAAGATCCAAGCATTGATGCCGAAGTACTAGCCATGGTCGTACATATATACGAATCATTTGGCTTAAAAAATCTAAAACTAGTCATCAATAGTATTGGTGATATCGATTCTCGCCAAGAATATAATCAAGCGTTAGTCGAACACTTTGAACCCGTGATTGACGATTTCTGCCAAGATTGTCAATCAAGACTACACACTAACCCTATGCGTATTCTCGATTGTAAAGTGGATCGCGATAAAGAAGCAGTGAAGACTGCACCGCGAATCACAGATTATCTCAATGACGAGTCTCAAGCGTACTACAACCAAGTGAAAGCTCACTTAGATGACTTGAATATTCGCTACGAAGAAGATCCTAACCTTGTTCGTGGTTTAGATTATTACACGCATACGGCTTTCGAATTGATGATTGACGATCCTGATTACGATGGTGCAATCACTACACTATGTGGTGGTGGTCGCTACAATGGCTTACTACAACTACTTGATGGACCAGATCAAACTGGCATTGGTTTCGCATTAAGTATTGAACGCTTGTTAATGGCATTGGAACAAGAGGGCATCGAGCTTGTTGACGAAGAACCTCTAGATCTCTTCGTCGTTACGATGGGTGATGATGCAGATCGTTATGCTGTACGCTTGCTCAATGATTTAAGAAAGCAAGGTATTAGTGTCGATAAAGATTATTTAAATCGTAAAATCAAAGCACAGATGAAACAAGCTGATCGACTTAATGCTCGTTACACTGTCGTTATTGGAGATCAAGAATTAGAACAACAACGCATTGCAATTAAAGATATGCAATCAGGTGAATCTGAAGAAATAGCTTTAGATCAAATCGGTGAATTTTTTACTAAATAAGGAGTAGATAGAATGTCTAAACGTACAACATATTGTGGTTTAATCACAGAAGAATTTTTAGAACAAGAGGTTACATTGAAAGGATGGGTTCACAACCGTCGTGACCTTGGTGGTCTCATCTTCGTAGACTTAAGAGACCGTGAAGGCCATGTTCAAATCGTCTTCAACCCTTCATTCTCTGAAGAAGCCCTCCAAGTGGCTGAAACAGTTCGTTCAGAGTATGTCGTTGAAGTTCAAGGTGTGGTTAAAAAGCGTGACCCTGAAACAGTTAACCCTAAAATCAAAACAGGTAACGTAGAAGTTCAAGTTTCTAACATTGAAATCATCAATAAATCTCAAACACCACCATTTGCGATTAACGAAGAGAACATCAATGTAGATGAGAACGTACGTCTGAAATATCGTTACCTTGACTTACGTCGTCAAGAACTCGCACAAACTTTCAAAATGCGTCATCAAACAACTAAATCAATTCGTGAATATTTAGATGGTGCTGGATTCTATGACGTTGAAACACCAGTATTAACAAAATCAACGCCAGAAGGTGCACGTGACTATCTCGTTCCATCTCGTGTTCATGAAGGTGAATTCTACGCTTTACCACAATCACCACAAATCTTTAAGCAATTATTAATGATCAGTGGTTTCGACAAATACTATCAAATCGTTAAATGTTTCCGTGACGAAGACTTACGTGCGGACCGTCAACCTGAGTTCACTCAAGTCGATATCGAAATGAGTTTCGTAGACCAAGAAGATGTCATTGAAATGGGAGAAGAACTTCTTCAAAAAATCGTCAAAGATGTGAAAGGCGTTGAACTTGAAGGTGCATTCCCACGTATGACTTACGCTGAAGCGATGTCACGTTACGGTTCTGACAAACCAGATACACGTTTCGGTATGGAACTCATTGACGTATCTGAACTCGGCGAAACAATGGACTTTAAAGTATTTAGCAATGCTGTTAACAGTGGCGGTCAAGTTAAAGCAATCGTCGTGGAAGGTGCTGCAGACAAATATACACGTAAAGATATTGATAAACTCATGGAATTTGTGAATATTTACGGTGCTAAAGGTCTCGCATGGGTTAAAGTGACAGATGAAGGCCTCAACGGCCCGATTGCGCGTTTCTTTGAAGAAGAACATGTGTCACGCCTAAGCGAATTAACTCAAGCGAAATCTGGCGACATCGTCTTCTTCGTAGCAGATTCAGTTAAAGTTGTAGCACAAAGTTTAGGTGCTTTACGTCTGAAACTTGCACGTGAACTCGATCTTATCGATGAATCTAAATTGAACTTCTTATGGGTAACAGATTGGCCACTTCTTGAATATGATGAAGATGCTAAGCGTTATGTAGCCGCTCACCATCCATTCACTTCTCCGAAAGAAGAAGATATTGCTAAATTAGATTCTGAACCTGAAAATGCTCAAGCAAATGCGTATGATATTGTGCTTAACGGTTATGAACTTGGCGGAGGTTCAATCAGAATTCATAA
This sequence comes from Staphylococcus sp. HMSC071G07, assembly GCF_001811435.1. Taxonomy (NCBI): domain Bacteria; kingdom Bacillati; phylum Bacillota; class Bacilli; order Caryophanales; family Staphylococcaceae; genus Staphylococcus; species Staphylococcus sp. HMSC071G07. The sequence goes on from NZ_KV804750.1 coordinate 99,538, forward strand.
CGAAGACTTGCAAGCTAAAATGTTCGAAGTACTTGGATTTACTGAAGAACAAGCGAGAGAACAATTTGGTTTCTTACTCGATGCATTCAAATATGGTGCACCTCCACACGGTGGTATTGCACTTGGCTTAGACCGCCTCGTAATGTTACTTACAGGTCGCACTAACTTAAGAGATACAATTGCTTTCCCTAAAACAGCATCAGCAACATGTCTCTTAACTGACGCTCCAAGCGAAGTGTCTGATAAACAATTAGACGAATTATCACTACGCATTAAACATTAATTTAAGATTACTGGGCAGTGTGTCCAATCCTGAGTTAATTAATTTCAATGCGCCAGTCAATGTGGTACTATTAAACCATAGAGATAGAACCTGTTGTGTTCGAAAGTTTGCTTTTTATTTGGGCCTAACACTCTTTGATCCGGGAGCCCAATAGGTTTTCTTGCGGCGCACATGCCTCGTTCTGAGGACTTGCAAACCAAGAAACAGGGCACCCACCTGTACTTAGCAGGCCGAATGATCAAGCTTTTTACAACTACGGCACGAACGGATTCTATCATGCGCAAGGCGTTCGCCTTGCGTATTTTTTTGATTTTAACAACAGAAGTAGGTAGGAATAGGAGTTAGTTTGAACATGAAACATCAATTTTCACGTAATGAACTTGCATATGGTTCAGAAGGTATTGAAAGATTACATGACAAGACCGTCGTCGTACTAGGTGTAGGTGGTGTAGGTTCTTTCGCAGCTGAAGCACTCGCACGTACGAACATTGGTCATATCATCTTGATTGATAAAGACGATGTCGATATCACAAACGTCAATCGTCAGCTTCATGCGCTCACAACAACCATTGGTCAGAGTAAAGTTTCTTTAATGGAAGAACGAATTAAACTCATCAATCCAAATTGCAAAGTCACATCGTTACATATGTTCTACACTGAAGAAACGTACGAAGATTTATTTAATAATTATGATATCGATTACTTTGTGGACGCGAGCGATACAATTATGTATAAAGTGCATTTAATGAAAGAGTGCTTGAAACGCAATATTAAAGTCATTTCAAGCATGGGAGCAGCAAACAAAACGGATCCTACGAGATTTGAGATTGCGGACATTTCTGAAACACATACTGATCCTATCGCGCGTATCATTAGACGTAAATTACAAAAGGATGGGATTAAAAAGGGGGTACCAGTCGTATTCTCTGACGAAAGCCCAATCGTTATTCGTGAAGATGTTAAAGAAGTCGTAGGCGACGCGAATGCTACGACAAGAAAAGGGCAGATGCCTCCATCTTCAAATGCTTTCGTACCGAGTACAGTAGGACTTATCTGCGCAAGTTACGTAGTTAATGATATTCTGAAAGATTTTCCAGTAACCCGAATTAAAGATAAAGGACAATAATCACATTACCATTTGTGAATAATGAAAAAACTTAGAAATGCGATATAAAATATCTTTTGTGTAGATCAAATAAGGGTCACTTTCCCATCAAAGAGAAAGTGACCCTTGTATTTGTACTTTTTAATCACGTTTGAACTTAAAAGCTTAAAGCGTTTTTAACTTCTTTAACTGCCTCTGCAGAAGCTTTCAACTGTGTTTGTTCCTCTTCACTTAAGTTTAATTCAACGATTTGTTCTACACCATTGGCACCTAAAATCGTTGGTACACCTAAGTAAATGTCGTCGAAACCATATTCGCCTTCAAGTAATGCAATACTTGGAAGTAAACGACGTTGATCTTTTAAGATCGCTTCCATCATATTGTAAATCGCCGCAGCAGGAGCGTAATATGCTGAACCATTTCCTAATAATCCAACAATCTCAGCGCCACCTTTACGTGTACGTTCAACGATTGCATCAAGTTTATCTTTAGCAATCAATTCTGTCACTGGTACGCCATTTACATTTGTAGATTGTACAAGTGGTACCATCGTATCACCGTGTCCACCAAGAACTAGACCACGAACATCTTTCACAGAAACACCTAACTCTTGAGCGATAAATGTTTGATAGCGTGCAGTATCGAGCACACCTGATTGACCAATGACGCGAGATTTAGGGAAACCAGATGTTTTATATACAGTATAAGTCATCGCATCGACTGGGTTAGTTAACACGATAATCGTACAGTCTGGAGAATATTTAACAATTTGTTGAGTAACTTCTTTCATGACTTTCTCGTTCGTTTGAACTAAATCATCACGACTCATACCTGGCTTACGAGCGATACCTGCAGTGATAACTACGATATCTGAATCTTTCGTCTTCTCGTAATCTGAACTTGCCGTTACATTGACATCAAAGCCAAAGATCGGACTACTTTCTAACATGTCTAATGCTTTACCTTTAACCGGATCTTCGACTTGAGGAATATCGACGAGTACGACATCCGCTAATTCGTGCGTCGCAGTAATAAATCCGAGTGTTGCTCCCGTATTACCGCCACCAATAATTGATACTTTTTTTCTGTTCATGTGTGTTCACACCCTTTAAGTTGTTGAATATATCTTTTACAACTTTATTATACCATAGGTTGTAGTGTGAAAGGGCTTTCTTATGTGTGAAATACATTGTTTGATTCCTTTCTTAAAAGGGGGAGGATGGACGACGCCAATTTTAAAATTCATGGATTATAAAATTAGCAATGTAACGCTCAGTTACTAAATAAAAATAACCCCATCAACTGTACATTGATGGGGATAGAACTAATAAAGTATCGAACTGTCACAACTTTTTCTGAGCAGCAAGAATATTATCATGTACTGATTTAAACTGTTGTTCACTTTTCGAAGTCGTCTTAGGTTCGTAGTAAATTCGATTTTTAAGCTTATCAGGAAGGTATTGTTGCGCAACAAAGCCACCTTCATGATTGTGTGGATATTGATAGCCTATCGCGCGTCCTAACTTCTTAGCACCACTATAATGTCCATCTCTTAAATGATCTGGAATTTGTCCCGCTTGGCCTTTTCTAATATCACTAAGTGCCGCATCTATCGAAGTAATTGCGGAATTCGACTTTGGAGACAACGACAACTCAATGACCGCTTGACTGAGAGGAATCCGAGCTTCCGGAAATCCGAGACGTTCAGCAGATTCAATCGCAGCCAAAGTGCGCTGACCAGCACCTGGGGAAGCCAACCCCACATCTTCGTAACTAATCACGAGCAAACGACGTACAATCGTAGGGAGATCGCCAGCTTCGATTAAACGAGCAAGATAATGAAGTGCTGCGTTAACATCGCTACCACGAATAGATTTCTGGAATGCACTCATTACGTCGTAATGCATATCTCCATCTTTATCGCTTAGAAATGCTCCACGTTGTAAACAGTCTTCGGCATCTTGTAATGTAATGTGACGCAAATCATCCTTAGAAACATCACTACTTAAGACAGCGAGTTCTAAAGCGTTTAACGCACTGCGCACATCACCTTGACTTTGCGTAGCGAAATACGTCATCGCTTCGTCATCAACTTTAACGTTGTATTTGCCTAATCCACGTTCCTCATCATGTAATGCCCGTTCCAAAGCACGATAGATATCATCCTCATCGAGAGGATAGAGTTCGAAGATTTGCGCACGTGAACGAATCGCCGGGTTGATCGCATGATACGGATTGGAAGTTGTCGCTCCAATAAGTACGATTTTACCGTTCTCGAGATGAGGAAGTAAGAAATCTTGTTTCGCTTTATCTAGTCGATGAATTTCATCCAAGAGTAGGATGACCTGGCCTGACATCTTGGCTTCATCGACAATCATTTGCATGTCTTTCTTCGTGTTCGTTACCGCATTTAACTGTCTAAATTTATATTCCGTACTTCCCGCAATCGCCTTGGCGATACTCGTCTTTCCAATTCCTGGAGGCCCATAGAAGATCATGGATGATAATTGACGCGTCTTGACCATTCGTCTTATAATACCTTTTTCTCCAACAAGATGCTGTTGTGAAATAATTTCGTCAATATTGTTCGGACGCATTCTTGAAGCTAATGGTTCGTTTGCCACGTTATTCACACCTTTCTCGCTATGATTTTAACATACTCTAGAGGAGTTGAAGATGATTTTAAGTTTAGCTATGTAGAGTAAAATTAACCGTATGACCTAGAGTTCAGTTTAATTTTTTTATTTATTTTATAACACAAACAGACACTTACAGTTGATAAATGTTATAATACGTTTGAGATGATACAATAGATTGCAACAGTATTCGAACTAAGTGAGGTAATAAAATGAAGATATCAACAAAAGGCAGATATGGATTAACACTCATGATTTCCCTTGCTAAGAAAGAAGGCCAAGGTTGTGTTTCTCTAAAAACTATCGCAGAAGAGAATCAATTAAGTGATTTGTATCTAGAACAATTAGTCGGACCATTGCGTAACGCGGGATTAATTCGCAGTGTGAGAGGAGCGAAAGGCGGCTATCAACTTCGTGTCCCTGCAGAAGAAATTAAAGCAGGTGATATCATTCGCTTACTTGAAGGTCCGATTACATTCGTTGAAAGCATTGAATCAGAACCGCCAGCACAAAAGCAATTGTGGATCCGTATGCGTGATGCCGTGAGAGAAGTTCTAGATAACACAACATTAAAGTATTTAGCAGAGTATAAAGAAACAAACAATTTAGATGGCTATATGTTCTATATTTAAGAAATAGTAGCTAGATAAGTACTTAAACAAAACTAATAATTCACATGAGAACTAAATTAATCACTAAGAAATCCTATCTTTTACAAAATGAGATGTTTAGATCTTAAAGATAGGGGTATAAAAGAATTACACCAACGAAGGAGGACATCGCAATGGCAGACGAAAGTAAATTCGAACAAGCTAAAGGCAACATCAAAGAAACAGTAGGTAACGCTACAGACAACAAAGACTTAGAGAATTCTGGTAAAGAGGATAAAGCTTCAGGCAAAGCTAAAGAATTCGTGGAAAACGCGAAAGATAAAGCAACTGAAGTGATTGATAAATTTACTAAGTAATGTACTAATCGAAAGGAGTTATCTATAATGAGTGAAAATTTCTTAGATAAAGCCAAAGATGCAGCTAAAAACGTATCAGACACTTTAAAGAAAACGGACAATGATAAAGCGAAAGAAGTAAGCGATAAAATTGATTCCGTTACAGGTGAAGATAAAAAAGACGACAAAAAAGATAAGAAAGATAAATAATCTTTCAAACGTCTAAACGTTTTAAGAAGTGATGTTATCATCACTTCTTCTTACATAAAAAACCGTCAATTTCTATTGAGTCGTAACTCAGGAAATTGACGGTTTTTTGTGTTTAAAGTGAATAAAGCCGTTTCGTTTCAGTTACACATACGCTATTATTTGTCATCTTTACTATTAAAGATATTCATTAAGCGCTCATACGATTCATGTTGTGCTTCTTGATCATAGATATAGCTGACTGCCATAAGTTCGTCAACTTCTCCATAAGTCGCTTCAAACTCCTCAAATTTCTGTTTAACCGTTTCTTCAGAACCGATGAGTGATTGTTCTAAGCGTTGTTTCGCCATTTCATACTCTCTCGGCGTAAGTAAGCCTTGTAAATCATCTGTAGGTGGTTGAACCGGTTGCATACGACCGCGCACGATGCTAATCATTGTTTGTGCTTGTGTCGTAGCTAAGTACTCTGCACGCTCGTCAGTTTCTGCAACGATTGCGTTCAGACATACAATAACATAAGGTTCTGCGAGATGTTCGGAAGGTTCAAAGAGCTCTTTATAAATTTCAATTGCTTCTTTCATCTGTTGTGGTGCAAAGTGTCCCGCGAAGACATACGGTAAACTTTTACGCGCTGCAAGATGTGCAGAGTCTGTAGATGAACCTAGAATATATAATGGCACATTTTTACCTACAGCAGGATAAGCTCTAACATACGCTTGTTGATTCGCAGGTCCGAAATACGTTTCTAACTGTTCGACTTCTTCAGGGAATTCGTACACGCCGTTGTGCTGATCACGACGTAATGCGCTCGCTGTCATCATATCTGTTCCCGGTGCACGGCCTAGTCCTAAGTCGACGCGGTCTGGGAACATCGTCTCCATCGTACCAAATTGTTCCGCTACGATGAGTGGGGCATGGTTAGGTAACATGATACCGCCAGAACCTACACGCATTGAAGATGTATGTTCTAGAATATGTTGAATCAGTAATGCTGTCGCTGAACTGACAAGATTAGGTGCATTGTGGTGTTCAGCAATCCAATAGCGTTCATAATTAAGCGATTCAAGATGTTGGCCTAGAGACACCATATCATTAATTGCGTCGCGATCTGTTTGACCTTGACGAATAGGCACTAAGTTTAAAGCGGATAGTTTCATATTTTTCAATTGATATCCTCCTCATTTAAATGCATACACATATTTTAACAATTCCCCAATAACTCAGATATTAACTTGCTCAAGTTAGAGCATTTTACCTATACACACGGTAGATATTACAATAATGACTAAAACAGGCCGGTAGAAATTTAATTATAGAGGTGCTATTATAGTAGCGTTAAGAATATAGATTGGAGTGTCTTAAACATGGGAATTTATCTTGATTACGCTGCTACAACGCCAGTAAAGCCAAATGTTGTTGAAGCGATGATGGATATTTATCAGAATCATTATGGTAATCCGTCTTCTATCCATAATATAGGTAGAGATGCACGTAAGTATTTAGATGACGCACGTCGTACAGTAGCGGAGAAGTTAGGCGCACAACCTAACGAGGTCATCTTTACAAGTGGTGCCACTGAATCTAATAATACTGCAATCAAAGGGCTCGCTTATGTGAACCGACATAAAGGGAATCATCTTATTACAACGAAGATTGAACACCATTCTGTTCTGCATGTGTTTGAACAACTCGAGAAAGAAGGATTCAAGGTCACGTATTTAGACGTAAATGAAGAAGGCCTTGTTGATTTAGAACAACTTGAATCTGCTTTAACTGAAGAGACGATTCTCGTATCAATCATGTTTATAAACAACGAAGTAGGAACGGTTCAGCCAATGTTTGATATTGACCATTTACTTCAAGACAGAGATATTTATTTCCATGTGGATGCTGTACAAGCGATAGGGCATTTACCCGTCGACTTTCACGAGCTAGACATCGATACGATGAGTTTAACTGCTCATAAGTTTGGTGGACCTAAGGGCGTAGGCGCTTTATTAGTTAAAAATGGCACGGACATTCAGTTTAGCCAACTCGGCGGGGAACAAGAAGTTAAACGTCGTGCAGGTACGGAGAATATTCCACAAATTGTCGGACTCAGTGAAGCATTAAAGACGGCTACGGACGAATTAGATGACAATAATCTACATTTGATGAATTTAAAAAATCAATTTTTAGTTGCTTTACAAGATCGTACGATTCCATTTGAGCTCAATGGTTCTATGGTTGAAACAACAGGGCACATCGTCAATTTATACTTCCCATTTATTGATGTAGAAACATTGCTCACATTATTAGATTTAGCGAACATTTATGTTTCTTCAGGTTCAGCTTGTACTGCAGGTTCAACTGATCCTTCCCATGTCATCTCAGCTATGTATGATAAAGAACGCGCATTCCACTCTATCCGATTCAGTTTTAGCGAAATGACGACCGAACGTGAAATTAAACAAGTCGTAGCAGAACTTCACAAGATTTATCATAAGTTTAAAAAGGAGGAAGTCTAGTTGGACAACAGCGATATTAGAGTAGTCGTAGGGATGTCAGGCGGTGTCGATAGCTCCGTGACGGCCTACTTACTCAAAGAACAAGGCTATGATGTCATCGGTATTTTTATGAAAAACTGGGATGACACAGATGAAAATGGCGTGTGTACAGCTACAGAAGATTACAACGATGTCATCGCCGTATGTAACCAAATTGGTATCCCTTATTACGCAGTGAACTTTGAACAACAATATTGGGATAAAGTCTTCACGTATTTCTTAGATGAATACAAAAAAGGACGTACACCGAATCCAGATGTGATGTGTAATAAAGAAATTAAGTTTAAAGCTTTCCTTGAACATGCATTAAACTTAGGTGCTGATTATGTGGCTACAGGTCATTATGCCCGTATACGACGTCATGATGACGGTCATGTAGAAATGCTTCGTGGTGTAGATAATAATAAAGATCAAACGTATTTCTTAAACCAACTTTCTCAAGAGCAGTTGGCAAACGTAATGTTCCCAATCGGTGATATTGAGAAATCTAAAGTACGCGAAATTGCTGAAGAACAGAACTTAGCTACTGCAAAGAAAAAAGATTCTACAGGAATTTGCTTTATCGGAGAACGTAATTTCAAAGAATTCCTATCTAATTACTTGCCAGCTCAATCAGGTGAAATGCAAACACTCGATGGCGAAGTGAAAGGTCAACATTCTGGATTAATGTATTACACCATCGGTCAACGTCATGGTTTAGGTATTGGCGGAGACGGCGATCCATGGTTCGTTGTTGGTAAGAACTTAGAAGACAATGTGTTATATGTCGGCCAAAGTTTTGATAACGATGCGCTTTACAGTGATTATCTCATCGCTTCTGACGTGTCTTTCGTCAATCCAGTCGACCTTGAGAACGGCTTCCACTGTACTGCTAAGTTTAGATATCGTCAGAAAGATACAGGGGTCTTTGTACAACGTGAATCTGATGACAGTATTCGCGTGACTTTCGACCAACCTGTGCGTGCAATTACACCTGGACAAGCAGTAGTATTGTACGACGGTGAAGTTTGTCTCGGCGGTGCTACTATTGATGATGTTTATAAAAATAGTGGGCAGTTAGATTATGTAGTTTAAGAAGTTAAAGTTTCATACGTACTAAATATTTTTAAAAGTTGGGTTCGAAAAGGTAATGATACTTTTTCGAACCTTAATCTTTGCATTGCGGCGGAAGCACTACTAGATCAGAGGTTTCTGTGCAATTTTGATGTGAACTTCTTACATATACGAGTACGTAAAACATAGACTAAGTCCTAAAATAGTAATAGCGCAGTAACTGTCTGAGTATGGGATATTAATGGAATTTAACTTCTGAGATAAATAAAAAGCAAGCTTAAAATAAATTCTTGAGTAAATTTTCAATGTGTACTCGAGACGCTTGATGGAACTAGACCACAACGAAAATCCATTCTTCGAACTCTTTGAGCGAAAAGAATTAGTTGAGTGTGGTCCCATAAGCAAGCGAGAGTTTTAACATTGAAAATTAGTAAGTTTTAATTTGCCCTAGACCCGTCTACTCAACCTTGCGGAGGAAGCACGACGAAATCGAAGATTTCTGTGCTTCTCTCCCTTTCTTTTTATGAAATTGTTATTGTAGAATAGAACAAAAGACGTAATGAAATGAGGTAGTGTTTGTGGAACAAGAAAAGATATATGAACTTATTAAAAAAGGTGAAATAGAACAAGCTTTACAAGCGCTATTTAATAATATCGAACGTAATCCTAAAGAAATAGAGAACTACATCAATGCTGGTATTCTCATCGCTGAAGCTGGCGAAGTAGAGAAAGCAGAAAAATTCTTCCAGCGTGCTCTCGTACTTGACCCTGAGAATGCTGCAGTATTTTACAATCTTGCTAATGTTTACTACAACGAAGGGCGTTTTAACGAAGCGATTAAGTTATATCAACAAGCGCTTCAATCTCCTGAGGTACATCAAGTCGATACAAACTATATGATTGGTATGTCATTTAATCAGCTTGGCGCACATAAGGAAGCAATGCCATATCTCATGCGTGCAGCTGAATTAGATAACGAAGGAGATGTTGAAGTTCAGTTTCAATATGGACTCGTCCTCTGTCACTTAGAATTGTACGAGCAAGCGGTCACTCAACTCCAACACGTGCTTGAATTAGACGAGAAACATGTTGATGCGCTTTACAATCTTGGACTCGCACAATATATGCTCACTGAAGATAAAGCGCTCGCTATGGATTACTTCCAACGTGCAGTTGACATCAATCCTGAACATCACATGAGTCAACACGCACTACAAACCTTTGAACAACTTTAAAGAGAAAGGAGGCGACTTGAATGGCTGACGATACTTTATTTAACTATTCGATGCTTAAAGGCACGATTGACGCAATCTTATTTCAGAATAAGGACAATTTCTATACAGTATTGAAAGTGGAAACGATTGAGACGAATGAAGATTTAGATGATCTCGCTACTGTCGTCGGCTTCTTCCCGGATATCGTCGAGGGTGATGTTTATACCTTTAAGGGGCAATTCGTCTCTCATCCCAAGTATGGTAAGCAACTCAAAGCAGATACCTTTGAGAAAGAGTTGCCACAAACGAAAGAGGCCATCGTAAGCTATCTTTCTAGTGAATTGTTTAAAGGTGTAGGTAAAAAGACCGCACAGAATATCGTTAATACGTTAGGTGAAACAGCCATTACTGATATTCTTGACGATGCTTCAGTCTTAGATAAGGTTTCAGGCTTATCTAAGAAGAAACGCAAACAGATTGCTGAACAAATTCAAGCTAATCAAGAAACAGAACGTATTATCGTGCGCTTACATGATTTAGGCTTTGGACCTAAACTTGCTATGACGATTTATCAAACTTACTTAGATGAAACATTAACAATCATAGAGAAAGAACCCTATCGTCTGGTATATGACGTTAAAGGGATTGGTTTTAACAAAGCAGATACACTCGCACGTAAGATGGGTATCGCTTACGACGATGATGAGCGTCTCAAAGCAGGAATTCTCTACGTGCTGGAGGAATCTTGTATCAAGCAAGGTCATACATATTTGCCTAAGACAAGGGTTTACGACGAAGCGATAGATATGTTGACTGATCCTCAAGAGGCCGAAATTACTTCCGACCACATTAGTAAAATGGTTCAAGAACTCGTTGAAGAAAATAAAATGATTCAACAGGAAGAGGAATTAGCTGTACCGAGCTTATACTATTCTGAGCTTAAAAGTAGCCAAAACCTTTACCGAAATTACACTTATACGCAAAAGATCGAACACTTTGAACAATCGGATTTACAAATGCACATTGGTGAAATTGAAGAACGCCAAGGCGTGAGTTATGCGAAATCTCAAAAGGAAGCGCTAGAAACAGCAATCAATTCTAAAGTGATGTTACTCACTGGTGGACCAGGGACAGGTAAGACGACGGTTATTAAAGGAATAGTTGAGCTTTATGCAGAGATTCATGATCTGTCATTAGACTATGATGACTATCAAGAAGATGATTATCCTATCGTTCTAGCTGCGCCAACAGGTCGAGCATCGAAACGCCTTGCTGAAGCAACGCAACTTGAAGCGATGACGATTCACCGCTTGATAGGATGGAATCAAGATACACAGCCTGAAGACATTCTAGATAATGAGATCAATGCGAGCTTAATCATCATTGATGAAATGTCGATGGTGGATACATGGTTATTCCATCAGTTTATGGATGCTGTGCCACTCGATGCGCAAATCATTTTCGTGGGTGATGAAGATCAGCTTCCGTCAGTAGGACCTGGCCAAGTATTTAAAGATCTTATAGATTCTCAAGCAATACCTCGCGTGAATCTAACAGAGGTTTACCGTCAACAAGATGGCTCAAGTATCATTGAGTTGGCGCACCGTATCAAATTAGGTCAACAAATCGATATAACGCAGAAGTTTCATGACCGTAATTTTATCCAATGTGGTACGGATCAAATTCCAAATATCGTTGAGAAAGTCGCGCAAAGTGCTGTACGTAAAGGTTATGATATGAGTGACATTCAAGTGCTCGCACCGATGTATAAAGGCTCAGCAGGAATTCGTAGATTAAATGCTGTGCTACAAGACATTCTTAATCCGAAATCTGAAGATAAACGTGAAATCGCGTTCGGGGACGTTAGTTTCCGTAAAGGAGATAAGGTCTTGCAGTTAGTCAATCGACCTAACGATAATATCTTCAATGGTGATATCGGCGTCATCGTTGGTGTCTTCTGGGCGAAAGAGAACGAACTCGATAAAGACATTATCATCGTCGATTTTGAAGGTAACGAAATTATCTTTACGAAACAAGATTTCTTAGAGCTTACACATGCATACTGCACTTCGATTCATAAATCGCAAGGCTCTGAATTTCCTATCGTCATCATGCCTATGGTGAAACAGTATTATCGCATGTTACAACGTCCAATCCTTTATACTGGACTTACACGTGCGAAACAATCTCTTGTGCTATTAGGAGACCCTGAAGCTTTCCATATTGGATTGACTACTCAAGGACAAACACGGTTGACCCAACTGCGCCACATCGTGCAATCGTACTTTAATATCACTACAGAAACGGATGAGAACAAATCAGTCGTTCCAGATCAATCACCACAATCAGCGTCAGAAAGCGCAGTAGCAGGTTCCACGCAAGAAGAGGCTGAACCTTCTCAGAAAGACTCATCATCTATCGTACTTACCGAAGAAACGATCTATAAAATCGATCCGATGATTAACATGGGCCAAGTTACACCTTACGATTTCGTGAAACAGTGATTGACTTTAAAGTCGAAAGCCAATACAATAGTATTAAATTCATAAAGACGAGTAAATCATGTTAGGCATACAGAGATGTGTCGTTGGGTGAGAGATACAGCTAACATGTTTGAACGCTACTTTATGTCAGAATGAATAACGATTATTGAGTGATAAATTGACTGTTGAGTTATGATAGCTAGCGAATCGTCAATTTATAACTAGGGTGGTACCGCGAAACGTTCGTCCCTTGTGGATGAGCGTTTTTTTCGTGCTAAGAGAAATATTATGGGTTGAAGCGGTATTATCTATAATCTTAAAGATGATTAGAGTAAAATGGAGGATTGAATATGAAGCATTTAAAAGCGAGTGAAATACGTCAGAAATTTATAGATTTCTTTAAAGAACATGACCATATGGTCGAACCGTCTGCGCCACTGATCCCAATCGATGATGATTCATTGCTATGGATTAACTCTGGTGTCGCAACGTTAAAAAAATACTTTGATGGTCGTGAAATCCCACGTAAACCACGTATCGTGAACTCTCAAAAAGCGATTCGCACAAATGATATCGAGAATGTTGGTTTTACAGCACGTCACCATACGTTCTTCGAAATGCTCGGGAACTTCTCTATCGGTGATTATTTCAAAAAAGAAGCAATTGAATTTGCATGGGAATTTCTAACAAGTGATAACTGGATGGGTATGGAGCCAGAGCGACTTTATGTAACGATCCATCCTGAAGATACAGAAGCGTACCGTTTATGGAATGAAGATATCGGCTTAGAAGAAAGCCGTATTATCCGTATCGAAGGTAACTTCTGGGATATTGGTGAAGGACCATCTGGACCGAATACAGAGATCTTCTATGATCGCGGCGAAGATTATGGTCAAGATGATCGATCTGAGGAAATGTATCCAGGTGGTGAGAATGAACGTTACTTAGAAGTATGGAACCTCGTATTTAGTGAGTTCAATCACAATAAAGACCATACGTATACACCACTTCCTAACCAAAACATTGATACTGGAATGGGTCTAGAGCGTATGGCCTCTATTTCACAAGATGTCCGCACAAACTATGAAACAGATTTATTTATGCCAATTATTCATGAAGTAGAGTCTATTTCTGATAAAAAATACTTAACTCAAGATGACTACGATGTTGCATTTAAAGTTATCGCTGATCACATTAGAACCATCTCATTTGCGATTGCTGATGGTGCATTACCTGCTAATGAAGGTCGTGGATACGTATTGCGTCGTCTGTTACGTCGTGCTGTACGTTTCAGCCAATCACTAGATATTCATGAACCATTTATGTATCGCTTAGTGGATATCGTGGCAGACATTATGGAACCTTACTATCCAAACGTGAAAGAGAAAGCTGATTTTATCAAACGTGTAGTGAAATCAGAAGAACAACGTTTCCACGAAACATTGGAAGAAGGTATGTCTATCCTTAACAATCTCATTTCTAAAGCGAAAGGCCAGACGAATGAAATTAGTGGGGAAGATGCATTCAAACTGTATGATACCTATGGTTTCCCAGTTGAGTTAACAGAAGAGATGGCTGCACAGGAAGATCTCTCTGTGGATATGGCTGGCTTCGAAACTGAAATGAGTAAGCAACGTGAACGTGCACGTCAAGCTCGTCAATCTTCAGAGTCTATGCAAGTACAAAGTGAAGTATTGAAGAATATTACGACTGACAGCACTTTCGTAGGTTACGATGTGATGGATAAAGTCACAACCATTACGGATATCATAGCAAATGGTGAACGAGTGGAAGAGGCAGAAGCGGGTGACACTATCTACTTCATCCTCGCAGAAACGCCTTTCTATGCTGTGAGCGGGGGTCAAGTAGCTGATCACGGTACGATTAGTAATGAGAATTTCGAAATTCAAGTCACTGAAGTGATTAAAGCACCAAATGGACAGAACTTACACACTGGTGAAGTCCAATTCGGTACGGTTAAATCCGGAGCTGAAGTTTCAGCATCAGTTAATCATAAAGAACGTCGTGCAATTCAGAAGAACCATAGTGCGACTCACTTACTTCATGCAGCCTTAAAAGAAGTGCTAGGCGACCATGTTAACCAAGCAGGTTCACTCGTTGCTCCAGACCGCATGCGTTTCGACTTCTCTCACTTCGGACCGATGAAAGAAGAAGAGATAGAACAAGTTGAACGTCGTGTGAACGAAGAAATTTGGAATAGTATTGAAGTAAGTATTCAAGAAATGCCAATTGAAGAAGCGAAAGAAATGGGTGCAATGGCGCTCTTCGGTGAAAAATACGGCGATATCGTGCGTGTTGTCAACATGGCACCATTCTCTATTGAACTTTGTGGCGGTATTCACGTTTCTAACACTGCTGAAATCGGCTTGTTTAAAATCGTAAGTGAATCAGGTACAGGTGCAGGTGTACGCCGTATCGAAGCGCTCACAGGTCAAGCAGCATTCTTGTATTTAGAGGACATTCAATCTCAATTCAATACGATTAAAGGTCAAGTAAAAGCGAAGTCAGATGACCAAGTCGTAAATAAAGTAACGCAATTAATCGACGAAGAAAAATCATTAAATAAACGCGTAGATCAACTCAACAAAGAAATCACTTCATTGAAGATGGGCGATATCACTGAACAAGTAGAAGACATCAATGGTTTTAAAGTGTTAGCTACTGAAGTCGAAGTACCTAATCCTAAAGCGATTCGCGAAACGATGGATGACTTTAAATCTAAATTACAAGATACGATTATCATTTTAGTCAGCAATGTGAACGGTAAAGTATCATTAATTGCTACAGTGCCTAAATCATTAACAGATCAAGTGAAAGCTGGCGATATCATCAAAGAAATGGCACCTGTTGTAGGTGGTAAAGGTGGCGGCCGTCCTGATATGGCTCAAGGTGGCGGCAGCGAACCTGAGAACATAACAGAATCTTTACGTTTTATTAAAAATTATATTAAATCTCTATAACTCAACATCTGAGTAGTGTAGAATGAGAGTGTGTTCAATTCTATACTAACTGGGAGGCGTGTCTTAAAATGGAAAACTTCGACAAAACGATGAAATTTAGTTATGATGATATCCCGAAAGAAGATGTCAAGTCCGTGCTACAGAATGTCTATACCACTCTTGAAGAACGTGGTTACAATCCTGTAAATCAAATCGTAGGTTATCTCTTATCTGGAGATCCTGCTTATATTCCACGTCACAATGAAGCGAGAAATCAGATTCGCCGCATCGACCGCGACGATATTATGGAAGAACTCGTATCAAACTATCTTAAAGCGCACTCAGAAGTTTAACGATGCTCAAGCATAAGATTATTGGTTTAGACGTAGGAAGTAAGACAGTAGGTGTAGCTATTAGCGACTTGATGGGTTGGACTGCCCAAGGATTAGATACACTCCGCATAGACGAAGAGAATGGCGATTTAGGTATTGAAAAGTTAGTAGACATTATTGATAAAGAAAAAGTGGGGACCGTCATCATCGGTCTCCCTAAGAATATGAATAATTCAATTGGATTTAGAGGTGAAGCTTCGTTACACTACAAAGAGATGTTGCAAGAAAGACGCCCTGATCTTGAAATCAAGACTTGGGATGAACGCTTAAGCACAATGGCAGCGGAACGCTCTTTATTAGAAGCTGATCTCTCTAGACAGAAACGAAAAAAAGTGATTGATAAGATGGCCGCAGTATTTATTCTGCAAGGCTACTTGGATTCTATACAATAACAAAGGAGCATAATCATGGCAGAGCATAATGAAGCTGAATTACACGTAAATAATAATGAAGAGTTATTAACACTTTACGATGAAGAGGGCAACGAAGTACTTTACCGCAAAGTACTTGAGTTCTATCACCCAGAATTCAAGAAAGAATATGTCATCCTCGCTGAAGAAGGTGCTGAGTCAGATGATGACGATATGGTTGAACTTGTTCCAATGATTAACGAACCAGATGAAGATGGTGAAGGTGGCAAATTCTTACCAGTCGAATCTGATGAAGAATGGGACATGATTGAAGAAATCGTAAATACTGAAATGAACGACGAAGAATAATCATATTCTTCTAGTACTATCATTCGATGAAGTGCGAAATAGTCCTAGCTGTGAGCTTATGTCATTGACACATAAGTAGGTGCTAGGGCTATTTTCTGTTATCATTCTGAGCTCACTGGTTGAGCTAATCTGCAGCGCTCATTTGAATCACTTGATATTAGAGATAACTTCGACCGCGAGAGAAGAACAGAGACTTAATATTTTTATTAAAATGTGGTAGAATGTGTTGAGTTAAATTCAACACCATTTTAAAAAGTCAAAAGGCTGGCGTAATGCGTACGCCGTCCTAAACTATAGAGGAGTAACTAAGGGAGAGACGATATGGACAAGAATCAAGAATATCTCTTAGAATTAATGCAGCATAATAATAATGATATAGAAAGTTTGCGTACATATGCCGAAGAGAATCGCGTCCCTATTGTCGACAAGATGAGCTTAGAAGCGATTAAGCAAGTGTTGAGACTCAAACAACCTCGACACATATTAGAGCTTGGTACTGCTATCGGTTATAGTGCAATGCAATTTGCCTCTGTGTCATCCGATATACATATTACGACGATTGAGCGTGATACAGAGATGCAAGCGCGCGCTTCGCAAAATATTGAACATTTCGGTTATCAACAACAGATAACGATGATTAAAGGAGATGCACGCGAACAATTTGAAACGCTTAAAGATAAGACATTTGATGTTATATTTATCGATGCAGCGAAAGCTCAAACGCAACGCTTCTTCGAAACCTATGAGCCATTGCTGAAGCTTGGCGGGGTTGTGATCACTGATAATATTCTTTATCACGATTTCGTTGCCGACATCGACGTGGTACATTCTCGAAATGTAAGACAAATGGTGAAGAAGCTGCAGAAATACAACGATTGGCTGGTTCAACATCCACGATATGAGACAAACTTTCTTAATATTGATGACGGAATAGCGATTTCCGTAAAAAAGGAGAATTGAAATGACTGAATTACTGGTCACACCCAAGTCCATTTCACACATTGAAACATTGATAGAGAAGGGCGCAGATGCCTTTGTAATAGGAGAACAGAAATTCGGCTTACGTTTAGCAGGCGAGTTTAATCGTGATCAGCTCGTTGAGGCCGTTCAATTAATTCATGAACATGGTAAAAAAGCCTACGTGGCAGTGAATGGTATATTCCATAACTATCATCTACGCGCGTTAGAAGATTACATCTCATTTCTTCATGAAGTTAGAGTAGATCGCATCATTTTCGGTGATCCGGCAGTTGTGATGTATGTGAAGCAACAAGAAGATCCCATCCCATTGAATTGGGATGCCGAGACCCTTGTAACGAACTATTTCCAATGTAATTATTGGGGAGAAAAGGGTGCGAAACGTGCTGTCTTAGCGCGTGAACTTAATTTAGAGGAAATGCTCAATATTAAAGAACATGCGAATGTTGAAATTGAAGTACAAGTTCATGGTATGACTTGTATGTTCCAATCTAAACGTATGTTACTCGGCAATTACTATACATTCCAAGACCGTCAAATGAAGATCCAACGTCAGAACGATGATAAAGATTTATTACTTTATGATGAAGAACGTGATAATTTATATCCTGTCTATGAAGATTACAATGGTACCCATATCATGTCGCCAAATGATATGTGTCTAATCGAAGAATTAGATCCATTATTAGAGGCAGGCATCGATGCGATTAAAATAGATGGCCTGTTACATACAGAAGAATATATTAACGTATGTACTGAACAATATCGTGAAGCTATCGATTTATTTAACGAAGATCCTGAAGCCTATGAAGATGAGAAATTTATGCTCGTTGACCCTATTGAAGACATTCAACCTGATCATCGCCCATTCGATGAAGGATTCTTATTCAAACAAACTGTTTATTAAAGGAGGATGCATGCTGTGAAAGTATTAGAAGAAGTGCAACCTGATGCTAAGCCTCGCATGAAGAAACCTGAATTGCTTGCACCAGCAGGTAATCTTGAGAAATTAAAGATCGCAGTGCATTATGGTGCCGATGCAGTCTTTCTAGGTGGCCAAGAATATGGACTACGCTCAAACGCCGATAATTTCACAATGGCAGAATTTCAAGAGGGCGTTGAGTTCGTGAAACGTTACGGTGCAAAGATTTATGTAACAACGAATATTATTGCACATGATGAGAATATGGAAGGTTTAGATGACTATCTGTCAGCTTTAGAAGCCACAGGTGCGACAGGTATCATCGTGGCTGATCCACTTGTTATTGAAACGTGTAAAAAGGTAGCGCCTCGTTTAGAAATCCATCTTTCGACGCAACAATCATTATCTAACTATAAGGCTGTCGAATTCTGGAAAGAAGAAGGTTTAGATCGTGTCGTATTAGCGCGTGAAACTGGCGCAGAAGAAATGCGCGAAATGAAAGATAAAGTCGATATCGAAATTGAAGCCTTTATCCATGGTGCTATGTGTATCGCTTATTCTGGACGCTGTACATTGAGCAACCACATGACTGCCCGTGACTCAAACCGTGGTGGTTGTTGTCAAAGTTGTCGTTGGGATTATGACCTTTTACAAATCGAAGACGACGGTGAGTTAGATTTACTCTATAAAGACGGTGACGTCACACCATTTGCGATGAGTCCGAAAGACTTGAAACTGATAGAATCAATCCCTAATATGATGGATATAGGTATAGACTCTTTAAAAATAGAAGGGCGCATGAAGTCGATTCACTATATCGCGACAGTCGTTTCCGTCTATCGTAAAGTGATAGATGCCTACGCAGCTGATCCAGAACATTTCCAAATTCAACCTGAATGGTTGATTGAGCTAGATAAATGTGCGAACCGTGATACTGCGCCAGCCTTTTTCGAAGGTACACCTGGTTACGAAGAGCAAATGTTTGGTGCAGAGCAGAATAAGAAAGCGGCATATGATTTCTGTGGTCTGGTCTTAGATTATGACGAAGACTCTCATATTGCGACCATTCAACAACGTAATCATTTTAAACCAGGTCAAGAAATCGAATTCTTCGGACCTGAAATTGATACCTTTAGACAAGTGGTTGACGCGATATATGACGAAGAAGGCAATGAACTTGATGCCGCTCGTCATCCACTTCAAATCGTTCAAATCAAAGTAGACCATCCACTTTATAAAAATAATATGATGAGAAAGGAACTCAAACGATGAGTGGCACAACGATTATAGGTATAGCCGGTGGATCAGGTTCTGGTAAGACAAGTGTAACGAGTGAAATCATGTCCTTACTTGAAGGATATAGTATCGCACTCATCGCTCAAGATTATTATTATAAAGATCAATCTCATTTAAGCTTTGAAGAGCGTTTAGAAACGAACTACGACCATCCATTCGCGTTTGATAACGATTTACTAATCAGTAATCTACAATCTCTAAAGGACGGTCAAACAGTAGAGATACCTACGTATGATTACACAAATCATACTCGAAGTGATGTTACAATCACATTTGAACCCAAAGATGTGATTATTGTTGAAGGTATCTTTGCTTTGGAAAATCAAACATTACGTGAGATGATGGATGTTAAAGTATACGTAGATACTGACGCTGATTTGCGCATTCTCCGAAGATTGATGCGTGACACAGCTGAACGTGGGCGGACGATGGAATCTGTAATTACACAATATTTAAATGTCGTACGCTCAATGCACAATCAATTTATTGAACCAACTAAGAAATATGCTGATTTAATTATTCCTGAAGGTGGCAGTAATAAAGTTGCCATTGATATTTTAACAACTAAGATTAAATCACTTATACGTAAACAATAGAACAGTTAGAAAAGGAAGATGACAATATGGAAAACCAAAAACAATATCCTATGACCCAAGAAGGTTATGACAAACTTGAAAAAGAATTAGAAGAATTAAAGACAGTTAAACGCCCAGAAGTTGTAGAAAAGATTAAAGTGGCGCGTTCTTTCGGTGACCTTTCTGAGAACTCTGAGTATGATGCAGCGAAAGACGAGCAAGGTTTCATCGAACAAGATATCCAACGTATCGAGAATATGATTCGTAATGCTTTAATCATTGAAGATACGGGTGACAATAATGTCGTTCAAATCGGTAAGACCGTTACATTCGTTGAACTACCAGGTGATGAAGAAGAAAGTTATCAAATCGTTGGTTCTGCAGAATCAGACGCTTTCAACGGCAAGATTTCTAACGAATCACCAATGGCTCAAAGCTTGATTGGTAAACATCTTAACGATGAAGTTCGTGTGTCTCTACCAAATGGTGCAGAAATGAACGTTAAGATTGTAGACATTAAATAATTCGATATTTCAGCGTACTTCCCAAACGAATTCGTCTCCGTTTGGGAAGTTTTTCTATTTTATGGTAAAAATAATTCTAGTCGAAAAACTCTGAATTTGGTAAATTTAGAGTTATAACTAATCAATAGCGTTTAATTCATAGTGAGAAAGTGAAATTAAGAACTATCGCGTTCATCCATACGCTCGTCTTACTTTTAGCAAAATAGAAAAATGAAAAAGGGCTAAAATAATTAAACTTGTAAGCCTTAAATCCTATTGGTTAAATATACATTATAAATGTTGATAAAATTTCTTTATTAAACAACATCGCTATTGAAATGGTATAATAAAGTGTATTGCTTAAGTAAGCGTTTACTTAATGTGCATTGAAGGAGGTTAATCCATCATGAATTATCAGATCATCAACGAACAAGCACTTATGATTTACTTAGAAGAACGAATTAGTGAAGATATATTTAAGCAAATGCAACAAGTTGTTCAATACATACATAATCTGAACGTAGAAGGTATTACAGAAATCGTACCTTCTTACCGTGCTATTCTAATCAATATAGATATTGAGAAGATGACACCTCAATCATTAGTAGAAGAGCTTAAACTAGATGAGTTAGACGCCAAAGACTTTGCTGGTCAAGATATCGAGACGAAGACGGTCTACATTCCAGTACTTTACGCTGGAGAAGCCGGACCAGACATCGATGAGGTAGCATCTACTAATAATCTCGATACAGAAGAAGTCATCGATATTCATAGTAGTCAACCTTATCTCATCTATATGCTTGGGTTTATGCCAGGCTTCCCGTTCCTTGGTGGTTTAGATGAGCGTCTTCATACACCACGCCGTTCTGAACCGAGAACGCGTTTACCAGAAGGTTCAGTAGGAATAGCTAATCAACAAACAGGACTTTACCCAAGTGAATCCCCAGGTGGCTGGCAAATTATCGGTCGTACACCAATCAAAGTCTTTGATTTAACACGCGAACCGATGTGTCTCTATCAACCAGGTGATTACATTAAGTTCTATGCTATATCTGAAGAACAATATGACCAAATCATTGACGAACAAGAATCTGATTCTTTCGATATGAGAAAGTGGGTGTCTAAAGACAATGAGTATTCTAATTAATAATCCAGGTCTCTTTACGACAGTTCAAGATCAAGGGCGCTATGGATTTCAAGATCAAGGATTTTCAACAGCTGGAGCTTTAGACCTTATAAGTTATCAGCTCGGACAGAAACTGATTGGTAACGATGGACCAGCGATTGAATTCACTGTGATCGGTCCGACGATTCGTTTTACCACTCCAAATACCTTTGTGGTGACAGGTGGCGAGTTCGGCAGTGAGCTGAATGGCGAACCGATCGAGATGCAATCTGTTTATAAAGCTGAGAAGGGCGACGAACTTAAACTTGGTGCTGCCAAGCAAGGAGCTAGAGGATATATCTTCTTCGGTTGTCCATTAGATATTCCAGTAGTAGCTAACAGTCAATCTACACATACTCGTAGTCATATTGGCGGATTTGAGGGTCGTACTTTAAAAGCGCAAGATCGCATCCAAACGATTCCAAACGATGAAGCAAAATATCGCGTAGGACTCAGTACAGATGTACAACTCGTGAATACAGATGAAACAACCATTCACATCGTTAAAGGTCCGCAATTCGACCGATTCTCATCGGAGGCAGTGAACGCGATGACTTCAGGTGAATATCAAATTTCTGAACAATCAGACCGTATGGGCTACCGTCTAAGAGGTAGTGAAATTCCACCAGAAGAATCTGCAGATATTATTTCAGAGCCTGTAGCTTTAGGTAGTGTGCAAGTGCCAAATGATGGGAACCCTATCATACTGTTGAACGACAAACAAACTGTGGGGGGATACACTAAGATTGCCACAGTAACACAAGCTGATTTATCTATTCTAGCTCAGAAACAACCTGGCGAAACAATTCGTTTCGAATGGGTAACGGTGGAAGAAGCCATCGACAGTTTACAACAGCTTGATGAGGCACTACAAGAAGCTTTACAGGAAATAGAACGTACACCTGTTTATCAAATACAACAGTTACGCTCTACTTCAAAACGTCTAAATGCATTATTGAAAGGGGAAGCATAATGAATTTTGAAAATATCGAGCAATTAATCAAATTAGTTAAGGAAAATGAATTAAAGAAATTTAAATATAAAGATTACGAACATGAAATCGAACTTGACTTCACTGAAGAGAATGCACCAGTAGCGAGCATGCCAGCAAGTATGCCACAAGGTACTGCTGACTCTGCTCAATCTCAATCATCAAATGAAGACCAAAGTGCTAGCGATGATTCAGAGGGTCAAGAAGTTAAAGCACAAATGGTAGGTACTTTCTATTTACAAGAAGAGAAAGAGCTCACTGATCCAATCATCAAAGTTGGTGACCAAGTTAAATCTGGCGATGTAATTGGCTATATTGAAGCTATGAAAGTAATGAACGAAGTAACAAGCGACGTTGACGGTGAAGTGACTGATATTCTCGTCGAACATGGTTCAAATGTTGAATATGATCAACCAATAATAAGAGTGAAATAATCAACGCAAAGGGGGGCATTGCATTGTATCGTTGTTTAATTGCAAACAGAGGAGAAATCGCAGTTCGTATCATTCGCGCATGTCGTGAACTCGGTATCGAAACTGTAGCTATCTACGCTAAGGGAGATGAATCAAGTCTGCATGTTAGCTTAGCCGATCAAGCAGTATGTGTCGGTGAAGCCAATGCACTTGATAGTTACTTAAACCAAGATCGTATTATCTCAGCCGCAGAAATGACTGGAGCTAATGCGATTCATCCAGGATATGGTTTCTTATCAGAAAGTCCGTCATTTGCCCATAAAGTCGAAGAGAATGATATTTACTTTATCGGTCCAACGAAAGAAACGATGCAAATGATGGGTGATAAGATTACCGCACGCCAAACTGTAGATCAAGCGGGTGTACCTATCATTCCAGGTTCAACTGATGCAGTCGAATCAGTTGATGAAGTAAAGGAAATTGCTAAAGAAATTGGTTATCCACTCGTGTTGAAAGCAGCGAGTGGTGGTGGCGGTAAAGGTATCCGTATCGTCAAAGAGCCAGAGATGTTAGATAAATCTTTTAAAGAAGCTAAAAGTGAAGGTAAAAAATACTTCGATGATGATCGTATTTATGTAGAAGCCTTTATACCTGTAGCGAAACACGTGGAAGTGCAAATCCTCGGTGATGGTAAAGATAACTACATTCACCTTGGGGAACGTGACTGTTCAGTCCAACGTAAAAACCAAAAATTAATCGAGGAATCACCATGTTCTTCATTGACTGATGAGAAGCGTCAACGTATCTGTGACGATGCTGTTAAGGTTGCGAAAGCATCTCACTATCGCAGTGCGGGTACAATTGAATTCCTTGTTACAGATGATGCGTATTATTTCATCGAAATGAACGCTCGTATTCAAGTAGAACATACCGTAACGGAAATGCGTGCTGGAAGAGACTTGTTAGCAGCGCAACTCTACTTGATGCAACATAACCATCTACCATATACGCAAGATGATATTATCTTTGACGGACACGTGATAGAAGCACGTATCAATGCGGAAGATCCTGAAAAACACTTCCAGCCGACACCGGGTAAAGTACAAGCCTTACATTTACCACAAGGATTTAACGTACGTGTAGACTCACTACTTTATCAAGGTTACATGGTTTCACCATACTACGATTCACTTGTAGCTAAAGTGATCGTCAAAGCACCAACACGTGCACTTGCAATCAATAAGTTGAAATGTACGTTAGATGAAATGGTCATTGATGGTTTCTCAACAACTGCTGATTTCTTATATGCTGTACTCTCTTATCCTGCCTATGCAGACGGAGATGCAAGCGATGTAGATATTAAATTCTTAGAACGTCATAAGATTATCAAGGGGGCTTAAGAATGAAGATCGATTTAAACTGCGACTTAGGAGAAGCATTTGGTAATTATAGCTTTGGTGGAGACAATGATATCATTCCATTAATCACTTCTGCTAACGTGGCATGCGGTTTCCATGCTGGGGACTGGAACGTTATGCACGAAACAGTGAAGTTAGCGAAGGAATCTAATATCGGTATTGGGGCCCATCCAGGTCTACCTGATTTACAAGGCTTCGGTCGTCGCAATATGGATATTTCTCCTGACGAAATCTACAACATTGTGACTTATCAGCTAGGTGCACTCAATAGCTTTTGTCAGATTCACGACACGCGTATCAATCATGTAAAACCACATGGTGCACTTTATCAAATGGGTGCGCGTGACAAAGATATCGCGCATGCAATTGCACAAGCAGTGTATGATTTCGATCCAGAACTGATTTATGTTGGTTTATCTAACACGCTATTGATTTCTGAAGCTGAAAAAGTTAGTTTAACAGCTGCTTCAGAAGTCTTTGCTGACCGTCGATACGAAGAAGATGGACAGCTTGTAAGTCGTAAAGAGCCGGATGCTGTACTCACAGATAAAGATGAAGCAATCAATCAAGTCTTGAAGATGGTTAAAGACCAACAAGTCGTAACTAAGACAGGCAAAGTGATTGATTTGAAAGCGGACACAATCTGTGTACACGGCGATGGCGCAAATGCATTAGAGTTTGTACGTAACATTCGTGAGACATTAAACAAAGAAGGTGTTTCCATTACACAACTAGGGGGTTAACACATGGGGAAGAAGAAACTTCAAACAAATGATTTTCAATTCACAAAGGGTCACAAGAGGCTATTATTAGGTTCAGTCTTCTTGATGGCAACATCAGCTATTGGACCGGCATTCTTGACGCAAACTGCAGTATTTACAGGTCAGTTTGCAGCAAGCTTTGCCTTTGCCATATTGCTATCCATACTTATCGACATTGCAGCACAAGTGAACATATGGCGTATTCTTGTTGTTACAGGTAAACGTGGCCAAGAAATTGCCAATGATGTCGTAGGTGGTTTAGGGACTTTCATTTCAATATTGATCGCTATAGGGGGACTTGCTTTCAATATTGGTAATATAGCCGGAGCTGGACTAGGGTTAAATGCCATCTTTGGACTTGATGTGAAATGGGGCGCTGCAATTACAGCAGTTCTATCTATCGCCATCTTTATTTCAAAGAATGGTCAGAAAGTGATGGACGTTGTATCAATGGTGCTCGGTGCACTGATGATTATCGTAGTTGCAGTCGTTATGTTTAAAGCCAATCCGCCATATGCAGATGCAGCAGCACATATGGTGTGGCCAGAACATCCTGTAGCACTCGTATTGCCAATCATCACGCTCGTAGGTGGTACAGTAGGGGGTTATATTACCTTTGCCGGTGCACACCGTATCCTGGATTCAGGAATTAAAGGTAAAGATTATTTACCATTCGTTAACCGAGCAGCGATTTCAGGTATCTTAACGACAGGTGTGCTTCGTGCTTTACTCTTCTTAGCAGTGCTGGGTGTAGTTGTAACAGGCTTTACTTTAAGTCAAGATAACCCACCAGCCTCTGTTTTTGAAAAAGTCTTAGGACCTATCGGTAGAAATATCTTTGGTATCGTATTATTCGCAGCAGCGATGTCATCCGTGATTGGTTCAGCATATACAAGTGCGACATTCTTAAAGACGATGCACAAGAAGTTATTTGAACGTAACAACTTAATCGTTATTACATTTATCGTTGTTTCAACTTTAATCTTCTTATTCATCGGAAAACCAGTTAAATTATTAATCATTGCTGGTGCTTTAAACGGCTTAGTACTTCCAATTACATTAGGTACAATTCTTGTCGCAAGTACACGTAAGTCTATCGTAGGTGATTATCGCCATCCGAAATGGATGATGATACTCGGTATCATTGCCGTGATTATCACGATAGTCACAGGTATAATGTCATTTAAAGAACTCGGTGCACTTTGGACAAGCTAACGTGATATGGAAGTTAAATCGTTCATTTATAGAATCTTGAGCTTACTTTTGGGCTCAAGATTTTTTATTTTGGCTAAGATGTGGGGGATATAGCTAAGGTTCCGTACCAATGGATGATACGGAACCTTAAGGCTACTGATAGTTCTAATTAAGCAATTACGCAGTAGCTGTCTGTATTTGAGATAGCTTGCGCTTTCTCAAATACTAGTCAGCCTAGCGGGGGGTGAGACGACGAAATCAGGTAGATTTCTGTCTCACTCCCAAAGGGTAAAGTTTTGCTATCGGGTGCTTTGTGACAATTATTATTTTTCAGGTTGAGTATAGTAGTCGACGTTACGTTCTTTGTAAACTTTTTTCACTAATTGAAGTGCATTTAGCACACGTGGAAAACCAACATATGGAAGTAAGTGCATAATAGTTTCTGAAATTTCTTGTGGTATTAACCCCACAGTTAACGCAACATTAATGTGTAATTCTAATTGCGGTTCAGTACCTAATGTGACAAGAGCAGAAATAGTACTGATTGCGCGTTGTTTGTAATCAAGCCCTTCACGTGAATAAATATCTCCAAACGCGAATTCTTTGACTAAATCTCCTAAACCGGGTGCAACATCACCAAGTTCTTCTTCGATGTTAGCATGAGTAGGGATATTCTCATTATCGCTTGCTGTTAAATCATCCATAATTTTTTGTCCGATTTCGCTACGACTTTGTTCCATCGTTAAGACCTCCTATATCGAAACTCTAATGCAATTGTAATACGAGATCTTATATTCTAAAAGTTCATAATAATAATACTAAGTATTACTAAATTTCATAGTTTGTATATGTTCTTTGGTATATTCTATAAACGCTTTTAAAGGTGTTGATAGCGGTTTGTGACTTTTAACAACAAAGTTAATATCCATCGTCATTTCATCATTCTCAATAGGAATTGTAGTGATTTTTTCAAAGTTGAGTAGTGAACTCAATGAATAAGGCATAACGGCGATTCCGAAACCTTCATTGACCATTGACAGTATGAAGTCCCATTGTGCACTTTCTAGTTGTATTGAAGGTTTAAAGTTAGATTTATAGCATTCGTATATCAACTTTTTACGTAATTCATAGTCTGACGTTAGCACAATAAATGATTCATTTTTAAGATCAGTCAATGTTACTGAAGATTGGCGAGCCAATGGATGATCTTGATTTACATACACTACGAGTGGGTCATTGATGAGCGGAATAACATCAAGGTTCGCTTCACTTTCAAGCTCCATCGAAACAACAATATCTACCGTGCCATCAAGCAAGGCGTTTTTAACCTTATATGCACCTGCTTCATAAATTTGAAGATCGATTCTCGGATATAGGTCTGTAAAAGTTTTAATAATTTCAGGAAAGTAGAGTGTACCTGAAATAGGTGGAAGGCCGATATGAATATGACCTTGTTTCAGATTCTCAATGTCAAAAAGTTGATTGGTGATGTTATCTAAAGAATGTAAGACTTGAATACCTTGTTGATAGACAATGTTGCCAGATTCAGTCAATTCAATTTGTTTATTCGAACGATCTAATAATATCGTATCTAATTCATCCTCTAAACTCTTCACTACTTTACTCAATGTCGATTGTGATAGATAAAGTGTCTCAGCTGCTCTTGAAAATCCTTTGTTCTCTACTACGGCGATAAAATATTTAAGCTGACGAATATCCATAAGCAACCTCCTCAATAGATTTATGATTTTTTGTCATAAGTATAATTCTAATTATATATTTTACGCATAGTTTGATGCAAAGTTAAAATAGTAACTATTAGGAGGCGTTTACAATGAAAAAAATCGGTTTTGTAGGTCTAGGAAATATGGGGGCTGGAATGGCAAAGAATTTACAAAAATCTGGCTTCCAAGTTCTGGCATATGACCTTGATAAAGATAAAATTAATGAATTAGCAAAAGAGGGCATTCAAGGTTGTGACTCCATAAAAGAAGTTACTGAACAAGTTGATGATGCAGTCATTACGATGGTGCGCAATCAAGCACAAACAGAAGATGTCATCTTCGGAGACAATGGTATCACGTCTGCAAATAACCACGATGTAACTGTAGTAGTCATGAGTACGCTCAATCCAACGATTATGGAAGATCTTGAAAAGAAAGTTTCAGATTATAAGTTAAATCTTCTTGATGCGCCTGTTAGTGGTAGTTTATCTGGTGCTGAGAAAGGGAGTTTAGCTATCTTCTCATCTGGTGCTCAAGAGACTAAGTCACAACTCAAACCTTACTTTGAAGCGATGGGATCTCATATCTTTGACTTAGGAGATAAGATCGGAGCAGGGCAAGCAGCTAAATTAGCAAATAACCTCTTATTAGGTATCAACATGGTAGGTATTTCAGAAGCTGTGAAATTTGGTAATAGTTATGGTCTTGAAGAAGAAGATGTACTCGATATCGTTGAAGTAAGTACAGGTAATAGTTGGGCAGCGAACAACTGGGGTGAAATTAAAGAATATAAAAATAATGGTACGTTAGATGCGATTTATAAAGACTTAACTTCTGTTATCGCTGAATCGACTAAAAATAAAACATTTGTGCCAGTTAGTGCTCTCGTCCTCAACGTCCTTCACAATTCAATGGATAGTGAAGATAATCAAAATAAATAACTATTCTATAGAGAAAGCCTCAATCGTAGCGGTGTTATATCCGAACGATTGAGGCTTATTTATAAATTCTACTATTTTGCTGTATCAGGGTTAATACCTTTCGGAATAAAGAAGCTAACGATTAACGCAGCTAAAGCGATTAAACTGAGAATGCTAAAGGCTACGAAATAATGTGTGAGCTTTTCTAAATAGATTGAAAGTACTGGTGCGATTGCGGTACCAAGGAACAAGATAAAGGTATTTACTGATAGGAAAAAACCGCGGTTCGTCGCTGCAAGCATACCCACTTTAGAGATCACAGATGGAATACAGAATGCAACACCTGCGACAAATACGATACTAAAGAAAGTAATGATAACAATGTTGGAAGTAATACCTAAACCGATGAGTGAAATAATTTGGGCTACAAGCGCAATTTTAATCACCCAAATGACACTCAACTTGTCACTAATACGACCCGCAAATAACGATAAAATCATGCCAATAATACCTAACAACTTAACAACAAAGGTCGTCGTTAAATCACCATGTACAAAGTGAGATTTAATATAGTCATTAAGAATAGTATACATACTGATAAAATTAGTGAGTAAAGTTAATGAAATAAAGAAACATCCAATGACTGATTTATATAAGAATATATCTTTAAAGTGACTCATGAAACGTGAAAGTTTAATAT
Source organism: Staphylococcus sp. HMSC071G07 (assembly GCF_001811435.1). NCBI lineage: Bacteria > Bacillati > Bacillota > Bacilli > Caryophanales > Staphylococcaceae > Staphylococcus > Staphylococcus sp. HMSC071G07. Next base: position 129,642 of record NZ_KV804750.1, read on the forward strand.
CTGGGTTACGATATGGACTTTCCGGAACAAGTTTCGAAACGACGAAAGTTAAGATGATATAAAGTACACTGAGTACTATATAAGTGACACGCCATCCGTAAGCATTGGATAGGATTTCACTTAAGTTCTGACCGATAATACCTGAGAGCATAAAGCTTGTACTAATGAAACTAATCGCCGTCACACGTTTAACAGGGGGATACATCTCAGTCGTATACGCTAAGGAAACAGGCGAGAACGTCGCTGCGAATATACCTTGGAATACTCTAAGAACTAGTAATAAGCCAAAGGAATTTACAAATCCAATACCGAGTGAAACTACAACGAGTCCTACTAGTCCAATAAGGATAATTTTAATACGACCAAATTTATCTGAAATGACACCATAAAGTAAACAACTAATTGAATAGGCCAGTGAGAAGACCACGCCATTCAAAGTTGCTGTAGCTTTAGAGATGCCGAAATCTTTCGCAATGTGGGGTAGCATAGGAATAGCTGCATATAAGCTACACATTACAATGATACCAGTGATAAAGAACACTGTAGTAATTCGATTATATTTAAGCTCTTGTTCCATAACATTCACCTTTCTATTTTATTTGCCTGTGATATTATCACACGAAGATAAACGTATTTAAAGTGTAAAATTTAATTTTTCACAAATTGATAACAAACTATTTATTCTTAACATTAATACGAATACAAATTTTCTTAAAGTTTGCACGTTTTATTCTTTTAAAAAGATTAAGTTGATTACGTGCAATAATAAATGTATAAGTATTTATTATGAATCGAAGTTAGTTAACAAGGGTATAGAACAACAACAAGGAGGTATAAAAAATGCAATATTCACCAAAACAAGGAACAAGAAGTCACGGACTTCCACATGATCCATTTAAAAGTAGCACTGTACCGTGACCTATAGGCTGGTTATCCACAACATCTAAAGATGGCAAAGATAATTTAGCTCCCTACAGTCAATATCAGAATTTAACATGGGATCCTCCTATGGTTATGTTCGCAGCTAACCAATCTGTATTGGGTGACCATGAACGTAAAGATACTGTGAAGAACATCGAAGAAACAGGTTGGTTCGTTTGGAACATGGCAACATATGATTTAAGAGAAGCAGTCAATCTTTCAGCGAAAGCACTCGATTATGACGTAGACGAATTCGATTACGCTGGTGTAACGAAAGAAGAATGTATTGAAGCACCAGGTTATCGCGTTAAAGAAAGTCCTATCCATTTCGAGTGTGAATATGTACAAACAATACGTATTCCAACTGGCGATCCAGTTTCAACCGTCGATATCGTTATTGGCCGTGTCGCGCACGTGCATATTGATGATCGTTTCATCACTGACGAAGGTAAGATCGATATCCCATCTATTCGTCCGATTGCACGTTTAGGTTATTATGACTACACAGTAGTAGATCAAATATTCGAAATGAAAGCACCTGCTGCTTCTAAAGAAGAGTTAGCCGGCTTAGAAGGACGTAACTTCGATAATAAATCCGATGACGATGAATAATACGACTTTAAACAATATAAAGTCGGTGAGATAAATAGAGAGTTTGTTATAAACACCTGCGCGGACTTAGAGTGATTATATTCATCTGTGCAGGTGTTTTTACGTTGAAGAAATGACCTCGCATGATCGAGGAATGTTCGAAGTTATGGTAAAATAACTAAAGCATTAAATATATCAACGAGGTGACAAATCATGATAGGTATTATTGGCGCTATGGAAGAAGAAGTAGCGATACTTAAAGATCAATTAACTCAATTAGATGAAATACATATTGCTCATGTCAAGTTCTATCGTGGGCAACTCAACGGTCATGAAGTAGTGTTAACGCAAAGTGGCATTGGTAAAGTTAACGTAGCCATTTCTACCACACTATTAATCCACGAATTTAAGCCCGATGTCATCATTAATACAGGATCAGCGGGTGCACTTGATGGTGAATTAAATGTAGGAGACGTGGTCGTGAGCGAAAGCGTGGCTTATCATGATGCAGATGCACAAGCTTTCGGATATGAGCTCGGTCAAATTCCTCAAATGCCAGCACAATACGCAGCTGATGCAGAACTATTAGAGCTAACGACTGAAGCGATTGAAGCGCAATCATTAACGGCTCAAAAAGGGCTCATCGTAAGTGGAGATAGCTTTATCGGTACGAATACACAGAGAGAAACGATACGCGTTGCATTCCCAGATGCTCTCGCGGTTGAGATGGAAGCGACAGCGATTGCACAAACTTGTTACCAGTTTAACGTACCGTTTATTATTACACGTGCCATTTCAGATTTAGCTAATGGAGAAGCTGAATTATCCTTTGAAGCATTTCTGAAAAAAGCTGCACAATCTTCAAGTCAAGTTGTAGAGAATTTAGTGAATAAAATAGGGCAAAAAGGTGACTAACTATGGGTTTGATTAAAAAATACTTTATGCCAAATGCATACGTGCAATCTATCCATCAAATTGATTTAGCACAGTTATCCCAAAGTGGCGTTAAAGGAATTATTACAGATTTAGATAATACATTAGTAGGCTGGGATGAAGCAGATCCTACACCAGAAGTGAGACAATGGTTCCAACAATTACAATTCTTGGGTATTACTGTAACCATTGTCTCAAATAACAATAAACAACGAGTAGGAAGCTTTTCTAAATCGCTAGATGTCGATTACATTTTCAAAGCCAAGAAACCAATGGGCAAAGCATTTAAGAAAGCAATTCAACGCATGGGGCTTCAGCCTAGTGAGACTGTCGTTATTGGCGACCAAATGATGACAGATGTCTTTGGTGGAAATAATCGAGGTCTTTATACGATTATGGTCGTACCCGTTAAACAAACAGATGGCTGGATAACGAAATTAAATCGCATGATTGAACGTCGTTTATTAAATCACTTTAGACGTAAAGGTTATATCAAATGGGAGGAATCGTGATTGAGTGAAACAGAAGTACTAAGATGTATAGGTTGCGGTGCGCCGCTTCAATCTGAAGATCCTAAGACACCAGGCTATGTACCTGAACATAATTTATTCCGAGATGATGTCGTATGTAAGAGATGTTTCCGTCTTAAACATTACAACGAAGTGCAAGATGTCGGTATGGACAGCGAAGATTTTCTTAACTTACTAAATACGCTTGCAGATAAAAAAGGTATCGTCGTCAATGTAGTCGATGTCTTTGACTTTGAAGGTTCGTTTATTAACGCAGTGAAACGTATCGTCGGTAATAAGAAGATTATTCTTGCAGCGAATAAAGTTGACCTTTTACCTAAACAAATTAATAAAAACAGAGTAAGAGACTGGTTACGTCGCACAGCCCGTAAGTATGGCTTAGACGCTGAAGCAGTCGTACTACTCTCTGCCCAACACAATAAAGGTATTCAAGATTTAATTGAGGCTATCAATAAAGTTCGTCGCAATGAAGATGTCTATATTGTAGGTACGACGAATGTAGGTAAGTCTACATTAATTAATCGCTTAATTGAGCAAAGTGTGGGCGAGAAAGACGTCGTTACAACTTCCCGCTTCCCAGGTACGACTTTGGATATGATTGATATTCCTTTAGATGAAACATCATTTATGTACGATACTCCAGGAATTATCCAAGACCATCAGATGACACACTATGTGACACCTGAAGAGTTGAAGACGATTATTCCTAAGAATGAAATCAAACAACGTGTCTATCAGTTAAACGAAGGACAAACGTTATTCTTCGGAGGGCTCGCTCGAATCGATTATGTTAGCGGCGGCCGCCGTTCACTCGTCTGCTACTTCTCAAACGAACTCAACATTCATCGTACGAAGACAGAGAAAGCAGATGACTTGTGGCACAACCACTTAGGCGAAATGCTTACACCACCGACTTCTGCGTCTCATTTCGATTTATCACAAGTTAAGCGTGTACGTTTAGAAACGGGTAAAGAGAAACGTGACGTGATGATTTCAGGATTAGGTTTTATCACCATTGAAGCAGGCGCTAAAGTAGTGGTTCACGTTCCTAAAGACGTTGATGTTGTATTACGTAAATCTATAATGTAAGGGGGAGCAATTATGAAATTCGCTGTCATAGGTCATCCTATTGCGCATTCGTTATCACCCGTCATGCACGAAGCGAACTTCAGTGCTTTAGGACGTGATGATACGTATGAGGCGCTCGATATACCGCCGGAACAGTTTGACGATATTAAGGAAATTATTTCTTCAAGAAATTTAGATGGCTTTAACATTACTATCCCACATAAAGAACGCATTCTCCCATATCTCGATGACATTGACGTACAAGCTCACGATTTAGGAGCAGTTAATACAGTTAAAATTGTGGATGGTCAATGGATTGGTTACAACACCGATGGCATCGGCTACGTTAAAGGCTTACAGTCGGTATACCCGGACTTAGGTAATGCTTATATATTAATACTCGGAGCAGGTGGTGCCAGCAAAGGCATTGCTAATGTACTAAATCACGTTGTTAAACCTAAACTATCTGTTGCTAACCGTACGATGCAGCGTTTTGATAATTGGAACTTAGATGTCAATAAACTCACTTTACAACAAGCAGAAGCACACTTAAGTGAATTTGATATCATTATTAATACGACGCCAGCGGGTATGAGTAGTAATAGAGATGTTGTTATTTCATTAGATCAACTCGATGAGCGCACATTAGTAAGCGACATCATTTACACACCAAGCAAGACAGCATTTTTACTCCAAGCAGAAGAAAACGGAAACGAAATTTATAATGGATTAGACATGTTTATCAATCAAGGTGCCGAAAGCTTTAGAATATGGACGGGTGAAACACCTAATACAGAAGCTATGAAACAAACTGTCATTAAACATTTAGAAGGAGAGTAGTTATGTTAACAGGAAAGCAGAAACGCTATTTACGTAGCTTAGCGCATAATATTGAACCGACATTCCAAATTGGCAAGGCTGGAATTAATGAGAATATGGTAGAGCAGTTAAAAGATATCTTAGAAAAAAGAGAGCTCATTAAAGTTCACATTTTACAAAATAACTTCGAGGATAAGAAAGAATTAGCAGCCAATTTAAGTGAGTTGACTGAAAGTGAGCTCGTTCAAGTTATAGGGTCAATGATCGTCTTGTATAAAGCGTCTTCAGAGAATAAACAGATTCACTTACCCTCATAATGACACATCAAGCTGAATCAATCGTCCTCTATGGCGGTCAATTTAACCCAATACACACTGCTCATCTCATGGTGGCGAGTGAAGTTTATCACACACTTAAGCCCGAACGTTTCTTCTTCTTGCCAAGCTATATGTCACCGTTGAAGTCACACAAAGATGCCTTAGACTCAAAGCATCGTGTGGCTATGGTGAACTTAGCGATTGAAACGTTAGGTTTTGGAGAAATTTGCTATTTGGATTTAGAAAGAAAAGGTCAAAGTTACACCTACGATACGATATGTACGCTTCGTGAATCCTATCCAGATAGCAAGATATACTTTGTGATTGGCACTGACCAATATGAGCAACTCGATAAGTGGTATCATATAGAAGATTTAAAATCTTTAGTGACATTTGTCGTCGTGAATCGAGGAACATCACAACAAGAAGTTGATCCCTCAACGGTGAGTGTCACGATACCACGCTTAGATATTAGTTCAACTATGATTCGTCAGCGCATACAAGAACGACACAATATTCAGGTCCTCGTACCACCACTCATTCAACAATATATTGCAGAGGAGAACTTGTATGAATAAATCAGAAGCGATTGAATTAATTAAAAAGAAATTACCTGATAAACGCTATCAACACTCATTACGTGTGGCAGATACTGCTGTGAAATTAGCACGTATTTACGAAGGTGATGTCGATAAAGCAGAGATGGCCGGCATCTTACATGACTATTGTAAATATGATGATTTAGGTTATATGTACCAAATTGTAAGACAGCATGATTTAGATCCGAATCTCTTGAGCTTTGGAGGAGAGATCTTACATGGCCCAGTGTGTGCTGCACTGATGAAATCAGAATATGATATAACAGACGATGAGATTCTAACAGCTATCGCTTACCATACAACAGGTCGTGCTCAGATGACTAAAACTGAAAAGATAGTCTTTATTGCTGATTATATCGAGCCTGAACGTCAAATACCAGGCGTTGAAGAAATCCGAGATATGGCATACAATCAAGGTAGCTTAGATCATACAATTTATGAAATTTCTAAGCGAACTGTACTTTATTTAATTAGCAATGACATTACCGTTTTTAATACAACAATCGAATGTTTAAATTATTATAACTATAGTGATGAAAGAGTAAAGGATGATTAAATGAAATCAAGCGAGTTATTAAATATTGTGATAGAAGCAACTGAGAATAAGAAAGCAGAAGATATTATTTCACTTGATATGCAAGGTATTAGTGATATGACGGACTATTTCGTCGTCTGTCACGGGAATAACGAACGCCAAGTTCAGGCCATTGCACGTTCAGTGAAAGAAACTGCGCACGAGCAAGGATTAGATGTTAAACGAATGGAAGGTTTCAACGAAGGGCGTTGGATCCTCATAGACTTGGCGGATGTAGTCATCCATGTCTTTCATAAAGACGAACGTAACTACTACAATCTTGAGAAATTATATCAAGATGCACCACTTAAAAATTACAATCAGGCAGTTTATTAAATATGGTACAATATCACGAATTAAGTCAGTTCTATGATAGTCTCACACGTGACCAACCTTACACGTCATGGCGAGACATTATAGAACATTATCGAGAGCATCGACAAACACTGTTAGATATAGGCTGCGGAACTGGTAATCTTACTACTCTATTACGTGGTTTTGATACAGTGTTTGGTATGGATTTAAGTATTGATATGCTTACCCTAGCTGAGCAGAAGTCATCGAATGTTCAATGGGTTGAAGGCGATATGACTGATTTTGATCTCGGTCTACAGTTTGACATCGTAACTATTCTGTGTGATTCCTTAAATTATTTAGCTTCTGAAGAAGAGGTTAAGCAAACTTTCGAAAGTGTTTATCAACATCTCGCTCCAAGTGGTTTGCTCATTTTCGATGTCCATACTGAGCATAAAATGCAAACTTGGTTCAACAATCAATGTTATATCGATGAAACAGATCAAGTATTTCTCGCTTGGGAAGCTGTAAGAGGCGAGGAACCCCTCAGTGTATGGCATGACTTAACCTTTTTCGTTCAGAATGAAGATCACACGTATCATCGCATTAACGAATCACATTATCAGAGAACCTATACCCAAGACACTTATCTTAAAATGCTTCAAGAGCAAGGTTTCATTGTTATTAATACGTTTACTGACTTTGAGTATGACGCATGCGACGCTAAAGGCAATCGTTTATTCTTTATCGCAAAAAAATAAAGTAAAATCACTCCGAACTACGTGTATATAGTAAAGGAGTGATTTTTTATGTCTTGGGATTTAACTCAAATTAAAGCTCTAGTGATGAAATACAAGATTTATGTCATCATCGCATGTGTCGCTTTATGCGTACTCGCTTTTTACTTTGTGTCTCATATAGGCCAAAGTAATGACTTGAAGGCTGAGGATGCAACGTTACAAGAACAAGCCTTTAAAGCGACAGATGCACAAGGAAGGAATAACGGAACCACGAATGGAGCTTCAAGTTCTGGGGCTAGCAATACATCAAATACTAAGGTTGAAGAAATTTACGTTGATATTAAAGGCGCAGTAAAGCATCCTAATATTTATCGCATGATGTCTACAGATCGACTCAAGCAGCTATTAGATAAAGCACAACCGACCTCTCAAGCCGATTTAACTCAAATTAACTTAGCAGAAAGGCTTACTGATCAAAAGCTCATCGTCATTCCAAAGAAAGGGGAACAAGCAGCTGGTACTAGTGGCGCGTCACCAGGAACAACCGCCTCAACTAGTGCGACGACAGGTTCAGCGAGTAGTAATACATCTGTGGATAAACAAGTCAATATTAATACAGCCACGGAAAGTGATTTGCAATCAATACCTGGAATAGGACCTTCTAAAGCGAAATTGATTATTGAATATAGAGACACAAACGGTGCCTTTGATTCTGTAGAGAAGATCAAGGAAGTGAATGGTATCGGCGAGAAGACCTTCGATAAATTAAAGGACTATCTCACAGTTTAAAATCTATTGCATTCTAACGCTGTAAGACTTAACCTAGAAGTATTAAATCAAGAATAGAACACGGAGGATCAAAGATGAAACGATTACAATGGGAAGAGTACTTTATGGCACAAAGCCATCTACTTGCTTTGCGTTCAACTTGTACACGTCTCTCAGTAGGCGCAACAATAGTGAAAGACAATCGCATTATTGCAGGAGGGTATAATGGTTCAGTTGCTGGTGAAGTACACTGTATCGATGAAGGCTGTCTTATAGAAGATGGTCATTGTATACGTACGATTCATGCAGAGATGAATGCTTTGCTTCAATGTGCTAAACAAGGTGTATCAACAGAAGGGGCAACTATTTATGTCACTCACTTTCCTTGCCTAAATTGCACAAAGTCAATTATTCAAGCCGGAATCAAGAAGATTTATTACGCAGAAGATTATCATAACCATGACTACGCTCTCAGACTGCTCAATCAATCTCATATTGAATATAAGAAAATTCCTTTCGATAAAGAGAATGTCGCGCAGTATTTAATGGACTAAGATGTTTTACTTAACACTCGCTTACTTAATAGGTATTCTCTTTCTTTACCACCGTTACATGGCTGTATGTTTGTTGTTAACTTTAATAGTTATAATGTATCGCAAGCGCGTTAGCAAATTAATTACAGTAGGCTGCCTCATATTGCCATGGGTCAGTGGATATTATTTCCATTATCAAGATTTGCGCCACCAACAAGCATATAGTGCGCAGTTGTTACATCCTGAACTGCAAGGTCGTGCTACTTTCACCGATCAAGCGATGCATAATGGATCATCACTTCGCGGCCACGTCTCCATAAATGATAATTCATATTCTTATCATTATTTTTTACGACAACCAAACAATATACCTCCCTTAGCTCCCGGAACTCAATGTGAAGTCAAAGGGGAGCTAAAGTATTTAAGTGATTCTCCATATAGTCCGCAGTATTTCTTTATCAAAGATATTAATTTAAACAGTTGCCAAGCAAATTCGAAAGCTTCTCTCAGTTTGATTGAACGACATAAAAACTTTATCTATCATCAAATTTCTCATACTCATCTAGAACATCCAGGTCGTATAATTGCGCTCGTGTCCGGAGATACGAGTTATTTAAGTGAACAAGAAGTCTCAGAAGTAAAAAATTTAGGTATTTATCATCTCATTGCAGTAAGTGGCTCTCATATTGCGATTATATGTTCGATTACGTATGCGTTACTTCTAAGACTAAACGTTCCATTGTTCTATATTAAACTCACTTTATTGTTTTTGTTACCAGTTTACGGTCTTTATACTGATTTAGCGCCTAGCGCACTCAGATCCATTTTTACAGTTATGTTAGTCATTCTGATTCCATCGCGCTTTTACCATCATGCTTTAGATATCGTAGGCGCCTCATTTATTTTATTAACGCTTATTTTTCCACATTTTTTATTCGATATTGGATTTCAATTTTCTTACTTAATCACACTTTTTATCTTATTGTCACAACCACTGTTAGACGAAACTTCAGTCATTAAAAGTTTGCTTTACATGACATTTATAGCTCAACTCGGTTCCTTTCTCATTAGTGCCATTCATTTTAACGAAGTACAATGGATAGGGCTATTTGCTAATCTCATTTTTGTACCATTTTATTCAATTGTTTTATTTCCTCTAGCAATATTTTACTTTGCTTGGTTACATTTAAAGATACCTATAAATACACTAGATTATTTCATTAATATGATGTTTAATATTCATGATTATATCGTACGTTGGATTTTACAACTCAATCATTTTAAATGGTTTATTCCCCAGTTAAATGAAATGTTGCTGACATTATTGTTACTTGTTTTATTAAGTATATTATACTTCTTTGTAGCTCGGCGGTTTATAACTGCACTTATAGTTTGTATAGGCTTATTTTTAATTCTGCAATTTTTCCCGGCTCATCATGTTAATCGTTTGACCATGCTCAATGTAGGACAAGGAGATGCTTTTTTAGTTGAAAGTAAAAAGGGACAGACTTTGATGATTGATACAGGAGGCAAACATCTTCGTCCAGGAGAAGTCGATAAACATCAAATTAGTAAGTATCATATTCTTCCAACTTTTAAAAAGAGAAATATTACGAGTATAGACTATTTAATTATTACTCACCCGCATGCGGATCATATGGGAGAATTGGACTATTTACTCACACAAATTAAAGTGAAACATCTTATCCTGAACCCTCATAGTTATACACCACAACAGCTCACACATCTTACCGAACGTTTAAGTCAGTGGAAAGGTAACGTCATAGATTTTCGTCAAATGCCACAACTCACTTTTGATGAATATCAACTCCAATTATTAGATGCGACGCATGATACGAGTGATGATTTAAACGAACACTGTATCATTACTTTAATGCAATTCCGAGATAAACATTTACTCTTCATGGGAGATGCCACAGTGAGAAATGAAGAGACCTTATTGCAACAATATCAATTACCACCAATTGATATTCTGAAAGTAGGACATCACGGTAGTAAGACGAGTTCCAGTCAGGCATTTATCGATGCGATTCATCCCCGTGTGAGTCTCATTTCAGCCGGTAAAAATAATCGCTATCATTTACCAAACAAAGAAGTAGAAGAAAGATTGAACGATAACCAATCAGCAATACTGACCACGGTCGAGAATGGTGAAATCACCCTTGATTTGGAAACTTCTATTGAGAGTATGCTAAAGCCATGGAAAATATATGAGCCTTTAAAATCGTCGGAATAACGTCGTAATACATGCTATAATAAATAAGCGATGTTGATTTAGAAAGGAAGCTAATACACTATGAGTGACATGATATATACAATTTATGGTGAAGTTCCTGAACTCATTGAGAAGAAAGCGAACGAGCTGGTTGAAGAATATTTAGATGAGCCTAAGGATGACTTTAACTATATTAGATACAATATGTACGAAGACTCACTGAATCAAATTATTGAAGAAACATTGACTATGCCTTTCTTTTCAGATAAAAAAGTCGTGATAGTGCAAAATGCATTCGTCTTTACAGGTGAGAAAGCACCAAAAGACGTTAATCCAAATATTGAGGGGCTCATTGAGTTTTTAAGTAAATATGATGGTTCGACGTTACTCATATTTGAAGTCAATCACAATAAATTAGATGAGCGGAAGAAATTAGTAAAAACGCTCAAGAAACAAGCCAACTTGATTAAAATAGAGCAGATGTCTGAGAAAGAAATGAAAAACTGGATCAAAAGTTATTTACATGAGAACTACAAAGATATCAAGGAAGATGCGTTGAACTTATTTATTGAATTGACAGGTATTAATTACAACATTATTAAACAAGAGTTTGAAAAATTACAGTTATTCTTGGGGGACCGTCCAACGATTAATCGTCAAGATGTACATGATATCGTAAACCGTAGTTTGGAACAGAATGTCTTTTTACTCACCGACTATATACAAAAAGGCAATAAAGACAAAGCGATTCATCTAGTGAGAGATTTGATAGCTATGAAAGAGGAGCCTATTAAATTGCTTGCACTCATAACGAGTAATTATCGATTGTTCTACCAAAGTAAGATACTCAATGAGAAAGGGTATAGCGGACAACAAATCGCAAAGACAGTGAACGTGCATCCTTATCGAGTGAAGCTCGCTTTACAACAAGCGCGCTACTATCAGTTGCATCAACTTTTAAATATTATTAATAACTGTGCTGAAACAGATTATAAACTGAAATCTTCTTATATGGACAAACAGCTCATTTTAGAACTGTTTATTCTGTCTCTCTAGCAATTTTAAAATCACACATAAAAAGAGGCTAAGACTCATTGAGCCTTGGCCTCTAATTAAGTAATAATTATTTGCTAGCAGACATTAATTTTGATTTAATTCTGTCCGCTTTATTTGAGTGAATTAAATTACGTTGAGCTGCTTTGTCGACTTTTTTAAGTGCGAAGCTCACTAATTCATCTTTCTCACTAGCATTTGTTTCGATAGCTGTTTTAGCACGTTTCACAGCTGTACGCATAGCGTTTTTCTGTGAAATGTTACGGTGTTCAACTTCTTCAGTTTTTCTCACACGTTTAACTGCAGATTTAATATTTGGCATATCTGTCACCTCCTAGATTAGGCTACCATATCAAAATAATTTTTGATTACAACAAGAAATATTTTATCAAAACAGTTCTCATTCTGCAATCATTTATTTAATACAGATACATAACATTATAACTGTATCATAAGTGATTGGAAAGTCTCTGCATAATTTATATAATAATAGATGTAGCATGGTAACGTAAAGAGGAAGAACTGTGAAATAGCGATTTATCACAACCGAGGAATAATCTTAACCCATGTAACTCTTTAATAAATAGATAATAGGTTTAAGATGAGGTTACAGGTATCCGCCTTTAATTTAACTTCAACTTTAAATGTATGAACACAAAGTATGTTCTGAGACTTAACACTATCGGCTTAGAACTCTTGCAATTAAAGGTTAAAAACGTTACTATGACAAAGATGTTTAATAATCAGGGTAATATGAAAGCGAGAAGGATATGACATGGATAATCAAGAACGATTAAATCGTCGAAAATATATACGAAACTTTTCTATTATTGCGCATATTGACCACGGTAAATCAACTTTAGCTGACCGTATATTAGAGAATACAAAGTCAGTTGAATCACGCGAAATGCAAGATCAATTACTCGATTCAATGGATCTTGAAAGAGAACGCGGTATCACAATTAAATTGAATGCTGTGCGTTTAAAATATGATGCTAAAGATGGCAATACATATACATTCCATTTAATCGACACACCAGGACACGTCGATTTCACTTATGAAGTCTCACGTTCACTGGCAGCATGTGAAGGTGCGATTCTTGTCGTCGATGCAGCACAAGGTATCGAGGCCCAAACCTTAGCTAACGTTTACCTCGCCTTAGATAATGATTTGGAACTGCTACCTGTTGTTAATAAGATTGACTTGCCAGCAGCTGAACCTGAACGAGTGAAACAAGAGTTAGAAGATGTTATAGGTTTAGATCAAGATGATGTAGTGCTCGCTAGTGCCAAATCTAATATCGGCATCGAAGAAATTCTAGAACAAGTCGTCGAAATGGTACCACCACCTGAAGGCGATCCTCAAGCGCCTCTTAAAGCGCTCATCTTCGACTCTGAATATGATTCATATCGCGGTGTAATTTCAGCTATCCGTGTAATGGAAGGTGTCGTTAAAGCTGGTGACCGTATTAAGATGATGGCGACAGGTAAAGAGTTTGAGGTAACTGAAGTTGGAATTAATACGCCTAAAGATTTACCGGTTGAAGAACTCACTGTTGGGGATGTAGGTTACATTATCGCAAATATTAAAAATGTCGATGACTCACGTGTAGGTGATACGATTACTCACGCGAACCAACCAGCTCCAGAGCCATTAAAAGGTTATAAAAAGATGAATCCTATGGTCTTCTGTGGATTATTCCCAATCGACAACAAAGACTACAATGATTTACGTGAAGCACTGGAAAAACTTCAACTTAACGATTCATCACTTGAGTTTGAACCTGAGTCATCCCAAGCGTTAGGTTTTGGTTATCGTACAGGTTTCCTTGGAATGCTCCACATGGAAATTATTCAAGAACGTATTGAAAGAGAATTCGGCATCGGATTGATTGCAACAGCGCCTTCAGTTATCTACCAATGTATTTTGAAAACGGGCGAAGAGGTGTCTGTAGACAATCCTGCACAAATGCCAGAGCGTGATCAAATTGAAGCTGTCTATGAACCATTCGTTAGAGCTACAATGATGGTTCCTAATGATTACGTAGGTCCTGTGATGGAGCTCTGTCAACGCAAACGTGGTCAGTTTATTAATATGGATTACTTAGATGATATTCGTGTTAACATCATCTATGAAATTCCATTAGCTGAAGTAGTATTCGACTTCTTTGATCAATTGAAGTCTCAAACGAAAGGCTACGCATCATTTGATTACGAATTCATCGATAATAAGGAAAGTAATCTCGTTAAGATGGACATTTTACTTAATGGTGACAAAATCGATGCATTGAGCTTTATCGTACATCGTGACTTTGCTTACGAAAGAGGTAAAGCTTTAGTTGAAAAGCTGAAAACATTAATACCTCGTCAACAATTCGAAGTGCCAGTACAAGCAGCAATTGGTCAAAAAATCGTTGCTCGTACGAACATTAAATCAATGGGTAAAAACGTTCTATCTAAATGTTACGGCGGGGACATTAGCCGTAAACGTAAGCTGTTAGAAAAACAAAAAGCTGGTAAAGCTAAAATGAAAGCAGTGGGGAACGTAGAAATACCACAAGACGCATTCTTAGCAGTCCTTAAGATGGACGACGAATAATATATACTCGTAAAGGCAAGGGTGAATTCCAGACATTTCATGGAGTTCACCTTTCGTTTTTCAAGAAAAAGTGAGGGTTAGCATGAAAGTTCAAAGTGCCTATATTCATATACCGTTCTGTGTACGTATTTGTACTTACTGTGATTTCAATAAATATTTTATACAGAATCAGCCCGTGGATGAATATCTCAGTTGTTTAATTAAGGAAATGAAGACAAGTGAAGTACGTCAGCTTAAAACATTATTTGTGGGTGGTGGAACGCCAACCGCTTTATCTGAAGCACAGCTAGAAAGATTACTTCAAGCCATCACGTCATTGTTCACTATTGAAGATGAATTTAGCTTCGAAGCCAACCCTGATGAGTTAACGCTGAACAAAGTTCGTCTGCTCAAAAAATATGGTGTAAACCGTTTATCAATGGGTGTTCAAACTTTTAATCCACAACTTCTGGAATTACTCGGTCGTACACACGCGCCAGAAGATATTTATCAAGCTATAGATAACGCGCGTCAAGTCGGCATTGAATCGATAAGTTTAGATTTAATGTATCATTTACCACAGCAAAGTTTAGATGATTTCAAAGAAAGTTTAGATATTGCACTTTCACTAAACATTGATCATATTTCCAGTTACGGTCTCATATTAGAACCACAAACGCAATTCTATAATATGTATCGTAAAGGAAAGCTCAAGTTACCTTCAGAAGATGTTGGGGAAGAAATGTATACGTATTTAATAGAACGGCTGAATCAAACCAGTTTCCATCAATATGAGATCTCTAACTTTGCTAAAAAAGGACATGAATCTGAACATAATAAAGTATATTGGAAAAACGAGGGATACTACGGTTTCGGCGCTGGTGCCAGTGGTTATGTTGATGGTGAGCGTTATACCAATGTTAATCCTGTCAATCATTACATTAAAAAGATTCAAGCGGGGGAACGACCCGTGCTACACTCAACTCGACCTACGATTCAAGAACAAATGGAAGAAGAGATGTTCTTAGGTTTACGAATGAACAAGGGTGTAAGTATCAAACGCTTTGAAGAAAAATTTGATCAATCTATTGATCAAATCTATGGTCAAACATTAAATCAACTTGTTTCAGATGGTCTTATTGAAATCAACGATGGATATATTTCACTAACTAAAAGAGGCAAAGTGATTGGCAATGAAGTATTTGAAGCATTTTTACTCAGCGTATAAACTTTCTCAAAAATTTTTTCAAAAAAACGTGCTTTAACATTGACTTACTTTGACCAATTTGATAAATTATAATTAGCACTTGAAACAAAAGAGTGCTAATGAGGTGAAAACATGATAACTGAGAGACAATTAAGCATACTGAATGCAATTGTTGAAGATTATGTTGATTTAGGACATCCAATAGGTTCAAAGACGTTGATTGAACGACATCAACTCGATGTTAGTCCAGCAACGATCCGCAATGAGATGAAAGCTTTAGAAGAGTTTGACCTTATCGAGAAGACACACACGTCTTCAGGAAGAACGCCTTCAGTTCAAGGTTTCAGACATCATGTAGATTATCTATTGGATCAAGCATCTCATCAACAACAAAGTAAGACCCAACGTTTGAAAACGCTAATGGCTTCCAATCATTACAATATTTCGTCTGCACTCAGTGAATTCGCGGATGAAATTTCTAAAGCGTCACAATACACAACGTTGGTAATGAGACCAGATCATAAACAAGATGTAATTAATGACATTCATTTGGTTCGAGCAAATGCATTTCTTGTCATTATGATTGTCGTTTTCACTTCAGGCCATGTCGAACATTTGCATCTTGCATCACAAGCTCCGTTGACTAACGAAACACTCACAAAGATAGCAAATTTCGTCAGTGCGCAATTCAAACATCAACGAGATGTTCGTTTTGATAGTGAAATCAATATGTTCACTAATTCTCCAACTGAGAGAGATTTTATTAAAAACCTCGTCTCATCTTTGGAAGTGCATATTGATGAACAAAGTAATGGCATTTTTACCGGTGGAAAGGTTAAACTAATTGATGCGTTAAACGAACAGAATGTATCATCAATCCAACCTATCTTACAGTACATTGAATCACATAAGATTACGCAGTTATTAGATTCGATGTCTGATGCACCGATTAACGTTAAGATAGGGGATGAGATTGACGATCATTTAAGCGACATTTCCATCATTACAAGTGATTATCATATCGATGATAATTTACGTGGACAAATTGCAATTATCGGACCAATTGCAATGCGATATCAAAACGTTATCCAGTTGCTAAATGCAATTTGGTAAGACGTGACAATTGGAGGGCAGACAATGGCAGAAAAAAATGAATCAGTCAACAGTCAAACTGATGCTCAAGAAGAAGTTCAATCTCAAGATGTAGAACAAGAAACTTCAGAAGAGCAAGCATCAACTGAACAAACTGATGTTAATTCTGACGCTCAAAATGAATCATCTTCACAAACGACATCAGATGAAGAAACAACTGCTGATGAGGAAGAAAATGTTGATCCTAAAGATGAAGAGATTCAACAATTAAAAGAACAAGTTAAAGAAAATGAAGACAAATATTTAAGATTGTACGCGGAATTCGAAAATTATAAACGCCGCTTACAAAAAGAAAATCAAACGATGAAAAAATATCAATCACAAAGTGTACTTACTGACATCTTACCTACGATTGACAACATCGAACGCGCATTGCAAATCGAAGGTGAAGATGAACAGTTTCAATCACTTCAAAAAGGCGTTAAAATGGTTCACGAAAGCTTGCTAAAAGCACTGGAAGATAACGGACTCGAAGTTATCAAAACAGACGGTGAACAATTTGACCCTAACTATCATCAAGCAGTAATGCAAGATGATAACCCTGATTATGAATCAGGTCAAATCACTCAAGAACTACAAACAGGGTATAAATTGAAAGACCGTGTACTTCGACCTTCAATGGTTAAAGTAAATCAATAATAAGTAAATAAATCACAACACTAACTGATTACGATATAGGAGGAATTTCTTTATGAGTAAAGTAATAGGTATTGACTTAGGTACAACAAACTCTTGTGTAGCTATTTTAGAAGGTGACGAACCAAAAGTAATTCAAAACCCAGAAGGTGCGAGAACAACACCATCAGTAGTTTCATTCAAAAATGGAGAAACTCAAGTAGGTGAAGTTGCTAAACGTCAAGCAATCACTAACCCTAACACTGTTCAATCTATCAAACGTCACATGGGTACTGACTATAAAGTAGACATCGAAGGTAAATCATACACACCTCAAGAATTATCAGCAATGATTCTTCAAAACTTGAAAAAAACTGCTGAAGACTACTTAGGTGAAAAAGTAGAAAAAGCAGTTATCACTGTTCCAGCATATTTCAACGATGGTGAACGTCAAGCAACTAAAGACGCTGGTAAAATCGCTGGTTTAGAAGTTGAACGTATTATCAACGAACCAACAGCAGCTGCTTTAGCTTACGGTTTAGACAAAACTGAACAAGATCAAAAAGTACTTGTATTCGACCTTGGTGGCGGTACATTCGACGTTTCTATCCTTGAATTAGGTGACGGTGTATTTGAAGTACTTGCTACAGCAGGTGACAACAAACTTGGTGGTGACGACTTTGACCAAGTTATCATCGACTACCTCGTAGAAGAATTCAAGAAAGAAAATGGTATCGACTTATCAAAAGATAAAATGGCTTTACAACGTCTTAAAGACGCTGCAGAAAAAGCTAAAAAAGACTTATCAGGTGTATCTCAAACTCAAATTTCATTACCATTCATCTCAGCAGGAGAAAGTGGTCCATTACACTTAGAAATCAACTTAACTCGTTCTAAATTCGAAGAACTTGCTGATTCACTTGTACAAAAAACTATGGATCCTACTCGTCAAGCACTTAAAGACGCTGGTCTTTCAAACAGTGAAATCGACGAAGTTATCTTAGTTGGTGGTTCAACTCGTATTCCTGCAGTTCAAGAAGCTGTTAAGAAAGAAATTGGTAAAGACCCTCATAAAGGTGTTAACCCAGACGAAGTTGTAGCTATGGGTGCAGCTATCCAAGGTGGTGTCTTAACAGGTGATGTTAAAGACGTTGTACTTCTTGACGTAACACCACTTTCATTAGGTATCGAAATCATGGGTGGCCGTATGAATACGTTAATCGAACGTAACACTACTATCCCAACATCTAAATCACAAGTTTATTCAACAGCAGCAGATAACCAACCAGCCGTTGACATCCACGTATTACAAGGTGAACGTCCAATGGCATCAGACAACAAAACGCTTGGTCGTTTCCAATTAACTGATATTCCACCAGCTCCACGTGGTGTACCTCAAATCGAAGTAACATTCGATATTGATAAAAACGGTATCGTTAACGTAACTGCTAAAGACTTAGGTACTAACAAAGAACAAAACATCACTATCCAATCTAGCTCTTCATTATCTGATGAAGAAATCGACCGCATGGTTAAAGATGCTGAAGAAAATGCTGAAGCTGACGAAAAACGCCGTGAAGAAAGTGATTTACGTAACGAAGCAGATAGCCTCGTATTCCAAGTTGAAAAAACAATCTCTGACTTAGGCGACAACATCAGCGAAGAAGACAAATCTAACGCTGAAGAGAAAAAAGATGCGCTTAAATCAGCGCTTGAAGGCGAAGACTTAGAAGATATTAAATCTAAGAAAGAAGAACTAGAAAAAGTTGTTCAAGATTTATCAGCTAAAGTTTATCAACAAGCACAAGAACAAGCGCAAGCTCAACAAGGACAACAAGGTCAAGAAGCAGGTTCACAAGATAGCAATGTAGAAGATGCTGATTTCAAAGAAGTTAACGACGACGATAATCAACAAAAATAATGCATCACAATCAAATATGTGAAACAATTGCTTAGCCAACATAAGTCAAAGTCAATTGAACATTGGCTTTGACTTTTTCCTTTTTAATCAAGAAAATATCGTTAAAGGAGAGAGATCAATTGGCCAAAAGAGATTATTATGAGGTCTTAGGTGTCAGCAAAGATGCTTCTAAAGACGAAATCAAAAAGGCTTATCGTAAACTATCTAAAAAGTATCATCCTGATATTAACCAAGAAGAAGGCGCAGATGAGAAGTTTAAAGAGATTTCTGAAGCCTATGAAGTTCTAAGCGATGAGAATAAACGTGCAAATTATGACCAATTCGGTCACGATGGCCCTCAAGGTGGCTTTGGCAGTCAAGGATTCGGTGGCGGCCAAGACTTTGGTGGCTTTGGCGGCGGCTTCGAAGATATCTTCAGCTCATTCTTCGGCGGTGGTCGTCAACGTGATCCGAATGCACCACGTAAAGGTGACGACTTACAATACAATATGACAATTACTTTCGACGAAGCTGTATTTGGTGCTGAGAAAGAAATTTCAATTCGCAAAGATGTGACTTGTCACACTTGTCATGGTGAAGGTGCCAAACCAGGAACTAAGAAGAAAACTTGTCATTACTGTAATGGGGCAGGTCATGTGTCAGTTGAACAGAATACGATCCTCGGTCGTGTAAGAAGCGAGAAAGTCTGCCCAGTATGTAATGGTTCTGGCCAAGAGTTTGAAGAGAAATGTCAAACTTGTCATGGTAAAGGTACTGAAAATAAAAACGTTAAGATCAATGTTAAAATTCCTGAAGGTGTCGATAATGAACAACAAATTCGACTTGCCGGTGAAGGTGCGCCAGGTGAAAACGGCGGGCCACAAGGTGACTTATTTATCGTCTTCCGAGTGAAACCTTCTCAAACGTTTGAACGTGAGGGCGACGACATCTTCTACAATCTCAACATTACATTTACTCAAGCAGCACTAGGTGACGAAATCAAAGTGCCTACACTCAAAAGCAAAGTCATGCTTACTATTCCAGCTGGAACGCAAACAGGTAAGCAGTTCAGAATGAAAGATAAAGGTGTGAAAAATGTACATGGCTTTGGTTACGGCGATTTATTCGTTAATGTCAATGTACAAACACCGACTAAGTTAAATGATCGTCAGAAAGAATTACTCAGAGAGTTTGCTGAAGAGAGTGGCGAGAAGGTAGAAGAGCAACCAACTAATTTCAAAGATAGAGCGAAACGCTTCTTTAAAGGAGAATAAATCATGGACTGGACCGAGATATCAATTACAGTGAATCATGAAGCAATGGACAGTGTCACACAAATATTAGAGCGACACGGTTCTAATGGCGTAGTTATAGAAGATTCAAGTGATTTAAATGGTGAATTCGGGGATCGTTTTGGTGAAATTTATGAACTTGACCCTAATGACTATCCAGATCAAGGTGTTAGAGTTAAAGCTTACTTTAACGAACTCGAATACAACACACAACTCGAAGAAACGCTAAAATCTGAAGTGTCACAGCTTCAAACGTTAAATCAATCTTTGTACCATTACGAAACTCAAACAATTCAGGAAGTAGACTGGGCGAATGAATGGAAGAATTATTTCCATCCATTCAAAGCTTCGGAACGTTTTACTATCGTTCCTAGCTGGGAAGAATACGACCGTAAAGATGATCAAGAATTATGTATTGAACTTGATCCAGGCATGGCATTCGGTACAGGAGATCACCCAACGACGAGTATGTGTTTAAAAGCGATTGAGCGCTACGTATCTCCTCATCACTCTGTAATTGATGTCGGTACCGGTTCAGGTATCTTAAGCATTGCAAGTTACTTGCTTGGCGTTAAAAAGATTAAAGCTATAGACGTGGATGATATGGCGGTTCAAGTCGCAGAAGAGAACTTTGAGAAAAACCACTGCTTACAAGCGATTGAAACTGAAGCGAGTAATTTATTAACAAATGAAGATGGACATTATGACATCGTTATTGCTAATATTTTAGCTCACATTATTGATGAAATGATTGAAGATGCTTATAATACTTTAAATGAAGAAAGATATTTTATTACTTCAGGTATTATAACTGAAAAAGAACAAGATATTGTAAATCATATGAAGCGTGTTGGATTTTCAATCATTTCAACTACCCATGACAACGGCTGGGTATGTATCGTAGGACAGAAAGTGAGCGAATAGTCATGCAAAGATACTTTATTGACCAAAACGCTGATGAAAATCAGCGTTTTTTTATTACAGATTCAAATGATATTCACCATATCGTGACGGTCATGCGCCATCAGGAAGGCCAGCATATTATTGTTAATTTCAATGATCAGAACGTTTATCAATGTGAGATTATCAAGATAGCTGAAGATGTTATAGAATTGAGCTTAGCTAAAAAGCTTGATATTCAAACTGAATTACCTCAAGAAATCACAATATGCAGTGGCTTGATTAAAGCTGATAAATATGAATGGCTTTTACAGAAAGCGACTGAACTTGGGGCAAGCCACTTTATCGCTACACGTATGGATCGTTCTGTAGTCAAACTGACCGAGAGCAAAGTGCAGAAAAAACTTCAACGTTGGGAAAAAATAATTAAAGAAGCTGCGGAACAGAGTTACCGCTTAAATATCCCAACGATAGATTATGTATCGAATTTAAAGGCATTATATGATACTATAGAACAATATGACTATGTACTTATCGCTTATGAAGATGCTGCCAAAAGTGGGGAAACAAGCATGCTTAAGCGAGTAATCAGTCAGATGGACAACCAAGATCGAGTGCTAGTCATCTTCGGACCAGAAGGCGGCTTGTCTGAAGCAGAAATTCAATTATTTAAACATGTGGCATATCAGGTCGGATTAGGACCTCGCATATTACGGGCAGAAACTGCACCACTTTATGTGCTCAGTGCAGTGAGTTATCAAAAAGAATTAATGGGGTGATATTAATGTCCACAGTTGCTTTCCACACTTTAGGCTGTAAAGTGAATCATTATGAAACAGAAGCGATATGGCAATTATTCAAAGAAGCAGATTACGATAGAGTTGATTTTAACACTAACGCAGATGTGTTCGTGATTAACACATGCACAGTGACAAATACAGGAGATAAGAAAAGTAGACAAATTATTCGAAGAGCGATTAGACAAAATCCTGAGGCGGTCGTATGTGTCACAGGTTGTTACGCACAAACTTCTCCAGCTGAAATCATGGATATTCCTGGCGTAGATGTTGTAGTAGGTACACAAGATCGTGCGAAGTTATTAGACTACATAGAGCAGTATAAGAAAGAACGCGAACCGATTAACGGCGTAGGTAACATCATGAAGAACCGTACTTACGAAGAACTTGAAGTGCCTTACTTCACTGACCGTACGCGTGCTTCGCTTAAGATTCAAGAAGGGTGTAATAACTTCTGCACATTCTGTATCATTCCTTGGGCACGCGGTTTAATGCGTTCTAGAGATCCTGAAAAAGTAGTAGAACAAGCGAGCCAACTTGTAGATTCTGGTTATAAAGAAATTGTCTTAACTGGAATTCATACAGGCGGTTACGGTCAAGACCTAAAAAATTATAACTTGGCTCAATTATTACGTGATTTAGAAACAGTAGATGGTTTAGAACGTATCCGTATTTCATCTATTGAAGCAAGCCAACTTACGGATGAAGTGATTGACGTAATTGCACATTCAAATAAAGTCGTACGTCATTTACACATTCCGTTACAATCAGGCTCAGACAGCGTGCTTAAACGTATGCGTCGTAAATACTCAATGGCACATTTTTCTGAGCGTTTAACTAAATTACATGAAGTATTACCAGGTTTAGCTGTAACAAGTGATGTTATCGTAGGTTTCCCAGGTGAAACAGAAGAAGAGTTCCAACAAACTTACGACTTTATCGTTGATCACCATTTTTCAGAACTGCATGTCTTCCCATATTCACCTAGAATTGGTACACCAGCAGCACGTATGGATGATCAAGTAGATGAAAATGTGAAAAACGAACGCGTACATCGCTTAATTAACTTAAGTGACCAATTAGCCAAATCTTACGCTTCTAATTTCGATCAAGAAGTATTAGAAGTGATTCCTGAAGAAGAAGGCGATCAGCCAGGTACGCTCATCGGTTATGCAGATAACTACATGAAAGTACAATTTGAAGCTGATCCTTCACTCATCGGAGAGCTCGTGAAAGTTAAGATTACTCGAGCTGACTATCCAATGAACCAAGGTGAAGTACTTCGCGTTGTACAACATGCTTCAAATCAAACTGAACATGTGATGACAGTCTAATGAACAATAGATTGTAAAAAATGTAAATTTTACTAATTGACCACGTTAATAAGATATATTATACTGTGTAATAAATAGTCAGTGGTGCGTCTTACCACCTTATAGTGACTTCTTAGAATAAATAAACCGACCCAATGTTATTTCTTGAATATAAGGTTTGTTTACTCTATAGCAAGTTAATATATGTTAATGACTATTGATGAATTTAAAGTTTCGTTGATATTTGGAGGGAGGGAAATACAGATGTCTAAAACAGTAGTCCGTAAAAACGAATCACTTGAAGATGCGTTACGTCGTTTCAAACGTTCAGTTTCTAAGAGCGGTACAATCCAAGAAGTGCGTAAACGTGAATTTTACGAAAAACCAAGCGTTAAACGTAAAAAGAAATCTGAAGCTGCACGTAAACGCAAATTCAGATAATTAATTGTTCGTTGACTCCCTCAACATTAACATTAATTATAAATCTTGCCTCAGCCTTTGTGCTGGGGCTTTTTTGTTGCGTTATATCTCACTAAAAGGGCAAATCCAACCCAACTTTTACTACCTCTCGAACCACCCTCACGATCACTTAAAATTCAGTCTAAATTTGTTAATAAATCATAAATTCTAATACATATATTTTATAAATTGACTTTTTTAAACTTTCGCTTAAAAACGCTATAACCAGACTTCCGTTTCATGTATAATCTAATTGAGAGCGAGGTGAGAACATGAATACCGTCTCAGATATACATAGTTTATTTGCGACAGATATGACGGGAGATGGCAGCTGGGTAAGTCAACTTGCTAATTTCATCGTTCATCCAATTATTACCCTAATACTTACGTGTCTGATTTTCTGTGGTTTCTTATTCCAAATCTATTCTAAACGCATCAACGTGATTGGAGTATTATCCACAATTGTCTTATTAATCTTTTTCTTAGGGTTCCTACTGAAGGGCGAAGTGAACTTACTTTCGATTATCTTATTTATCTTAGGTGTCATTCTTGTCGTAATTGAATTGTTTGTCGTGGGTGCTGTGATCGGCATCATTGGTATAGGTTTAATTATTTTCAGTATCGTGACTCTCGGTAATAGTTTAGTTTATATGGTAGGCAATGTCGTCGTTGCGCTTATACTCGCAATTATCGAGTGGGTCATTCTAGTTAAGGTGTGTCATCGCACGATACCTTTATTGCAGAATGTAGTACTCAATGACTCAACTAGTGCCGAAGCTGGCTTTACATCCCACGATGACCGTTCTCATTTAGTAGGTCAAACTGCTCTGACATTAACGGATTTACGTCCGGCAGGTATGATCTCAATTGATAACGAACGTATTGATGCAGTGTCCGACGGGGCTTTTATCCTACGTAACAAACAAGTCCGTGTACTTGAAGTTGAAGGCACGCGCGTCGTTGTTCGTGAACTAGAATCTTAAAAGGAGTGGAATTTCAACTATGCCAGGACTATTTGGCCTTATCATCATAGCAATAGTTATTATTGTCGTATTACTTATCTTCTTCTCATTCGTACCAGTAGGTCTATGGATTTCAGCTATAGCTGCTGGTGTTAAAGTAAGTATCGGTACACTTATCGGTATGCGCTTCAGACGTGTATCACCACGTAAAGTCATCGAACCGTTGATTAAAGCGCACAAAGCTGGTTTACACTTGAAGATTGAACAGCTCGAATCTCACTATTTAGCAGGTGGTAATGTTGACCGCGTTGTAGATGCAAACATCGCTGCAGAACGTGCAGAAATCAACTTGCCATTTGAGCGTGCGGCTGCAATCGACCTTGCAGGACGTGACGTGTTAGATGCAGTTAAAATGTCTGTTAACCCTAAAGTCATTGAAACACCATTTATCGCTGGTGTAGCTATGAACGGTATCGAAGTTAAAGCGAAAGCACGTATTACTGTTCGAGCTAACATCTCTCGCTTAGTCGGTGGTGCTGGAGAAGAAACAATCATCGCTCGTGTTGGTGAAGGTATCGTTTCAACTCTAGGTTCAAGTGATTCTCATACACAAGTGTTAGAGAATCCAGACAATATTTCTAAGACTGTCTTAAGTAAAGGTCTCGATTCAGGTACAGCATTCGAAATTCTTTCAATCGATATCGCCGACGTAGATATTAGCAAGAACATCGGTGCCGACCTTCAAACTGAACAAGCCATCGCAGATAAGAACATCGCTCAAGCGAAAGCGGAAGAAAGACGCGCAATGGCTGTCGCTCAAGAACAAGAAATGAAAGCGAAAGTTCAAGAAATGAGATCTAAAGTTGTTGAAGCCGAAGCAGAAGTACCACTTGCTATGGCAGAAGCTTTACGTTCAGGAAATATCGGTGTGAAAGATTATTATAATCTGAAGAATATCGAAGCAGATACAGGCATGAGAAATGCAATTAACGAACGTACACATCAAGAAGATGACGAATCACCAGAAGAATAACTAGGGGTGATTAAATGAGTATAGGTATTATTATCTTTGTAATATCTGTAGTAATTTCGATTATTAAAGCTGTTATAGATAACAGTGATAAAGAGCGCGACCCCTCTAAACCGAAAAAGCAAACTCAAAATGATGATGGCTTCTTCGGTGAAATCAAGAAAAGCATGCGGGAGATAGAGAGAGAGTTCTCAGATGACGACTCCTCTAAACGCACAAATAAAGTCCCTAGACCTGATTATCAACCGAACGGAAGACGTTATAAAAATCAAACACGTCCTGAAAAAATGGATAATGAACAACCTCAACCCGTTACGCAAACGACGTCGCACGTAGAAGAACAACCAAGCCAAGCAGAACAAACAAAGCGACGTCAACTTGATAGAGATGAGGAAAAGCGTGCAGAACTTCAACGTGATATGTTTACACGTATCGATGATATTAGAGACCAAATTAATCGAGAAAGCGATCAAAGATTAGAACGCCTTGAGAAAAAAGCGCAAGCTATCATTTCAGATTCTACGTTATCTACACGTGCGAAACAGGTTAGACTCAATCAACTGTTTAATCGCACTTCACGTCAATCTCAGTCAACTCAATCGTCACTCGCTTTCCATAAAGACGATGTCGTCAACGGCATCATTTGGTCCGAAATACTCAATAAACCGAAACAACTTTAATAATTCCTATTAGTAAGAGTGGGACCATCTCATCGAAGATGGCGTCCCGCTCTTTTAATATCTCAAATGCCACTATTCATTCCACCAACAATGTCATTGATCAATTCCTTTGAATCTCCATAAACTTTTGAATGTTAAATCTTCCAAAGTCACCCTCAATCAATGTTATAATGATGTTGATACTCGAAACTTTCAACTATCCATTTCAAAGTGATTCTTACTTTGTTTTAACAAGCCAATTAGGCTAGAATAATGATGGAAATATTTAGTAGTAAAGGAGCGCCTATATGCCTGGAATTATACAAATTGATGACATCAATGTGACTCAAGCTCTCGTCGGTAATAACGACGAACATTTAGAAGCGATTGAAGAGGGATTTGATGTTATCATACATGCTCGTGGGCAAGAAATTGCAGTGAAAGGTGAGAAAGTAGAGCATGTTGAACAAGCCGAAGCAGTACTACTGAATCTTAGAAAGGTGATTGAGCAAGGCATCACTATCACGATTAAAGATGTAGAAGCTGCTATTAAAATGGCTCAGAACCATACAATACAATATCTATTAGATCTTTATGAAGAAGAGATTACGAAAGACGCTTTCGGTAAAACAATTCGTGCCAAGACGATGGGTCAGCGTATGTATATTAATGCGATGCAACGAGATGATCTCGTCTTTGGTTTAGGGCCTGCAGGTACAGGTAAGACATTCTTAGCTGTCGTATTTGCAGCTAAACAATTGCGCAAAGGTAATGTGAAACGAATCGTCTTAACGCGTCCTGCTGTAGAAGCAGGCGAATCTTTAGGGTTCTTACCTGGTGATTTAAAGGAAAAGGTTGATCCTTATTTAAGACCTTTATATGATGGCTTAAACACTGTACTCGGTCGCGAACAAACAGCGCGTTTTATTGAAAGAGGGATTATAGAAATCGCACCATTAGCCTATATGCGTGGACGTACATTGGATGATGCTTTCGTTATTCTCGACGAAGCGCAGAATACTACGCATGCGCAGATGAAGATGTTCCTTACACGTCTTGGCTTTGGTTCTAAAATGGTAGTAACTGGCGACCAATCACAAGTCGATTTACCTAAAGGGATTAAAAGTGGCTTAAAAGAAGCGACAAAGAAATTACGAAATGTTAAAGGCATCAGTATTATGGAGCTCGACCAAACTGATGTAGTACGTCATCCACTAGTCAGTCGCATCATCGATCGATACGAAGGGAATGAGTAAATGTTTACTATAGATTATAGCGATCACACGGATAGTGTGAAGTCTGAATGGGTTCAACAAATTGACGACTTACTCCAATTCGCTAAAGATAAAGAAGAGATTAAGGAAGATGCTGAACTCTCTGTAACCTTTGCAGATAAAGCAGAAATTCATGAGATTAATCAAACCTATAGAGATAAAGATAAACCGACAGACGTGATTTCCTTTGCGTTTGAAGAAGAGGATCCTCACATCATGGGAGCAGATTTACCACGTGTGCTAGGAGACATCATCATTTGTACTGACGTCGCAGAGGAACAAGCAGAAGCGTACGGTCATTCGTTTGAACGTGAATTAGGCTTTCTTGCGTTGCATGGTTTTCTCCATCTATTAGGTTATGATCACATGACTGAAGACGAAGAGAAAGTGATGTTCGGACGTCAGAAAGACATACTGGATGACTATGGTCTGACAAGGGACTGAGGCTATGCAGCGCTTTAAATATGCTTATCAAGGTTTCATAGCCCTGATTAAGAAAGATTTCAAATTTCTATTACATTGTATCTTTGGACTCATCGTTATATTCTTTGGGTTCGTTTTTCACATCACACAAACTGAATGGCTATTTCTCATCTTAGCAATAGGGTTAGTCATGTCCTTTGAAGCGATAAATACCGCTGTCGAGTATGTCGTGGATTTGGCAACCGATGAATACCATCTCTTCGCTAAACATGCGAAAGATATTGCTGCGACGAGTGTGCTTATTGTTAGTATTATTGCAGCCATTATTGGATTAATTATCTTCATTCCGTACATTTTATAAGTTATTCTATAACTTTAGTCAGATGCATGAGCTATTTGTAAAAGATAAATTAACAAAGGAAGGTTAACTGAATGTCAGAACACAAATCAGGATTCGTATCTATCATCGGCAGACCGAATGTAGGTAAATCTACGTTCGTCAACCGAGTAATTGGGCATAAAATTGCAATTATGTCTGACAAACCCCAAACAACTCGCAATAAAATTCAAGGTGTGATGACACAAGAAGATGCCCAAATCATCTTTTTAGACACACCTGGAATTCACAAACCTAAACATAAATTAGGCGATTACATGATGCGTGTCGCACGAAATACGCTAGCTGAAATCGACGCCATCATGTTCATGGTGAACATTAATGAAGAAATCGGCCGTGGTGACGAATATATCATGGAGATGTTGAAACATGTCGACACACCTGTATTTCTTGTCTTAAATAAGATTGATCTCGTCCACCCAGATGATTTGATGCCTAAGATTGAGCAATATCAAACCTACATGGACTTTACCGAAATCGTGCCAATCTCTGCACTTGAAGGGCACAACGTCGATCACTTTATCGAAGTTCTAAAGTCCTACTTACCAGAAGGGCCTAAATACTATCCAGACGATCAAATTTCAGACCATCCAGAACAGTTTGTGGTCAGTG
This sequence comes from Staphylococcus sp. HMSC071G07, assembly GCF_001811435.1. Classification (NCBI taxonomy): domain Bacteria; kingdom Bacillati; phylum Bacillota; class Bacilli; order Caryophanales; family Staphylococcaceae; genus Staphylococcus; species Staphylococcus sp. HMSC071G07. The sequence continues at coordinate 159,188 of NZ_KV804750.1, forward strand.
AACTGATTCGTGAAAAAATCTTGCATTTAACGAGTGAAGAAATCCCTCACTCTATCGGGGTCAACGTTGATCGCATGATTAAAGAAAGTGAATCTCGCGTACGTATTGAAGCGACCATCTTCGTTGAACGTAATTCACAAAAAGGTATCGTTATCGGTAAAGGCGGTAAAAAATTAAAAGAAGTAGGGAAACGTGCGCGACTCGATATCGAGCATTTGCTCGGCTCTAAAGTCTATCTTGAACTGTGGGTTAAAGTTCAAAAAGATTGGAGAAACAAAGTGAATTTCATTCGTCAAATGGGTTACATTGAAGACCAAGATTAATATGAATGAGAGTCGGTGTTTGTCATGTTAGTCAAACAAAAAGGTATAATTATCAAAACGATTGATTATGGGGAATCCGATAAGATTATCACGATTCTTAACGAACATGGTGCGAAAGTGCCTTTAATGGCTAGACGTGCGAAAAAGAATAAGAGTGGTTTACAAGCGAATACACAACGCTTCGTTTATGGTCTCTTTATCTTTTCTCGTTGGAAAGGCATGGGAACATTAAATTCTGTCGATGTGATTGAGCAGAACTACAATCTCCGACTCGATATTTATGAAAGTAGCTATGCCTCACTGTGTGTAGAGACGATTGACCGTTCATTAGAGGACGATGAAGTCTCCGAATATAGTTACAAACTCCTTTCTTTCGCTTTAGAGAAGATGCGCGAAGGGGTATCTGCACAATTAATGTCAGTAGTGATCTTGTTAAAATGTATGCCACGTTTCGGTTTCAACGCAATATTTGATCATTGCGCTGTCATTGGCTCAACCACTCAGGCTGATCTTGTGGGTTATAGTTTCAAGTTTGATGGTGCTATTTCTCAACAAGCGCTGTCGCAAGATCCGCACGCACTACGATTATCCAACAAGACACTGTATTTACTTTATATGTTACAATCACTTCCTATCGATAAGATGAGTGGACTCTGTATTCATCAAGCAATTGTAGATGAGATGTCCGAGTTAGTGATTATGCTTTATCGCGAATATGCAGGTATGTTTTTTAAAAGTCAAAAATTAATTAATCAACTTCGTCGTTTAGAAACTGATTCGAAGTAAGTTCGGTATTAAGATGTAGGAACGCGGGAGAGTGTATAAGTTATTTACTATATCCCGCTTCTTGTATATTGTTTCTAGAACTGATTCCTCATCAGACAAGCCATAAATCAAGCCCGTAAATGGATTATCACATCCATCTACGGGCATTTTTCTATAACTTAACACTCAAAATTAATATTTAATTTTTTCAGCTAAGAAATCATCTAACTCAGAAATTGGCATACGGATTTGTTCCATAGAATCACGGTCACGCACAGTAACTTGATTGTCTTCTAATGAATCGAAGTCAAACGTAATACAGTATGGCGTACCAATTTCGTCTTGACGACGGTAACGTTTACCAATAGATTGAGATTCGTCGAAGTCGATAGAGAATTTCGGACTTAATTGTTCGAAGATCTTAATCGCTTCACCTGATAATTTCTTACTTAATGGTAGAACAGCTGCTTTGTATGGTGCCAGGGCAGGGTGGAAATGAAGCACTGTACGTGCATCTTTACTGCCTTCAACGCCTTCTTCGTCATATGCATCACATAAGAATGCGAGTGTTACACGATCAGCACCTAATGAAGGTTCGATACAATATGGTAAATATTTCTCGTTTGTTTCTTGATCGTGGTAGCGGAAATCTTCACCTGAATGCTCTGCGTGTTTCTTCAAGTCATAGTCTGTACGACTTGCGATACCCCAAAGTTCGCCCCAGCCGAACGGGAAACGATACTCGATATCAGTTGTCGCATTAGAGTAGTGAGATAATTCATCTGCATCGTGATCACGTAAACGTGTATTAGCTTCTTGAAGACCAAGATCTTTTAACCATTCGCTCGCAAACGTCTTCCAGTAACTTTGCCATTCAATTTCTTCACCAGGTTTACAGAAGAATTCAAGTTCCATTTGTTCGAATTCACGTGTTCTGAAGATGAAGTTACCAGGTGTGATTTCATTACGGAATGATTTACCAATTTGTCCAATACCAAATGGTAATTTCTTACGCATCGTACGTTGCACGTTCTTATAGTTAACGAAGATACCTTGTGCAGTTTCAGGACGTAAGAAGAGTTCACTAGTAGAATCTTCCGTTACACCTTGGAATGTCTTGAACATTAAGTTAAATTGACGAATATCAGTCCAATTTGCTGTGCCACTCACGGGACAAACGATGCCTTCTTCGTCGATGATACGTTTCATTTCATCGAAACTTAAACCATCAGCAACAAAGTTCTCGTCACCTTTTTCATTTTGCATATATTCTTCAATTAATTTATCTGCACGATAGCGAATTTTACTATCTTTGTTATCAATCATTGGGTCATTGAAGTTACCGAGGTGACCTGACGCTTCCCAAGTCTTAGGATTCATTAAGATTGCTGCGTCTAAACCAACGTTGTATGGTGATTGCGTAATGAATTTTTGCCACCAAGCTTTTTTGATATTATTTTTTAATTCAACACCGAGTGGACCGTAATCCCATGTGTTAGATAAACCACCGTAGATGTCACTACCAGGGAAGACGAATCCTCTATGTTTCGCTAAATGAACGACACTTTCCATGTCTTTTGCCATTGTACAAACACTCCTTTTTTACATAAAAACGTCCCAAGACAAAGTAAACATTTGACCTTGCCTTGGGACGAGTTTGATTTCTGATTTCATGTATATGTTAATCCGCTTCGTATACGCGTCATATGTATGACGTAAGCGCTGATTAACTATCACTATTAGCATTAAAATTGAAATTAACCCGCGGTTCCACCCAAATTAGTGTAGACACTCGCTTTAGAGGTATATAATTGTGTGCCAATTTAAGTCGTTAAGCTCACACTATCCTTAACTCGCTGTACAACTTATTCTAATTGATACCTTGTATAATAGCAAGTAAATATCTGTATTTGTGGCAAATATCATTTCAATGTATAATTAATATTTGTATAGGTAAAAAGGGGTGAAGCGCTATCGAACTTAATAAACGTCAACAACAGATTATTGATATCGTGAAACATAACGGCCCAATTACGGGTGAGCATATCGCTGATCGACTCGATCTCACACGTGCAACACTACGACCTGATCTCGCTTTCCTAACGATGTCGGGGATTCTTGAAGCAAGACCTCGAGTGGGCTACTATTATACTAATAAATCACAGAATAAAATTATCGCTGATGAATTGAAAAAATATCATGTTCGAGAATACGCTTCTCATCCAATTATTATTAAAAATGGAACGTCAATCTATGATGCGATTTGTACTATTTTTATGGAAGATGTAAGCACGCTTTTTATCATCAATGATAAGGGCGATTTCGTAGGTGTCTGCTCGCGTAAAGATTTACTCCGCGCTTCAATGATGGGTGAAGATATCCATACTACGCCAGTAGATATTATTATGACGCGCATGCCTAACCTAAGCTATATTTCCATGGACGACAAAGTTATCTATGCAGCGCAATTAATGATTGAAAAAGAAATAGATTCCTTACCCATCGTACAACAGAAAGAGAACGGTAATTTAGAAATTAAAGGACGCATTTCTAAGACGACAATCACTAAATTATTTGTTTCATTATTTAAAGAATAGGTGGTCTGATCACGATGAAGAAAGTTAATATAATAGTCGCGTCAGATTCAGTTGGTGAAACAGCTGATTTAGTCGCTAGAGCAGGTTTATCACAATTCACACCCGATCAATGCGATCAAGAAACTGCACGCTATCCTTATGTGGAATCATTTGAGAACGTTGATGAGGTAGTGCAGGTCGCAGAAGACACAAATTCTATCGTAGTTTACACGTTAGTTAAGCCCGAAATACGCGCTTATATGGAGTCGAAGTTACAGGAGAGTACTGTGAAATCTGTAGATATCATGGGACCTTTAATGAATATTTTAAGAGACGAAATTGAAGAGGAACCGTATTATGAGCCTGGACTTGTCCACCGACTAGACGAAGCTTATTTTAATAAAATAGAAGCGATTGAGTTTGCTGTAAAATATGATGACGGGAAAGATCCCAAAGGTATTTCAAAAGCAGATATCATTCTACTAGGAATTTCTAGAACTTCAAAAACACCTTTATCACAGTACTTGGCACATAAAAGCTATAAAGTACTTAACATTCCCGTCGTTCCAGAAGTTACTCCTCCAGATAATTTGTTTGAGGTTGATCCTAAGAAGATAATAGCGCTTAAAATTAGTGAGCAGAAACTCAACAAGATTCGTAAAGAGCGTCTTAAGCAACTCGGTTTAGGAGATAAAGCGCGATATGCAACTGAGCAACGCATTCAAGAGGAACTTGAATATTTCCATGAACTAGTTGATCGTATAGGTTGCACGGTAATTGATGTTTCGGATAAAGCTATTGAAGAAACAGCGAATGATATTATGAATATTATCGACCAGAATGATTTCAACGAACTAAAGAAAGATAGCTAATACTTAAAGTAGTTAGGTGATGACTAGTGCGAATTGATCAATCGACAATCAATGAAATTAAAGATAAGACCGATATACTCGATGTTGTCAGTGAATATGTCAAATTAGAGAAAAGGGGACGCAATTATATTGGATTGTGTCCTTTTCATGATGAAAAGACGCCATCATTTACCGTGTCAGAGGACAAACAGATTTGTCACTGTTTCGGTTGTAAAAAAGGTGGGAATGTCTTCCAATTTATTCAAGAAATTAAAGATATTCCTTTTACCGAAGCTGTGAAAGAACTCGGTGAAAGGGTTAATATACAAGTAGATGTACCGAATTACAGCCAAGACGATGGTACACACCAAATCGCCTCTGAAGATTTACAGATGATAGAAATGCATGAACTAATGCAAGCGTACTATCACTATGCGCTAGTGAAGACAGTTGAAGGGGAAGCAGCGCTCAATTATTTGAAAGAACGTGGCTTTAGCGATGAAATGATAGAGAAACGTAAGATTGGTTATGCACCTAATAATGCGACTTTCTGTCACGATTTCCTTGAGAAGAAAGGTTACGACATCGAACTCGCGTATGAAGCAGGTCTGTTATCGAGAAATGAAGAGAACTTTAGCTACTACGACCGGTTCCGCGACCGTATTATGTTTCCTTTGCAGAATGCTCAAGGTCGCACGGTAGGCTATTCAGGAAGAACGTACACTGATCAAGAGCCGAAATATCTCAATAGCCCAGAGACACCAATCTTCCAAAAACGCCGCTTACTCTACAATCTTGATAAAGCACGACGTTCTATTAGAAAAATTGATGAAATCATGTTGCTTGAAGGTTTCATGGACGTTATTAAATCCGATCAAGCTGGTCTTCATCAAGTTGTGGCCACAATGGGGACGCAACTTTCACAAGAACATATCACTGTGGTCAAAAAATTAACGAATAATATTACACTCATGTTTGATGGCGATAGTGCAGGACAGAATGCTACACTCAAAACAGGTCAACAACTGTTGCAACAAGGATTCAACGTCTTTGTCATTCAACTTCCATCTGGCATGGATCCCGATGAATATTTAGTCAAACACGGTGAAGATGCGTTCAATCATTTCGTGACACATGAAAAGAAAACGTTTATCAATTTCAAGATTCACTTACATCAAGATGAAATTCAAAATAATGATTTAGCATATGAAAAATATTTAAAAGAAATTACTCAAGATATTTCATATATGAATTCTTCAATTTTACGCAAAAAAGTATTGCAAGAAGTTGCAGATTTTTTTAAAGTTAGCTTTGATAGTCTCAGTCAATCAGTGGGACATTACTCACATCAAGCACCTGAGCCACCATCTGCAGCGCCGGACATACCACAGTTCAGGCAACTTTCGCGTAATGAGAAAGCAGAGGTTTGTCTCTTGAAACACTTTGTTTATGATAAAGACCGTTTCCTTAATTATCATAGACAGATTGAAGCAGATGATTTTACAAATTCTTATTTTAAGCGTATATTTAATACTTTACGCGACTTTTATTCGGAGAATGAAACCTATACACTCAGTGATGTGATTCAATATGTGGACTCAGACGAGATGAAGGAAGCTTTCATCGCATTGGACAACTTCTTATTGAATGATGAACCCTATGATCATGAGCTAGATGATTATGTCGCGATCATTCTTGAGAATCGCGATGAAGAAAGTAAAGAATCTCTCAATCGTCGTTTAAATGAAGCTTTACGATTAGGTGATGTCGAACTTCAGAAATATTACTTAGAGAAAATCGTTAATTTTAATAAAAATACGAAGACATAGTATACAAATATATCACTTATTTAGTATAATAATAGGGTTACTGAATGTTTAACACAAGGCGATTTTGTGAATTATTATAGTGTAATTTGTTCTCATTATTATACTATGTTGACTTTATAATCGGGAGGCCTTTTTGATGTCTGGTAATGAAGTGAAAATAAAGAAACAAACGATTGATCCATCTCTTACGCTAGAGGATGTAAAAAAACAATTATTAGAAAAAGGGAAAAAAGAAGGTCACTTAAGCCATGAAGAAATAGCTGAGAAATTGCAGAATTTCGAGATGGATAGCGACCAAATGGATGATTTCTTTGATCAACTCAACGATAATGATATCAATCTCGTTAATGAAAAGGACAATTCTGATACGGATGATAAATTAAATCCTAACGATTTAAGCGCGCCTCCAGGTGTAAAGATAAATGACCCAGTGCGCATGTACTTAAAGGAAATTGGACGTGTGGATTTACTCAGCGCTCAAGAAGAAATAGAACTCGCTAAACATATTGAACAAGGCGATGAAGTAGCTAAATCTCGCTTGGCTGAAGCTAACTTACGTCTCGTGGTAAGTATCGCTAAACGTTACGTTGGGCGTGGCATGTTGTTCTTAGACCTTATTCAAGAAGGGAATATGGGTCTCATCAAAGCCGTTGAGAAATTCGACTTTAGTAAAGGATTTAAATTCTCCACATATGCAACATGGTGGATTCGTCAAGCCATTACACGTGCAATCGCTGACCAAGCACGTACGATTCGTATCCCTGTGCATATGGTTGAAACTATCAATAAACTCATCCGTGTTCAAAGACAACTCTTACAAGACTTAGGTCGTGATCCAGCACCTGAAGAAATCGGTGAAGAAATGGATTTACCACCTGAAAAGGTTAGAGAAATCTTGAAGATTGCTCAAGAACCTGTGTCACTTGAAACGCCAATCGGTGAAGAAGACGACAGCCATCTTGGTGACTTTATCGAAGACCAAGAAGCACAAAGCCCTTCAGATCATGCGGCATACGAGTTATTGAAAGAGCAACTTGAAGATGTACTCGACACGCTTACTGATAGAGAAGAGAACGTCTTACGTTTACGTTTTGGTCTTGATGATGGCCGTACGCGTACGCTTGAAGAAGTAGGTAAGGTGTTTGGAGTAACACGCGAACGTATTCGTCAAATCGAAGCGAAAGCATTGAGAAAACTGAGACATCCAAGTCGTAGCAAACGACTCAAAGACTTTATGGATTAATTGTTCATGGGGGTGTGACTACTTATCCTTTTGTAAATTTGGATTTAGTCTCATCCCTTTATTTTACGTATTAAGGAGATCCTGCATGCTACAACTTAATCAACGACTGACATATGTAAGTGAATATATTCAAGGCGACTGTTTAGCAGATATTGGTTCCGACCATGCATATTTACCTATTTATGCTTTAGAACATCAATTAATTCGCACAGCGATAGCAGGTGAAGTGATTCAAGGTCCATACGAAGCTTCTATTAAAAATGTTCGATACTATGGATACGATAGTCAAATTGATGTACGTCTAGGAGATGGACTCTCGATTCTCACTGACTCTGATCATGTGGATACCATTACTATCTGTGGAATGGGAGGCCCTCTCATAGCACAAATTCTGCAACAAGGGGCTAGTAAGCTAAAACCCCACACACGCTTAGTACTACAAAGTAATGTACAAACGGAGGCTTTGCGACGGACGCTAGAACACTTAGATTTCGAGATTACACAGGAATTGATTTTTAAAGAAAAAGGCCATATTTATGAACTCGTCGTTGCAGATTATCAATCCAATTCTCAACCGTTAACTAAGCAAGAATTAAAATTTGGTCCTCTATTACTGCGTAACAAAAATGCCCAATTTATAGAAAAATGGCAACGTGAAGTTGATGCACTAGAAAAAATAAAAGCACAATTAGATGCGACTAAACATCAGCAACGTTTAGAGGAAATCAACGCTGAAATCGAAATGATAAATGAGGTGTTAAAGATATGAATTTAAAACAATTACTCACAACGTTAAATGAGCATGTGCCATTTAAGACAGCTGAATCATGGGATAATGTAGGATTACTCATTGGCGACGAAGAGAGTGACGTGACAGGTATTCTTACAGCACTCGACTGCACAGAAGTGGTAGTAGACGAAGCTATTGAACTCGGATATAACACAATCATTAGTCATCACCCTTTAATTTTTAAAGGTGTTCAAAGTATCCTCCAACAAGAAGGTTATGGCGCAATTATCCGTAAGCTCATCCAACACGATATCAATCTCATTGCGTTACATACGAATCTCGACGTTTATCCTCAAGGTGTCAATGCGATGCTTGCTGACCGTTTACAGCTCAGTGACGTTGATATTCTTAATCCACAAACGACTGAGTATTATAAAGTTCAAGTATTCATTCCTGAAACAGACGTGGAAACATTTAAAGATCAGTTAAGTCGTCACGGTTTAGCTCAAGAAGGCAATTATGAAGCTTGTTACTTCCAATCACAAGGCAAAGGTCAGTTTAAACCGGTGGGTGATGCAAATCCGACACTAGGCGAGGTAGGCGAAATAGAACATGTTGATGAAATGAAAGTAGAATTTATGATTGCACCACATCAACGTCAACTCGCGCAACGAGCTATTGAGAAATATCATCCTTATGAAACACCAGTCTACGATATCATGCATATGACGAAATTTAGCGAACGTGGTTTGGGCGTTATCGGTCAACTTGATCAATCCATGGACGTCCCAACGTTTGTTAAGCAGGTTAAATCACAACTTGACATGCCAAGTGTGAGATTTATCGGTGATGAACATTCTAAGATTGAAACTGTAGCGATTATCGGTGGTGCAGGTGTAGGGTTCGAAACACTTGCGCATAACCTTGGCGCTGATATCTTCATTACGGGTGATATTAAACACCACGAAGCGTTAGATGCGAAGATTGCTGGCATAAATATGCTAGACATTAATCATTATAGTGAATACGTTATGAAAGAAGGGCTCGTTAACCTTTTAAATAGTTGGTACAATCATCAATTAGAAATCCCAATTAAAGCGAGCGAACACAATACGGATCCTTATAGTTATTATTAAGCTGGTAAAATGCGTAATATTGACCTCTGCTAAAATGATGAATCAAAAATAACTTAAAACACACCCATCCTTAATGAATATAACTAATTACCAAAACTGAACTATCAAGACAAAGGAGTGAAAAAGATGAGCAAACATCCATTTGAACATTTTAATCTTGACTCATCTTTAATAGATGCAGTTAAAGACCTTAACTTTAACAAACCTACACAAATTCAAAATCGCGTCATCCCAAAGATCATTAAACAAACTAATCTGATTGGTCAATCTCAGACAGGAACTGGGAAGTCTCATGCATTCTTATTACCTTTAATGCAACTCATTGACCCAGAAGTTCAAGAACCTCAATCAATCATCGTGGCGCCTACGCGTGAATTAGCACAACAACTCTTTGATGTAGCACAACAGCTCGCGCGTTTCAAAAGAGATGTAAGCGTCAAGCTATTTATCGGAGGAACAGATATTGAACGTGATAGACAGCGTGCGAAACAGCAACCTCAACTCGTGATTGGCACACCCACACGTATCAATGATTTAGCTCGCAACGGAGAGCTACATGTACATTTAGCTTCATATCTCGTTATCGACGAGGCGGATCTTATGATTGACTTAGGCCTCATAGAAGATGTTGACCACGTGGCAGCACGGCTGAGTTCAGAAGCACATATTGCAGTATTTAGTGCTACAATTCCTAAATCATTACATCCGTTCTTGAATAAATATCTTGAGAATCCGGATTATGTCGAAATCAACAATAAATCTCAGAATAAGAAGAATATTGACTTCTATTTAATCCCAACTAAAGGCGATAGTAAAGTTGCGAAAACGTTAAAATTAATTGATATCCTTAACCCTTATCTCTGTATCATTTTCTGTAACAGTAGAGAGAATGCTGATGCTTTAGCTGAGGAATTAACAAACGAAGGGATCAAAGTGGGTATGATTCATGGTGGCTTAACGCCTCGTGAACGTAAACAACAAATGAAACGTATTCGTAACCTAGACTATCAATACGTGATTGCGAGTGACTTGGCATCAAGAGGGATCGATATTGAAGGTGTCAGCCACGTCATCAACTTTGACGTACCACACGAACTCGACTTCTTTACACATCGCGTCGGTCGTACAGGACGTGGCCAATATAAAGGCATTGCGATTACACTTTATAGTCCAGATGAAGAAGAAAACGTCATGTTAATTGAAGAGAAAGGTTACCATTTTACCAATGTGGATGTGAAAAATGGAGAACTTAAAGAAATTAAGGCGCATAACAAACGTCATACTCGTAAGAAACAAGACGACCATCTTACTCAAAAAGTGAAACATAAAGTTAAACGCAATAATAAGAAAAAAGTCAAACCAGGTTATAAGAAAAAGTTCAAAAAAGAACTGGAAGAATTGAAGCGTCAGGAACGTAAACAGTATAGTAAGAAACAGCGACGTATGAATAAGAAAAAGAAATAAAGGATAGGTGAATTACATGTTATTAGGCTCACATGTCTCTATGAGCGGTAAGAAAATGTTACAAGGAGCAGCCGAACAAGCACATGAATATGGCGAAACAACATTTATGATCTATACCGGCGCTCCTCAGAATACGCGCCGTAAAGCGATTGAAGATTTGAATATTGAAAAAGGTCATGAAGCTATGAAAGAATATGGCTTATCAAATATTGTCGTTCACGCTCCCTACATTATCAATATCGCTAATACTCAAAAACCTCACGTATTCGACTTGGGTGTGGAGTTCCTACAAAGCGAAATTGAACGTACCCAAGCAATTGGTGCGAAAGATATCGTCTTACATCCTGGCTCACATGTCGGTGCTGGTGCAGATGCAGGAATCAAAAAGATAATCGAAGGGCTTAACGAAGTCCTTACACATGACAACGATGTCCGTATCGCACTTGAAACGATGGCAGGCAAGGGTTCTGAAGTTGGACGTAATTTCGAAGAACTTGCGCGCATCATCGACGGCGTAGAACACAACGAAAGACTTTCTGTGTGCTTTGATACGTGCCATACACATGACGCGGGTTATGATGTGAAGAATGACTTTGATGGTGTCTTAAATGAGTTTGATCAAATCATCGGTTTAGATCGCATTAAAGTTGTTCATGTCAACGATAGTAAGAACGAATGCGGCGCACATAAAGATAGACACGAGAACATCGGTTTCGGTCACATCGGTTTCGACGCGCTTAACTATGTCGTTCATCATGATGCATTTAAAGACATTCCTAAGATTCTTGAGACACCTTTTGTAGGTTTAGATAAGAAGAGTAAAAAGAATCCATTCGTACGTGAAATTCAAATGCTGCGTAATCAACAATTTGATCCAGATATGAAAGATAAGATTATTAACGAAGGTCATTAATTGAGTGACACTTCGCGGATGATGGCTGTTCATTAATGATAGAGGCGTAAATATAAGTGGAACGCCCAAAACGAAATGAACAGCCACTTTTTTATTTGAACCCCCATTTAATTGCTTCGTACTTATTGTTTCGATGTAGTTCTATTTTTAAACTTATCCTAACGGTTTTCCTCCTTATTTTTTGAAAGTTAAACAAGTCGAAAACATTACTATTTACAAGTCTAACGAGAGATTGTATAGTAATTACGAGGTGAAATCATGACGACACCAGTCTTCGAACTTAAAAATATAGATTATTATTTCGACAGAAAGCAAGTGCTTGAGAATATTAATATTAAAATTAACCGAGGCGAATTTCTGGCTATTGTAGGACCTAATGGAGCAGGTAAGTCAACCTTACTTAAGATTATGTTAGGGTTATTACCGTTACAACAAGGTCAAATCCTGATTGACGGCAAAGTCTACAAAAAGTCACAACAAGCGCCTCAAGTGAGTTATGTTTCTCAGAAAGCGCGCGCATTCAATTCCGGCTTTCCAGCAAGTGTTAAAGAAGTGGTCTTGAGTGGCTTAACGAAAAAGAAGAGGCTTTTACAATGGTTCAATAAAAAAGATGTCGCACAAGTGCACAACGTCTTGGAACGTTTAAATATTGAACATCTCATCAATAAAAATATCCCCGAGCTCTCAGGTGGCCAGCAGCAACGTGTTCTTATTGCTCGTGCATTAATTAGTAATCCGAGCGTCTTAATTCTCGATGAGCCAACCAATGGCATCGACGCGAAACACGTTAACGAATTCTATCAAACATTAGAGCGTCTAAAGCAGGAAGGTGTGACGATTATACTTGTAACTCACGATATTGGAGTAGTAGCGGATACAGCGACAGAAGTGGCATGTCTCAATAAACACTTACACTTCCATGGTTCAACTGAGGACTTCAAATCTTTAGATGAAGTAGAAATATCTAAAATATACGGTCATCCTGTACGCTTTGTAGATCACCAGCATGAGAGGGAGTGTTGTAACTCATGATTGATGCATTACTCAATTTCGATTTCGTCCGCTACTCGCTCATCAGTGGTCTACTCATCGGTTTCGTCGCGCCACTCATCGGCGCCTTTATCGTGGTCCGTCGTTTATCTTTAATTGCCGACGCACTCAGCCACGTCACGCTCGGTGGAATTTCATTCGGTATGTTTCTTATCACAGTCGTCCCTGCAGTTGCCTTTATTAACCCAATGTGGTTCGGTATTCTGTATGCTGTAGTAGGTGCTTTACTTATTGAGAAACTACGGACGTCCTACAGCAATTACCAAGAAATTGCGATTCCCATTATTATGAGTGCAGGGATTGCATTGAGTGCTATCTTTATCTCACTCGCTGATGGTTTTAATCAAGAAATTATAGGGTTGCTTTTCGGATCAATCAGTGCAGTCACTTTAAGTGACACGATTACGATCTTGATCATCACATTGATTGTGGTTATTTTTATCCTGTCACTTTACAAAGAATTATTTTTACTCTCATTCGACGAAGAGTATAGTGCTGTAATCGGCATACCAAAGTGGATACAATTTCTCTTCATCGTCATTGTAGCTATGGTCATTTCAGCTTCAATGCGCGTCGTTGGTATCTTGCTTGTCAGCGCGCTTATTACACTGCCCGTAGCTATTTCTCTCAGATTGACGAAAGCCTTTAAACAACTTATCTTACTCAGTATTGTTATCGGTGAGATAGCAGTTATTGCAGGGCTCGTACTTGCCTTCTACCTGAACCTCTCGCCAGGTGGAGTCATTGTTATCTTACTCGTTCTGGGTCTCGCACTCGTCATGTTGCTACAGAAAGTGAGATCTCATAGTGTAAAAGGAGTGAAAACACATGAAGACAGATAATGCGATTAAAATTTTAAAAAACAAGGGTCATAAGTATACAGATAAAAGACGCGATATGATTCAGCTGTTCGTTAATGAAGATAAATATATCAATGCAAAACATGTTCAAGCAGAACTCGAACATAACTATCCAGGTATCTCTTTCGATACGATTTATCGTAACTTACATTTGTTTAAAGAGTTAGGTATTATCGAAAGCACGGAGTTAGATGGAGAAATGAAGTTTAGAATTGCTTGTACAGATCATCACCACCATCACTTTATCTGCGAATCTTGTGGTGATACGAAAGTGATTGATTATTGTCCAATCGACAATATCAAATCCTATTTACCAGGTGTTGCGATTCATCAACACAAACTTGAAGTTTACGGTATTTGTGAAGCTTGCCAGAAAGCGCATTAATATCAAGATATTTGTCATCTCAGCTCGACACTTTCTGTTGGGCTGAGATTTTTTGATGGGTAAAAACGACGTAGTTATGTTCCACCATGTATTCCTACATCAAATGTAAACTCTAGGGTAGGTCATTAGTCTGAATTCTGAGTAGAATGGTCAATTTATAGTCAGGAAATGTTTAAAATATTGTCATATGAGATATAATATGACTGTAAAGATAACAAAGAGATAACGAGCGACTGAGTTTGATGTATCAAGCAGAAACTTTGTCGTTATCTGGCTTTATTGTTATTCTAAAGTTGAAGAAAACTTAGGAGGATGATTATTTATGGCTTTTGAATTACCAAAATTACCTTACGACTATGATGCGTTAGAACCTTATATCGATAAAGAAACAATGACTATCCATCATGACAAACACCACAACACTTATGTTACTAAATTAAATTCAGCTATCGAAGGTACTGATTTAGAATCTAAATCAATCGAAGAAATCGTAGCTAACCTTGACAGCGTACCAAGCGATATTCAAACTGCAGTACGTAACAATGGTGGTGGACACTTAAACCACTCATTATTCTGGGAAATGATGACTCCTAATTCTAAAGAAGAAGGTACTGTAATTGATGAAATCAAAAAACAATGGGGCTCATTAGACAAATTTAAAGAAGAATTTGCTGATGCAGCTGCTGGACGTTTCGGTTCAGGCTGGGCTTGGTTAGTAGTTAATAACGGTAAATTAGAAATCACTTCTACTCCAAACCAAGACAACCCAATTACAGAAGGTAAAACACCTATCTTAGGTATCGACGTTTGGGAACACGCTTACTACCTTAAATATCAAAACGCACGTCCAGAATATATCAAACAATTCTGGAATGTAGTTAACTGGGAAAAAGTTGACGAATTATACAACGCTGCTAAATAATCGTCATCACTCTAAAGTTTAACTATTAGGGAGTATGAGGCTGTCGATGAGAATTTCTCGTCGGCAGTTTTATTTATGTTAACTGTGCTTTCAAACACAAATCCATACGTTAAATCTTCTCAAGTTAATTTGACTAAAATGATAGAAAAATCTTTCGTAATCATTTATGCTTTTAAGAGAGAACGATTGAATAGAGGTAGGTTGCGTTGTTAAAAAGATTAAAGGAAAGATCAAATGATGAAAAAATAAGAAACACCATGAATAAACGTATTCGTTTTATCTTTGGTGTGATTGTATTTATTTTTGCCATCATCGTACTGCGATTAGGTTATTTACAAATCGCACAAGGTTCTCACTATAAAGAACAAATCAAAGATAGCGAAAACATAACAGTAAATGAGTCCGTGCCTCGAGGAAGAATACTCGATCGTAACGGTAATGTATTAGTAGATAATGCTTCGAAAAAAGCAATTACATATACGAGAGGTAAGAAGACATCACAAGGAGAAATTCTTAAAACAGCTAAAAAATTATCTTCTCTCATCGATATGAAAACAGATAAGATCACTAAAAGGGATAAACAAGATTTCTGGATTCAACTTCACCCAGAAAAAGCGCAATCCATGATGAAACGTGAAGAGAATTTACTCAACGATGTCAGTATTTCTCAAGATCAGTTCGACAAAGCACAACACAATAAGATTGGAAAGAAAGAGCTTGATAGTTTATCTAAGAAAGATTTACAAGTACTCGCAATTTATCGAGAAATGATGGCTGGTTCCACATTAAACCCACAAACCATCAAGAATGATGACGTTTCTGATAAAGAGTACGCAGCAGTTTCTCAAAAACTTTCCGACTTACCAGGTGTAAATACAACCATGGATTGGGATCGTAAATATCCTTACGGCAAAACGTTAAGAGGGGTCTTTGGTGATGTTTCAACACCTGAAGAAGGTATACCGAAAGAGCTAACGGATAAATACTTGTCTAAAGGCTATTCACGTAATGACCGCGTCGGCAAATCTTACCTTGAATATCAATACGAAGATGTGTTGAAAGGTAAGAAGAAAGAGATGAAATACACCACTGACAAATCAGGTGAAGTCAAAGACTCTAAAGTCGTCAACCCTGGTTCACGCGGTGATGATCTCGTCTTGAGTATCGACATAGACTTACAGAAAAAGACAGAAGAATATCTTGAGAAACAAATTAAGAAACTCCGTGGCGAAGGTGCCAAAGATATGGATAAAGCGATGATTGTCGTTCAAGATCCTAAAAATGGAGATATTCTTGCTATGGCAGGTAAACAAATCGATAAAGACGGTAGTCTCACAGATTACGATATCGGTAACTTTACGAGCCAATATGCAGTAGGTTCTTCGGTCAAAGGTGGTACTTTACTTGCAGGCTATCAAAATAATGCAATTAAAGTCGGTGAGCACATGATTGACGAACCACTGAAATTCAGTGGCGGCTTAACAAAGCACTCATACTTCAACCAACACGGTCGCAAGGATATTGATGATAAAGAAGCGCTCATGCATTCATCCAACGTTTATATGTTCAAGACAGCGTTGAAACTTGCCGGCGATCCATATACACCGAATATGTCTCTACCAAATAACATTACAGAGGCCGGTCAAAAATTACGTAAAGGACTTAACCAAGTAGGTCTAGGGGTTAAGACAGGTATTGATTTACCTAATGAGACAAACGGCCAAATTGAACCGTTAAATACGAACTCTGGTAACTACTTAGACTTAGCGATTGGTCAGTATGATACGTATACACCAATGCAGCTTTCTCAATATGTTTCAACAATTGCTAATGATGGTTACCGCGTTCAACCTCATATTGGCTTAGAAGTGAGAGATGCAACAAACAAAGATGAAGTCGGCCCATTGAAACATAAGATTAAAGGTAACGTCTTAAACCGTATCAATAATACGTCTGATGAACTTAGCCAAGTTAAAGAAGGTTTCAAGATGACCTTTAATAAGATTGATGGTACAGGCTACCAAAGTTTCCATAATACTGACGTGACTTCAGCTGGTAAGACAGGTACTGCAGAGGTTTACCAAGATGGTCATCCTCGAGTTAACTCCACATATATAGGTTATGCACCTGCTGACAAACCGAAATTAGCGTTCAGTATTGTGTATACGAACCAACCCGTGCCTGAACCATGGCTTAACGGTGGAGACTTAGGTCGCGATGTCATTAATTATTATTTTAAAAATCATAAAGATTAATGATTTGAGAAGAGTAAAAACGGCTTGAAAAAGGGTAGAATGTTAAATAATACTTTTCATTTTCTCTTTGAAGTGGTATCATAAATTAGTCGTATTATGAAGAGATAAGGAGGAACACAACATGCGCGTAGATATTACATTAGCTTGCACAGAATGTGGTGACAGAAACTACATTTCTACTAAAAACAAGCGCAATAACCCAGAACGTATTGAAATGAAAAAATTCTGTTCACGTGATAACAAACACACTTTACACCGTGAAACTAAATAAGAAATTTTCGAGTACCAAGTTCTTCCGAGCTTGGTACTTTTTTAGGAGCAAAACAAAAATATTTGATTTCGTTGTCTTGCCTACGCTCAGTTGACTCGTGTTTGAGGTAGCACCTGCGATTTCAAACACAGACAGCCACTTCGCAATTAATAAATTAGAATTAATGGGGCAAATCTTTATAATTTAACGGTAAACTTTTAAATACACAGAAATCTTTGATTTCGTCGTCTTGGCTCCCACTAGTATCAAAACACTACAATAAACACAGCTTACTTTACTCAAACTTGTGCGTTAAATTAATTATAAATTCACCACTTGTAATTATAGTCAGTTCAAGAAAACTATATTCAATTTCATAATTTGTCCTTAAACTAATTTTATCTACCGTGGTGACAGCCCTGAAATGACATCACCTCAGAGAAACGTTATAATATATTTAGTTTATATAAAGAAGGTGTAAGCATGTCTAAAAAGTCGTTAAGAAAGGAAACGCTTCAACAAATGAAAGCGTTAGATAAAGAAAACAAACAACGCGCTGATGAAGACTTAGCTCAGCAACTTTATGAAACGGAACAATTCCAACAAGCGCACAAAGTAGGAATCGTATTATCGATGCCACATGAAGTGAACGCCACACCTATCATTGAACACATGCTTGAACAAGGTAAAGAAGTGTACGTTCCTGAAACAGACTATGCGCACAAGGAAATGAATTTCAAACACCTCCCACACATGGATGCGATAGGCCCAGATGATAAAGGAATCAATCATGTGATTGAGGATACACCGCTATGTAATCATCTTGATTTAGTGATTGTCCCTGGAGTAGTGTTTAGAGACGATGGTTATCGGATTGGCTACGGAGGCGGTTACTTCGATAAATACTTAACCGATCATCAACCTCCAACGTTAAGTTTAATCTATGATATTCAACGCCATGACTTTACACCTGAAAGTCATGACCAACCAGTCGATCGAATGATTGAAACTACAACTTAAGCGGAGGCACAAATGAATATAGAAAGAAACTATTGGAAACTTATCTATTTATGGATTAAATATAAGAACTATCATCTGGTTCATGATAATAAAGACCATACCGAGATTTGGCTTGCTAATCATCAAACGAAGAAGGTAGCCATCTTTCAGTACGGTGCAAGTTCAACGCAAGATGTGCGTTTTATTAAAGAACGAATCGATGAGCATCATTCAGATATCACTCAGTTTCTCAACTTTACACCGAAACAGTATAATGTATTTATACTTACTGACAAAGGTTTCGCGCATGAGAACTTAGACAGTCATCATAGCCATAAATATCGTTTCAAAATATTGCGTGAGAAATCTGATGTTGATCGAGCCACTTCTAGTCTGGGGTTACGCTTGGCAAGCCGCTTCGAAGACAAGAAGACGAAGTCCCATTATCGCAAGCAAGCATTAAATATTAATCCTATTGAGAAACATATGTTGAAGTTTGCGCCAATTACGTATAGTTTAATAGCGATTAACGTTTTTATTTGGCTCATTATGTTTTTAGTTCTGGATCGATTTTCAGACTTCAAACTTTTAGATGTCGGTGGATTAGTTCATTTTAACTTTGTTCATGGTGAATGGTATCGACTGATTACTTCGATGTTTCTACACTTTAACTTTGAACATTTACTCATGAACATGTTGAGTTTATTCATCTTTGGTAAAATTGTTGAGTCTATCGTCGGCCATTGGCGCATGTTAGTGATTTACTTGTTCGCTGGCTTATTCGGTAACTTTGCGTCATTATCTTTTAATACGCATACTGTATCTGCTGGCGCGAGTGGTGCGATATTTGGACTCATTGGTGCTATTTTTACATTTATGTACTTAAGTAAGACGTTTAATCGTAAATTAATCGGTCAACTACTCATTGTATTAGTTATCCTAATCGGTATTTCAATATTTATTCCAAATATCAATATTGTGGCGCATCTTGGTGGTTTAATTGGCGGTATCTTAATCACGCTAATGGGTTATTACTTTAAGCATAATCGTACCGGATTTTGGATTGTCTTGATTATTACACTTGTGCTCTTTCTAGCAGCTCAAATCCGAATCTATACCATTCAAGAAAAGAATATTTATAACCATATTATTACCAGTGAAATGTCAGCTGGACATTATGACAGTGCAGAGAGTATGGTGAAGCACACAATTGTGAAGCACTACGATGACGATGAAACCTATTATCTTAAAGGATTAATTACTGCAAGCAAACATTCAAAGACCGAAGCGATTGCAGATTGGCAACGCGGTTTACGTGAACATCCGAACTCAGGCATTTTAAACTATGAACTGGCGATTGCTAGTCGCGCGATTGATAATAAAAGTAAAGCCAAAAGCTATATTAAAAAAGCTGTCAAAGCTGATCCTAATAAGGATGCTTATCAAAGATTAAAGAAAGAGTTGGATGATTAGTATGCCTAAAGAAATTCAGTCTTTCTATGATGTCTTACAATTGTTAAAGCAGTTTGGATTTATCATTTATTTCAAAGATCCTAACGATTATTTGGAAATGATTGAACAAGAAATTAACCAGCTTTATCAATATGAGTTGATATCCAAAGAACAATATCTTCAATGTAAATTAATTATTAGTCAAAGAAGGAAGTAGAGTTATGTCAAAAATCATTTTAGCGGCAGATGTTGGTGGTACAACATGTAAACTAGGACTATTTGATGAGAAGATCAATCAGATTCATAAATGGTCTATTAAAACAGATACAACGGATCCTACAGGTTACAAGCTACTAGAACAAATCTATCAATCTTTCGAAGAACAACTTTCTGCGCATGACTACGACTTTGCACAAGTCATTGGTGTGGGTATAGGCGTGCCAGGTCCCGTAGATTTCGAATCAGGAATCGTCGATGGAGCAGTTAATCTCTATTGGAAAGATCGTGTTCACGTTCGCGAAATGTTCCAACAATTCGTGGATTGCCCGGTCTACGTTGATAATGACGCTAACGTTGCAGCACTAGGTGAGAAACATAAAGGTGCAGGTAACGAAGCTGACGATGTGGTTGCTATTACACTAGGTACAGGACTCGGTGGCGGTATTATTTCAAATGGAGAAATCGTTCATGGACACAAAGGTTCTGGTGCAGAAATTGGTCACTTCCGTATCGACCAAGATCAGCGTTTCAGATGTAATTGCGGTAAGTCAGGTTGTGTGGAAACGGTCGCATCTGCAACAGGTGTCGTCAATCTCGTTTACTTTTACTATCCGAAACTGACATTTAAATCTTCTATTCTCGAATTAATTAAAGAACATAAAGTGACAGCCAAAGACGTATTCGACGCTGCTAAAGCAGGCGACCAATTCTGTATCTTTATCACTGAGAAAGTCGCTAACTATATCGCTTATGTATGTAGCATTATCAGTGTGACAAGTAATCCGAAATACATCATACTGGGCGGCGGCATGTCCACAGCAGGACCGATATTGATTGAGAATATTAAGACTGAATACCGCAACATCACTTTCACACCTGCGCAACATGAAACGGAAATTGTTCAAGCTCAGTTAGGTAACGATGCAGGTATTACCGGCGCAGCAGGCTTGATTTACACTTATGTGATTGAAAAGGGAGGAGTTAAATAATGGCAATTGTAGACGTAGTTGTTATACCAGTAGGAACTGAAGGCCCAAGTGTGAGTAAATATATTGCAGAAATTCAAACTAAACTCGAGGAATTTAAATCTGAAGGCAAGATAGACTATCAACTTACACCAATGAATACCTTAATTGAAGGTGACTTGAAAGATTTATTTGAAGTCGTTCAAGCAATTCATGAGCTACCGTTTGATAAAGGTCTCGATCGCGTTTGTACCAACCTTCGTATCGATGACCGCCGAGATAAATCTCGTAAGATGAATGACAAACTTGCTTCAGTACAAAAGCACTTATCTAACCAAGGTGATCAATAATGCAAATTTCTCATTTAACTTTAGGTATTGCTAGTACGAATACGTATTTTATTGAAAATGATCATGAGCTCTTACTCGTAGATCCTTCAAGCGAAAGCGAGAAGATCTTAGCACGCCTTAGAGAAATAGATAAACCGCTCATTGGGATTATTCTTACTCATGCGCATTTTGACCATATTGGTGCGTTAGATGATATCCTAGCAGAATATGATGTCCCTGTGTATTTAAATGAAGAAGAATTTGACTTCTTAACTGACCCTGAGAAGAATGGTGCTGCTAAATTTAAACAATATGGTTTACCTGAGATTACGAGTCAAGCCCATCCAACAAATCTTAAAGAAGGTTCTACACAAATAGGCGATTTTTCCATAGAAGTTCTACACACGCCAGGACATTCTCCAGGCAGTTTAACTTATGTCTTTGATGAATTTGCTGTAGTCGGCGATACGCTCTTTAATGGAGGTATTGGTCGTACAGATTTATATCGTGGTGATATGGAGACACTTATCGATAGTATTAAATTTAAGTTGTTTGAACTCGATGAAACCTTACCACTTTATCCAGGACATGGGCCTTCTACTTCAGTTGAGCGTGAGATAGATAATCCATACTTACTCGGCTTTTAAAAGTTTTTCAAATTAATAAAAGTAAAATCATCACCTCCTACGTGTATATATGTAGGAGGTGATTTTTTGAAACTATTATTCAAAGAAATGATTTCAAGAGCAATTAAGCACGAAGCGTCGGATATTCACTTTATTCCATCAGAAGAAGAAGTATTTGTGAAATTTCGTATCAATGATAACCTGCAGAGTTTTGAATCAATTCAACACGAAACTTATACGAAATTACTGACGTATATGAAGTATTTGGCAGGTCTCGATGTGTCGACTCATATTATCGCACAAAGCGGCCGCTATTTATTCAAAGCTAAGCGACCTTATTATTTACGTATTTCAACATTGCCGCTGTCCTTAGGAATTGAAAGTTGTGTTATTCGTTTAATACCACAATACTTTGAACAGCATTCTGAAACGAAACACGGAGATATTTTGTACAAGCTAATGAATAAGAAACAAGGCTTGATTCTCTTTAGTGGTCCAACAGGATCAGGTAAAAGCACTTTAATGTATCAGATGATTAATTACGCTAAAGATCAATTAAATTTGAATATCATCACCGTGGAAGATCCGATCGAACAAAAAATAAATGGCATCACTCAAATCTCGATTAACGAAAAGGCAGGGATTAACTATGCGAGTTCCTTTAAAGCGATACTACGTTGTGATCCAGATATCATACTTATCGGTGAAATTCGTGATGCTAATGTAGCAAAATATGTAATTCAAGCAAGTATGAGTGGGCACCTCGTCCTTTCTACAATTCACGCGAATGATTGTAGAGGTACTTTACTTCGTCTGTTGGAAATGGGGATATCTGAGCAAGAAATTAAGCAAGCGTTGATTAATATTACGAATCAACGGCTCATTCCTATTAGCGATGATAAGCGAGAATTGGTCTGTGAAATGATGATGAAAGAGGATATCGCTTACTTTTTCGAGCACGAGCAAACGATGCCTTATACTTTCCAGAATTTATCTTATATTCTTAAAGAAATGTCGAAAGAGGGTGTTATTTGTGAAGACACCGTCGATCGATATCTCTAAATTATTCCATCGTAAACCTTTATCTACACTTGATCAAATTGACTTCTTAAAGCGGCTTGCAGATCTATTAGCACATGGTTTCACTTTATCTGAAGCCATACACTTTCTACTACAACACCTTCATATACGTCGACAAGAAACCCGTCAACAGATGATTCAAGCATTACAGCAAGGTTCAGGATGCGCAACGCTTCTAGAATTATTACAATATCCTCAAACCATAGTGATGCAAGTGTATTTTGCTGAGTTATTTGGGGAACTGAATACTTGTTTGATTTCTAGTATTGATTATATGGAAAGACAACGACAAGCGAAACAAAGCTTACTCAAGACGTTGCAATATCCTATTGTACTGCTGTCCATATTTATTGTAATGCTTATTGTCTTAAATCAGACAGTTATTCCAGAATTTCAGAATCTCTACGAAACGATGGACGTTAATTTGTCAGCTTTTCAAAAGGGGCTCACTCAGTTCATCGTTCTATTGCCTCCCAGTCTATTTGTCGCTTTTATCATTGGCAGTTGTGTCACTTTGATACTCATAGTATTCTATCAACGCTTATCGCCACCATCTCGTATTCAGTTCGTACTTCACGTTCCCTGCCTTAAGCACTATTTCAAGTTATTAAAGACGTATCGTTTAGCAACTGAATTCTCTTTGTTTTATCGTAATGGGATTTCACTGAATAAAATTGTTGAAATTTATACTTCTCAGACGAAAGATGCTTACCTTAATTACTTAGGGCATTATATTTTAGAACACACTGAAGCAGGCTCTCCATTAGGGAAAACTTTAGCTTCACTTAAATGTTTCGAAAGTGAATTAATCACCTTTATCGAGCAAGGTCAGAAGAAAGGTAAACTCGATATTGAGCTCAAACTCTATAGTTCGATACTTATCGCAAAGATTGAACGTAAAATACTCAAGCAACTCAAATTCGTGCAGCCCATTATTTTTGGATTACTCGCATTTTTAATTGTCGCATTATACCTCGTTATCATGTTACCAATGTTTGAACTTATGCAAACGATTAAATAGGAAAGGAATCACCATGAAGAAATTACACAAACGTTATTTGAAATCAGCTTTTACTCTTATAGAAATGTTACTCGTACTTCTCATTATCAGCTTACTCTTAATATTAATCATCCCGAATATAGCGAAACAGTCTCAACACATTCAAACGACAGGTTGTGATGCACAAGTTAAGATGGTTAATAGTCAGATTGAGGCTTATACACTTAAAAACGACCATAAACCTGACTCCATCGACGACTTAATTAGAGAAGGCTATATCAAAGAACAACAGAAGAAATGTAAAAATGGCCAAGCGATAGCAATTCAAAATGGAGAAGCGCGTGCATCTTAACGCCACGAAAGCTTTTACGTACGTAGAGTTGCTATTCGTCCTCTTTATTATCAGTATCTTAATGTATCTCCAAACTCACGCTTCTCTACTCAATACAAATTATACTAAGACTAACCAAAAACGCATGACACAGTTAATTAGTCATTTAAATCTCTATAAATCTAAAGCAATACACGATCAAAAATCAATTATCGTCTTGTTTAAAAAGGGCACCAACCAAATTGAAATTAAAGAACAGGGTGCAACAAAAAAATCTACAATTACACTTCCTAAAGGAACAATTATGAATAAATCAAACCTCGATTATATTAATTTCGATAAAAAAGGCGAAGTGAATCAATTTGGTTCAGTTTACATCTCTTATGATAAAGAAATCTATCGTTTAATATTCCACATTGAGAAAGGGCGAATTCGTTATGAAAAAGTCTAAAGTAAAAGGGAGTCTCTTAATGGATGGCTTACTATCTTTAAGTACGCTCTCTATATTATGCTTACTATTATTTCCATTGATGTTACGAATGAATCATACACTTCAAGAGAAACACCATACTATGGAGATGAAACGCTTATTAGCAGCACTCATTTCTAGAGAACAAAAGCTAGAATTGATGAAAGGTTTAAAAATTAAACAGTATGAGATCTACTATCAACACAAAGATTTATGTATCTCTGATAAAGAAACTGAAATATGCTATCCGAAATAATTACAAAGCATTCACCTATATTGAATTGCTACTCGCATTAACGATTACAATCATTATTCTGACTATATTACCGCTGATCATTAATAGCACGAAATTCTTCGACTATCATCTTAGCACTAATAGTGATATAGAACTTGAACTCTTTGCAAGAGATTTAATAGCGGATTTTTCGACCAGCCCTTCTCTCGACATTGAGAATCACTCGACATCCTCATCAATATTCGATAGCAAAGGTTTATGCAAATATAGTTATAAAAATGGTAAGGTCATTAAGACAGTAAATGGAAAAGGGAATGTAACTGTATTAAATCAAGTCACTCAGTTTAAAGTTCGTAAAGTTACAGCTCATCTTATTGAGGTCGATATTCATCTTAGGGACAAAGGAGTGATGTATCATAAGCAATTTTACGTATAAAGTTAAAGGCTACATGTATCCTTTTGTGATGGGGGTATTTATGCTATATTTATCAGTAATCTCAATTTACACTGTTCAATATAGTATTAAACTAAAAACGTTAGATAATATCGAACATGATTACGATCGGTTAATCAAAACATCACACTTAAAGGAAGATCACATTGCCAAAAAACATTAGGTTACCGCTAATATTAATAGGATTTATGGGAGTAGGTAAGACGACACTCGGTGAATATATTGCCTCTACTTATCAGTTATCATATGTAGATTTAGATCATTATATCGTTGAACAAGAACAAATGACTATTCCCACTATTTTCAATCAATATGGAGAACAACACTTTAGACGCTTAGAAGCTCACTATTTACAAGAATGCATTCAACAATTTGAAGTTATAGCTACAGGTGGCGGAATTATAGAAGGTGTCCAATCTTTAGAAATCCTTCACAAGCAATCTAACATCGTGTGGTTAGACTGTGATTTGAATATTGTATATGACAGAATTCGTAACGATTCTAATCGGCCCAATGCTAATAATAAGTCACTTTATGACTTAAAAAACTTGTATTCAGACAGATATTCAAGATATAATGAAATCGCATTCATCAAAGTGAATAGTAATCAATCTCTTAAAGATTTGCATGATGAAATCTTTAATGAGTTATCTTGCGATTGATCAGTGTTAGAGAGAATGATTGTATTCTTTGTTGAATATAATCATCGCCGAAGGTGCAAGTAAATACGAATCTCTCAGGCAAAAGGATGACACTGTGACGCATTCCTGAAAGATTCTGACAGGATAGCTTAGGCTATCCTGTCTTTATTTTTAAAAATAATTAATAGGGGGCTTCAAGATGTCTAATGAACTTAAGAAGACACCACTTTATCAAGCGTTTGTCGATAGTGGTGCTAAGATTGTCGAATTTGGTGGATGGGCAATGCCTGTTCAGTTCTCTAGCATTAAAGAGGAGCACAATGCTGTACGTACAAATAAAGGGTTATTTGATGTCAGTCACATGGGTGAAGTACTCATCAAAGGACCTGAAGCATCACAATTAGTTCAATATTTATTATCAAATGACACTGATAAGTTAGAAATTGGTAAAGCTCAATATACAGCTCTTTGTAATGAAGAAGGTGGCGTTATTGACGACTTAATCACTTATCAAATCGGTGATAATGAGTATTTACTTGTCGTAAACGCTGCTAATACAGATAAAGACTTTGAATGGATGAAATCACACTCAGATCAATTTGATGCAGAAGTTTCAAACGTTTCTGATCAATACGGTCAACTTGCGATCCAAGGTCCTAAAGCGAGAGATCTTGTTCAAGACTTAGTAGATGTAGACGTTTCAGAAATGAAACCATTCGAATTCAAAATGGATGTTACGATTTTCGGTAAAAATGTAATTCTTTCTCAATCTGGTTATACAGGTGAAGATGGATTCGAAATTTATTGTAAATCTGAAGATGCCTTAGATATCTGGAATGGCTTCTTAGAATATGATGTAGAGCCATGTGGCTTAGGTGCACGTGACACACTTAGATTAGAAGCTGGTCTACCACTTCATGGTCAAGATTTAACAGAATCTATTACTCCATATGAAGGTGGTATTGCATTTGCAGCTAAACCACTTATCGATGCTGATTTCATTGGTAAATCAGTACTTAAAGACCAAAAAGAAAATGGTTCTAAACGCCGCACTGTAGGTATCGAAATGATCGGTAAAGGTATTCCAAGAACTGGTTATACTGTAATGAATAAAGATGGTAAAGAAATTGGTGAAGTGACTTCAGGAACGCAATCACCATTATCTGGTAAAGCTATTGGTTTAGCTATCATTGATCGTGACGAATTCGAAATGGGCAAAGAGATTGTCATTCAAGTTCGTAAACGTCAAGTTGATGCTAAAATCGTTAAGAAAAATCAAATTAGCAAATAATGAAAGGGTGTAAATCTTGAGTCATCGTTATATTCCATTAACTGAGAAAGATCGTAAAGAAATGTTAGATACTATAGGTGCTGAGTCCATTCAAGACTTATATGGAGATGTACCTAAAGAAGTATTACTTGGCAGAGAGTTAAACATTCCAGATGCAGAACCAGAAACAAGCTTAATGAAACGTTTAACTCGTATTTCAAATAAAAACATTACTAAAGAAACACACGCTTCATTCCTCGGAGCGGGCGTGTATGATCATTATGCTCCAGCAGTAGTAGATGCTATGATTTCAAGATCTGAATTCTATACTGCTTATACACCATACCAACCTGAAATTTCTCAAGGTGAACTACAAGCTATTTTTGAATTCCAAACATTAATCTGTGAACTCACAGATATGGATATTGCTAACTCATCTATGTATGATGGTATGACTAGCTTTGCAGAAGCTTGTATCCTTGCTTTTAACCAAACTAAGAAGAATAAGATTGTCGTATCTAAAGGTTTACATTACCAAGCACTTCAAGTACTCCACACTTACGTTAAAGTAAGAGACGAGTTCGAAATTGAAGAAGTAGACTTAGATGGTACAATCACTGACCTCGACAAACTTGAAGCAGCTGTAGACGACAACACAGCAGCAGTTGCCGTTCAATATCCAAACTTCTACGGTTCAGTTGAAGATTTAGAAAAAATCCATTCATTCATTGAAGATAAAAAAGCATTATTCATCGTTTATGCAAACCCATTAGCTCTAGGATTACTTACTCCTCCAGGTAGCTTTGGTGCTGATATCGTTGTAGGTGACACACAACCATTCGGTATTCCAGCTCAATTCGGTGGACCACACTGTGGTTACTTCGCGACAACTAAAAAATTAATGCGTAAAACACCTGGTCGTTTAGTAGGTCAAACTGAAGACGAAGACGGTAACCGTGGTTTCGTATTAACTTTACAAGCTCGCGAACAACATATTCGTCGTGACAAAGCGACTTCTAATATCTGTTCTAACCAAGCACTTAATGCACTTGCTTCATCCATCTGCATGTCTGCATTAGGTAAGCAAGGTATGTACGACATTGCTTTAAGAAACTTCGAAAATGCGAATTACGCGAAAAATCAATTCAAAGAAGCAGGCTTTGAGGTTTCTGAAGCACCAAGTTATAACGAATTCGTAGTTAAATTTGATCAACCTATTTCTGAAATCAACAAAGCGTTAGTTGATGAAGGATTCATCGGCGGTTTCGATTTAGGTGAAGCAAGTTCAGACTTCACTAATCACATGCTCGTTGCCGTGACTGAATTACGCACTAAAGATGAAATCGATTCATTCGTGAAGAAAGCAGGTGAGTTAAATGGTAGTAAGTAAATCTAGCCCTCTAATCTTTGAACGTTCTAGAGAAGGACGTTATGCATATTCTTTACCTCAGAAAGAAGTTGAATCTCAATCAGTAAATGATGTTTTCGATGAGAAGTTTATTCGTAAAGAGAAAGCAGAACTTCCTGAGGTTGCCGAATTAGACCTTGTACGTCATTACACAGAGCTATCAAATAAAAACTTCGGTGTAGACTCTGGTTTCTATCCACTTGGCTCTTGTACGATGAAATACAATCCTAAAATTAATGAAAAAGTAGCGCGTTTAGGCGGCTTCGCTGAGGCACATCCATTACAAGATGAATCACAAGTTCAAGGTTCACTTGAAATCATTCATAGCCTACAAGAAGAACTTAAAGAAATTACAGGTATGGACGAAGTTACACTGCAACCAGCAGCTGGTGCTCACGGTGAATGGACAGCATTAATGATCTTCAAAGCTTACCATCAAAAAAATGGTCAAGGTCACAGAAACGAAGTCATTGTTCCTGACTCAGCACACGGTACAAACCCAGCTTCAGCAGCATTTGCTGGATTCAAAGCTGTCACTGTTAAGTCTAACGAACGCGGTGAAGTAGATATCGAAGACTTAAAACGCGTTGTTAACGAGAATACTGCTGCTATTATGTTGACTAACCCTAATACGTTAGGTATCTTCGAGAAAAATATCATGGAAATCCGTGAAATTGTCCACGAAGCAGGCGGCTTACTTTACTATGATGGTGCCAACCTCAACGCAATTATGGATAAAGTACGTCCAGGAGACATGGGCTTCGATGCTGTACACTTGAACTTGCATAAGACATTTACAGGCCCTCACGGTGGTGGCGGTCCAGGTTCAGGTCCAGTAGGTGTTGTTAAAGAATTAGCAAGCTATCTACCAAAACCACTTGTAGTTAAAGATGGAGATCACTACCGTTACGAAAACGAAATTGAAAATTCAATTGGTCGAGTGAAACCATTCTATGGTAACTTCGGTATTTACCTAAGAGCGTACACTTATATTCGCACAATGGGTAACAAAGGGTTACAAGAAGTTTCAGAAGCAGCTGTGCTTAACGCTAACTATATTAAAGCACGCCTTAAAGATGAATTTGATATTCCATTCGAACAATACTGTAAACACGAATTTGTTCTCAGCGGTTCAAAACAAAAAGAACACGGTGTGCGTACACTCGATATGGCAAAACGCTTGTTAGATTTCGGTGTACATCCACCTACAATTTACTTCCCACTCAATGTGGATGAAGGTATGATGATTGAGCCTACAGAAACTGAATCTAAAGAAACATTAGATTACTTCTGTGACGCGCTCATCCAAATTTCAGAAGAAGCGAAAAATGATCCAGACAAAGTACTTGAAGCGCCACATCATACAATCATTGATCGCTTAGATGAAACGAAAGCTGCACGTAAACCGGTATTAAAATTTGACGGTTTACACGCTGAAAAAGAATAACTCTGAAATCACTATTTTAGGCATTAAAAAAGCAATCCTCTTCAGGATTGCTTTTTTTCAATACATTATTTTTTAGATTTGATTTTGCCTGTCCACTTTTTATAGCCGCCTTTAAGCATGTAAATGTCTTTATAGCCGTTCTTCTTCAAGATTCTCGCGGCACGATAAGCTGCGACACCATTTGCATCGGCTAAGTAAATAGGCTGGTCCTTTCTCAAACCTTGGAATCTTTGTTTAAACATCGTAATTGGGATATTACGTGCGCCGTTAATATGTCCATAATCATAGTCCACTTTCTCACGCACATCGATGACTTGCGCTTTACGTAAACCTTTATGGAACTCATTCTGATCTAATTCAGTCACAGCACGTTTGTTCCAAATCATTTGTATAACCATGTATAAAATGATGATGACGATGATGATTAACGCAATGTATACAAAGTTACTCATCTTGCATCCTCCCTCATAAATCGCTATTATATATTATAAGACTGTGAATGCAATTTATCAAAATTTTTATTGCATTTTAACGTTGTCGGGCATACTTTAAATCAATTAGAGTCATGCTAATTATATTGGTTAGGGGTTTTAATTGTGGTAGAAACTTGGAATTTCATCAATACAGGTAGTCGTGATCCATACTACAATATGGCAATGGACGAAGCGTTGTTAAACTTTGTGTCTCGTGGAGAAATCGATCCAGTTATTCGCTTCTACACTTGGGACCCTCCCACATTATCTGTAGGTTATTTTCAACGTTTAGAGAAAGAAATTGATATCGATAAAGTTAAAGAGAAAGGATATGGACTTGTCAGACGCCCAACTGGGGGAAGAGGCGTACTACATGACAAGGAACTGACTTATGCCGTTATCGTACCAGAAGATCATCCTGACATGCCGCGTACAGTGACTGAAGCTTACAAGGTTATTTCTCAAGGATTGCTCGAAGGTTTTAGAAGCCTCGGCTTTGATGCTCACTTCTCTGTCCCACGTTCGGAAGAGGAGCGTGCTAAATTACGACAACCTCGTAGTGCCGTTTGTTTCGACGCACCAAGTTGGTATGAGCTTGTAGTGGAAGGACGTAAGATCGCAGGGAGCGCGCAAGTACGTCAGAAAGGCGTAATTCTCCAACATGGTTCACTCTTACAAGATGTAGATATCGATGATTTATTCGACATGTTCAAGTTCAAGAATAGTCGTTTGAAAGATAAAATGAAAAAAGCATTTCTTGATAAAGCCGTAGCTATGAATGATATTTCTGATGAGCACATCACTTTGG
This sequence comes from Staphylococcus sp. HMSC071G07, assembly GCF_001811435.1. Taxonomy (NCBI): domain Bacteria; kingdom Bacillati; phylum Bacillota; class Bacilli; order Caryophanales; family Staphylococcaceae; genus Staphylococcus; species Staphylococcus sp. HMSC071G07. Next base: position 190,946 of record NZ_KV804750.1, read on the forward strand.
AACAAATGGAAGATGCTTTTGCTACTGGTTTTAAAAAAGGTTTAAACATCGACTTTAAACCACTCCAACTGACTGAAGCTCAAGAACAAGAAGTCCAAGAAATTGCTGAAAAATATAAATCTGACGATTGGATGTATCGTAAATAAAAGTAAAACCTTCTGAAGTTGCCAAATGACTTCAGAAGGTTTTTTAACTTCTATTTAATGTCTGTTGCGTCGTTTATATTTACGTTGCGCACGTTTATACTTTCGTTGATCTTCTGTAAGGAAGAAGAAGTAATAAATTAAATAGATAATCACTCCGATAATCGCTAGCGTAATCAATGATCGAATGATGCTATAGAAGAAAACATCAAAATTCATAATTAATCCGAATGCAGCGATGATGATGACAATGTAGAATAATACATTTCTCAAAAATGAACACTCCTATAATACTTAGAAACTGATTTAGCTTGTAATTATTGATCTAACTTAATTTGTGATAATTTCTTTTGGCCACTGGAGATTTTCTTTTTATCTTTTTTACTATAGCCGTCTTGAATATCATCAAAAGCTTTAGTTAAATCTTTATGTAACTTAGAAATTGATTTATCTTTTTTCTTATCGTCGGCAGACATATCATCTTTATTTAGGTTCTCAGTGTAGTGATCACGCGCTTGGTCTAAATCTTCAACCATACCATTGATTTTCGATTCTACCTTCGAACTATGTTTATTTGCCTCAATGTCTTTTTTCTGGTCGTGGTATTCGTTTAACACGTCAGTGACATCTTTATAATATTGAGAGGAAGTCTTATAGTTAGAAACCTTCTTATGATTCGACTTCGCTTGCTTCATATTGCTTTTATCTTTCTGCAAAGCTTTAATCTTCTCTTCATGTTGAGATCTTGACTGTTGTAATTCTTGAATCTCTAACTTCATTTTATGATTTTTATCACGTAAATCTGTTGTTTTCTTTTCGAGTTGCGTTAAATTCTGGCTTCCACAACCTACTAATAAAGTAGAAGCACATAGTACAGCAATTAATTTCTTCTTCATTATTTTGCTCCTATAAAAAATCAATAACTATTCATTTTAAACCTAATTATGCTATCATTTTAAGGTATAAGCAGGAAAAGTACAAACTTAAAGGACGGGGGAATGATCATGGATAGACTAGAACAAGTGAAGCAATTATTGAGCGACAAACACTTAGATGCGCTCGTTGTACTGTCAGATTTCAATCGTCGGTATTTATCTCAATTTACAGGTACGAGCGGGGCATTGATTATCACGCCAGAGAAGAGAATCTTGCTCACTGACTTTAGATATATGGATCAAGCTTCACAACAAGCTACCGAATTTAACGTCATTAATCAAGATGGAAACTTACTTGATGCAATTAAATCACATTTACAAGAGTTAAATGTCGAAAATGTAGGCTTTGAAGGGAATCTTGTCTCATATGATACGTATCTCAAACTCAGTAAAGCTCCAATTAGCTTAATTAGTGTTTCAGGTGCCATCGAAGAAATTCGTGAAGTCAAAACTGAAGATGAAATTCAAATTATTCAAAAAGCTGCTGAGATTGTCGATGAAGCATATGACTATATTCTAACGGTTACGAAAGCGGGCATGACGGAACATGACGTTAAAGCGAAACTTGAAAGTAAGATGCTTGAACTCGGGGCTGAAGACACATCGTTCGATACGATTGTCGCATCAGGCTATCGTGGTGCTATGCCACATGGTGTCGCAAGTGACAAAGTCATTGAAGATGGTGACTTAATCACTTTAGATTACGGTGCTTACTACAAAGGTTATGCTTCAGATATTACACGTACATTTGCTGTAGGAGAACCTGATGATAAACTTAAAGAGATTCATCAAATCGTGCTTGACGCTAATCTTAAAGCGATTGAAGCAGCCAAACCAGGTATGAAAGCGAGCGAACTCGACGCAGTAGCCAGAGACTATATCAGTGAGAAAGGCTACGGAGACTATTTCGGTCATTCCCTAGGTCATGGTATTGGTTTAGATGTTCATGAAGGGCCAGCGCTTTCACGTCGCAGTGATAGCACGCTTAAAGTGAATCAATGTGTTACAATAGAGCCTGGTATTTATCTCGAAGGTTTAGGTGGCGTTCGTATTGAGGATGATATCTTAATCACTGAAAATGGTTGTGAACGCTTTACTAAATCATCGAAAGACCTTATTATTTTATAATGAAAGCGTTAATGAGGAGGAAACTGAATGATTTCGGTTAATGATTTTAAGACAGGATTAACTATTTCTGTAGACAATGGAATTTGGAAAGTTGTCGATTTCCAACACGTGAAACCAGGTAAAGGTTCTGCCTTTGTACGCTCTAAATTACGTAACCTTAGAACAGGTGCGATTCAAGAGAAGACATTTAGAGCGGGTGAGAAAGTAGAACAAGCGATGATTGAGAATCGCCGCATGCAATATTTATATGCTGATGGTGACACTCATGTCTTCATGGACAATGAAACATTCGAACAAGTAGAACTTCCTGGCGATTACTTACAAGAAGAATTGAAATTCTTAAAAGCAAATATGGACGTTCAAATTCAAAGTTACGAAGGTGAAATTATCGGAATCGAGCTTCCGAAAACAGTTGAACTTGAAGTAACAGAAACTGAACCAGGTATTAAAGGGGATACTGCTACAGGTGCTACTAAATCTGCAACTGTTGAAACAGGTTACACTTTAAACGTGCCATTATTCGTTAACGAGGGCGACGTACTTGTCATCAACACTAGCGATGGTAGTTATGCATCACGCGCGAATACATGATGCCGAATAAGCTCACGTATAAAGCATTCTAATTATTTTTGTAAGCGCATCATAATTCATATAGTCACAGGTCCAAGCACGCATCATTGTGTGTCTGGGCCTTATATTTTTGTCGTGTTTGCAACCTTAATATCACCCGTACTGAGGCAGTGTGATAATCCATCAAGACGGAAACAAACTCATTTTTTACAAATTCTATTTCATTTGAATAAAACTAAAGACGTATACATAGACTTGAATTGAATATTCCACTCAAGTAAAATAGAATAGATAGATGAAATCAAACTGAAGGAGTCAGTAGTATGAATTTTAAAGAAATAAAAGAACTTATCGATATACTTGATCAATCAAGTTTAACTGAGATTAATATAGAAGATAAAACAAATGTTGTTAATTTAAAGAAAGAAAAAGAAACTGAAATTATTACTCCTCAAATTAGTTCACAACAACCCGTACAACAGTATGCTGCACCATCAGAGGCACCTGCTCAACCAGCACCTAGTGCGCAAGATAGTGAAGCGTCTGCTCAAGCAGATGACGATGCTCAAACAATTACAGCACCAATGGTAGGTACATTCTATAAATCACCATCACCAGAAGAGAACCCCTACGTACAAGTAGGTGACAAAGTGTCTAATGATACAACAGTTTGTATCCTAGAAGCGATGAAACTATTCAACGAAATCCAAGCAGAAATCTCTGGGGAAATCACAGAAATCTTAGTCGAGGACGGCCAAATGGTAGAGTATGGCCAGCCGTTATTCAAGGTGAAGTAAGATGAAGAAGATATTAATTGCTAACCGCGGAGAAATTGCGGTACGCATTATTCGTGCATGTCAAGAGCTAGGATTACAGACGGTTGCTATATACTCAGAAGGCGACAAAGATGCTTTACATACTCAAATTGCAGACGAAGCATATTGCGTCGGACCTACGCAATCTAAAGATTCCTACTTGAACATACCTAATATACTTTCTATCGCTACCTCTACAGGTTGCGACGGTATCCACCCAGGTTACGGCTTTTTAGCTGAAAATGGAGATTTCGCTGAGCTATGTGAAGCGTGCCAACTTCAGTTTATTGGACCAAGTTACGAATCTATTCAGAAGATGGGTATCAAAGATGTGGCTAAAGAAGAAATGAAACGTGCTAATGTTCCCGTTGTACCTGGTAGCGAAGGTCTCGTTGAAACAATTGATGACGCGAAAGACTTAGTCAAAGAGATTGGCTATCCAGTGATCATCAAAGCGACTGCTGGCGGTGGCGGTAAAGGAATCCGCGTAGCTCGCAACGAGAAAGAGTTGGAAAACGGCTTTAAGATGACACAACAAGAAGCCGAAACTGCTTTCGGTAATGGCGGCTTATATTTAGAGAAGTTCATCGAGAATTTCAGACATATTGAAATTCAAATCATGGGTGATAAGCACGGTAACATCGTCCATCTCGGCGAAAGAGATTGTACGATTCAACGCCGTATGCAAAAACTCGTTGAAGAAGCACCATCCCCAATTCTCAGCGAAGAGAAACGTGTTGAGATGGGTAATGCAGCTATTCGTGCAGCACAGGCAGTTAATTATGAGAATGCAGGAACTATCGAGTTTATCTATGATTTAGATACGGATGATTTCTACTTTATGGAAATGAACACGCGTATCCAAGTTGAACACCCAGTTACAGAAATGATTACAGGTGTGGATTTAGTGAAGCTACAGCTGAAAGTTGCAATGGGAGAAGCGATTCCATTTAAGCAGGAAGATGTCACTATCAATGGACACGCCATGGAATTTCGTATTAATGCTGAGAATCCATACAAGAATTTCATGCCTTCACCAGGTAAGATTACGCAATATCTTGCGCCAGGAGGATTCGGTGTACGTGTAGAATCAGCATGTTATACCAATTACACGATTCCACCATATTACGATTCAATGGTTGGTAAATTAATCGTGCACCAACCGACGAGAGATGATGCCATTATGTCTGGTTTACGTGCGTTAAGCGAATATCTCGTATTAGGCATTGATACAACAATTCCTTTCCATATGAATCTCTTATCGAATGACATCTTTAGAAGTGGGGAATTTAACACGAAATTCTTAGAGAAATACAATATTATGGATGATGACACTGAACATTCATAAGTAGATAAAAAATACATTTTGAAGGAGTTTATCATGAGTCGTAGAGAATCTAGAACACAAGCTTTTCAAACTCTATTTCAATTAGAAGTTAAAAATAATGACTTATCTATAGCTGAAGCTGTGAATTTCATTAAAGATGATAAAGACGAAGATGATATTGATTTAGATTTTATCAACTGGCTCGTTACAGGAGTGAAAGATCACGAGAGTGTCTTAGATGAGAAGATTGCACCTTATTTACAAGACTGGACGCTCGATCGTTTGCTTAAAACAGATCGTATTATCCTACGTATGGCGACATTTGAACTTATGAATGGCGATACGCCTGAAAAAGTCGTGATTAACGAAGCTGTTGAATTGACTAAACAATTCAGTGATGACAATCATCATAAATTTATTAACGGGGTCTTAAGTAATATTAAATAAAGCGTGGTGGCGGTATGACAGATTATCTCAGCGTTTCTGCTTTAACTAAATATATTAAGTACAAGTTTGATCAAGATCCACATCTTCAAACTATCTTAATTAAAGGTGAATTATCCAATTTTAAAAAGCATACGAGTGGTCACCTCTACTTTAATGTCAAAGACGACAATAGTGTCATCAACGCGACGATGTTTAGAGGTAACGCGTCTAAACTTGGCTTTACACCTAAAGAAGGTGACGAAGTACTGATCGAAGCACGTGTATCGGTATTTGAGAAAAGAGGGAATTATCAACTTTACGTCAATAAGATGCAGCTAGATGGCATTGGTATTCTGTATCAAAGACTAGCTGAGCTGAAAGAGAAGTTACGTAAAGAAGGCTTGTTTGATGATATCAATAAAAAGCCAATACCACAGTTTCCTTCAAGCATAGCAATACTCACTGCAAGTACAGGTGCAGCCATTCGAGATATTCATTCGACATTAAACAGCCGCTATCCGTTAGTGAAACAAGAGTATATCAGTACGTTAGTACAAGGAAAGCAAGCGAAAGATGATATCGTGGCCAAGATTGAACAAGCAGATCAACTCGGTGTAGATGTGATTATCCTTGGTCGTGGCGGAGGTTCAATTGAAGATCTATGGAACTTTAATGAAGAAGAGGTTGCACGTGCAATCTATAATTGCCAAACACCGATTATTTCTGCAGTAGGTCATGAATCGGACTATACCATTAGCGATCTAGTCGCGGATGTCCGAGCCGCTACACCTACACATGCTGCCGTACTAGCTACGCCAGATCAGTTTGAACTGATGCAACAACTCAAACAAGTACAATTATCTATGACGCGTCAGATACAGCAAATCATTAAACAACAACGTAAGCGCTTAGATTATTTAGCATCTTATTATAAATTTAAGACGCCATCTTTACTTTACGATCAACAAATTCAAGGTCGTGATGAGTTAGAAAAGCAATTAAATCTTAATTTAAAAATGCAATTGACACAGGCAAGACAAGATTTACGTTTGCTTGCTCAAAAATTTAATTTGCGTTATCTATTGAACGACATTAAACAATATCAAAGTCATGCAGCGCGTTATCAACAAGTACTCGTTCAACGCTTGCGACAGATGTTATCTCATAACGAAACGCAACTCAAGAATAAAGTAGAATTGCTCAATAACTTGAGTCCAACTAACGTCATGTTACGGGGTTACTCTATCATTAGTAAAGATGATCAAGTCGTAACAAGTGTGGATCAAATTAGTAAAGGCGATCAGTTGAATTTAGCTATGAAAGACGGAAATATTAAAGCTTCTGTAGAGAAAGTGGGTAAAAATGATGAGTGAAGAAAAGCAAAGTTTTGAAGAAATGATGAAAGAATTAGAAAGTATCGTCAATAAATTAGATAATGAGACGGTATCACTTGAAGAGTCTCTCGATTTATATCAACGTGGTATGAAGTTATCTGCATCTTGTAATGAAACTTTGAAAAACGCAGAAGAGAAAGTCAATGAACTTGTCAAAGACGAAGCGTCAGATAATGAAGGTGATAATAACAATGAATCAACAAATGACTGACTATATTAACCTCATTAACTCGCATCTTCAACAAGCAGTGAGTGATACGCACCTGAATACCGATTTAGAAGAAAGCATGCGTTACTCTCTCGACGCGGGTGGCAAACGTTTACGTCCACTATTGGTACTTTTAACACTTCATACGTTAAATGAAGACGTCTATCAAGGATTAGATACTGCCTTAGCGCTAGAGATGATCCATACGTACTCTCTTATTCATGACGATTTACCAGCAATGGACAATGATGATTATCGCCGTGGACAGCTTACTAACCATAAAGTTTATGGTGAATGGAAAGCGATTCTTGCTGGAGATGCGTTACTCACTAAGGCATTTGAAATCATCTCTACTGATTCTAAGTTAGCACCTGAGACAAAGGTTCAGCTCCTTGCACGACTATCCAAAGCGAGTGGACATCAAGGTATGGTAGGTGGCCAAGTGCTCGATATGGAAAGCGAGAATTCAGATATTGATTTAGAGACCTTGCAACAAATTCATCGTACTAAGACAGGTGCTTTATTGAATTTTGCAGTTATGGCTGCGGTTGATATTGCTCAACCTGCGACAGAAATCGCGCATGCGTTAGAAGCTTACAGTGAACATCTCGGCTTAATGTTTCAAATTAAAGACGACTTGTTAGACGTTTACGGAGACCAAGATAAGCTCGGTAAAGCAGTCGGTAGCGATGTGACCAATCATAAAAGTACTTATGTCTCTCTATTAGGAAAAGAAGGGGCAGAAGAAAAATTACAGCATGAAGCTGATAGTGCATATCGCAATTTAGAAACACTGCAACCTCAATACGATACGTCACATTTAAATGAAATTATTCAACTTTTTGTACAACGTGATCATTAATATGAAATTAGCGTTGATAAACCTAAGTTCCATTTGGGAGCAAGTTGGCTCTCATGGAACTTCTTTTATTGAGACATCAATCAAGTAGAGGTGACAATTTAAGTTCATCTAGTGCTTGTTGAAAGTTTATCCAAAGCTGTATTAAATAAACGAGAAAATCTCATCTATTAATTTATATACATGAATATACTTACAAAGTGTCCATAAATCAACCACAATAATTAATATTTATTATACTGTAGTCCACGCATATCACACTCTCAATCACTGATACATATAGTAGTGAAATGGGAAGCAATGTGTTAAAATCATTGTATAAATATTCGTTGATAGAGGTGTTATACATGGCGAAAAAGTCAGTCCGTCATATCAAGATACGTGAAATTATCTCTAATGAGAAGATTGAAACCCAAGATGAACTCGTTAAACGTTTAAACGAGTATGATTTAAATGTTACTCAAGCAACTGTATCCAGAGATATTAAAGAACTTCAACTCATCAAAGTACCTACGCCAGCAGGACAATATGTCTATAGCTTGCCGAACGACCGTAAATACCATCCTCTTGAGAAACTTGGTCGTTATTTAATGGATTCTTTCGTCAACATTGATGGCACTGAGAATCTCCTCGTCTTAAAGACTTTACCAGGCAATGCTCAATCCATAGGGGCTATCCTCGATCAAATTGATTGGGAAGAAGTACTCGGTACAATTTGTGGTGATGACACATGCTTAATCATTTGCCGTAACAAAGACGCGAGTGAGACAATCAAGACAAGAATCTTTAACTTACTATAAGCATAAGGAAGTGAACTTCAATGTTACAAACCTTATCTATTAAACAGTTTGCAATTATTGATACTTTAGAAATTCACCTCTCAGATGGCTTAACGGTGCTCAGTGGTGAAACGGGTGCGGGTAAGTCCATCATCATTGATGCAATTGGCCAGCTTATCGGGATGCGTGCGTCTTCTGATTACGTACGCCACGGCGAGAAGAAAGCGATTATCGAAGGTATATTCGACATAGACGAAAGTAAAGACGCTATCTCCATTCTCGAGGATATGTCTATCGATGTAGATGAGGATTTCTTATTAGTTAAGCGAGAGATTTTTAGCTCTGGTAAAAGTATTTGCCGTATCAATAACCAAGTCGTTACACTGGCAGATTTACGACGTGTCATGCAAGAATTACTCGATATCCATGGTCAGCATGAGACGCAAACATTATTGAAACAAAAATATCATCTACAATTATTAGATAATTATGCAGAAGGCCAATATGCCGATTTATTAGACAATTATACGTCAACATATGATAAATATATGGCTAAGAAGAAAGAACTATCCGAGTTAGAATCAGCCGATCAGGCTTTACTTCAACGACTCGATTTATTAAAGTTTCAAAATGATGAACTTAAAGAGGCACATCTTAGAGAAGATGAAGTCGAAGAGCTAGAAACGGATATCAACCGTATTAAGAACTCTGAGAATCTCAATATTGCATTGAATAATGCGCATCTTACACTAACAGACGAGCATGCTATTCCAGACCGTTTGTATGAGTTGAGCAACCAACTTGAGCGTGTCAATGAAATACTACCTGAGCAATATCAAACGCTCAAAGAAGAGGTTGATCAATTCTACTATACGTTGGAAGATGCAAAGCATCAACTCTATGACGAACTGACGAATACAGAGTTTGATGAACAATATTTAAACGAATTAGAATCACGCATGAACTTACTTAACAATTTGAAGCGTAAGTATGGTAAAGACGTTTCGGAACTCATTAAGTATCAAGCGAAAATTGAAAATGAAATTAATAAAATAGAGAATTACGAAGAAAGCACCTCTCAATTAAGAGAGGAAATCTCAAATTTATATCATCAAGTACTTGATATTGGTCAGAAGCTTTCTAAAGCGCGTCGTAAAGTAGCGCAAACGCTAAGAGAACATATCGTTGATGAAATTCAGAATCTGCAAATGAAAGATGCGAATTTAGAGATTTCATTCAAACCACTCGAACAACCGAATCGTGAAGGCATCGAGTTTGTAGAATTCTTAATTAGTCCAAACCGGGGCGAACCGTTAAAGAGTTTAAATAAAATCGCTTCAGGCGGCGAGCTTTCGCGTATCATGCTTGCCTTAAAAACAATCTTTGTGAAATCAAGAGGTCAAACAGCGATTCTCTTTGATGAAGTAGATTCAGGCGTTTCAGGCCAAGCTGCTCAGAAGATGGCTGAGAAGATGAGAGATTTAGCTGAGCATATCCAAGTTATTTGTATTTCACATCTGCCTCAAGTGGCAACGATGAGTGATCATCACTTACTCATCACGAAAGGCACGACAGAGGATGAGCGCACGACGACACACGTTGAAGAGCTTACCGGAGATGCTCGAATAGACGAAATTGCACGTATGATTTCAGGAGCTAATGTGACTGAACTCACACGTCAGAATGCGAAAGAAATGATTGAACATAATCAACGCGCATAAGCGATTCAAATCAACTGTGAGATAGGTTAGAACATCAATTGTAACTAACTTATTTCACAGTTGCTTAACGTTGTCTTAATAACTAATAACAATTATGAGTGATTATCTTTTTCTATTATGTTGCTTTAAGGTAAAATGTACTGTGGAATAACTTTTGAACAAACATTTTAACTTTAAATAATACCTCACACGCTTAAACCTGTATAGATTGGAGTAAAAATATGGCTGAAGAACAATATGATCTCGTCATACTAGGCGGCGGAACTGCGGGTTATGTCGCAGCGATTCGTGCATCACAATTAGGAAAGAAAGTAGCAATTGTGGAACGTTCTTTACTTGGCGGCACATGTCTACATCAAGGATGTATCCCTACAAAAGCATTGTTAAAATCTGCTGAAGTCGTACAGACTGTAGCTCAAGCTTCAGAATTTGGTGTGAACGTCGCATGTTTCGATTTCGATATTGCTGATATGATGAAACGTAAACAAGCGATCGTTGATCAAATGTATCAAGGTGTTCAGCATTTAATGAAACAGAATCACATTGATGTTTACAATGGTACAGGTCGTATCCTAGGACCATCCATCTTCTCTCCTCAGTGTGGTACGATTGCGGTTGAATTTGAAGATGGTGAGTCTACACTTATTCCTAACCAACATGTGCTGATTGCGACTGGCTCGCGTCCAGCAGAATTGCCATTTCTGCCTTTCAACCATCAAACCGTCTTATCTAGCGACGACGTATTACAACTCGAAACATTGCCACATTCTATAGTGATTATTGGTGGTGGTGTCATCGGTTTAGAATTTGCGTCTTTATTCAATGATTTGGGTGTCAATGTCTCTGTTATTGAAGCTGGGCCACGCATTTTACCTAACGAAAGTAAAAGGGTAGCGCAAACTTTACGTCGTTCGTTGACTCAAAAAGGTGTGACTTTCTATGAGAACACAGCCTTAAGTGAAGAAACGGTTTCCACTGATCATTCAAATGGCGTTACGCTACAACTTGGAGATACTGAGCAAAGCTTTGACAAATGTCTCGTAGCTATCGGACGTGTTCCAAATACAGATGATATCGGCTTGAATAATACGAAAGTGCAAACCAATCAACAGCAGCACATCCAGACGAACGCCTACCAACACACGGATGAAAGTCATATCTATGCAGCAGGCGATTGCATTGGACAGTTACAACTTGCTCATGTCGGTTCTAAGGAAGGCATCACTGCCGTAGATCATATGTTTGATGCAGGTACAATAGCAGTGGATTACAATCAAATGCCACGTTGTATTTATACCAATCCAGAAGTAGCATCTATAGGTTTGAGTGAAGAACAAGCGAAAGAACAGGGTTATGAAATTACTGTACAGAAAGTCCCATTCGCTGCAATTGGTAAAGCCGTGATTGATACGCCAGACAAAGATAAAGGATTCTGTGAAGTGGTCGTCGATAATGCAACTAATGATATATTAGGTCTCGCAATGATTGGACCTCATGTTACGGAATTGATTAACGAAGTCTCATTACTTCAATTTATGAACGGTTCTGCTTTGGAATTAGGCTTAACTACCCATGCCCATCCATCTCTATCTGAAGTGTTAATGGAACTGGGATTAAAGATTGAAGGACGTTCAATTCACGTTTAAGAAGGAGGAAATAAGATGATTGACTATAGAAGTGTCGGTCTGAACGAAGATGATTTGAAAACGATGTATAAATGGATGGATCTCGGCCGTAAGATAGATGAGCGCATGTGGTTGCTCAATCGCTCAGGTAAGATTCCATTCGTGATTAGTTGTCAGGGTCAAGAAGCTACCCAAATTGGCATGGCCTATGCAATGGAAGAAGGTGACATCTCCTCACCATACTACCGTGATTTAGCGTTCGTTACATACTTAGGTATGACACCATTAGATACGATGCTTTCTGCCTTTGCTAAAAAGGACGACATCAACTCTGGTGGTAAACAAATGCCATCTCATTTTAGTCAAAAATCATTAGGTATACTGTCACAAAGTTCACCGGTAGGAACGCAAATACTTCATGCGGTAGGTGCAGCTTTATCTTTAAAAATGGATAAAAAGCCTAACATCGCTATGAGTACAGTAGGTGAAGGAAGTTCTAACCAAGGTGACTTCCATGAAGGATTAAACTTCGCTGGTGTACATAACCTGCCATTTATTTGTGTTATTGAAAATAATAAATACGCCATCTCAGTTCCAGACAATTTACAATATGGCGCTGAAAAATTATCCGATCGAGCATTAGGATATGGTATGCATGGCGAACAAGTTGACGGCAATGATCCGATTGCGATGTATAAAGCGATGAAAGAAGCTCGTGAACGCGCGATTAATGGCGAAGGTGCGACACTTATAGAAGCAATGTGTACACGTATGACGCCACATTCCTCCGACGATGATGATAAATACCGTTCACAAGAAATTCGAGATGGTCTCAAAGATTTAGACTGTAATCTCCGTTTTAAAAACTACTTACTAGAACAAGGCATCATCGATCAAGACTGGTTAGATGCACTTGAGCAAGAGCACAAAGATATTGTAAACAAAGTAACGAAAGAAGCAGAACAAGCACCTTATCCAGATGCACAAGAGACTTACACGCATGTCTACGATGAAGGGAGCATAGAAGCATGACGAAATTATCATATTTAGAGGCCATCCACCAAGCGATGCATCAAGCGATGGAGAAAGACGACGATGTCTTCGTACTCGGTGAAGACGTAGGTAAAAAAGGTGGCGTCTTCGGTGTGACACTAGGGCTTCAAGAACGCTTTGGCATCGAACGTGTTATCGATACACCGCTCGCTGAATCTAATATTGTAGGTACCGCTATCGGCGCAGCTATGATGGGTAAACGTCCAGTCGCTGAAATTCAATTTGCTGAATATATCTTACCTGCCTCAAACCAAATTATTAGTGAAGCTGCTAAGATGCGTTACCGTTCAAATAACGGTTGGCAAGCACCCTTAACAATTCGTTCTCCATTTGGTGGCGGCATTCATGGTGCGCTTTATCATTCTCAAAGTATTGAAAGTGTCTTTGCTTCTACACCCGGACTGACAATTGTCATCCCATCGTCACCATATGATGCAAAGGGCTTGTTACTTGCTTCGATCGAATCAAATGATCCTGTATTGTATTTCGAGCACAAAAAAGCGTATCGCTTATTGAAAGAAGAAGTCCCTGAAGACTATTATACGGTTCCGTTATACCAAGCTGATGTGAAGAGAGAAGGCCATGATCTCACTGTCTTTACATACGGTTTATGTGTTAATTACAGTATCCAAGCAGCCGATGCACTTGCTGATGAGGGTATTGATGTGGAAGTCGTCGATTTACGTACGGTTTATCCACTTGATAAAGAAACGATTATTGAACGTGCGAAACGCACAGGCAAAATATTACTCATCACTGAAGACAATCTTGAGGGCAGTGTAATGTCAGAAGTCGCAGCCATTATTGCAGAGAACTGTCTCTTTGACTTAGATGCGCCAATCATGCGACTCGCTGGCCCTGATGTTCCGTCCATGCCTTTCTCACCACCACTAGAAGATGAGTTTATGATGAACCCTGATAAGATTAAGAATAAAATGCGTGAGTTAGCAGAATTCTAAGGAGGATGACCTATGGAACTTAAGATGCCGAAATTAGGTGAAAGTGTTCATGAAGGCACAATTGAACAATGGCTCGTCTCAGTAGGCGATACAGTAGAAGAATACGATCCCATCTGTGAGGTAATCACTGACAAGGTAACTGCCGAAGTACCGTCGACTCACGCGGGTACCATCCAATCGATTGATGTCGAAGAAGGTGAAACGGTCTCAGTAGGTTCAGTTATTTGTCATTTAGAGGTAGAAGGAGAAGAAGCTTCCAGTTCCGCTTCAACGGAGACTGAAGAAGAGCAAAGTGAAGCATCAGACGCTTCTTCACAAGATCGCGAAGACCTATCAGAACAAACTTCTATGACTTCATCTTCTGCGTCTCAAGCAACCACTTCTCAATCTCAAGCGACATCGCAACCGAAGAATAATGGGCGTTATTCTCCAGTTGTATTCCGTTTAGCTAGTGAACATGACATCGATTTATCACAAGTTGAAGGTACTGGATTTGAAGGTCGCGTGACAAAGAAAGATATTGAGAAAGCGATTCAAACCGGTAACAATAATGTGCATTCTGAACCTTCACAACAGTCACAAGCATCACCAGCTCAATCTTCACAAGAAACTGTTGCACCACAAGACGGAGATTCAACAATTCCAGTTGCTGGCGTGCGTAAACAGATTGCGAATAACATGGTTAGAAGTGCGACAGAAATTCCGCATGGTTGGATGATGGTCGAAGCTGATGCGACATCATTAGTCAATACACGTAATCACTATAAGGCTGATTTTAAAAAGAAAGAGGGTTATAACCTCACATACTTCGCGTTCTTTATCAAAGCTGTTGCAGAATCATTGAAAGAATATCCACTGCTCAATAGCAGTTGGCAAGGTGACGAAATCGTGGTGCATAAAGATATCAACATCTCTATTGCAGTGGCTGATGAGAATAAGCTTTACGTACCAGTGATTAAGCATGCAGATGAAAAATCGATTAAAGGTATTGCACGTGAAGTTAACGAACTCGCAACTAAGGCGCGTCAACAGAAATTAACAGCTGAAGATATGAGAGGCGGTACTTTCACAGTGAATAGCACAGGTACCTTTGGCTCAGTATCTTCAATGGGTATTATTAATCATCCACAGGCTGCGATCCTTCAAGTCGAATCGATTGTCAAAAAACCTGTCGTCATCGATGATATGATTGCGATTCGTCACATGGTCAATCTCTGTATTTCAATTGACCATCGTATTCTAGACGGACTACTTACAGGACGTTTCATGCAAGCAGTGAAAAAACGTGTAGAACAATATTCTATTGAACACACAAGCATCTATTAAGCAAACAGGTATATTGATGTTAGAGACAGAAATTAGTAGAATAAACGTAAGTATTCCAACGGAGGCTGATTAAAACATGGATTTAAACTTTGATCTATATATGAACGATGTAGTTGAACAAGCACGTAACGAAATCGAAGAAGCTGGTTACGAGCAACTCACTACTGCTGAAGAAGTTGATAATGTATTACAACAAGATGGTACGACACTTGTAATGGTAAACTCAGTATGTGGCTGTGCGGGCGGTATTGCGAGACCTGCTGCACAACATGCACTTCACTTTGACAAGTTACCTGACCGCTTAGTCAGTGTCTTTGCAGGTCAAGACAAAGAAGCAACGCAACGTGCTCGTGACTACTTTGAAGGTTATCCACCATCAAGTCCATCATTTGCACTTGTCAAAGATGGCGAAACAAAAGCAATGTTAGAACGTCATCAAATTGAAGGTCACGATATTATGGATGTAATTACGCAATTACAGAATTTATTCGATGAATATTGTGAAGAAAGATAGAGGTCGTCACTTATGTTAAGTTTAAATCCATATCGCATTGGATTTAGAACGATCAAGACGGCTGTCGGAATGGCACTAGGTATTATTATCGCCAAACTTATTGGTCTAGATAATTTTGCATCTAGTGCCATTTTAGTTGTCTTGTGCATTAAGCACACGAAAGTGCACTCATTGCAAGCTATCGTTTCTAGATTCATTTCCTGTCTGATCATATTGCTTATTGGTATGCTGGCGTTTAGTATTTTAGGTCAGCACGCACTCGTCGTCGGTTTAATCGTACTCTTGTTCATACCTTTAACAGTTGTGTTAAATGTCCAAGAGGGCGTCATAACAAGTTGCGTCATCCTTCTTCACGTCTTTAATGCTAAGTCCATCGATCTTCATTTATTTATCAACGAAGTGTTGCTCTTGTGCGTGGGTCTCGGAATTGCTTTTATTATGAACCTCATCATGCCAAGTTTAGATCACAACTTAAATCAGTATAAGAAGAAAGTTGAGAGTCAATTCCGTCATATCTTTACAACTTTCGGTCATTATCTACTTGCTGAAGATAAAAAATCTTCGATAAACGCTGTAGAAGAACATATCCAACACTTGAAGTTGACGATTAAGAAAGCGAAATCTTTAGCCTTTAGAGATGTTAAAAATCACTTCGTTCGTAATGAGAACTCTTATTATCATTACTTCGATATGCGTGAAGAACAACTTGATTTACTGACTCGTATTTATAGATTAGTTCAGCATATTGAAGGTCATGATGAAACAATTGAACAACTTGCTGGTTTGCTCAGTGAAGTTGGCGAGAATGTCAATAGCAACGACTATACTGTATTGCGTCTTCACTCCTTGTATGATATTCGTCTCAAGGTGCAAGAAGCGTCTTTACCGTCGACACATGCAGAACTTGAAACGCGTGCAAGTATTATGCAAATCCTCTACGAACTAGAAGAGTATTTGAATATTAAATCTCATTTTGGTTCTTTAAAAATGCACAGCGAAGTAAGTTAATGCGCAGAGGTTAAAATGTAAAAATAAATGGGTACCCCTTTATTCGATGAATTAAATAAAGAGAGATTCGTAAATCCTGAATACAACAAACGCCTTCCTAACTTCATGTAGTAACTGATCAAGTTAGGAAGGCGTCTTTATTATTATTAACGACCAACAAGTGGAACGAGACTTGTTAGCAACAACGCGAGTACTACTGCAACGAGCATCACGATGATAACTACTCGAAATACTTTATTATTCAATGTGGATCCTCCATCCCAATTTAATATTATATATCGTTATTATAACACGTTATAATGCTGGTTTCTTAATAATTTCAGTTTTTCAAATTCAAGTGGGTAAGAAATTTGATGCACACAGCGCTTCTTATTCGCCTTATTTTACGAAAACATTTTAACCTAAGGAAAAATTGTAGCGCATTTCAACAATCGTCATAATACTTCTGACCACATTTCAATGCTTCAATATTCTATACTAGAAGTATTAAGGGAAAAGGGGAGCGAAGACAATGATCAATGAACAACGTTTACTCGATACATTTCTAGAACTCGTACAAATCGACTCTGAAACAGGGCATGAAGCAACG
Source organism: Staphylococcus sp. HMSC071G07 (assembly GCF_001811435.1). Lineage (NCBI taxonomy): Bacteria > Bacillati > Bacillota > Bacilli > Caryophanales > Staphylococcaceae > Staphylococcus > Staphylococcus sp. HMSC071G07. The sequence goes on from NZ_KV804750.1 coordinate 208,325, forward strand.
ATTCAACCTTTCTTAAAGTCTTTATTTGAATCTCTAGGACTTCAGGTTGTTGAAGATGAAGCAGGGCAACAAGAGGGACTTGGCGCCAATAATCTCATATGTACTTTAGCCTCAACTCAAGGTGAAGAAACAATAACCCCTATCTATTTCACGAGTCATATGGATACAGTCGTCCCAGGACGCCAAGTTCAACCTCAAGTCAAAGAAGATGGGTATATTTACTCAGATGGTACGACAATTCTTGGTGCTGACGATAAAGCTGGACTCGCTGCAATTATTGAATTGATTCGTACGTTGCAAGAGCAAGACATCGCTCACGGTCAGATACAGTTCGTCATTACAGTAGGCGAAGAATCAGGCTTACTTGGTGCACGTGCATTGAATCCAGAACTGTTAAACGCCAAATATGGGTTCGCTATCGATGCGAGTCAACCCGTAGGCACGACGGTTGTAGGTGCACCAACTCAGGTTAAAGTAGATGCGAAAGTTTACGGTGTCACAGCTCATGCAAGTACGCCAAATAAAGGTGTCAGTGCAATTAACATCGCGGCTAAAGCAATTAGTCGCATGAAATTAGGTCAAATTGACGATGTGACAACAGCTAATATCGGTCGTTTTGAAGGTGGTTCAGCAACGAACATTGTAGCGGATGAAGTTACAATTCATGCTGAAGCACGTTCTCATGATACAGCTAAGGTTGAAGCCCAAGTTCAACATATGAAAGAAACGTTTGAATCCACGGCAGAGCAACATGGCACATCAGCTCATGTTACGATTACCACGAGCTATCCAGGCTTCAAGATCGCAGAAGATGCAGAAGTCACTCAAATCGCACGTCAGAGTGCTGAAGCAATAAATTTTGAATCTCGGACAGTTATAGCTGGAGGTGGTTCAGATGGTAATATCATCAATGGCTTTGGCATACCAACTGTCATTCTAGGTGTAGGATACGAACATATTCATACTACCTCCGAACGTATCGCAATAGAGGAGTTAAATCGGCTTACTGCACAGTTGATAGAAATTGTGAAGATCGTCCGTCAATAAATTCATTAAGTGATGAATAAGCGGTAGTATGATACAATTATATCGAATATTTTAAGATAAGAGAGGTAAGTAACATGGCACAACAAATTGGTGTAGTAGGCTTAGCCGTAATGGGTAAGAACCTAGCTTGGAATATTGAATCTCGCGGCTATAGTGTATCTGTCTTTAACCGTTCTCCTGAAAAGACTGAACAAATGGTTAAAGAATCAGCAGGTAAACAAATCCATCCTACGTACTCTATTGAAGAGTTTGTACAATCTTTAGAAAAACCACGTAAAATATTATTAATGGTCAAAGCTGGTCCCGCTACAGATGCGACAATCGATAGTTTACTCCCACTACTCGATGACGATGACATCTTAATCGATGGCGGTAATACAAATTATCAAAACACAATTCGCCGTAACCGCAATCTCGCAGCGAGCGGTATTAACTTTATCGGAATGGGCGTTTCTGGTGGCGAAATCGGCGCTCTAACTGGTCCATCACTCATGCCTGGTGGTCAACAACAAGCTTACGAGAAAGTGAAACATATCTTAAGTGATATTTCTGCCAAAGCAGACGATGGCGCACCATGTGTTGCTTACATTGGTCCTAATGGTGCAGGTCATTATGTGAAGATGGTGCATAATGGTATTGAGTACGCAGACATGCAACTCATCGCTGAAAGTTATGTGATGATGAAAGACTTGCTCGGCATGTCACATGAAGCGATTTCTCAAACATTTAAAGAGTGGAACATGGGCGAGTTATCAAGCTACCTTATTGAAATTACAGGTAACATCTTTACTAAAATTGATGACGAAACGAACGAACCTTTAGTGGAAAAAATTATGGACACAGCTGGACAGAAAGGTACTGGTAAATGGACATCAATCAATGCACTTGAACTGGGTATTCCATTGACGATTATCACTGAATCTGTCTTTGCACGTTTCATTTCTTCGCTTAAAGAAGAACGCGTAAATGCTTCTAAACAATTAGAAGGTCCAGAAGCCGCATTCAATGGAGATAAAGAAGCCTTTTTAGAAAAAATTCGTAAAGCCTTATATATGAGTAAAATTTGTTCTTATGCGCAAGGTTTCGCTCAAATGCGTTGCGCAAGCATGGAAAATGAATGGAACCTTCAATTAGGTGAACTTGCAATGATTTGGAGAGAAGGTTGTATTATTCGTGCGCAATTTTTACAAAAAATCAAAGATGCGTATGATAAAGATGCAAACTTACAAAACCTCTTATTAGATCCTTATTTCAAAGATATCGTTACAAACTACCAAGGTGCTTTACGTGAAGTGGTTGGAACAGCAGTACAAAATGGTATTGCTACGCCAGGCTTCTCTGCAAGCATTAACTACTACGATAGTTACCGCTCAGAAGATTTACCTGCGAACTTGATTCAAGCGCAACGTGACTACTTCGGGGCACATACGTATGCACGTAAGGACATGGACGGCGTCTTCCACACTGAATGGGTAGACGAATAAGAAAGATAGCAGGGCAGTGAAATCAGGTTGGTTTCACTGTCTTTTTTGTAGGATGAGCACGCGTGTTGTGAATTTAAAATGGATATTTCACCGTTAGAACCTTGGGAAGTCGTAGCTCCGCATTTAAGTGATAGACATGAATCATCCTAGCGCGACTTAATGTGCACTAAAAAACGTCAATTTCTATAACTAAGATGACCAGAATAATCTTAGAAATATAGAAATTGACGTTCTTTTTATAATATATAGTTATCCAATGATCAATCTTCTTCATTGTATGCATCTTGATCAACAGGTAACCATAATTGAATTTTAGTTAAATCATCATTGAAATCAATATTAAAAGGATAAACTTCTACATAAAGACTGTTACGCTCATAAGGCAACGTCATCTGTAGACTCGTCTCAATATAGTACCAAGCTTCGTTCACTACGTAATCCATCGAGCCTTGAAGGTTAAACTTCGCATATTGACGCTCTGGGAGGAAACGGCTCTCTAGGTGGCTTGGATAGCGTTCACTCGGCACACCCACAAATATTTCCATACCATTGTCTAAAGGACAACTAATCACAAACAACTCGTGAGGCGCAATATCGTTATAACGCTGCAAATCTTTAATATATCCATCTACCAACAAATCTTCAATAAAATCTGGCACTTTGAATGGGTTCTCGATGTCTTCAGCATCTATAAAACGCGCATGTCCTACGAGTGGAATATCTTTCTGTCGTTCGAGGCGATAAGTATATGGCGCTCGTTCTGTTGTAGATAACTTAATGTAAACTCTCTGTTGCATCTTCAATTCATCTTTTTTTGTATTGACTTGAATAGGAGAGATACCGTGAAAGTCGCTGAAATCATTCGCAAAGTCATTCGCAGAAGCGTAATGATATTTCTTAGCAACATCTACCACGCGACCAGAGTGGGCCATCACATCTTTAGCCGCAAGTGTCATTCTGCGCGCTTTAGCGTATTCGCTTGGTGATTGACCGACTATCATTTTAAAGGACTGATCGAGATGGTAAGGTGAAAGGCCAACGTAATCACTTAATTCTTGTAATTGAAATGATTCTAGCAAATGATCCTCGATATGTATAATGGCTTGTTGAATTTGCTTGATAACGTCCAATACTTTCACTCCTATAAATCTATGCTTGTAAGCAAGCACTATAAACTCAATTAGTTATATTCTACATCATTTTCTTATAAGAAACATCTTTGAAACGACATTTCTTTAGAAATTGATAATTTTCAGCGATTCGCATACTGTTTTACTTTAACACATTCCTTTTTCAGATAAAAAGTAATAATGGTAGTGGGGGAATGGAAGATGATACTAGCGTCACAAGTATCATCCTTTAACAATATGAAAAAGCCTGCAGAAGAATCACTCATATCCTTCTGCAGGTTCTCAATTGATATCAATATTTATTCAATTGTTTATTGTACATCTTCCCACCAGTGGAAACCGTCTCTACTTAATAATAATTCACTTTCAAGCGGTCCATTGGTACCTGCTTCATAATCTGGGAAGTCAGGTGGTGTTTGTGTCCATTCTTCTTGAATTGCATCGACAAATTTCCATGTCGATTTCAATTCTTCCCAATGTGTAAAGTTTGTCGCATCGCCTTTGAGGCAGTCGAACAATAAGTTCTCGTAGGCGTCGACTGTATTCATTTTATCTTGAGCACTCATAGAGAATGAGAGTTGTACAGGTTCTGTTTCAATACCTTGCACGTTTTTCTTCGCATTGAGGTGTAGTGACACACCTTCATTCGGTTGGATATTAATCACGAGTAAATTAGAATCTAACTTTTTATCTGTTTCATAATACAGGTTGAGTGGAACCTCTTTAAACTCTACGACGACCTGAATGGTCTTACTCTTCATACGTTTTCCTGTACGAATATAGAATGGTACGCCAGCCCAGCGGAAATTATCAATACGTAATTTACCTGCTACAAAAGTAGGCGTATCAGAATCTTCTGCTACACGATCTTCATCGCGATATTTAGGCACTTCCACACCGTTAATCGTACCTGCATCATATTGACCTCGAACGAAGTTATGGCTAACTTCTTCAGGTTCTAATTTACGCAACGATTTAAGTACTTTCACTTTTTCAGCTCGAATGTCTTCACTTTTAAGACTAATCGGTGGTTCCATCGCTAATAAGGCTACCATTTGCAGCATGTGGTTCTGCACCATATCTTTTAAAGCGCCGGCTGATTCATAATAGCCACCACGATCTTCGACACCGAGAATTTCTGAAGAGGTAACTTGGATGTTAGAAATATATTTATTGTTCCAGAGCGGTTCAAACATCGCGTTAGCAAAACGCAATACTTCGATATTCTGAACCATATCTTTACCTAAATAGTGGTCAATACGGTAAATTTCCTCTTCTTTAAAAGAACGACGGATTTGATTGTTCAACTCTTCAGCTGAAGCCAAGTCACTGCCGAACGGTTTCTCAATGACTAAGCGTTTGAAACCATCTGTCTGCGTTAGACCAGAAGATTTCAGATAGTCAGAAATGATACCGAAGAATTTCGGTGCCATAGCTAAGTAGAATAACCGATTACCACCTAATTCGAAACGCTCATTCAAGTCATTGCTGAACTCGAGCAATTTATCATAACTTGCCTCGTCATTCACATCATGTTCATGGTAGAAGACATGTTCCATGAAATGTTCGAGGTGTTCTGTATTCGTTACATAACGCTCAATTGAAGCTTTCACTTGTTCACGAAAGTCATCATTAGTCAATGAACGACGACCAATCCCAATAATTGCGATTTGTTCGTTCAAATTATCTTGTTGATAAAGATGGAAGAGCGACGGAAAGAGTTTACGATGACTCAAGTCACCTGTAGCACCAAATATCGTAATCAAACATGGGATGTTCTTATTGCTAGTACTCAAGATTAAAACCTCAATTCTTTTTTAATCTTTAATCATTATAAAACAATAGCTAAATTTGTACATACCTTTTTGCTTAATTGTTGAGTTCTAACTATTTATTCTATTTCACTTTGTGATAAAATGTTGTCGAAAAGGAGGCACATGTGCATGGAAATCACATTCTTCGGGACTAGCGCTGGTCTACCTACGAAAGAACGTAATACCCAAGCGATGGCCCTTAATTTAGAACCATATAGCAATCATATTTGGCTATTTGATGTAGGAGAAGGAACACAACATCAGATTCTACATCATGCAATTAAATTAGGTAAAGTAGATCATATTTTTATCACACATATGCACGGTGATCATATCTTTGGCTTGCCAGGTCTCTTGACGAGTCGCTCTTTCCAAGGCGGTGAGGGCAAACCGCTCACTATCATCGGACCAAAGGGGATTAAATCATTCGTTGAGACCGCATTAGCGTTATCGGCCTCCAAATTGAATTATCCACTGACATTTATCGAGATAGACAATGAGTTATCCTATCAACACCACGGCTTCGAAGTTACAGCACAAATACTTAACCACGGAATCATTTCATTTGGTTACCGTATCGAAGCCCCATCGACTCCAGGAACCATCGATGTTGAAGCGCTCAAACGAATTGGTTTAGAACCCGGACCCAAGTACCAACAAGTGAAATCAGAAGAAACGTTTGAACACGCAGGGCAGCTATACGATTCTAAAGATTTTAAAGGACCGGCGAAACGAGGCCCCATCGTTGCTATCTTTGGTGATACAAAGCCATGTGCCAACGAAACGACACTTGCGCATCATGCAGATGTGATGGTACACGAGGGAACCTATTTAGAAGGGGACCGTACACTCGCGAATAACTATCATCATTCACACGTAGCTGACGTCTTTCAATTAATGGCCAATGCGCAGGTCAAACACGGTTTAATCACTCATATCAGCAATCGTTATAATTTAGATGATGTCACAGAGCTTGAAAGTCAATTGCACTTGCAATATCCTGAGCTTCATTTCGATATTGTCCAAGACTTCGATAGCTATTCGTTTTAAACTTCGCAGTTAATTTAAGTGAGTAAAATGCTTTCTCATAATGCAACAACTTACTTTCAATACAAATATTATCTCAACAACTAAACTCCCTTCAATAGGTGTCAAATCAACATCTAATGAAGGGAGTTTTATTATATATAATACTGTTAGTTAGTGATAACTTTAATCGTCGTCATCATCATCGTCATCTTGTGAAGCTAGCTCAACACTACGATCCACAGCAGCTTTCAAGCAATCTTCAAAAATACTTTCGATATCGTATTGAGATAAAGCATCTAAACCAGCTTGTGTTGTACCACCTTTAGACGTAATATTTTTACGCAATTGATCCATACCTAATTCAGAACGTTCAATCATCTTACTTGTTCCGATGATAAGGTTACGAATTGACTCTTCAACTTGAGATTTCTCAAGACCAAGACGTGTACCCGCTGTCACGTATTGTTCAAAGACGTGATATAGGAAAGCTGGACCGCTTCCAGTAATCGCTGTTACTTGATGTAACTGATCTTCTGGCACTTCGATAACAGAACCAAAGGCATTGATTAACTCATGAACTTCCTCTTTAGATTTCGGTCCAAAGTTATTTGAGAAGCTAATGCCTGTTACTGAATGACCGACATGCGCATTGGTATTAGGCATGATGCGAGCAATTGGATTAGACGTTCCAAGTTGTTCTTGAATGTATGAAATAGGTAGTCCTGCCATGATAGAAATGAAACGATTATCCTCATTAATATGAGGTCTAATACGATCTGCAAGATTATCAAAGTCATACGGTTTCGTACCTAGGAAGACATAGTCCGCATCTTTCAATAAAGCTTCGTCGTCATAACTATATTGAACGCCAAGTTCATCTGCATGTTTCTTTAAAGCGTCTTCATTTGAACGGTTCGTCAAATAAATATTCTCAGATTTCACTACATTGGAATTCACGATTCCAGTAAAAATTGCGTGTGCCATATTTCCAGCACCATAGAATACTAATTTCATAACGTTGTATCACTACCTCCTTACAATATGTTTCTATAGTAACACAGATATTATATTAAGCTAGTGGAAACGTTTACTTAATCTGAGATAAGATAAGTTGAATCATGAGCTATCTTATGGAGGATAGGCTTCAATCGCTATTTCTACACAATAATTATTTTAGTTTTCAGGCTTTAATAAGTTATGATAAAGGATATAAGATTAAACGGGAAAAGGGGTGTAACCATGCAACAAACATATATTATAACTGGGGCGACGAGCGGACTCGGTCTAACACTCGTGAAACAATTATTACATGATGGGCATAAAGTCATCGCCTTAGTACGCAATATTGAGAAGATGCACTCACTCAACTTAGAGCAGCAAGATAATCAACTTCAAATCGTTCCATGCGACATGTTAGATTCCGACTCAATTAAAGCAGTAGCTTCTCATCTCAACCATATGACGTTGGACGGTTTGATCTACTGTTCTGGGGTAGGGTATTTTAAAGGAATTGATGCTCATTCCACTGAAGAGATGCTTGAGACTTACCAAGTTAATGTGGTGCATTTCAATTTATTATTCCAAACACTTCAGCCTTTTCTTAAAAACAATGCATCTATCGTAGGCATTGGTAGTCAAGCAGGTTTCGCTACACAAGCCTATGCAGCACACTATGGCGCGAGTAAAATTGCTTTCTACCAATTAATGAATGCGCTACGTCTTGAATATCCTAACTATCACGTTATGACGGTCAACACAGGTCCGATACGAACACCTTTTCATCAAAAAGCAGATCCCTCCGGACTTTATCAAGAACAATTTCATAAGCTCATGATTGAACCAGAAATATTAACACAAGAAATCATCATAGGCATGCATTTAAGAAAAAATGAAATTAACCGACCAAGATGGATGCGCTTACTGTTAAAATTATACAACTTAGCTCCACGATTCATCGAAAAAATAGCTGGTCCATTGTTTAAAAACAAAGGGAGCAAGACAGAAATCTAGGATTTCGTAGTCTTGCCCCCGCAACGATGACTAGAATTTGAGAAAGCGCCAGCTATCTCAAGTTCAGTCAGCTACTGCGTAATTGAATAATAAACACACACAGAAGTTGTTATTTTCATATTAATGAAATATTAAATCAGAAATCTATGTTGATTTCGTCGTTTTATTCTCACATGGATGACTACCAAGATTAATGATTACTATTAACGTAAATGATTTGTATATTCTTCGTCCTTAACGCGGTTACGTGCTGCTTTGACCATGTCGCGACTAATTTCTTTGGCACGTTCAAAGTTCTTCACGTTTTCATCCACTTGTTCAGGACTGCTTGCACCTACGATGATAGAGCCCATCGGTTTTTGATTTAGTAAATAATTGAAAGTCAACGCAGTTAAATTGCTTTCAACTTCTTTAATAGAAGCAATCGTTTCGCCAAGTTCTTGATAGCTATAGTCAAAGATACCTTCTGCAAACTTATCATCGAGTGCTTGATTGCTATTTGAAGTAAGTAAACCTTTGAATACAGGTCCACGTGCAAGCACTTTTACATCTTTCTGGTTCACATCTTCCATTAATGACTCAGGTCGGTTATCGATAAGATTAAATTGAGACATTAACGTTTCAATATCACTATGTTTAAGGTAATAGTCGATTACGTTAGGGCGAATTGAAGAAATACCATAAGCACGGATAATGCCTTCTTGCTTCAATTCGTCGAAAGCACTAATCGTTTCATCTAACGGATCATCGATTGTACCTCCGTGAAGTTGATATAAATCTAAATGATCTAGACCTAGGCGACGCAATGATTCTTTGACTTCTGATTTAATATAGTCTTTAGAAGGATCCCAGAACGTTGAACCATCTGCTTGACGGTGGTTACCGACTTTTGTACCGATAACGATATCATCACGATTTTGATATTTTTTAAGTGCTTTACCCACAATTTCCTCATTAACACCTTTATCGTAAACATCTGCAGTATCAAAGTAAGTAATACCATTATCTAATGCACGTTCGATGATGCCTTCTGCGTGCTGATAGTCAGTTCCTAGACTCATGCAACCGAGTCCTAATTCTGAAAGTTCGATACCGCTTTTTAAAGTGCGCTTTTGCATATCTACACTTGCTCCTTTCTCATCGTTCCACGAGCGATATGAGCACATCTCACTTGCTCGCTTCCAGTCATAATGTGTTTATAGCAACGCTACATTATCATTTACCCATTTTACCTTAATATCAATACATTGTATAAGCGTGTGTTTCAGATTTGTAGTTTAAAATAGCTTTCAGGATAGACATTAGTTCTCAAATTGGATTAAAAATGTCTATAATGGGACCATAACAATCGACTAAAGATACTTAAAGGAGGAAAATCATCATGGAATTTAATGAAAAAACAACGCATCGCGAAAAGATTTATCAAGGGCAGATTATCGATGTAGAGGTACATGATGTAGAACTGATGAATGGCGACACATCTAAGCGTGAACTTGTCTTTCACAACGGTGCAGTAGCTGTATGTGCAGTCACACCTAATAATGAAGTCGTATTAGTCAAACAGTTCCGCAAGCCTGCTGAGAAGCCATTACTCGAACTACCTGCTGGTAAACTTGAAAAAGATGAAGACCGCGAAGAAGCTGCTAAACGTGAATTAGCTGAAGAAACGGGCTATCAAGCACAATCTTTAGAATGGGTCACTGATATGTACGGTTCACCTGGATTCTCAAACGAACGCTTAACGATTTACTTTACTGATCAAGTAGAAGAGGGCGACATGCATCCAGATGAAGATGAATTTCTAGAGTTACACACATTCTCAATCGATAAAATTCGTGAAATGCTTCAAAATGGGGGATTTGAAGATGCGAAAACGATTATCGGTCTTCAACACTTACTCCTTAATTATAATCATTCTAAATAAATAATGTTACCAACTTGAAAATATTATCAATTACTGGTATTTTATATATGGTGAATCAACACGCGTAGTATGTGTTGAGATTTATTAATAATGATAGAGGAGTGACCCTTCCGTGGAAGAACGTTTAAATCGCGTGAAGCAACAACTACAACAATCATCTTATAAACTAACTCCTCAACGTGAGGCTACATTAAGAGTATTAATTGAAAATGAAAAAGATCATCTCAGTGCTGAAGATGTCTATTTAAAGGTGAAAGATCGTGCGCCTGAAATCGGCTTAGCAACGGTTTACCGTACTTTAGAATTATTAGCCGAATTGAAAGTCGTAGATAAGATTAACTTTGGAGATGGCGTAGCACGTTTCGACTTGCGTAAAGAAGGTGCGAAACACTTCCATCACCATTTAGTTTGTATGGAATGTGGAAAGGTTGAGGAGATTGAAGAAGATTTACTACCTCAAGTAGAGGAGAAAGTTGAAAGAGACTTTAACTTCAGAATTTCTGACCACCGCCTCACTTTTCATGGCGTGTGTGCTGAGTGCCAAGCGAAAGGTAAATAATACAAGATTTGAGGTATTGTAATGGACGAAATTATCGAAGAATACCTGAAATTTATTCAACTTGAAAAGGGATTAAGTGAGAATACGATTGGCGCGTATCGACGTGATTTGAAGAAATATCAAGACTATCTGGAAGAAGAGAAGATCAGTCACATTGATTTCATCGATCGTCAAACCATTCAAGTTTGTCTGGGTGATTTACATGATAAGGGGGCATCTGCGAAGTCGATTGCCCGCTTTATTTCTACGATACGGAGCTTTCATCAGTTTGCGCTTAGAGAGAAATATGCAGCCAAAGACCCAACCGTATTAATAGAAACGCCGAAGTACGAACGACGCTTACCTGATGTACTTGAAGTCGATGAGGTCATCCGTTTACTTGAAACGCCTGATATGTCTAAAAATAATGGCTATCGTGATCGCGCTATGCTTGAATTGCTCTATGCAACAGGGATGCGCGTGACAGAGCTCATTAATTTGAAAGTAGAAGATGTGAATCTCATTATGGGATTCGTGCGTGTATTTGGTAAGGGGAATAAAGAACGTATCGTGCCACTCGGTGAAACGATTATTGACATTCTTGAAACGTATATTGAGACTGTCCGACCGCAACTCTTGAAGAAGACGGTCACAGATAATCTATTCTTAAATTTGCATGGTAAACCCTTATCACGCCAAGCAATTTGGAAGATGATTAAACAAAACGGTGTGAAAGCTGAAATTTTTAAAACGCTCACACCTCATACGTTGCGCCACTCATTTGCAACACATTTGCTGGAAAATGGTGCTGATTTACGTGCAGTTCAAGAAATGCTAGGACACGCAGATATTTCTACAACACAACTCTATACCCACGTATCGAAATCACAGATTCGAAAAATTTATAATCAATTCCATCCACGTGCATAGTAAACGAAGTAGCCTAAGATTATTGATTTAAAGAGTACGAAAGTGCAGACAGAGATATTCGTCAACTCTCACTTTCGTACTCTTTTTTATAGTTCACTAACTGACTATATTAATGTCTCACAGCTGAGTCATTGGCATTGTGCGTTCAAGTCTCATCGAATTACTTCCTACTTACTTATTAGAATATGGGCGTTTCACTCGAGCTTGTTGTCTTTCTTGTAATGCGCGTTGTCGTGCTCGAACGACTTCAGTACGATCTCGCTCTGTGTGATGATGAAGAATATATGGGTTCGTAATCACTTCTGCTGAAAATTGATATTCTGGATAAACGTGGATAATTTCATCTTCCATCTTAGTCGTAAGTGGTAATTGAATGGGTTCAAATGGCTCGCCTTGTTCGAGACGAGTGCGTTCTTCTTGAATCACTTTCTTATAAGAACGCAGATCCAATCCTAATCTGTCGTCATGATCATCGAAAGGTTCAATTACTTTTAAAGCCTTACTAAAAGACTTATCGGCACCCACGCGATTATCACGTCGATAGTGATAACAAGCAGTTGCAAACAGAATTAAGCTCACGACCGCGTCATTTTTACTATATTGAGATTGAGCTTTCCAAACCTCCTCAAGTATATCGTGACACAAGAAATAATGTTGTTGATGATGAAAATGATAGTAAAAAGAAATGAGTGCTTGATGCAACTTCAACACGCTCCAAATTTAAATGTCTTTGATATCATGCTATAATATTTGAGTGAAATACGCACATAAGTTGCTAGCGATGAGGAGAATACTATGTATGAGGTAAAGTTAGATGCATTCAACGGGCCCCTTGATTTATTGCTGCATCTCATCCAAAAATTTGAAATCGATATATATGATATTCCTATGAAATCTTTAACGGAACAGTATATGCAGTATATCCATGCGATGAATCAGCTTGAAATCAACGTTGCCAGTGAGTATTTAGTGATGGCTTCGGAACTGTTGATGATTAAAAGTAAATTATTATTGCCTCAACATGATGAGGAAGACGATATGGAAGACGACCCTCGTGAAGAACTCGTTGGTCGCTTAATCGAATATCAGAATTATAAAGAGTATACTGAGATTTTAAATGATAAAAAAGCAGAACGCGCGTTACTATACTCTAAGCATCCTACTGATCTTAGCCACCTAGAATCGAATGAACAATGGGACGAGAGCCAAACGATTGATTTAACTGAATTGATTATGGCTTATCAGAAAGTTAAAAACCGTGTCGATTATCAAAAACCAAAGTCCGTGAATATACATAAAGAAACCTTTACGATTCAACAAGCAACAGCAAAGGTGAATGATCGTCTTGTCAAGGAAGACTCATTTAATTTCTTTAGTCTTTTTACCTTTAATGAACCTATCGAAATGGTGGTTACGCATTTCTTAGCAATACTGGAAATGTCTAAGACGGGATGGGTGAATATCGAACAAACGCGCAGCTTTGAAGATATCAATATTTGTAGAGGAGTGAACTATCGTCTTGAAGCCAATTAACATACTCGAAGCATTACTCTACGCAGCTGGAGATGAGGGATTGAGTCAGAAACAACTGACGCAAATCTTGGAGCTCACTCCTGAGTCGCTATCGCAACTCGTCGATAGCTATGAAGCACGTGGACTGACCATACAACAATACGGGGATACCTATGTCTTAACGACACCGAAAGAGGCTGCGCAATATATTGAACAATTAGTTGAGCAAGAATCGCAAATGAAGCTTTCACAGGCAGCTATGGAAGCACTCTCCATTATCGCTTACAATCAACCTTTGACACGTAGCGATATCGAAATGATTCGTGGTATTAATAGCGATGGCGCAGTAAAGACGTTGATTGCACGGGGACTCGTCGAAGCGAAATCAGAACCTAACTCTCGTAGTCAGCAACTTTATACAACAGATCTATTCTTAAACGTCTTTGGAATCAAACATTTAGATGAATTACCTACAACTGAAGAGGAAGACGAAGAAATCGAAGCCTTCTTCAGTAATCTTGTAAACCAAAAAGGAGATAAAGATGAATAAAGCTACAGAACGTTTACAGAAACGCATTGCTAATAGTGGTTATACTTCACGTCGCAAAGCAGAAACTCTTATCGCAGATGGTAAAGTTAAAGTGAATGGTGAAACTGTCACAGAATTAGGAACGAAAGTGAAAGCCTCTGATATGGTCGAAGTAGAGGGAGTAAAGATTGAACAAGAAGATAAACTCTACATTCTATTCTATAAGCCTACGCAAGTTATTACGAGCGTCTCTGATGACCGTGGACGTACAGTTGTAACAGATTACTTTAAAGATATTGAGACACGTATTTATCCTGTAGGTCGCTTAGACTATGATACGTCTGGATTACTTATTCTCACGAACGATGGTGATTTTACTAATTTAATTACACACCCAAGCTACAAGATTCCTAAAAAATATGTAGCGAAACTCAACGGCTATCTTATGCGTGAAGAGGTTAAAGCGCTTGAAAAAGGAATTCAACTTGATGATGGATGGACGCAACCTGCTCAAGTGAAGATTAAACGACAAGACAAACAGAAAGAAACGACATTAGTAGAAATCACTATACACGAAGGACGCAATCGTCAAGTCCGTCGAATGTTTGAACATTTAGGCTATAAGGTAAATAAATTGCAACGCATTCAAGTAGGTCCATTAACGCTTAAAGGGCTCAATGCTGGTGAAGGACGCGTGATGACGCCACATGAAGTTAAGACGTTACGCCATCTCGCTGAACATGGTAAATATTAAAATGGGTTAAGTTAGAGAGGATGAATATCGGCTCTACTTATATACTCTTTATATATAATTCATTTGTAAATTGAAATGAAATAGTTATTGAATACTTTTAACTCAAATCCTATGCTATAATAGAAGTGTAGAGAAATGCAGAAGTGTGGGAGGTAGACAAATGCCAAACGAAATTCTTGTAGTTGACGATGAAGATAGAATTAGACGACTACTTAGATTGTACTTAGAAAGAGAATCTTTTGAAATACAAGAAGCTAAAGATGGTAATGAAGCATACCAAATGGCCATGGGACACGATTATGATTGCATCTTATTAGATCTCATGTTGCCAGAAATGGATGGTATTACTGTAGCTTCCAAATTACGTGAACACAAAGATACACCAATCATCATGCTCACAGCGAAAGGCGAAGAAACAAATCGTGTTGAAGGCTTTGAATCTGGTGCTGATGATTATATTGTGAAACCATTCTCCCCACGAGAAGTTGTGTTACGTGTCAAAGCACTCTTGCGTCGTACACAAGTCAATCACACGGAGCAAAGCGAACCGCATGCCCGTGATATCATAGAATTCACTCATTTAACCGTCGATAATGATGCGCATCGTGTCTTAGCCGATGATAAAGAAGTCAACTTGACTCCGAAAGAATATGAACTACTCATCTTCTTAGCGAAGACGCCTAACAAAGTGTTCGATCGCGAGCAGTTATTGAAAGAAGTATGGCACTATGAATTCTACGGCGACTTACGCACAGTAGATACGCATGTGAAACGTTTGCGTGAGAAATTAAATCGCGTCTCAGAAGATGCAGCAAGTATGATTCAAACGGTATGGGGTGTCGGTTACAAATTTGAGGTATCAGAACATGATGAACCGACTCAATAATGTCGTAATAAAACTGTGGTTAACTATAATTCTTATAGTAACGACAGTTTTAATTTTACTCAGTGTCGCATTAATTACGTTTATCCAATCGTATTTTACCCAAGATACGGAAGAACACTTGAAAGATAATGCTGAACGCATTAGTCACCTCGTAGAACATACCGATGATAAGAAGACAGCGATTGAACACAGTCGTTCTCTTATAGAAGGTCCCGTTGGCCTCATCATCATGAAAGATGAACAAGCTGTGGCGAAAGAACGTGAAGATCAATCGAAAGTGAAGATGCTCAACGCTATCAAACGGAATAAAGATTATAAGAAAGTCTTTAGCCAAGGTAAGCATATTTCAGAACATGTCACGATTAAAGTTGATGGTAAGCCGCGTACTTATGTGCTCATCGGTTATCCGACGAAACATCTTTCGTCTAAACAAGATAATCAAGATCAATATAGTGGCGTGTTCATCTATCAAGATTTGAAGAGTATTGAACAAACGACAAATGTTATTGCTGTGATCATCTTAGCCATTGCAGTCATCTTCCTAGCTATAACAACCGTCTTTGCATTCTTCCTATCATCTCGAATTACGAAACCTTTACGTCAACTTAAAACACAAGCTCTGAAAGTTTCTCGAGGTGAATATACGCAAACCTTACCGATTCATACGAAAGATGAGATTGGCGAACTCTCACGCGCCTTCAATACGATGAGTTCAGAGATTCAACAACATATTGAAGCTATTTCGTCTTCAAAGAACATTCGAGATAGCTTGCTTAACTCGATGGTTGAGGGTGTGCTTGGTTTTAATGACAACAAGGAAATTATTATCTCTAACTCAATGGCCGAGCACATCCTTAAGACGTTAGATGACGTTACGATTAGTCAACTGGTCGACCAGTATCAACGGACGTTAGAAGAACAACAAACTCAATTCGAGGAGTACGAAATCAACACGCGTTATTATGTCATCATAATGAGTTATATCGATCAAATTCAACCTGATGGACGAAGTGGGGCGGTTGCCATTATTCGTGACATGACTAATGAGCATAATGTAGATCAAATGAAGAAAGATTTCATAGCCAATGTCTCCCACGAATTACGTACACCGATTTCTTTACTACAAGGTTATACAGAATCGATTGTAGATGGCATTGTGACAGAACCTGATGAAATTAAAGACTCCCTGTCTATCGTGCTTGATGAGACTAAACGCTTAAATCGACTCGTCAACGAATTACTTAACGTCGCACGCATGGATGCGGAGGGCTTGTCAGTTGAGAAAGAATTACATCCCATTGATACTCTGTTAAGTAAGATTCAACAGAAGTACAAACAACAAGCAACGGACTTGCAATTGAATTTGAATCTCAACCCAGATACGGACGGACGTCTATGGAGTTATGATTCTGATCGCATCGAGCAAGTATTAACTAATCTCATTGATAATGCAGCACGTTATACAGAACCTCATGATTCAATTACTATTCAGGTCGATGAGAGTGAAAATGAGGATATCTTGTACATCACGGATACAGGATCAGGTATTGCACCTGAACATTTAGAACAAGTATTTGAACGTTTCTACAAAGTGGATGCAGCGCGTAAGAGAGGAAAGCAAGGCACAGGCCTCGGTCTCTTTATCTGTCGAATGATTATAGAAGAACATGGTGGTCAAATCGACGTTGAAAGTGAATTAGGCGAAGGTACAACATTTATCATTAAATTACCTAAGCCAAAACACAGCGATACCTAAGTTGCTTTAATAAAGTTTATATGAAACAAGCCATTCTATCAGTGTCAATGATCGACAAAGATAGAATGGCTTTTCTAATATAACAATATTAGTGACCTCTTGAAGCGCCACATCATTTAGGTCGAAACGGCTATGTTAGTATTCAATTTCATCGCTAATACTTTGTCATTGTTTTTATCAGAGTATTGAGCTATGATATAAGTGAAAATATTACGTAATTCATCTTCGGGGTAGGGTGCAATTCCCAACCGGCAGTAAATGTAAGCCTGCGACCCATAGCGAAATACACTTTTTGCTATGGCTGATCTAGTGAGAATCTAGAGCCGAC
>NZ_KV804750.1:226095-309286 GCF_001811435.1 Staphylococcus sp. HMSC071G07
AGAGCCGACAGTATAGTCTGGATGGGAGAAGATGGAGGTTTCTTTGTGTTGCAATCATTCCTCCTATTCTTTGTAAGATGAATGAAAGGAGTAGAATATTCAATGCAGAAACAAACGAAACGGCTCATAACGATTAGCATGCTTAGTGCAATCGGCTTTATCCTCATGTGGATTCGCGTTCCATTACCGTTTCTACCACCATATTTAACACTTGATATCAGCGATGTACCCGCTTTACTCGCTACATTTACACTAGGCCCTGTAGCCGGTGTTGTTGTCGAAGCGATTAAGAACATCTTACATTTAATCGTCAACATTAGTGAGCCTGTTGGGCCACTGGCAAACTTCCTCGCTGCAGCAAGTTTCATTCTCACTGCATACTTTGTTGCACGCCGTCACAATACTTGGAAGTCAATGATTATAGGTCTAATTAGCGCTACTATCGTGATGACCATCGTGCTTAGTATTCTCAACTACTTTGTGCTATTACCGCTTTACGGCATGATTGTTAACCTAGACGATATTGTTAAAAATGTTAAAATCATCGTACTATCTGGTGTGATACCATTTAACATCATCAAAGGGATTGTCATTTCGATTATCTTCTTATTATTATACAAACGTTTAAAAAATGTACTGAAACCGTAAACGCATTAAATTCATTACACAGTAACTGATGAGCTACGTGATCACTTCGATGACGTAGCTTGTTTTTAACTATTAAAAGCATTTCAAACATGAAAAAACCTGAGCACATCTATGCCCAGGCATCATCTATGTTTAACAGTCTCAACACTGTTGTTACACTTTATTCGAATTTCAATGGGTCACCATCAAAGGATTCTTCTTCAATCTTAATAGAATCAGTAGGGCAACCTTCTAAAGCATCTTCCATATCTTCGTATAATTCTTCAGGTACAGGTTCAGTACCTTGGTTGTCATCTAATATGACATAAGCAATACCTTCGTCGTCATAGTCGTATATATCAGGGGCAGCGGCACCACATGCACCACACGCTATGCAAGTATCCATGTCTACAATTGTGTATTTAGCCAATCTCTTCGCCTCCTTTGATAAAAATGCTAAACTAATGACATAATCTATAAGTAGTCATGGCTTTTGAGCATCATCGTTCACATTAGCCATGTAACTGCTACGATTTCGTTTGATGTTGAATAATACGTTGCTATCTAATATTTTAAGTACAGCATACTTAATTTTCAACGTATCTGTACAAATTCAATGAGGGAGACATATGAAAGCACTAATTTATTACGCATTAACACATGCCCACCATCATAAGACTGCAAAAAGCATATACAATATTATCACAGGTAAAAAATCTCATCAAACCTTTTTTGATGCCTCTAGTCAACAATTATTGTCATTATATCATAGTTTACCTCATTTAAAATATACGTCGTTTGAGCGATTTTTTGAGGAATTTCAGAACAATTACGAGGACAATAACCCGACAATCTACATTCATCCTAGACATACTTTCGAAAGTTTAGTGCTGACTTTCAAAGCACTGCAACTTTTTGTGCAAACACTCTCACATCACGTACACGATACATATCAATTTACGCCAATCACAGAGCAACGCCATATCCAACAACGCGTGAAACACGTCTTTCAAGAAGTGCGCGCGCAACATCTCGAAACAGACGCTCAGTCAGAAATTTATCAGCTTTTTCAACAGTTAAACTCAGAAATGACGCATTCTGTACTGCATTATTACTTAACCGGTTATGAAGATAGTATGAATACAAGTCAGCAGGTGAGTCTCATTGAAGGTGAGCCTCTCTCAGACATCAAGCTCCAAGAATACAATGAGTTAGTCCTATGTGTTAAAGCGTTGGAAGATAAGTCTACATATCCTATATTATCCCAGTTCATCATGCTGCCCTCATTATCACATAATACATTTAAATCATTACAACTTTTACGTAAAAGACAATCGCTCGAACAAATTGCAAACATTCAAAACGTCAAGCTCAATACGATAGAAGATCATTTACTTGAAATGTTTATTAAAGGCTATTTAAATAACTATTCAACCTTTGTATCTAGCGAAGACCTCGCAGCTTTCAATACATTTTACCAACAACAGTCAGATGCGAGACTCAAAGTTTATAAAGAAGCATTTCCAAATTTAACTTATTTCGCCATTAAGCTTATGATTGTAGGTATAGAAAGAGGGGACGTCAGTGTTAAAGCAAGCACTTAAAGCCTATTTCGGCTTTGAACAATTTAAGCCAGGTCAAGCTGAGGTGATTCAGTCTATTCTCAACGGCCAGCATACGCTAGGCATCTTGCCCACAGGTAGTGGTAAAAGTCTATGTTATCAACTACCTACGTATATTAAGCAACAGCCTACCTTGATTATTTCGCCCTTAATTTCACTCATGGATGATCAAGTGATGCAACTGAAAGCGCAAGGTGAATCACGTGTATGCTACATTCACTCTGGTATGAATGAATCTGAACGATACCAGAATATAAAGATGTTACCGCATAGTCGCTTTATCTTTCTAAGTCCGGAATTTATTCTGCAATCTCATCGAATGAAGTTATTGAAAAATATTCATTTCGGCCTAATTGTTCTGGATGAAGCACATTGTTTATCAGAATGGGGTTATGATTTCAGACCGCACTATGCCTTGATAGGTCAGCTTACTGATCGCTATCCGCAAACGCCTATACTCGCTTTAACAGCAACAGCGCCGCCAAGTTTAGAGAAGGATCTCGAACACATTCTTAACCGTCAATTCAAAGTTGTTAAGACAACGATGAACCGTGACAACATTAGTTTTACGCATTTTAACTTTCAAGATGAACAACAGAAGATTGACTGGCTACTTGAGTTTATCGAACATTCAGGGCCGACGATTATTTATGTCTCGAGCAAGAAGATGTGTTTGCAACTCGCTCGTGCGATTTATCAAGAAGGGTACTTAACAGGCATCTACCACGGTGATTTGAGTTATCAAGAACGTCAATCCGTTCAAGATCAATTTATTCAGAATCATATTCCTATTATCGTTGCAACTAGTGCTTTCGGTATGGGCGTCAATAAACCAGATATTCGTACAGTTATCCATTTCCATCTCTCACCGAGCCCATCCAGTTATCTACAAGAGATTGGTCGGGCAGGACGAGATGGTCAGCCGAGCCAAGCGATCAGTTTATTTCAACCTGATGATGCGTTTCTTCTTGAGACAATTCTGTTTAGTGATGCGATTCTTGAAGAAGATATTCAGCTTCATCAGCAAGGTCGACTTCTCGATGATTTTAAAAGTAACATTATCGAGACTTTACTAATGCGCTATCAATATGATGAAATCAACGAGATTTTTAATACCGCTTCAAAGCGTAAACAATTCGGTTATCAAAAAATGATGCAGTATAAGCATTTAACGTCGTGTCGACGCGCCTTTTTACTCAACTATTTTTCCGAAACGCTTACTCACCGTCCAAATATTTGTTGTGACAATGACACGAACTTTGAATTTTTAACCATTCTTAATCGTAAAAAGGTAAAAAGACGAATGACATATGTTGAAAAACTAAATAATTTATTTGAATAACATGTTTCCGCTTTGATATGACGGGGTTTAGAGCTATAATACTATTTAGTTAGCATATTTCGTGCTTTTTTATACATATCTCTATGCACATAGGGTATACAGTATAAACAAGAGATAATAACACACTACATAGAAAGGATGAGACTTGTGTCCAATAACTTTAGAGACGAATTTGAAAAGAATCGTCAGTCTATCGACGCTGACAAACATCAAGACGATGTTAAAGAAACTGTCGAAGACCATAAGGACGATGTTAAAGATCACGCGGACGAACAATTCCCGCCACGTAATGCACAACGTCGCCAACGTCGTAGAGATAAAGCGACAAATCAGAACGACCATGATGAACACACACAACATGAAGATCATGCTGTAGCTGATGACAAACATGATCGCAATCATGAAAGTTCAGCTCAACAGACACGTCATCAAGGCGCTGAATCTTCTACAGAACGTCAAGATGCAAGTAAGATGACTGATGACAACAGATTAACAGAAGAAGAGAAAGCGCGTCGTGAAGAGAAATCCAATAAAGGTAAGAAAGGTGCCGCTGTTGCTGGTGGTACTGCTGCGGCAGGTGCAAGTGCAGTAGGTGCAAAGAAACTTCATGATAACCATAAAGGTGATAAACATGATGCGAAAGCGTCAAACAAATCACCTAATGACAAAGGTAGCACTGGTAAGAAAGCAGCTGGAGCGGCAGGAGCTGGCGCTGCGGGTGCAGGTGCAGCTGGAACTGCTAAAGCAGCATCTAACCACGGTCATAACAAAGATCCTAAGCATAATGATCATCGCGATGGTAAGAAGAAAAAAGGCTTACTAGGTATCTTGTTACCAATCATCGCTGCAATTCTGATCTTAGCAGCACTTGCTATCTTTGGTGGCATGGCTTTAAATCACAATGACCATAAGAGTCATAATGATAATAAAACAGCCAACCACGATACAAATAAATCTGACAAAGATAAGAAATCTAACGACAGCAAATCTGATAAAGACAGCGACAAAGATAAGTCAGACAAAGACAAAGCTGACAAGGATAAATCAGATAAAGATAAGTCTGATAAAGATAAAGCAGCAGCAGGCGACAATGATAGTGATAACAACGCTTCTGCTAACAACAACAATGGCAACCAAGGTAATGACCAATCACAAAACAATGGTCAACAAAATGGTCAAGCTACTGCTAACAACGGCCAAAACCAAGGTCAAGGCCAAGGTCAAAATGGCAACTCTAATGGTCAACAAAATGGTCAAGGTCAAAATGGTAACCAATCAACAAATTCTAACGGCCAACGTACTCACGTAGTACAAGGTCAAAACTTATACCGTATCGCAATCCAATATTACGGTAACGGTTCACCAGAAAACGTTGAAAAAATCCGTAAAGCCAACAACATCCAAGGTAACAACATTCATAATGGTCAACGTTTAGTTATTCCTCAATAATAGATATGAGGGCGAGTGAGATAGAAAGCATTGCGCTTTCTATCTCACTTTTTTGTTGAGAAATTATCTCGAGCTATCATTGTATACACCGCTTCTCAAGTAACTCATAAAGTGATTTGTCCGTTCTTAAATTACTGGTATTATCGCTACTGAGCTCCTTTCAATTACATATCTATATTGTTCACAAATCAATCATTTGGTTTTAATAAATGTACTGGTATAATAGATGAGTGGTAAAAGGAGGGCTAACTGTTATGGAAACAGTAGAAAGTATTATTATCGGTGGCGGCCCTTGTGGTCTAAGCGCTGCAATTGAACAAAAGAAAAAAGGTATTGATACACTTGTTATTGAAAAAGGCAATGTAGTTGAAGCTATTTATAATTATCCTACACATCAAACATTCTTCTCATCTAGTGATAAATTAAGCATAGGCGATATTCCGTTTATAGTTGAAGAAAGTAAACCACGCCGTAATCAGGCACTCGTTTACTATCGTGAAGTAGTCAAACATCATCAATTACGCGTCAATCCGTTTGAAGAAGTATTGAAAGTCAATAAAGTGGACAACCGTTTTACGATTACAACAACGAAGGGTGTTTATCAGTCTCGCTTCTTAACTGTGGCAACAGGTTACTACGGTCAACATAACACGCTTGAAGTCGAAGGGGCGGAATTATCTAAAGTCTCTCATTACTTCAAAGAAGCGCATCCATTCTTCAACCAAGATGTTGCCATTATCGGTGGTAAGAACTCAGCAGTCGACGCAGCACTCGAACTTGAGAAAGCTGGCGCGAATGTGACAGTTCTATACCGTGGGGATCATTATCCGAAAGCCATTAAACCGTGGATCTTACCTAATTTCGAATCTCTCGTGAGACATGAGAAGATTGACATGCACTTCAATGCCAACGTGACACGTATCACTGAAGATAGTGTGGTTTACGAACAAGAGGGCGAAACACACGAAATTCCTAACGATCATGTCTTTGCGATGATTGGTTACCATCCAGACTATGATTTCTTACAATCTATCGACATTGATATTCATACGAACGAATACGGTACAGCACCTGTTTATAACCGTGAAACGTTCGAGACTAATGTTGAGAACTGCTTCATTGCTGGCGTTATCGCAGCAGGTAACGATGCCAATACGATTTTTATTGAAAATGGTAAATATCATGGCGGCATCATCACTCAAAGCATTTTAGCTAAAAAACAAACGCCGCTCGAATCATAATTTCTTAACTTATAAAATAAGCCATAAGCTAAGTGACATTGCACACTTTAGCTTATGGCTTTCTTCGTATCATAGTGCTATTAATCGTACAAATGATCATCCACTAACTCACGCATTTTACCCTCTAAAATTCTTACACATTAACTATTAAAATACGTAGTAAGACTGTCATAATCAAGATGATTGCTTAAACCAACCAATAATTTGAGACGGGCTTTAGGGCCATTTAAGCCATTAGAGAATATGACACCTCTCTGTTCTAAATCAACGCCGCCACCTTCGTAACTATAAATAGGCGCAACAACACCTTTCATTGAACGCGACACCAGCACAATAGGAATGTCTTGAGCTAAGCAAGCATCTACACCAGATAACGCACTAGGAGGTAAATTACCTTGGCCTAATGCTTCTATTACTATGCCATCTACCTTGCGCTCTACATAATAGTGTAAGACATCACTCGGCATACCCATGTAAGCCTTGATTAAAGGTACATTCATCTGACTATTGATAGACGGGTACACATGTTGCAGATAAGGCGTATGAAAGAACTGCACACTTGTCTTTGTCACTATACCTAAAGGGCCATGACTCGGACTTTTGAAAGTATCTGTATTTGAGGTATGTGTTTTAGTCACATTACGTGCTGTATGAATTTCGTCATTAAAAACGACCATCACACCTTTATCATAGGCATCATCATTCGATGCGACACGTATCGCACTCATATAATTATATAAGCCATCTGCACCGATTTCGTTTGAAGAACGCATCGCTCCAGTAAGTACAATGGGTTTGGAAACATCCAATGTCAAATCGAGTAAGAAAGCAGTCTCTTCTAACGTATCTGTGCCGTGAGTGATGACATAGCCATCATATTTCGCGTCTTGTTCAGCTTGAATAATCATATCTTTGAGTTGACTCACGTATTCCGTATTCATGTGTGGGGAAGGGACGTTAAAAGGCATACGTTCATCAATTTGCGCGTAACGACGGATGATTTCCTGTTGACTTGAAATAGGGTTTACGTCATTTGTCGTAACCTGATTCGCTTCATTCTGGGACATGCTAATCGTACCACCAGTATGGATAACAAGAAGTTGCTTCATGTGGGTATTCCTCCTATAAATAACTTACCTTAATATGATAGAATATTATCTATAATTCAACAAGAAAGGGTTATATTAATGGAGAGAATCAATATTGCTTTAGATGGTCCAGCAGCTGCTGGTAAAAGTACAATCGCCAAACGTGTGGCTGCTCAATTATCTATGATTTATGTCGATACAGGAGCGATGTATCGTGCGATTACTTATAAATATCTTCAACAAGGGCAACCTGAAGATTTCGCAGCGTTAGTTAACGAAACGACATTGGAACTTACTTATGATGGAGAAAAAGGGCAACTTGTTCTTTTAGATGGCAATGATGTCACAGATTATCTACGTGAGAATGATGTTACTCAACACGTTTCCTACGTCGCTTCTAAAGAACCTGTGAGACATTTTGCGGTAAATAAGCAACAAGAGCTCGCACGTCAAAAGGGCATTGTGATGGATGGCCGCGATATCGGAACGGTGGTACTTCCAGACGCTGAATTAAAGGTTTATATGGTGGCTTCTGTAGAGGAGCGTGCGCACCGTAGACAATTAGACAACGAAGAACGCGGTATTGAATCAACATTAGAACAACTCAAACGTGAAATTGCTGAACGTGATGAGTATGATATGAATCGCGACATCTCACCGTTACAAAAAGCTGAAGACGCAGTCACACTTGATACTACAGGCAAATCTATCGAAGAAGTCACTCAGGAAATCCTACAATTAGTTAATAACATTCAATAAGTTAGTCGAAATAGCGAATTAATCTCCCAAAAGACGTTTATAGACGTGTCAAAGTGGGGTATATGATATAAGTAAAGGTGTGGAAATTGAGTCATAGAATTCATTATTAAATAATTTGAGACAGCATTCACACATAGATCATAATTTATAAATGCGCTAGCATAGAATTCCCGCGATAAAGGGGAATTTCTTGACAATTCTGTCTGATTATAAGATGTTATAACTATGTAGTGTATAAGGAGGCAGACAAGATGACTGAAGAATTCAATGAATCGATGATTACAGACATTAAAGAGAGAGACAAGGTTACTGCTGAGGTACAAGAGATTGAAGATAAGCAAGTAATCGTACATGTGAACGGTGGTAAATTTAATGGTATTATCCCTATTAGCCAATTATCTACACACCGTATTGATGACCCTAAAGAAGCAGTTAAAGTAGGCGACGAAATTGGTGCTTACGTAACTAAAATTGAAATTGACGATGAGAACGAAACAGGTGCTTATATTTTATCTAAACGTCAATTAGAAACTGAAAAATCTTATGAGTTTTTACAAGAAAAACTCGATAACAATGAAACTATTGAAGCAGAAGTTACTGAAGTAGTTAAAGGTGGCTTAGTTGTAGACGTAGGCCAACGTGGTTTCGTACCTGCTTCATTAATTTCAACTGAATATATCGAAGATTTCTCAGACTATGAAGGTCAAACTTTAAAATTAAAAGTAGAAGAACTTGACCCAGCAAACAATCGTGTAATCTTAAGTCATAAAGCTGTAGAAGAGCTTGAAAATGCTGAGAAAAAAGAAAAATTATTTGATTCGCTACAAGAAGGCGACGTTATCGACGGTAAGATTGCTCGCTTAACTAACTTTGGTGCATTCGTTGATATCGGTGGCGTTGACGGCTTAGTTCACGTATCTGAATTATCTCATGAGCATGTTGAAAAACCTGAAGATGCCGTATCTATCGGTGACGAAGTGAAAGTTAAAGTGAAATCTGTAGATAAAGAGAACGAACGTATTTCTCTATCTATTAAAGATACGTTACCAAGTCCATTTGAAGCGATTAAAGGACAATTTAACGAAGGTGACACTATCGAAGGTACTGTAGTACGTCTCGTTAACTTCGGTGCATTCGTTGAAATCAGTGCTGGTGTACAAGGCCTTGTGCACATTTCAGAAATCAGTCACAAACACATCGGTACTCCAAGCGAAGTATTAGAACCAGGACAAGCTGTTTCAGTGAAAATCCTTGGTATCAATGTAGATGAAGAACGTATTTCACTTTCAATTAAAGCAACTCTCCCAGCTGAAGACGTTATCGAAAGTGATGAAGAAACTACTGAAAGCTACCTTTCAAGTAAATCAGAAGACGAAGACAATCCTACAATCGGTGATGTCTTCGGAGATAAATTGAAAGACTTTAAATTCTAATGTTGAATGATTTATAGCTCTGTAAAGCGGTTGGTGATGATGTCACCAACCGTTTTTTGATATGCCGCTATTTTTCTTTCTAAATACTCAAGGAGCTATATTTATCTTAAATCTAGATAATTTTTAAAACATGGACGTACTTCTAGTATTTCTTTAGCTTTACTACACGTTATGATAGAATGATATAGATTAAAGTAGAGAGGAAGTTCCATATGACGAAACCTGTTGTAGCTATTGTAGGCCGTCCAAATGTCGGCAAGTCTACGATTTTTAATAGGGTTGTGGGCGAACGTGTATCGATTGTTGAAGATACACCGGGCGTAACCCGAGATCGAATTTATGCTGGCGGAGAATGGCTCACACATGAATTCAACCTTATCGATACAGGTGGCATCGAAATTGGCGATGCACCTTTTCAAACACAAATTAGAGCACAAGCTGAAATAGCGATTGACGAAGCTGATGTCATAATCTTTATGGTCAACGTACGTGAAGGTCTTTCTCAAAGCGATGAAATGGTAGCTCAAATGCTTTATAAATCTAAGAAACCTGTCGTGCTAGCAGTGAATAAAGTGGACAACCCAGAAATGCGCAATGATATTTATGATTTCTACGCACTTGGATTCGGCGATCCTTATCCGATTTCTGGCTCCCATGGATTAGGCTTAGGTGACTTGCTAGATGAAGTCGTGAAGCATTTTCCTAAAGAAGAACCAGAACCTTATGATGAAGATACCATTCGCTTATCTATCATTGGCCGTCCGAACGTTGGGAAATCTAGCTTAATCAACGCGATACTCGGCGAAGAACGTGTCATCGTTTCTAATGTAGCAGGTACGACACGAGACGCAGTTGATACAGAATATACTTATCAAGGTCAAGATTACGTCTTAATTGATACGGCAGGTATGCGTAAAAAAGGGAAAGTGTATGAATCCACGGAAAAGTATTCTGTATTACGTGCGCTGAAAGCCATTGAACGTTCTAATGTGGTTCTCGTTGTGCTTGATGCAGAGCAAGGAATCATTGAACAAGATAAACGCGTCGCTGGCTATGCGCATGAGGAAGGTAAAGCGATTGTCATCGTCGTGAACAAATGGGATACCGTTGAGAAAGACAGCAATACGATGAAACGTTTTACAGATAAAGTACGCCAAGAGTTCCAATTCTTAGACTATGCGCAAATCGCTTACGTTTCAGCTAAAGAAAGCAAACGTCTAACAACGATCTTCCCTTATATCAATGAAGCAAGCGCAAATCATAAGAAACGTGTGAAGAGCTCAACGCTTAACGAAGTAGTCACAGACGCGATTACGATGAACCCAACGCCTACTGATAAAGGCAGACGACTGAACGTCTTCTACGCAACTCAAGTGGCTATCGAACCGCCCACTTTCATCGTCTTCGTTAACGATGTCGAATTGATGCACTTCTCTTATAAGCGTTATTTAGAGAACCAAATCCGAGATGCATTTGGCTTTGAAGGTACACCCGTACACATTATACCGAGAAAGAGAAACTAAGTAGGAGGGGTCGAGATGTCTAATGTGACAGTATTTGGAATGGGCAGTTTCGGTACAGCACTAGCAAACGTGCTAGCCGAGAACGACCATAGTGTCCTCATGTGGGGAAAGAATGAGCAATCTATTACTGATATTAACGAACGTCATCAGAATTCACGTTATTTAAAGGAAGCACAACTTAATCCAGCTATACGAGCGACAGCAAACCTTCAAGAAGCTGTTGACTTTGCGGATATCTACTTAATCGCATTACCTACGAAAGCGATTCGTGAGGTCGTGGGTCAAATTGATGGCTTACTAAATGGTAAGAAGACATTTATCCACGTGGCGAAAGGTATCGAGAATGACACGTTCAAACGCGTATCCGAGATGATTGAAGATGCATTAGCGCCTGAGTATAATGGCGGTATTGGCGTGTTATCAGGTCCAAGTCACGCAGAAGAAGTCGTGATTAAACAACCGACAACTGTTGCTGCTTCTTCTAAATCATCAGAAGTAAGTCAACTCATTCAAGATTTATTTATGAACAACTATCTACGCGTATATACTAATGATGATTTAGTCGGCGTAGAACTTGGGGGCGCTTTAAAGAACGTCATCGCGATCGCTAGCGGTGTCGTAGCTGGCATGGGTTATGGTGACAATGCGAAAGCAGCGCTAATCACTCGAGGTTTAGCTGAAATTAGTCGTCTGGGCGAGCAGCTTGGTGCTGACCCGATGACATTCTTAGGTCTTGGAGGTATTGGTGATCTCATCGTAACTTGTACATCCACACATTCACGTAACTTCACGTTGGGTTATAAGTTGGGTCAAGGTTTGACTTTAGATGAAGCTCTAAACGAAATGAATATGGTCGTGGAAGGGATCTACACAACCAAATCTGTACACGATCTTGCCGAAGAACAACATGTAGACATGCCAATTACGAACGCGCTATATGGCGTATTGTTCGATGATAAACCAGTTGATCAAAGTGTGGCTTACTTAATGGGCCGCGATAAAAAAGCAGAATAATTTAGCATAATTACACTTTTGATAAAATTAAGGTTCACTTTTAATAAAATTCTTATAAATAGGGCCTATTTTGCGTATAAATCATTGCAGTGACAGTGATGCGTGTGTTAAAGTCATAGCATAATGATATTAAGGTATCATTATCAATCCTAGGGGAGGTGAACTTGTAATGAATAAGACAGATTTAATCAATGCTGTAGCAGAACAAGCTGATTTAACTAAAAAAGACGCTAACGCTGCTGTAGATGCAGTATTCGAATCAATTCAATCTTCACTTTCTAAAGGTGAAAAGGTACAATTAATTGGTTTCGGTAACTTTGAGGTACGCGAACGTGCTGCACGTAAAGGTCGTAACCCTCAAACAGGTAAAGAAATTGATATCCCTGCAAGCAAAGTTCCAGCATTCAAAGCTGGTAAAGCTTTAAAAGACGCAGTTAAATAATTCTTTACTTACCAAGAAGAGGTAGGGGCTAACGCTTATGAAGTTGATCATGATGAGAGACGAGTACCGTCTATTGAGATTCATAGTGCTAACCCTACCTCTTAATCTTTGTTAAGCGTAAGTGAAGTATTTGATCGTGGGGGAGAAGTTCTTTGTGATTACTTGTGAAGACTTCGTGCCCCTTGTTCAAACTAGTTACCATTGAACATACATAGCTCACTATCAGTTTCACGCGCTTATCGTTCGGTGAGATATCTCTAACCACAACTATTTGTGTGGAGATATCTCACTTTTTATTGCATTCATTGTGGTGATACATATCGCTTTGCATAAAATGTGTAGAGACTCGCTGTGACACGCATTAACACTTCAGCTATACTATATACATTGTATTCATATAGGCGCACTATTGTGTATTACAGGGTCTCCGTCATTTTCCACGTAGGATGAATTAATGAGAATATCTTCCCACTTGAGTTAAAAAATATAAATTCCTACAACCCACTAGAGATTTGAGTTACACTGATTTAATTTTTAGGCGTATAATGTTAACATGTATAGTGATACTAACGTGAGGTGTAAGCATGGATTCTACATACAATTTACTCGAACAGCAAATTAAAGAACGCCTTAAAGGTGTAAATACATATGAACCCATCGATTATAATCAAAGTTTGGGTCAACTTTTAGACCAGTACGATATTCCAGTTCAAGCTAAATTAGCTTGCCTCGCTATCGATACTGCGATGCGTCATTTAGATTCGATAACCAATAAACATTTATCAAAAAATGCTATTCTCATAGGTGATCTATTAAGTGCGCATTTCTACACGTTATTAGCTGAACTCAACGAACCCCAGTTTCAACAACAAATCAGTTCAGCTATCGTTAGAATCAACGAATTGAAATCATCGATTCATCAACGTGTGCTTTCCAACGAAGCATTGCTTCAAGCCATTTTAACTATAGAAAGCGAATTTCCGATGATTACCTTAAAGTACTTCTCACCTCACGTCGATTACGAACAGGTTAATCAACAAATCGTTACTGACTTGAAAGCATACCATCCATCTTATCTATCGCAGTATTCTCGTGAAGAACTCGATGCTATGTTGCAAGAATTAGAAGCAAGACATATTTAATAAATGAGGTAGACAATATGACTGAAAATAAAGCTAAAAAAGAGCAAGTGCATCACGTATTTCAGAACATTTCTGGTAAATACGATCGCTTAAATAATATTATAAGTTTCGAACAACACAAACTATGGCGTAAAAGTGTGATGAAAGAAATGAACGTCAAGAGAGGGAGTAAAGCCTTAGATGTTTGTTGTGGTACGGCAGACTGGACGATTGCGCTCAGTAAAGCTGTAGGGCCTACTGGTGAAGTAACTGGACTCGATTTCAGTGAGAACATGCTCGAAGTAGGTAAGAAGAAGACGAAAGATATGACGAACATCCATCTCGTCCATGGTGACGCTATGAACTTACCATTTGATGACAACGAATTTGATTATGTCACAATTGGTTTCGGGTTACGCAATGTTCCTGATTATTTAGCGACATTAAAGGAACTCTATCGTGTGCTTAAACCTGGTGGCAAAGTCGTTTGTTTAGAAACAAGTCAACCGACTGCTCCAGGCTTCAAGCAACTGTATAAACTTTATTTCAAATTTGTGATGCCAATCTTTGGTAAAGTCTTCGCTAAGTCCAAAGACGAATACGAATGGCTTCAACAATCTACATTTGACTTTCCTGACAAAGAGAAGTTGAAACGACTCTTTAGTCAAGCAGGCTTCTCACATATTAAGATTCGTAGCTTTACAGGTGGCGTTGCTGCAATGCACCTTGGCTATAAGTAAATATTCTAACTCCAAAGGTGATCGATGTGGCAAAGTTAAACATGAACAAAGAAATCAAGTATATTGAAAAACGACTCAAAAAGGCCATAGTAAGTAATGATGCTGTGCTCGAAGAAGCTTCAAACCATCTTCTTACTTCTGGTGGTAAACGTGTACGCCCAGTTTTTGTCGTTTTGAGCAGTCAATTTGGAAAATCTATGAGTGAAGATACGTATCGTGTAGCTGTAGCACTCGAACTCATCCATATGGCCACACTCGTACACGATGACGTTATTGATCGCAGTGATAAACGACGCGGGAGATTGACCATCGCTAAGAAGTGGGATCAAAACACTGCTATCCTCACAGGAAATTTCCTTCTTGCACTCGCTTTAGAACACATGTCTGAAATTGAAGATGTGCGTGTTCATCGTGTGATTTCTAGCGCGATAATCGATGTATGTAAGGGAGAACTCTTCCAATTTCAAGATCAATTCAATAGTCAACAGACGATGACCAATTATTTACGCCGTATTAAACGGAAGACAGCGCTACTCATTCAACTAGCGACCGAAGTAGGTGCTATCACTTCAGGTGCCGATGATGAAACGGTACGTAAGTTAAAGATGATTGGTTACTACATCGGAATGAGTTTCCAAATTGTCGACGATATTCTTGATTTCACAAGTTCTGAGAAGCAACTCGGAAAGCCTGTAGGTAGCGATTTACTCAATGGCCATCTCACTTTGCCAGTATTACTTGAAATGCGTCACAACGCTACCTTTAAATCTCAGATAGAAGCATTGAGTCCTGAGAGTCCTGCTGAAGATTTCCAGTCTTGTATTACGACAATCCAAGCATCTTCTTCTATCCAAACAGCTCAGGAAATCAGTGATAAATATTTAGCCAAAGCGGAACACTTAATTGAAACATTGAACAATGAACATCCGAAATCACTTTTCAAAAAACTCATTCAAAAAATGAGTAAACGCAGTACTTAAGGCTGAAAAAACGTTGAATGCCTAGGGTGAAACTGGTATGATTTAGGTTAGTCAGAAAATTATTTCTATACATATTAGGAGGCAAACGATTATGGAAAGAACATTTCTTATGTTAAAACCAGATGCTGTACAACGTAACCTTATCGGTGAAGTCGTTTCACGCATCGAACGTAAAGGATTAAAGCTTGTAGGTGCGAAATTAATGACAGTACCTCGTTCATTAGCAGAAACACATTACTCTGAACACCAAGGTAAACCTTTCTATGAAGGTCTTGTATCATTCATTACATCAGCACCAGTATTCGCAATGGTTGTAGAAGGTGAAGATGCAGTAGACGTTTCTCGTCATATTATCGGTGAAACAAATCCTTCTGAAGCTGCACCAGGTACAATCCGTGGTGACTTTGGTTTAACTATCGGCCGTAACATTATTCACGGTTCAGATTCAACTGAGTCTGCTGATAAAGAAATTAACTTATGGTTCAATCCAGAAGAATTAAGTGACTACACTGCAAATAATGAAGCTTGGTTGTACGAATAATCACATCAACTAACTTGATGTGATAGGTTAGGAAGAGCTAACACTGTTGTCCATCACAAGCTACTTCTTAGTAAGTGACATTTTTAGCTAATAACTACAACTGAGGCTCAAGCCTAGTCATCTGGGTGAGACGTTTAACCTGTACAGGGTCGCCGTCTCGCCCTTTTTCTATTCCAACTCACTATATGGTAAGATAAAGGTTAACGCGAAAGTTTATCGAATGAGGTGACATAACGATGAGATTTCTAACATCTGGTGAATCCCACGGTCCACAACTTACAGTGATCATCGAGGGAGTTCCTGCAAATTTACAACTGAAAGCAGAAGATATTAACAAAGAAATGTTTAAACGCCAAGGCGGTTATGGTCGAGGGCGTCGCATGAAGATTGAGAAAGACGCGGTGGACATTGTCTCAGGTGTACGCAATGGTTACACACTGGGAAGCCCGGTTACTATCGTCGTGACTAATGACGATTTCACACACTGGCGTAAAATTATGGGCGTCGCGCCGATTAGCGAAGAAGAACAAGAGAATATGAAACGTGTGATTACGAAACCAAGACCTGGTCATGCAGATCTCATTGGAGGGATGAAGTACAACCATCGCGATTTACGTAACGTCCTTGAACGTTCTTCCGCTAGAGAGACAGCTGCACGTGTAGCAGTAGGTGCTGTAGCTAAAATATTATTATCACAATTAGGCATTCATTTATATAGTCGTGTCGTCGAAATCGGTGGAGTAGCAGATCAATCACTTTATGACCTTGAAACTTTAAAAGAAGGTGTCGACCAAAACGATGTTCGTGTCATCGACGAATCGATAGCGCAGCAAATGCGTGATAAGATTGACGAGGCGAAGAAAGCTGGTGACTCTATCGGCGGTGTCGTACAAACTGTTGTAGAGGGCATGCCAATTGGAATAGGTAGTTACGTTCACTATGACCGTAAACTCGACGGACGTATCGCTCAAGGGGTAGTGAGCATCAATGCTTTCAAAGGTGTGAGCTTTGGCGAAGGATTTGACGCAGCTCGTAAACCAGGTAGTCAAATTCAAGATGAAATCCTATATAGTGAGCAAGAAGGCTTCTATCGCGGTTCTAACCACCTTGGAGGACTCGAAGGGGGCATGTCCAATGGTATGCCAATCATCGTTAATGGCGTCATGAAACCCATTCCTACACTCTATAAACCACTCAATTCTGTAGATATTAATACTAAAGAAACATTTAAAGCGTCTATTGAACGCTCAGATAGTTGTGCAGTTCCAGCAGCAAGTGTGGTAGCTGAACATGTAGTCGCATTTGAAATTGCGAAAGCGATTCTCGAGGAATTTCAAGCCAACCATATGTCTCAACTCATTGATCAAATTCAAGAGCGTCGTCAACTTAACCAAACCTTTTAAAGTAAAGCAGGTGACACTATGCAATTAACTACGACTTACCCTGATCGCAATTATCCTATCGTAATCGCACATCACGTACTTGATCAACTTGACGATTACATTAAAGATTATAAAACTGTCTTTTTATTTGTGGATGATCATATCTACCGTTTATGGTCAGAACGTATACAATCCATTGCCAAACAGTGGGATATACAGGTTTACCCATTACCAGCAGGCGAAGAAATGAAGACGCTTGAGCATTATAATCAAGTAATCGAATCTTTATTAGCGCATCAAATCACGCGTAACACGTGCATTCTTGCGATGGGTGGGGGTGCTACAGGTGATTTCTCCGGTTTCATCGCATCGACACTATTACGTGGTGTCGATTATATTCAAATTCCGACGACACTTTTAGCGCATGATTCAAGTATCGGTGGTAAAGTAGCGATTAATTCGAGTCACGGCAAGAATTTGATCGGTGCATTTTACCGGCCAAGTGCAGTGCTGTATGACTTAGACTTTCTACAAACGCTACCGTATAGCGAAATATTGAGTGGCTATGCTGAAGTGTATAAGCATGCGTTGTTAGACAGTGCACAAGCAGTTCAAGATGTGGAAAATGCGTATCCAAATCAACAGGCGTTAGCTGAAATGCAAGACATCGACAAGTATTTGTACTGCGGTGTCGAAACGAAATTAAAGTTCGTCATTGCGGATGAGCGTGAAAGTGGCGTGCGTCAATATCTCAATCTAGGCCATACATTCGGGCATGCGGTAGAATATCGCTATCATCTTCCACACGGTCATGCTGTAGCGATAGGTTTACTCTATCAATTTATCATGTCTAACCTTATTTATGACGCAAAGTTTGATGTTACACACTATGTACGTTATTTCCAACAGTTAGCGTACCCGCTTCAACACATTAACGAGTTTGAATTCGAATCTCTTTATCAATTGATGCTCGTAGATAAGAAGAATAATGACCAAGGCGTTCAAATGGTGTTGCTCAAAGTCTTGGGTCAACCGACGACACATCATGTAACGAAATCTGAACTTGCACAAGCATTCGCTGAATTGCAGCAAGTAACTAAAGAGTAGGTGAGGAACGTGGCAGATAATGAAACGATAAATATTAAAGGTCCTTTACGAGGTGAACTCGAAGTACCAGGAGATAAGTCGATGACACACCGTGCGATGATGCTCAGTTCTCTAGCGCAAGGTGAGTCAACTATTTATAAGCCATTATTAGGCGAAGATTGTCTTCGGACGATGAAGATCTTTCAGCAGCTCGGGGTCGATATTGAAGTTAAGAAAGATCGCTTAGAGGTTAATTCCAAAGGTTATAGACACTTCCATACGCCTCATCAGGTTCTGTATACAGGTAATTCTGGCACGACGACACGTTTAGTAACAGGGTTATTATCAGGGTTACAAATTGAAGCCGTGCTATCGGGGGACGCATCTATTGGTAAAAGGCCGATGGATCGCATTATTCAACCGCTTTCCCAAATGCAAGCACGTATTCACGGCGTGGACAATAACTTTACGCCATTAATCATTCAACCGGCAACTTTATCAGGTATTAATTACGAAATGCCTATAGCTAGCGCTCAAGTTAAAAGCGCTATTCTGTTCGCTGGATTATTTGCGCAATCAACGACACAGATTACTGAAAAAGCTTTAACACGTAATCACACTGAGACGATGTTCACACATTATCATATACCGATAGAAGTCAATAGTAAGGTGATAACTCTACCATCCCACGCCATTCAGTACATTCAGGCGAATGATTTTCATGTACCTGGCGATATTTCATCAGCTGCATATTTCATAGTCGCAGCTTTAATTGTTCCAGGAAGCGATATCGTCATTCACAATGTTGGTATTAACTCGACACGTTCTGGTATCATCGATATCGTTCAACAAATGAAAGGGAACATTGAACTTTTTAATATTACCGATGGGCCAGAACCTACTGCGAGCATTCGTGTCCGTTATACTGAGTCCTTACAAGGCATAGATATTCAAGGTAGTATGATTCCTAGAGCAATTGATGAAATACCCATTATTGCGTTATTGTGTACGCAAGCGCAAAGCACGAGCCGCATACGCAATGCTGAAGAATTAAAAGTCAAAGAGACAAATCGAATCGATACGACGGTTTCTGAACTCAATAAATTGGGCTTTGATTTGACTCCAACAGAAGACGGAATGATCATTCGTCCATCTCGACTCATTCATAATGTCCCAGTAGATAGCCATACGGATCATCGTATTGGTATGATGCTCGCTGTAGCATCACTATTGACAGACGAAGCATTAACGATTGAACGCTTTGATGCCGTCAACGTGTCTTTCCCTGACTTTTTAACACACTTACAAAACTTGAAGAATGAGGGGTAATTATGCAAGAGATTTACAAATTAATTGATGATATCAATATGCAGAAACTCGACAATTTAGATTCAAGAGTGAATGAGGTTCTAACAACTTCAAACGATGATGCATTGTTTATCCTAGGTGAAACACTTTATAATTTCGGGCTAACACCTCAAGGACTAGAAGTCTTCCGCACACTCTATCATAAATATCCTGACGAAAGCGAAGTCTTAATCTACTTTATCGAAGGTTTGATGGCGGAAAATGAGACGGATGAAGCGCTTGAGTATTTAACTGAAGTCGAATTGTCCCCAGAACGTCTGATGTTGGAAGCTGACCTCTACCAACAAATCAACATGATTGAAGTAGCGATTGATAAGCTAAATCAAGCGATTGATCTTGAGCCTAACGATCCAATCATCCATTTCGCTTTAGCAGAGCTCCTCTTCTATGACGGTCAATATTTACGTGCGACGAGTGAATACGAAACCGTGCTTGAAACAGGGGAGTATGAAGTTAATCATGTGAATCTCTTCTCGCGTTTAGCAGTATGTAGTTTACAAAGTGGTAACTATACGGACGCGATTGAACTCTTCGATGAGATGAGCGAAGAAGAAATGGATTCTGAGGATTACTTCAAGAAAGCTATCGCTTATGAGAAAAATGATTTAATACAAGAAGCGACAAAACTCGTGCGTACGTTATTATCTAAAGACCCTGATTTCATGCAAGGGTATCTCTACTTACAACATCTATATTCAGAAGAAAAAAATTATCCAGATGCCATTGAAATCGGAAATGAAGGCTTACGTTTAAGTCAGTTCTACAAAGAATTGATGGTTTCAACAGGTACGTTAGAATTAGAACACGGTGATGCCAATGATGGCGTTGAACACTTAATTCAAGCATTAGAAGTAGATCCTGCATATCACGAACCCGTGCTTGTACTCAGTGACTTTTACCGTCAAGAAGAAGATTATGAATCCATCATTAACCTCTTATCCTATGTAGACGAAGAGGATCTCGATCCAGTGTTTGAATGGCATCTCGCAGTGGCGTACGGTCATGAAGAGCGCGACAAAGAAGCACAACATTTCTTCAAATTGGCTTATCCAACACTTAAGACGCAATCCGCTTTCTTAGGCGATTATTACTTCTATCTTATCGAAATCGGTCATGTAGAAGAAGGTCGAGAAATTCTAAATCGCTTACTCGACCTTGATCCAGCAAACGAAACTTGGCATGAGGAAGTTGAACGTTTACAACAATAATGGTTGATAGAGTGACGTGTGTGTAAAATCAAAGTTTAAAAGATCCAACAACGAGTAAGGCTATGTCTGTAATAATTGTGCAATATAGGTCGCTTGATAGTTGAGCTATATCACGGTAAAGGAGGTGTGGGTATGAACCAATTAACACAGTTTAAAGTCAATTACATTGAATATTTGCTGTTTAACTATCACTTCAAATCGCGAATCAGTGTATGGGTGCTGAATTACATCAAAGCAACGCCAGAATTACTTAGCCAAGTACACTTCGTAGATGAAATGATTCCGTCTCATCCCACACTTGAATTAAGTATGGAAGGTGCAGCTGCTCAAGGCATTCGTTTTTCAAATGATTATTCTACGCTCATTAATACGAACGAAATCTTTTACGAAATCACTTCGGAGCTAGAGTCATTTGATATCAAACTTCATTTCCCTCAAGATGCAGTGAGAGACTTACGGTTAGACGAGTTACTGTTACAACAACTCTTACACTCACCGCATTATCGAGCTTATACCCAAGATATTCAACGCTTGAATTTGACTACGCAGCGAGAGCAATTGATTATTGATTACTTGAAAGATAATATTGATTTAAGTTTACAATTAAACGAACGTGAACTCTTTTTCCAATTCTCACATTTACTCAACCAATTCTCTTTACGCTCACTCAATTCGTCATCAGGAGACTAATATTATGGTTTATCAAACGATTTGGTTTCATCTACTGTATTCTAAACGCATGCTCTGGTTGCTATTTATCTGCAACTTAGCAGGGACCATTTATGGCTATATCTGGTACAAAGATCAATTGGTGGTCGCACCTTGGTTATTTAAAGTATTTGTGCCAGATAGTCCAACAGCGACTTTATTTCTGACTCTCATACTTGGTCTTTATCTGTTGGGTAAAAGGTCTACCGTCGTCGAAGCACTTACTTTTACAAGTTTATTTAAATACGGTATATGGGCAGTAGCCATTAATTTGATACTCATGATTAATTACGATATGTGGACGATTACTGGCATGTTGTTGATGCTATCACACGGTATAATGGCGCTTGAAGCTATACTGTTGAGTCCGAGGATGCGCTTTAGTTGGTTAGGTCTTATCATTGCAGTAATTTGGCTATTCCATAATGATGTGATTGACTACGTTTTTTTACAATACCCAGTTTATCCATTTATCGCTTCACATTTAAATCTGATTGCTTATTTCACGTTTTGGTTAAGTGTCAGCGCTATCATTCTGTACATTGTAATGACGCGTCACGTAGGGGAGCAATTAGTTGACCGGTTTAAAGGAAGTCAGTAAAATAATGATTAAGGAGTGAGTATTTTGTCTTTTATTTATATGATTATATACTTTATCGTCCTGATGGTTATTCCATTATGGGCACAACACAAAGTGAAGTCGAACTACGAAAAATACGCGCAAGTGCGTTCAACTAGTGGTAAGACAGGTCGTGAAGTCGCACTCGAAATCCTTCACGCCAATGGTATTTATGATGTCGAGGTTGCGAGAGGAGAAGGCTTCCTAACTGACCATTACGATCCAAGTAAGAAAGTCCTTGTCTTGTCTCCACAGAACTATGATCGCCCATCAGTAGCTGGTACAGCGATTGCGGCCCACGAAGTTGGTCACGCTATTCAACATGCGGAAGGTTATTTCTTCTTAAAGTTCCGTTCAGCGCTCGTACCACTTGCGAATATTGGCAGTAACTTCGGTTATTTATGTATCTTTGCTGGTATCATTTTAACTGGCTTTGTACATTCACCACTCGGTTCAACAGCAATGTGGATCGGTGTGGCATTGTTCTCACTCGCGGTACTCTTCTCAGTGATTACATTACCAGTTGAATTTGACGCAAGTAATCGTGCGATGAAACAAATTCAACGCTTGAACATTGTGAATGAGAAAGAGCACAAGCACGCGAAGAAAGTATTATCAGCTGCAGCAATGACTTACGTTGCATCAACTGCAGTAGCTATGGCCGAACTCGCAAGATTTATCTTAATGGCACGTAATAGTGAATAACCTTAGATAGCTTATCAATGAATACTGATCCGTCCCGTTCCTTAGCGTTTTGGGACGGTTCTTTTTTATCGTTCAATGCGGCGCGTTTTCAGGCGTTCTCTATCTACATTCCTTTTTAAATTCCCCATATTTTTCTTCGTAAAATGCAAACCTACTAACCAATATCACCTGAAGTGCCTATATTTTCGAACCTTAATACATCCCCTAAAGTCATTGCATGAATAATGCATCGACACTCGTTTTAAGCTATACTAGATAAGAAATCTTTATTAAATCAAGGAGCGAGTTTACATGAAGACGATGTCAGAAATGCAACAGGAAGTGGATGAGTATATCAGCCAATTTAAGACCGGTTATTTCTCACCACTCGCACTTCAAGCCCGTCTCACTGAAGAGGTTGGAGAGTTAGCTAGAGAGATCAATCATTATTATGGTGAAAAGAAAAAGAAATCGACAGAAGAAGAGAATACGATTGAAGCTGAACTAGGCGATAACCTGTTTGTGTTATTATGTATCGCCAATTCATTAGGGATTGATATGACACAAAGCTTTGATGAAACGATGAAGAAATTCAATACTCGTGATAAAAATCGTTTTGAACGTAAATAATATGTAGAGCCGTTAAGAGAGATAAAGGAGGGCCCACGTATGAAGATAGGTATCACATGCTATCCTTCGATGGGTGGTTCAGGAATTATAGCAACTGAATTAGGAATTAAACTTGCCGAACGAGGCCATGACGTGCATTTCATCACGTCTAACATACCTTTTAGAATACGTAAGCCGCTTCCAAATATTACATTCCATCAGGTCGAAGTGAATCAGTATGCCGTCTTTCGCTATGCACCGTACGATATCACACTCAGCACCAAAATCGCTGAAGTCATTGATGAATACGACCTAGATATTCTGCACATGCATTATGCTGTGCCCCATGCAGTTTGTGGTATATTAGGCAGACAAATGGCGAAGAAGAAAGATGTTAAGATTATGACAACCTTACACGGTACTGACATCACCGTGCTCGGTTATGATCATACGTTGCGAAATGGCATTAAATTCGGTATTGAACAAAGTGATCTCGTTACCAGTGTCAGCAATGCTTTAGCACAACAAACTTATGATATCGTCCAACCTGATAAAGACATTGTAACAATCTACAATTTCGTTAGAGAAACGGAATTTGAAACGAAACATGACGATTCGTTGAAATCATATTATAATATTCAGCCTGAAGAAAAGGTACTAATCCATGTATCCAACTTCCGGAAAGTAAAGCGTATTGATACGATTATTGACACTTTTGCTAAAGTGAGAGCAGAGCAACCAGCTAAATTACTCTTACTCGGCGATGGACCAGAACTTATGGATATGAAAGCGAAAGCACATGAAATGAATCTCCAAGATGACATTCTATTTTTAGGTAAGCAAGATTGGGTCAGTGAGTTCTATCAAATGGCTGATTTAGTATTATTACTCAGTGAGAAAGAAAGCTTCGGTTTAACTTTACTTGAAGCTATGAAGACAGGTGTGGTACCTATTGGGTCTAACGCTGGCGGTATCAAAGAAGTGATTAAACATGGCGAAACGGGTTATATCGTCGACGTAGGTGACAGTGATGCAGCGAGCCGTTATGCTTTGAAACTTCTTAACAATCAAGAGTTATATCAACGTCTGCAACACAGTATGTTGGCAGATATTGAACAGCGCTTCGGTTCTGAACTCATCACAGATCAATACGAACATTATTATCAACAGTTAATCGAGGGAGTTTATGACTAATACGTTATTTGAACAAGCGAAACCACTTTTAGAACAGTTAGAACATCACGGCTACCAAGCTTATTACGTTGGTGGGTGTGTTCGTGATTATATAATGAGGCGACCTATTCATGATATTGATATCACGACAAGCGCTACACCTGACGAAGTCGAAGCACTATTTGATAAGACTATTCCTGTAGGTAAGGAGCACGGTACGATAAATGTCGTTTATCAAGGTGAGAATTACGAAATTACAACCTTTAGAGCCGAAGCTGAATATACTGATCATCGTAGACCAAGTGAAGTGTATTTCGTACGCGAGTTATACGAAGATGTAAAACGACGTGATTTCACAATGAATGCACTTGCGATGGATACAGATTATCAATTGCATGATTACTTTAACGGGCGTACAGATATCCATCACAAGGTGATTCGTACAGTAGGAGAGGCGCAAGAACGCTTTGATGAAGACGCATTACGTATACTTCGTGGATTGCGTTTTCAAGCACAGTTAGGTTTTGATATCGAGCAAACAACTTATACTGCTATGGAAGAGAATTGTTCGTCTCTTGAGTATCTTTCTGTAGAACGAGTGGTCGTCGAATTACGTAAATTATTATCGGGTGATGAAGCGTCGAGAGGTTATCGTAATATGGTGGGTATGGAAGCTTTCAATTATCTACCTTATTTTAACCATTATGATATGAACAAGATGCAAGTCGTTGAACCTTTAGCATTCACTACATTTCTAGCGATACTGAACGTACAGCAACCGCTCGAGATGCCGCTTGCACATCTTAAAATAAGTAATGACGAGAAAAAAGAAGTTGCAAAATTAACAGCTATGATTCAAGCACTCCCGTCACTGACTACGAAGAAACAACTTCGTACATATATTTATGATTATGGCGCCAAAGAAGCTAAGATGTGTTTCCAATTACAAGAATCTCTCATAGCCAATGATATCGCTACTGCTTCACCACTCATATTTAATATGCAAACGATAGAAGAAATTGCACAACAACTTCCGATTCGTCAACGTAACGAGCTTGATGTAACTGGCAAAGATTTAATGTCTCATACAGGGCTTAAAGGCGGCAAATGGGTGAAACATGCACTCAGAGAGTTAGAACTCGCTGTAGTTAATGAACAGGTCATCAATCAACACAAAGCATTATTAGAATGGATGGATCAACATGTCGAAATACAGTAAAGATGTTATACAAATGTTATACGAACACCAATCAGAGTATATCTCCGGTCAATATATTGCAACACAACTCAGCATTTCACGCACAGCTGTGAAGAAAGTCATTGATCGTTTGAAAGAAGAGGGATGCCACATCGAATCCGTCAATCAGCGTGGGTATCGCTTAATTGATTTACCAGACAAATGGTATAGTGGAATCGTGCTCCCATTGATTCAGCAGCAAGATTGCTTCGACCACATTGAAGTTCACTCAACCGTCGATTCAACTCAGTTACTCGCGAAACAATTGTTAGTCGGCAACAATGATTCTTATCTCGTGTTAAGCGACGAACAAACGAAAGGACGCGGACGTTTCAACCGCCCTTGGAATTCGTCGAAAGGGAAAGGATTATGGATGTCACTCGTCTTGAGACCTCAAGTGCCATTCTCAATGATCACGACTTTCAATTTATTTATCGCTTTAGGTATAAGAGATGCAATTCAACCTTTCTCACTCGATCCAGTAACGGTAAAATGGCCTAATGATGTCTATATTGATGGGCGCAAAGTCTGTGGTTTCTTAACAGAAATGGTTGCAAATAATGATGGT
This sequence comes from Staphylococcus sp. HMSC071G07, assembly GCF_001811435.1. Classification (NCBI taxonomy): domain Bacteria; kingdom Bacillati; phylum Bacillota; class Bacilli; order Caryophanales; family Staphylococcaceae; genus Staphylococcus; species Staphylococcus sp. HMSC071G07. Next base: position 252,660 of record NZ_KV804750.1, read on the forward strand.
ATTGAAGCCGTGATATGTGGTATTGGGATTAATATGAACCATCATGCGGAAGACTTTGAGGGCGAGTTGAGCACTAAAGCCACAAGTATGCGCCTACATGCGAATGAGAAGATTAATCGCTATGCATTCTTACAACGTTTAATCAAAGAAATTAATTATCGCTACAATCAATTCGTGAAACAACCCTTCAGCGACATTCGAGAAGAATATATCAAAGCTTCAAATATTTGGAATAAATCTTTAAGATTTACTGAAAACGATGAAACGATTGATGGACGAGCAATTGATATTGATCAGGATGGTTTCTTAATCATCGAAGATCAACAAGGCCAACAACGTAAATTAATGAGTGCAGACATAGAGCTTTAACACAGAGAGGAGGGACACTCTATGCAACCTTGCTATGCCGTGGTCGATTTAGAGACGACCGGAAACCAGCTAGAGACAGATGCCATTATTCAAATTGGAATCACTTTCGTTCGTAACAATGAAATTATCGATACGTACCATTCAATGGTCAATACGGATATTGAGATTCCTCCTTTCATTCAGGCTTTAACAGCTATTGAACAAGAAATGATTGATCAAGCACCTTATTTTAAAGATATAGCTCAAACGGTACATGCGAAGTTGCAAGATTGTATCTTCGTGGCACATAACGTTGCCTTTGACTTGAACTTTATTCAACGTGCTTTTAAAAACTGTCATATCACTTACAAACCAAAGAAAGTGCTAGATACACTTGAATTATTCAAGATTGCTTTTCCTACAGATAAAAGTTATCAACTAAGTGAGCTTGCTGAAAGACACAATATCGACTTGGCGCATGCACATCGTGCGGATGAGGACGCAACGACGACAGCTCAACTGATGATTACTGCATTTCAAAAGCTAGAGCAGCTCCCTGTCGATACGTTAAAGCAAATATATTATTTAAGTAAAAATCTCAAGTATGATTTGCACGATATCATCTTTAATATGGTACGTCACAGCAATCAAACAACGATTTCCAAAGACTTCGAGCAATTCGAGCAAGTCCTATATCGTAAGCAAGTGGATTTCAAAGCACCTTCAAAGCCTACGATTCATTCACTCAAATCGTTATATGAACAAGTGACTGCAGCTTTAGATTTGACTTATCGACCGCAACAATTATATCTAACTGAGCTTATATTAGAGCAGCTCATGCATAGCGATAAAGCGATGATTGAAGCGCCACTCGGTAGTGGAAAGTCTCTCGCTTATTTATTGGCGGCTTTAATGTACAACTTTGAAACAGGTCAATATGTAATGATTTCTACGAATACGAAGTTGCTGCAACATCAATTATTAGAAAAAGATATACCTAAACTGAAAGAAGCGCTAAATTTAAAAATTAATGCATCTATGATTAAAAGTAAGAAAGATTACATTTCACTTGGTTTAATCAGCGAAATTTTAAAAGAACCGTCAACGAACTATGAAGTGAATATTTTAAAAATGCAACTTCTCATCTGGGTTACTGAGACGCAAACAGGGGATATTCACGAGCTCAATCTCAAGGGTGGTCAAAAGATGTATTTTGACCAAAAGATTGAGACGTATGTGCCTGTCAAAAATGACTTACATTATTACAATTACATCAAACGTAATGCGCATAATATTCAAATCGGTATTACGAATCATGCTCATCTTATTCACGCGTCTCAAGATAATGCAATTTATCAACTCTTTGACGATTGTATCATTGATGAAGCACATCGCTTACCTGAGTACGCATTAAATCAAGTTACAACGACGCTAAGTTATGCTGATGTGAAGTATCAACTCGGTTTAATAGGAAAGACAGAGAATGAGAAGATGCTTTATGATGTAGATCAACTGGAACAACAACGCATACTAGAGAAATTAGATATTCCACCGATTGATGTCTTTGGCTTGAAAACTGATATTAATGAACTTCATGAGTTAAATGAAGCACTTTTCACAGAAATTTATAATTCGATACTTCCTGAGCATATGTATGACGATGAAACACAGAAACTGCACTTCGTTTATGAATTTGATACGGAGTTAATTCAAGAGAAGATTAAGCTTATTATTCATAAACTGAATATGACTTTAGAATATTTTAACGGAATGAGTCATAAGATCATTAAGAACTTCCGTAAACAACTTCTGTATATTAACGATCAATTTAAAGCGATTTATCAAAGTTTGAAAGATCAACACACTTGTTATCTGTCGCTTAAAAATAAATATGAAAAATCAACAATTCAGCTGCATATCAAAGACTTTGCAGTGAAAGATATCTTGAAGTCTCAAGTGCTTGATAAATTTAAAGCACTCACATTTATCTCTGGTACACTGACATTTAATCATTCGTTTAAGCATTTTCAACAGTGGTTTAATACAGATAAACCGATGAAAAGCTATGAAATTGACGCACCTACGTTGTCTTCGAAGAAACGTCCGACTGTCTTCATACCCAATGATGTAGCAAGCTATAATCCTCAAAGTACTGAAGATTATATTCACTCAATGATTAACTACATCGTGTCTTATGTCACACAAGTAGAGTCTAAGTGTCTCATACTATTCACTAGCTATCGCATGATGTATGCAGTTTACGAAATGCTCTATGATTTACCAGAATTTGAAGACTACATTCTGCTCACCCAACAGCAGAATCAGAACTACAAAGTGGTACAGCAGTTCAACAGCTTTGACAAAGCGATCTTGCTTGGCACAAATACGTTCTTTGAAGGATTTGACTTCCAAGCGAACGGGGTAAAATGTGTGATGATTGCCAAACTACCATTCATGAATCAACACAGCACGCGCTATTGGTTAATGCAATCTGAATTTGACTCACCATTTAAAGACTACATTCTGCCTGATGCAGTAACGCGTTTTAGACAAGGATTAGGCCGCTTGATCCGTAGTGAAGATGATCAAGGCATTATCGTATCATTCGATAATCGCTTAACGACGAGCAACTATCGTAAGTTCTTCACACAAGCGTTAGAAAGCTACCATCAACGTCAGGGCAATATTAAACAGTTTGAAAAAATTCTATCAAAGTTACGGAATAAATAATAACTTTAAAATAAATAGCGCGCCGAGAAAGGAGGGAGATAGAAGTGGATAAGTACCAACTAAGAGAGCGTCCTGTTGTGATACACAAAGCATTGTTAGATCATTACAACGAGTTAGGTATCAACGAAACGGATTTCGTCATACTCATTAAGTTATTGTACGCTGCTGAAACGTCAAATAAGCAACCTTCAATCGAAGTCTTACAACAAGGTACAACTTTAGCCGCTAGAGAAATCACGGCTATTATTCAGCGCTTAATACAATGTGAACTTCTTGAGTTGAACGTAAATAAAAATGAAGAAGGTAAGTTCACAGAGTATATGAATCTCGATCCATTTTACGATAAGCTCAGTCAGGTAATCGAAGCCACACAACTTACTCAAGCTGAAGATGAAGCGAAATTGCAATTTAATACGCTCTTTCAACGAATTGAACAAGCCTTTGGACGTCCATTATCTCCTTATGAAATCGAGACGCTGAATCAGTGGATAGATATTGATCAACACGATTTAGAAATTATTCAAGCAGCGTTAAATGAGGCTGAGAGTCATGATAAGCTCAGTTTTAAATATATGGATCGCATATTACTCAATTGGAAGAAGAAAGATGTTAAGACTGTGGAAGAATCTAAAAAGGTGAGTCAACAGTACCGACAGCCTCAAATGACCCACAAAGTTAAAAAAATACCGAAGTTTGATTGGTTAAATGGAGAGAGTAAAGATGGTAAGTAATAAGAAAGCGTTACAAATGATAGATGTCATCAGTGACATGTTTCCTGATGCTGAATGTGAACTGAAACATGACAACCCATTTCAGCTGACGATTGCAGTTCTCCTTTCAGCTCAAACGACGGATAATTCCGTGAATAAAGTCACAGCAAAGTTATTCCAAAAATATCATACAGCTGAGGATTTCTTACAAGTGCCTCAAGAAGAGTTAGAGAATGATATTCGCACTATTGGGCTTTATCGGAACAAAGCGAAGAATATTCAAAAGCTATGTCGTTCACTTCTTGATAAGTTTAATGGGGAAATCCCGCGAACTCATAAAGAGCTCGAAAGTCTTGCTGGAGTGGGACGTAAGACAGCGAATGTCGTGATGAGTGTTGCGTTCGACGAACCTTCCTTAGCCGTGGATACACACGTTGAACGTGTCTCTAAACGTCTTGGTATTTGTCGTTGGAAAGATAATGTGCGTCAAGTTGAAGAGAAACTCTGTAAAGTCGTGCCACGTGAACGTTGGAATCGTACGCATCATCAACTCATCTTCTTCGGTCGCTATCACTGTCTCGCTCGTTCACCCAAATGTGATGTATGTCCTTTATTTGATGATTGTAGAGAAGGGCAGAAACGCTATAAAGCGAAGTTAAGAGAGGCGAAATAAAGCATGATTAAGAAAGCGGATTTCGAACAACTTGAAGCGCAAATCGATCCCTATGTGAAACGGAAACAACTGAAATCTTCTGAAGCTCAACAACTTTTAGATCAATATTTAGAGTTAATCCTGTCGTTCTTTAAAATGATCAACGAAATAGACGAGATCGACTTTGACCACTTAAACGATTATCCTGTCGTTCCTATGAACTTCAAAGAACGTTATGATTATATTCAAATGCGTAAATACCACTTTATGGGTTATCGTCAAATGAAGACGATGAAAGATGAGCTCATCAAAATGAACGCGTCGTATCAAATTCGCCGCAAGAGAGAGAAAAGAGGATAGCATGCTTACGTAACTGAAGTTAAGCAACTAAATAGAAAAAGTCCTCAAACTAAAAAATAAACCCTTCAGCTATTTCAATTAAGAAATAACTGAAGGGTATTTATTATGCTCTCATTTAATTATGATGCTTTGAAGAAATCAAAGACTGAATTTAAATGGAACAATCTTGTTAGTGCATTGCCACCGTTGTTACCAGTTTGTTGTCCTGTCTGTTGTTGATTACCTTGTTGTTGCTGACCTGTTTGTTGTTGACCTTGGCGATTAGAGCTATTTGAGTTATTTGAGCTGCTTGAGTTGCTAGAACTACTATTGCTACTAGAGCTACTGCTACCTTGGCCATTTGGTTTCTGACTTGTTGTATTACCGTCAGGATGGTTTGCAACAGAAAGGCTATCTTTAGAATCACCAGATACAGAGCTAGGTTTCTTAAAGTCTTTACCATCTTTAGGTGAAATGTCACTCATGACATCACGTAAGAGGAATTGTGGATACTCTTGCTCGCTGTGACCAACGAATGAGTTCGTACCACCTTGTTTAACTTTATTGAAGCCCATCCATACAGACATGCTGTATTTAGGAGTGAAACCGTTAATCCAAGTATCAGGTGCTGCGTTGTCTGGTAAACCGTATTTCGCTTGAATATTAGGGTCGTAGTTGTTTGTACCTGTCTTAGCAGCAAGGTTAACACCGTCTACACCATGATTGTAAGCTGAACCGTATGCTTCGAATGTACCTTTCAGCATTTCAGCTAACATGTAAGACGTATAGTCTTGCATTGCTTTATGACTTGTATGGTCGTATTCGATTGTATCACCATTCTGCTTAACGACTTTCTTGATTGAGTGTGCGTTGTTGTACTCACCGCCATTAGCTAATGATGCGAATGCAGAAGCTAATTGAGTAGGTGAGAATTCTGAAGACGCACCACCAAGAACGTCTGGCGCAGTTGGATTCTTCTCATAATCAAGTCCGACTTTAGATGCGAAATCTTTCGGAGCACTTTCACCGGCATTCTCTTTCGTTTGTTGCCAAGCTTTAAGCGCTGGGATGTTGAAACTTTGACGTAATGCGTCATACATCTTCACGAGACCGTGACCATTCGTGTCATAGTTTCGGAATGTCGTACCATCCACTTGATAAGAAGATTCGTCTTGGATACCGTGGTTTGTTGCCCATTGCATGTTCTCAATTGCTGGTCCGTAAGCTAAGAATGGCTTAAGTGATGAACCAGTAGGGTGAGCATCTGTCGCTTGGTTTCGATCAACAATGTCTTTGAAATGACGTCCACCTGAAATAGCGACTAGGGCACCAGATTGACTGTCTACGATAGAAGAGCCAACTTGTTGGTCATCGTTCTTGTAGTAGTTACCGTTATCAATACGGTTCTGTAACGATTTCTGTACGTCGGCATCCATGTTTGTGTAGATCTTAACACCACTGTTTAATACATCACCGAGGTTTTTACCTTTGAATTCTTTGTTGTTCATTAACTCAGATTTCACAAAGTTGATGTATGAAGCATACTCTGGATTCTTATCTTCGTCTTTAACTTGACGATCCTCTGCACTACGTTTAACCAAGTTCTTCTGTAATGACGTATCTTGTGCTTCTTTCTTCTCTTTATCAGAAATTCTATGGTGACGAGCCATGAGATAAAGCACAACGTCTTTACGATGTTCCGCTTGTTTAGGGTAATCGTAAATATTGTTAGAGTTTGGAACTTGTGGTAAACCTGCGAGGTAAGCTTCTTCAGCTAAGTTTAAGTCTTTCAAGTCTTTGTTGAAGTAGTATTTAGCTGCTGCTTTAATACCAGTTACACCATCAGAGTAGTAAATCTTGTTCAAGTACATTTCGAAGATTTCATCTTTACTGTACTCTTGTTCAAGACGATAGGATAGGTATGCCTCTTGCGCCTTACGACCAATTGTCTTCTTATCAGTTAAGAAGGAACGTTTCACAACTTGTTGCGTTAAGCTGGAACCACCTTGGGCACCAAAGCCACCAGTGACGTTACTTAACGCCGCTTTGACGAAACGTTTATAGTCGATCGCACCATGTTTGTAGAAGCTGTTATCTTCTGTTGCCAGAACAGCGTTACGCATGTTCTCAGGAACATCATTTAACTTCACGTGTGCACGACGCTGACCATTATCCAAGGTCTTCATCAGATTGCCATCTTTATCATAAATCTTCGCTGGGATATCATCTTGCAGTTTCGATTCGGTAAAAGCAGGTGCTTTCCATGCATAGTAAGCAAAAAGCAAGATACCTACGAGTGCTAGGATGATAAACGCGATGATGATAAAGCCGATAATCTTGATAATCGTTCTCTTGATGTTTCTATTCTTTTTTTGATTGGACTTCCCATTGTTCTTATTAGATTGAGAAGCCCCTTTCTTTTCCGTCATACGCGGTCCTCACTTTCATCTAATATCAACTTATCTACAGCTTCGAGGTAATTCAATCTCGGTTGATACTGATACGGAATATAGTAACTATTTTCACGCATTTCTTCAACCTTAATCGACTTTTTCACTCCATTTTTATATCTCTCCCAGAAGTATTTGAACTTCGAGAAAGGTAGGAGATAGACCTCGTTAAGCGTCTTAAAACGAATGAGTAAAAACACCAGACCATGTTGTAAATAACACGCCTGCATATGATCAACTTGGTGGTCGTGAATATTACTTAATGGAAAGGAAGTCTTGTTCTTTGTCTCTTTCGCTTCAAAGTCAATATAATAACCTTTATAGATTCCATTGTAATCTGTGGTTGACGGTGTTCTGAAATAAGCTTCGTTAATCACAGCCTTACTGCGCTTAGGATAATGAACATTGACAATTTGAACGGGCGTCGGCTTCTTATGTATTACCGCACGACCTTCACGCAAATAGTACTTGTTCGAACGTTCAATATCCTTCTCAAGCGTCATACCTCGGCCACCATAGTCAATGTTACTATGTTGCTTAGGCTTAGAACGTCCGTCTTGAGTCTTATTTCTCAAAAATGGCTTCCCATTTGGATAATTCATCATTGTCACCACTTTTAATAGTTAATCAAAACTTTACTTATTATACATTAAAAATGCGTGTTTTCCAAATCAATTCGCCATACCACACTTAAACAAGGACGATGTTTACGCTCTCACTGTAGTTCAATGGTGAGTTTAAATTAACTATATTTGAGATGAATCATTTCTTGAGTTGAGCATCCTTATGTTGTGGCGACGCATCTCCTCTCATTATTTTACCTTTAAAATCAACTTTAAACAAATACATCGTGGACTAGAGTGCGACATGACGTGGAACTGAGGAATGTGATAAATTAAATGAGGTAGGTGATTTAATTGTACGAACTCATCAATCAATTTCTTGATGAACTCCAATACATGGAACAACGTTTCGATGCAGTGAAACATGAACAGGAAGAGGATTCATTCTATAGTATAGTGCTACCGTATGCTGAACGTATTGATGCACTCATAGCTGACTTAAAAACATATCAAAATGTAATTACTCAGAAAGTGAATTACTTTAATGAATCCAAATTCTCTTTACTCATTTCAAATCTTCAAGACTTGTCAGTAGAGTGTCACTTCGCACGAACAAGCCGTAAACTCTTTAATGAGAAATTAAAAGCCGTACGCTATGATTTAAATCAAATTAAACGAAATGGTGAATGCAATGATTAAGACGATTTACGTAACAGGATATAAATCATTCGAACTAGGCATCTTCAAAGATGACGATCCGGCAGTCTATTACATTAAAGCATTCCTTGAACGTCGTCTAACTGCGTTGATAGAGGAAGGTTTAGAGTGGGTATTGATTCAAGGTCAAATGGGAATTGAGCTCTGGGCAGCTGAAACAGTCATCCAACTTAAAGAGACGTACCCAGAGGTGAAACTCGGCATTGTCACACCATTTGAACACCATACTGAGCGTTGGAATGAGACAAATCAACTCAAGTACATGCAAATCACTGAACAAGCAGATTTCGTCGATAGCGTATTTCATGAGGGGTACCAAGGTCCATATCAGTTTCAACGCACGGATCAGTTCATGTTAGATCACACAGACATGACACTTCTAGTCTATGATGATGAGAGAGAGGCCACACCAAAGTTTTTCAAGAAGAAGTTAGTTGATTTTATGGATAAAACAAATTATACTTGTGACATTGTTACACTCGACGATTTGAGCGAGTTCGTGAACGATTTGCAATGGGAACAAAGTGATTTTTAACAGTAGAATAGGCCGTAGCTGAAAGGTCGTCGATTCCATTGCATGGCTCGATTATATGATAAAGATAAGGTATGAGGACAAGCATACTTTAAAAGTGAATGGGTAATATAATGTTATATGCAATTTAATATTAGGACACACCTATTTAGCGACATGCATATGCATACGTGAAGCGTTTAACTCTACATCATCTTTATTCGATGTATATTCACATTTCGCGTGAGAAGATCTCGCTAAAGTAAAGCTATATAAATGAGAAATAGATAACAAGGTGTCCTAATTTTTTGATGAATATTATAAATGAGGTGAGAGATATGTCAGATGTATCTTTAAAGCTTACTGCAAAGGATATTTATGAAAAGGACTTCGAAAAAACAATGACACGTGGTTATCGTCGTGAGGAAGTGGATGCTTTCTTAGACGACATCATTGCTGATTATCAAAAAATGTCTGATCTTAATAGTGAAGTCGTTAAACTTTCAGAAGAAAATCATAAACTAAAGAAAGAACTTGAAGAATTACGTTTACGTGTTGCTACTTCACGTCCACAAGAGAATAAAAGTTTCTCTTCAAATAGTGGCAATAACAACGTGGATATTCTTAAACGTTTATCTAATTTAGAAAAAGCAGTCTTTGGACAAAAGAAATAATACTTATGTAAACAAGGACATTTACGTACAGTAAAACACATAATCGCGAGTCTAAGTGCAATCAAATCTAGTGATTGTCGTAGACTCGCATTTTATCGGATTAAGGTATGTCTATTGTGAGTGACCCAGTGAAATGATATAATTTGAAAGATGGTATTTAGGGTAATCGCTATAGCAATATAGAGGAAAGTCCATGCTCACACAGTCTGAGACGACTGTAGTGTTCGTGCTTGATGAAATCATAAGTCAAGGCAAATAATTGACGGCAATGAAATAATCTAAGTCGAGAGATAAGATTAGAATAGTTTGAAAGTGCCACAGTGACGTAGCTTTTGTGGAAACACAAAAGGTGGAACGCGGTAAACCCCTCGAGTGAGCAATCCAAATTTGGTAGGAGCACTTGTTAAGCGGAATTCAACGTATTAACGAGGAGATGAGTCATGTGCTCATCTCAGACAGATGATTACCACCGGAGTACAAGTGTAACTAGTGCACGTAGCAGTACGATGGTACAGAACATGGCTTATATAAATACCATCACTAGTTGATCGCTCTCCTGTATGCTCAGGAGAGCTTTTTTACATATAAGAATAGCTATTATCGCATATTCAATCCCTGTAACATTTGATAATATAACTATACAAGAAGAGATAAAGGAGCGAAATCATGTACCAATTATTAGCAGTCTGTCCGATGGGCCTTGAAGCTATCGTCGCACGCGAAATTCAAGATTTAGGTTATGAGACGACAGTGGAGAACGGACGTATATTCTTTGAAGGTGATGAAGAAGCGATCGCGAAGTGCAATTTATGGTTGCGTACGGCCGATCGTATCAAGCTTGTCGTAGGGCGTTTTAAAGCTACAACATTCGAAGATTTATTCGAATCTACTAAGGCATTACCTTGGGAAACGATCATCGAAGAGGGCGGTCAATTCCCAGTACAAGGTCGTAGTGTGAAGTCCACATTGCACAGTGTTCCAGATTGCCAGGCGATTGTTAAAAAGGCCATCGTAGAACGTTTAAAGCAAGCTTTTAATATTAAAGGCTGGATCGATGAAACAGGTTCTAAATACCCTATTGAAGTCGCTTTGTTGAAAGATGAAGCCTTACTCACGGTCGATACTTCTGGTTCAGGTTTGAATAAAAGAGGTTATCGTGTCGCTCAAGGTGAAGCGCCACTGAAAGAAACGTTGGCTGCAAGTCTAGTGAAACTCGCGAACTGGACAGGTTCAACACCACTGATCGACCCATTCTGCGGTTCAGGAACTATTGCAATTGAAGCATGCTTGATTGCTCAAAATATTGCACCTGGCTTCAATCGTGAATTTGTCTCTGAATCGTGGGAGTTTATGCCTGACGATATGTACGACAAACTCAGAGCTGAAGCAGATCAAGCTGCAGATTACGATCGAGAAGTTGAAGTGTATGCTTATGATATCGATCCAGAAATGGTCGAAATCGCTAAACGAAACGCAGAAGAAGTGGGGCTTTCTGAAATTATTCAATTCAAAGTCAAAGATGTTAACACGCTTTCTATCGATCATGACGACCCTGTCGCTTTAATAGGTAATCCACCATATGGTGAACGTATCGGAGATCGTGAAGAAGTAGAAACGATGTATCGCTACATTGGAAAGCTAATGAAAGCTCATCCACATCTTTCTGCCTATATCTTAACGAGCAATAAAGAATTCGAACATCTTGTAAACCGTAAAGCTACAAAGCGTCGTAAGCTCTTTAACGGTTATATCGAATGCACATATTACCAATATTGGGGTGCTAAGAAGTAATCATTTAAAGGAGGGCCTATATGCACAATAACGAAATGAAAAAGGGCATATTCTTTGCACTATCTGCTTATATTTTATGGGGCATCTTGCCGCTCTATTGGCATTTAATTCACGGCATAGGACCTTTCGAGATTCTCGCATTTCGTATCGTCCTATCGATGATTTTCATGCTCATCGTTGCGATTGTCTCCAAACAAACACATTTCGGTGCAGATGTGAATCAACTTTTCAAACATCCTATACAACTCATAGCGATTATCGTCGCGGGTTACGTGATAACGATTAACTGGGGGACATTTATTTGGGCCGTCAACAATGGGCACGTCTTACAAACGAGTCTCGGCTACTATATCAATCCTCTCGTGAGCATCTTACTCGCGCTCATCTTCTTGAAAGAGCGCTTTAATAAGTTTGAGTGGTTAGCCATTATTCTTGCGTTCGTTGGCGTCGTTTACATGACAATTCAAGTCGGCGAGTTCCCATTGATATCTCTATTACTCGCTTTCTCATTTGGCTTTTACGGGTTGATTAAAAAGGTAGTACCAATGAACTCTATCAGTAGTATCACTATCGAATGTATCGTGACTGCGCCGGCAGGTCTCATTTATTTATGGGTGATCTGGCAACAAGGTCATATGACATCTGGTATCAACATGCCAACATTCTGGTTGTTATTCTCAGGTGCCATAACAGCAATTCCACTCATCCTATTCTCTGCAGGTGCACAACGCATCCCGTTGTCATTAACAGGATTTATTCAATATGTAGGTCCAACGTTAATCTTTATACTCGGTATCTTTGTCTTCAAAGAACCATTCGATATCCATCAGTTTATCACCTTTGTCTTTATCTGGGTTGGTATTATCGTGTACAGTATCTCCCAGTATATTAAAATGAAGAAAAGTAAAAATCCGTTAGTTAAATAACTTGAAAACCTTTACATTAATTATACATTTCAATCACGTTATAACTTCGGTAATTATAAGTATTTAATTAGTAATATTTATCAAAGTGTAGTAAGGTATATGGGAAAAGAAAGAGAGTTAGCATTAAATAATCATTAATTAAAATCAATTATAAAAGTAATAATTAGAGCTTGAACGAAGATCAACCTAAATAGCAAAATTCTGTTCTCGTTTTCAAGCACCATATTAAAAATGCGATTGAAATTACTTTAATGATTAATATGTAGTATATCTATCTTTAGAATAGGAGTGATTAATAGTGACACGACGTGTACTCATATTAGGGGCAAACGGCAAAGTTTCTAAAGCCGCTATCAATTCATTTCTAGAAAATACAACTTATACTTTAAGACTTTTCCTCAGAGATGCAAACAGATTGCCAGACTATGCATCTGACCGTATTCGTGTAAGAGAGGGCGATGCGACAGATTTCGAAGCTGTTAGTGCAGCAATGGCAGATGTCGATATCGTTATTGCAAGTCTTTCAGGTGACTTAGATCAAGAAGCTGAAACGATTGTCCAAGCAATGCAAGAGAACGAAGTGAAACGTCTGCTCTTTGTCACTGCGCTAGGTGTGAATAACGAAGTCCCTCAACCGTTCCAAGATTGGGTTGAAGAACACTTAGGTAATCGTTTAGATATTTACCGTAAAGCAGCTCAGACGATCGAACAATCTGGTCTTGATTACACATTGATTCGTCCTGCTTGGTTAACAAACTTAAACGAAGTCGATTACGAAATCACTAAAAAGGACGAAACATTTAAAGGTACTGAGGTTTCTCGTAAAAGTATAGGTGCGCTCATGGTGGAAATTGCGAAACATCCAGAGCTCTATTCACGTGAAGATATCGGTGTAAACAAGCCCAATACCGATGGAGATGCACCACGAGATTTATAATTTAAAAGTATTACAATTTCAATAAGATATTAAATTTTATATCACTATATTAATGCTAAAGAGACAATTTCTATGGATAGGCTATAGAAATTGTCTCTTTCTATAGTCAATAATCTACGCTCACTGAATTTAACACTTTAGACACATCACTTTTTATTATACAATTAAACTAATCAACAATCGGTAGTAAAGGGGATTACAAGCATGGCGAACACCGAACAATTAGACATACTTTATAAATTGAAGAAAGAAGTAGAGAAATCAAATAATTCTCGACTCGTACATATCATTAACCAAGTAATTAAGAAAGTTTATCTCGAACAATACACTGCGACGTTTGTAGGGCATTTCTCAGCAGGTAAATCTACATTAATTAACTCCGTACTGGAACAAAGCATCTTACCAAGTTCACCCGTTCCTACGACGAGTAACACTGCCATCGTTTCCGTTTCTGATGAACCGGGAATCATCGCAAACTTAGATAAGCAACGTTACACCATTCTAGATAACTATGATCAAGTGAAAGTGATGAACCGTGAGAATGTCGATGTTGAGTCTGTAGAGATTAAATTTGAATCATCGAAATTCAATAAAGGGTTCACACTCCAAGATACACCTGGGGTAGACTCCAACGTCGCTACTCACCAGACAAGTACAGAACAGTTCATGTATACAAGTAACATTATCTTCTACACGGTCGATTATAACCACGTTCAGTCCGCGTTGAACTTTGAGTTTATGAAACAGCTCAACAAAGCCGGAATTCCAGTTGTCTTCGTCATTAATCAGATTGATAAACATAACGAAGAGGAAATTACGTTTGATACGTTCAAATCACGTGTAGAGAAGTCGGTTCATGATTGGGACCTTAACCTTGATAAGATCTTTTACGTAACGAAATTCGACCACCCAGAGAACCAGATGCAGGCACTCTCTGATTACATGGTTGAGAAAGATACCCACCGCGAAAGTATTGAGGATTACGTTGAACGCATCGTTCAATTTATCACAGATGAACAGCTGTCTTATATTCAAACTGAAATCCAACAAATACTCGATACGTTGGATATTCATGAAGAAGATTTCGACCAAGCTTATTTAAACTTCCAACAACATCAAGAGGTCAGCGAAGAAGCGCAGTTATTAAATAATCCTGATCAGCTTTATAACTTTTTAAAAGAAAAGCGTAAAGACATATTAGATAATGCCTACGTCATGACACATGACACGCGGGAAACGATTCGTCTTTATCTCGAAAGTAGAACGAAAGATTTCAAAGTAGGCGGTTTGTTTAATAAGAAGAAAAAGACGGCTGAAGCACAAGAAACACGCCTTAATAATGTGGTCGATCAATTACAAGAGAAAGTCGACCAACAAATTAGACAACCGTTGCGTGAAGACATGTCATTCCTCACTCGTTTTATCAACGATACTGAAGTGAATGAACGTATCTTAAATCAACACTATACAATTCAACCTGAAATTATTACATCTCTTTATCAAGAGCAAATTCACATCAGTAACCAATATGTGCTCACATTCTCAGATGATTTAATGAAATCTATCAAACAGTTTGTGAAGAAAGAGTCCGAGCCATTATTTAAAGATGCGATTGAACATGCGCATGCTGAGGACTTAGCTATGGATGATGAGCAAGATATGAATGACTATGAGCATTTTATCCAGTTGCGTAACTTGAGAGAGTCACTGACGACACGCAACTATCAACACTATTACATCCATCTTCACGACTCACTCGACAAACTGATCGACCGTACAGAAATTCAATACAGTCCGTCATCAACTACAGCCGACAACGGTACAGAAGAGGCGAACGATGCGGATACAGGCCAAACATCTAGTCAAGATCAAAGTAGCGAGATCGTTGCAGGACTCAAAGCGATACAAGATGTTCCGCTCTTCGATCAGACGAAGAAAGATATCGAGGGTACGTTGAATCGTCTCGAGAACAAGATAATTAAGATTGGTGTCTTTGGTACGTTCAGTGCAGGTAAAAGTAGTCTGATTAATGCTTTACTTGGTGATAACTATTTAGTAAGCTCACCAAACCCAACAACGGCGGCAACAACAGAACTCACATATGGTGAAGATAGTGCGATTACACTCAAATCAGATGAACAATTACTCGAAGAATTGAACAACGTATTTGAAGTACATGATGAATCATTTGAGTCAGTTGAAACATTTTTACAATCTAATACGAAGAAATTGAAAGACAAACTTGAAAAGAACCAACTCGCCTTTATCAACGCAATTGAAAAAAATTATGATGACTACAGAGAAATGTTGCAATCTGGCGAGAAACATACAATTGGACAGGAAGAAATACGTAAATGGAGTTCAGAGGACGAATATGCGACGTTCGTCAACACTGTGCACATTCAGCTACCGATTGACTGGCTCAAAGATAAGATTATCGTGGACTCACTCGGTTTACATTCCAACAACCAACGTCATACGAATGAAACTGAGAAGATCCTGACGTCTTCTGATTTAATTCTCTACGTAAGCTACTTTAACCACTCATTTACTGATAACGACAAACGCTTTATTGAACACATGAAAGACATGAATCAGTTGAATGAGAATCAAGCTTTCAAGATGATTATTAATGCGACTGACTTAGCTGAAAGTGAAGACGATCTCAATGCGGTTAAGGATTACGTCCGTGATGCGCTGGCTCAAGTTAATATGAAATCTCAAATCTTCGGCGTTTCAAGTCGTGAAGCATTACGCAGTGGAGATGAGGGAATTGACGCTTTACGCGATAGTATCGATCACTTCGCCTCAGTAGAATCTAAATTTATTCTTCAAGATCATATGATGCATCAGTTGAAACAGGTCTCTGTGGCATTTGAGGAAATGATCAATGAATTTGAAACAAATCAATCTCAAATTGAAGAACGTAAGAAGAAACTCAACCAACTTTCTCAACAACGTGTGTTGAAACCGAATTTACTCAACACAGTACAACAGCGTAGTCAAAATGAAGTGGAAGACCAAATTTATCATCTAACTCAGCGTTTAAATCTTCAATTATTAGATGAAGTGAAGTCAATTTATAATAGTCAGATGACGAAATTTGATGACTTTAATAAAGAGAAGAGACGTTCAACGAAATTGTATTTAGATCAAATCCATCAACGTTTATATCTCGAACAGTCCTTACTCGTAGAGCGTACGAAGAAATATTATCTAGAGCAGCTTGAAGACGAATTTGCACCGCTTCAACGCTCACTCAATCAAGTGCACGTCTTTATTGACCCAGATTTCAATCTCGCTGAAAGTGATATTACAGAACCATATATGCACTTAGAACTTAATGATATGTTTAATGCGTTACCTAAATCATTGACGAAGAAGAAGATCATTCAACCGAAAGTACAGCGTGATATCCAACAGACCATCACTGACAATACGACTGAGTTGTTAAAACCACAAATCGGCAACTTAAGACAAGCACTTGCAGAATACGTCGACCAAATGATTCAAACATCAGAAACTGATTTCGATCAACTTGAAGCTGACATTCAATCACAAATTGAGTCACTGCTTGCATTCGATATCGATGCTTCGCTCATCAATCAAATCCGAGAAGCAAACACAAATCTTAAATCTGCAATATCAATCGACGACTAGAAAGAGGCACGTAGTTATGACACATAGAATATTACTGGTGGATGGAATGGCGTTACTATTTCGCCATTTCTATGCCACAAGTTTACAACAGCAATTTATGAGAAACTCTCAAGGAACACCTACCAATGGCATTCAAGGTTTCGTCCGTCACGTCTTCTCAGCAATCGATGACATCCAACCTACACATGTTGCTGTTTGTTGGGACATGGGGCAAGCGACGTTTCGTAATGACATGTTTGAAGGTTACAAACAACATCGCCCCGCACCGCCTGAGGAGCTCATTCCCCAATTCGACAAAGTCAAAGAGGTGTCCGAAGCTTTAGGCTTTGCAAATATCGGAATGACGAATTACGAAGCTGATGATGTCATAGGGACTTTAGCCCGCAACTATTCTGACGCACATGACGTCTTCGTGGTTACCGGGGATAAGGATATATTACAATGTCTCAATTCAAATGTTGAAATTTGGCTTACGAAGAAAGGTTTTAATATTTATAACAAATATGACCTACATCGATTTGAAGAAGAATACGGTATTACCCCGCATCAGTTAATCGATGTCAAAGCGTTTATGGGTGATAGTTCAGACGGTTATCCAGGTGTCAAAGGAATTGGAGAAAAAACCGCATTAAAGCTCATTAAACAATATGGTTCTGTAGAACAAGTCATTGAGTCTTTAGATCAACTTACGCCAGGACAGCAGAAGAAGATTGAACAAGATATGGCCGCACTTAAGATGTCTAAAACGTTAGCGACAATTCATACAGAAGTTCCTATCGATACGACACAACTACTCGAACATTTAGTTTATAATAACGATATCTCTCATGCTTTAGATGTGTGTGAGTACCATGAGCTCAAAGTTTCAGGTAGTTATCTTGCGACACATTTTCTATAAAAGTGATTTAGTAATAATTAAATGCACAGAAAGAAACGGCTCCATCGATATTCACCTTGCAAGAAGAGGTGAAATATTCGATGAGCCGTTTTTTAATGCGATATGAAGGCGTATGCGACATTAGCGTTTCTTATTGCTCTTTAAATATTGAAATAATCCTTGTTGTGCATAGTGATTGGCTTCACGGTTAGACTTTCTCGGAATCCATTTTACAAATAAAAGAAGAAAGTGGGATTCAAGTTGTTGAATTTGCTCGAAATACGGTCTGAAGAGGGGATTCTTCACTGATTCACTCTGCATGCTATCTTCAATTAATTTAGAATCCGTATAGACTAACGCATTGTCGACTTGGTGTTGAGAGGCCAGTTCTAAAGCAAATTTGAAAGCCGCCCATTCTGCCGTGTGATTGTCCATCTCACCTAAATACGTCGTTTCAATCTTGCGTTCGGTCTCAGTTATAATGACTGCGGCACCGACACTCGGCCCTGGGTTACCACTCGTCGCTGCGTCGAAATAAATCTTAGCCATGGTTCACTTCCTTTATCAATAGCTTACAACATCTGTCGCAACCATCTTATCATATAATATTATGTATAAAGCACAAATTAAGTTAAACTTTATTTATGATAAGCTCACTTTAGACTAAGTTGGGTTTATATTCTTTAATATTTTGTATAAAAGGTGAGAACAATGAACAAACAATTATTTATCGTCCACGGCTACCAAGCCACACCTCAAGATCATTGGTTCCCTTGGTTAGCCGAAGAAATGCGTAAAGAAGGTTATCAAACAACTTCAATTCCGTTACCTCATTCTGATCAACCACAATATGAAGAGTGGCAAGCGACATTACATCAATATTTAGATCAACACATTGATCAGAACACAATCATCGTTGCCCACAGTTTAGGTGTGATTGCTATCTTAAGTTACCTCACATCTTTACCACAATCTATCAAATTAAAAGGGCTGTTCCTTGTAGCCGGTTTCAATGAACCACTACCACACATTCCACAACTTGATACGTTTATTCATCGTTGTGATGTGCGCTTTAGTAAAGTCCAAGCACAACATATGTATACGATTGCTGCTTCCGAAGACCCGGCTGTACCTTTAGCTGCAACGAATAGAGTGTCACATGGGTTAAATATTTCAACTACTATCGTGCAACATCAAGGTCACTTCCTTGCGCGTGAAGGCTTTACCTCATTCGAAGCTTTAAAGGATATGTTAGTTAACATAGATAAGTAGAATAAACTCAAAGAGTGAAACGTAAACATCGCAACGATGCACGTTTCACTCTTTCATTTTACAATTATTTTATTGACGATATGAATTCAAATACTTACTTATCAAAGGCATCTATGTGATCAATTTTACCTTTACGATACATCGACTTCGCTACATAACCGAAAGGCACGTTGAAAATAGTTGAAATCATTTTAAGTAGATAAGTAGTAATAAAGATTTCAAAAACTGCCATAGCCGGCATTGAACCTGCGAAAGCAATCAACACAAACAACGCTGTATCGACGATATTACTCAAGAGCGTACTCCCATAAGCACGTACAATGAAAGTGCGGTCTGAACTAAAGACACGCTTAATCATACGGAATAAGAAGACGTCGAGATGTTGACCGATAATATAAGCAATCACTGAACCGAGTGCAATACGTGGAACGACGTTAAAAATCGTTTCCAAAGCATGTTGTGTGTGATCGACCAGTGAAGGGATGAAAGTGAGCGACATTTGCATCACGATAATCATCACTAAAGTTGAGCTGAAACCGAGCCACACCGCTCGCTTAGCTAAACGACGTCCATAAATATCATTGAGAATATCCGTAGCCAGATAGATAGAGGCGAACATCACATTTCCTAACGTCGCTGATATTGAGAATAAATCAATCGTCTTGATAACTTGAATATTAGCAATCACAGTTCCAATCGCAATCCACGCTATCAAACCATGTTTACCAAAGAGACGATACATCAAGACGAGTAAGATAAACGTCACTAGAAAAGTGAGCACACCAAATAATTCATTAAACAATTCAATTCCTCCTAAATTTTGGTTAAGCGGGTGTTTAGAAACCGCGTTAAACTAACTTGCTCATTCTATACCTAAAATAGTGAGAAATCAATAGCGTCAGAGATAAAATTAAAAGGAATAAAGCTAACATTTACATTCGTCAATGATGTACAACTGTTCATTACTTAGGTTAAAATGGAGCTTCTAAATACTCACATACCCTATACTTAAAATTAAGTGTGAGTATTCTTGTAATAACTACTGAGATCTTCTAATAAATTTAAAGATAAGAAGGAGCGATTTTGTCTTATTATATATGGTAAAAATTTAGGTTTAATACCGATGAAATATTTTTAATATTACAATTACATTCATTAATTATTAAATACTTTAGCAATATACTTGTTTTCAAAAGACAATTCGATACGCTTGAGGGATTAAGGCTACAACGAAAATAATTAGTTGAGTGTAGCCCCCTAAGAAAGAGAGAATTGTCAAAGAGAAAACAAAAGTATGTTGAGCTCCTAAATTAAAATGTCAAAGCTTTTACTAAGCGCTTGAATATTAAAAATATGAAAGCAGTAAGTATTTCAACTTAAATAACTAACGATAATAATATTCATTTATATCTCATTAGAGATTTGAAAATTATAAGAAGTGAGATGTGTTTATTATGTCTATACAACAATCCGTAGTTTAATATCGAGCAGAATTATTTGTATACTATGTTAGATTTATATATCTTTATTGCCCCGAACTCTATTGTTTTCAAAAGACGACTTGACACGCTTGATGGATTAAGGCTGCAATGAAAATCCATTTTTTTGAACTTGGAAAGTGAGAAAAAATTAGTTGAATGCAGCCCCATAAGCAAGGGAAAGTCGTCAAACTGAAAACAAAATTATGTTGAACTCCTAAATTAAAATGTCAAAGCTTTTACTAACAAACAACCCAGCATCTATCCAAAAAATTCATTTCAGATATTAAACAAGATAGGGCACTAATGATATAATAAGACATAATATCGCCTTCTTGTTCTTAGGCTGAATCCTTGTATTTCACACGCATTCAAGATATGATAATCCACGATTCGCAGGTAGGAGTGTGATACATTGTTTTCACCAACCGAACAACGAGCACTTAATGAAATTGATCAATTAATGAACGATTATTGCAAAGACTGCATTTTAAAAACACACTTAAGAAAGACCCAAGGTAAAAACCAAGCCCATTATTTCTGCATCAATGAATGCTCAATAGGCAAAGAGATTAAACAATTAGGCAATGAACTGCAATAGGGAGTGAGCGTTATGGAAATAGTACGAGTTGAACCGACACCAAGTCCAAATACGATGAAGATTGTCTTAAGTGAAAAACGCGAAGATAATAAATCAAACACATACACACAAGTACAAGACGACCAGCCAACATATATTAATAATGTACTTGAACTTGAAGGTGTGAAATCCATCTTCCACGTTATGGACTTTCTCGCTGTCGATAAAGAACCGAAATTTGACTGGGAAGACGTCTTACCTCAAGTCACTGCTGCGATTAACGACGAAACAGCAGAAACTACAGAAGCTACACCTGATGAACATTATGGTGAAGTTAAAGCAGAAGTGCTCATGTTTAAAGGTATCCCGTATCAAATTAAACTCACGACACAAGAAGATGAACAACGTAAACAATTACCTGAACGCTTCGTAGATAGTATGTTAAGCGCTCAAAAAGATAGTGATAACGTTGTATTTTTAAGAAAGTGGGAAGATTTCGGTATCCGTTACGGAGAACTTGACGATATCATGGAAGATATTTCTGAAGAGATCCAAGCGCTTTATCCAGATGAGGAATTACAACGCTTGGTCACTGAAGCGTTAAATACGGATGTCGTGATTCCTGAAAAGCAATATCAACACGTGACATTAGATGAGTATCGTCAAACAGACGATTGGAAAGCACGTTTGAGAATGTTGAAGAACTTTACTACACCGACGAAAGAAGACTTTGACTTACTCGGTTACGTGTTAGATGAAGAAACTAAAGTGCCGCTTCGTCGTGAAGCAGTCGTGTTACTGGGCATGATTGAAGATCAAGAAGTGTTGCCATATATTTATAAAGGTTTGCACGATAAAAGTCCAGCTGTCAGACGTACAGCAGGTGACTGTCTCAGTGATTTAGGCTTTAAAGATGCGCTTCCAGAGATGGAAAAGGCTTTAGATGACCCGCAAAAAATCGTGCGTTGGCGTGCCGCGATGTTCTTATTTGATGAAGGCGGTCATGATCAATTACCAGCACTCAAAGCGCACGAAGATGATCCAGCTTATGAAGTTAAACTGCAAATCGAGATGGCTATTTCTCGAATTGAAAGTGGCGACGAAGCACTCGGTTCTGTCTGGAAACAAATCGCTAATAGAAACAAATAATGAGAGGAGATTCTATGATGAATGCTTATGAAGCTTACATGAAAGATTTAGCTAAACAAATGCGTGAAGAGCTCACGTCACACGATTTCACTAGCTTAGAATCTGCCGATGCAGTGAATGATTATATGCAATCAGTAAACGATGATGAAACTACCTTTGTAGTTATCAACTCAACATGTGGTTGTGCAGCTGGACTTGCGCGACCTGCAGCTGTAACTGTGGCTGAACAGAACGATAAGAAACCTGATCACAAAGTCACTGTCTTTGCTGGTCAAGACAAAGAAGCAACTCAAGCAATGCGCGAATATATTTATCAAGTGCCATCTAGCCCATCATATGCGTTATTTAAAGGGCAAGAACTGAAGCACTTTATTCCACGCGAACACATTGAAGGCCGAGACATCCAAGATATCTGTATGGATATTAAAGATGCCTTTGATGAGCATTGCTAAATAAATAGCTATAGTAAGGAGACAAAAACACGAGCTCATCACGATAAGAGGAGGATTAACATAACAAACCTTTTCTTCTTATTGTGGCAAGCGTACTGTTTTTGTCTTTTTTATTTCATTATCAGTTATTCTCTAGAAAAAGTTGAGCCTTAGGTATATAAGATATTTCCATTTCAGAGCGATTTATTTTAGGATAATGATAAAAGGATATTCGAAAGGAGTAGCCAACGATTGTTAAATTCATTCGATAAAGCTTATCATAGCTTATGCGAGGAAATCCTTGCGTGTGGCAATAATAGAGATGATCGTACCAAGACAGGTACGCGGTCTAAATTTGGTCACCAACTAAGATTTGATCTCAGCAAAGGGTTCCCGCTTCTCACTACTAAAAAAGTTTCCTTTAAACTCGTAGCAACTGAGCTACTCTGGTTTATAAAAGGAGATACAAATATACGTTATTTGTTGCAATACAATAACAATATATGGAACGAATGGGCCTTCGAGAACTACGTACAATCATCTGATTATGATGGTCCAGATATGACGAATTTCGGGCATCGAGCACAGCAAGATGCTGAGTTTAAAGCAGAATATCAGAAACAGATGAAGCAGTTTAAAGAACGCATCTTAGAGGACGATGCGTTTGCTGAGCGTTATGGCAATCTCGGTAATGTTTACGGTAAACAATGGCGCGATTGGGTGGATCAACATGGCAACCATTATGACCAACTTAAACAAGTCATTGAACAAATTAAAGCCCACCCAGAATCACGTCGTCATATCGTTTCAGCATGGAATCCAGCTGAAATTGATACCATGGCTTTACCGCCATGTCATACGATGTTTCAATTCTATGTTCATGATGGTAAATTAAGCTGCCAACTTTACCAACGTAGTGCCGACGTCTTTCTCGGCGTACCGTTTAACATCGCAAGTTACAGCTTATTAACGCATCTTATCGCGAAAGAATGTGGTTTAGAGGTTGGAGAATTTATCCATACCTTTGGTGATGCACACATTTACAGTAATCACTTTGACGCTGTGAACACACAACTTTCACGCGACGGTTATGAACCACCTCAACTTCGTATCAACTCAGATGCATCGATCTTTGATATCGATTATGAAGATTTAGAAATCGTCGACTATCAATCTCATCCAGCTATTAAAGCACCGATTGCTGTGTAAGATTTGAGATGAACTATACTTTAAGGAGATGACTATTATGACATTATCTATTCTCGTTGCACACGACGAACAGCGTGTCATTGGTGTAGACAATCAACTACCTTGGCATTTACCGAATGATTTGAAACACGTGAAGAAGTTAAGTACTGGTAATACACTCGTGATGGGGCGTAAAACGTATGAATCTATAGGTAAACCCCTTCCAAATCGACGTAATGTGGTACTCACGAGCGATCATTCTTTCAATCCTGAAGGTGTCGATGTCATCCATTCTTTAGATGACATTAAAGCACTGCCAGGCCACGTCTTTATCTTCGGCGGTCAATCTCTCTTTGAAGCGATGATTGATAAAGTCGATGATATGTATATTACTGTGGTTGAAGGTAAACATAAAGGGGATACATTCTTCCCACCATATACTTTTGAAGATTGGGAAGTAGAGTCTTCAGAAGAAGGCGAGCTTGATGAGAAGAATACGATTCCACATACATTTTTACACCTCAAGCGTAAGACAGAGAACTAGGAGGACTTCCTTAAATGACTAAATATAAAATCGTCACTGATTCTACGTCAGATTTACCACAATCGTTTCTACAACAACATGACGTGCATGTGATTCCATTAAACATAACGATTGATCAAACGTCGTATACTGACCAGCTTGATATTACGTCAGATGAGTTTCTCAAGCGCCTTGAAGCAGGTGCAGATACGAAGACGAGCCAGCCTGCTATTGGACAATTTATCGAAACTTATAACAATCTTGGGGCTGATGGCTCAAAGATTATTAGCATCCATATGACGTCACAACTTAGTGGGACGTATCAAACAGCTGTGCAAGCGAGTCATATGAGTGACAGTGACGTTACTGTAGTCGACTCTCAATCGATTTCGTTCGGTCTAGGTTATCAAATCAAACACTTAATAGAGTGGACACGACAAGGCTTAACTGTAGATGAAATACTCAAGAAGATTCGACATTTACAAGATAATACGAAACTCTTTGTCGTCATCGGTCAACTCAGTCAATTAATCAAAGGCGGTCGTATCAGTAAGACCAAAGGGTTAATCGGTAATATGATAAAGATTAAACCCATCGGCACATTAATCGATGGTCGACTAGAGATGATTCACAATTCACGAACGCAGAAATCTGTGATTCAATTTCTTAAAAAAGAAGTACATCAATTTATTGAAGGTCATCAATTGAAATCAGTCGGCATCGCTCATGCTAATATCATTGAGTTTGTCGACAAGATTAAAGAACAATTTAAAGAAGAATTTCAGTTTGATGATTTCGATGTTAATACAACTACGCCAGTAATCTCTAATCATACTGGACAAGGTGCGATTGGCTTTGTCGTTGTTAGAGAATCAATCTGACAGCTTATCAAAGGAGGTTAACTATGGCCTATGCAACATTAGCCGGTGGTTGTTTCTGGTGTCTCGTGAAGCCCTTCACTTCTTATCCAGGCATTGAAAGTGTCGTCTCAGGATACAGTGGCGGTCATGTAGAGAACCCAACTTATGAAGAAGTATGTTCTGATCAAACAGGCCACGTTGAAGCTGTACAAATCACTTATGACCCAGACATCACTGGTTTCGACAATATATTAGATATTTATTTTAAAACGTTCGATCCCACTGATAACGGTGGACAGTTCTTCGATCGTGGTGAGCACTATGCTCCAGTAATCTTCTATCACGATGAAGAACAGAAGAAAGCAGCGGAAGCTAAGATTCAAGAGCTCAACGAAGCTGCGATATTCAACAAACCTGTCATTACACCCATTCGTCCGTATAAGAACTTCTATCCCGCTGAGTCGTATCATCAAGACTTTTATAAAAAGAATCCGATGCATTACGAACAGTATCAACGCGGTTCAGGCAGACAAGCATTTATTGAAAAGCACTGGGGGAAACAGAATGATTAAAAAAGATAAAGCAGATTTAAATGATATCGAATATCTTGTAACACAAGAAGATGGCACAGAACCGCCATTCCAGAATGAATATTGGAATCACTTTGAGAAAGGCATCTATGTGGACAAGATTTCAGGTAAACCGCTATTTACTTCTGAGGACAAATTCGAATCCAGTTGTGGCTGGCCGAGTTTCTCAAAAGCACTCGATGATGACGAAATTATCGAGCTAGCGGATAAATCTCATGGTATGCTTAGAACAGAGGTCCGTTCTGAAGATGCAAATAGCCATCTGGGTCATGTCTTTAACGACGGTCCTAAAGATAGAGGCGGTCTGAGATACTGCATCAACTCAGCTGCGATTCAGTTTATCCCGTATGATAAACTTGAAGAGCTAGGCTATGGCGAATTAGTATCTCATTTTAAAAAGTAAGGAGTATTAGAACATGTTTAAGAAATTATTTGGTAAAGATAAAGAAGTAAGTAAAGATATTGAAATTTATGCGCCGATGACAGGCGAATATGTAAAAATCGACGATATCCCTGACCCTGTCTTCGCTCAAAAAATGATGGGGGAAGGCTTTGGTATTGACCCTACTGAAGGTCACGTTGTTTCACCAATCAATGGTAAAGTAGATAACGTCTTTCCAACGAAACACGCTATCGGTTTGAAAGCAGATAACGGGCTTGAATTGCTCGTACACATTGGTTTAGACACAGTTCAACTTGACGGCGAAGGTTTCGAAGTCGAAGTCGCAAGTGGAGATACAGTATCTGTTGGAGATCCTTTACTCACATTTGACCTTGAACACATCAAATCCAATGCGAAATCCACTGTTTCACCAGTTATTATTACTAACTCAGACCAAGCTGCTTCAGTGCATTTCGAAGATGCGCAAGCTTTAGTTAAAGGTGAAACGAAACTTGCTGATGTGACTATGAGCTAATGAAAGATCATTCATTCTATCATTATGCAATGACAGTTCGAGGTCAAAAAGATGACAAAGGTGTACTCGCTGAAGAAATCTTTGATGATTTGGCATTTCCCAAACAAGAATCAGACTTTAATGTGCTAAGTGATTATATTGAAACAGAAGGTGGTTACTCAGTATCCATGTCCGTCTTTGATGATATGTACGAGGACTACCAAGAGTGGTTGAAATTCTAGTTCACTTAACCATTGTAATTGTCATTACTCAGAAGAGCATGATAGGTCTATCTCTCGTACTTCGACACGTGAGATGATAAGCCAGATCTATCAGCAAATGAATACGCAATTTCATACTCTAAGCTAAGGTTATGACAGTCAATCTCACTGTAGTAGTTCTGTGATTGACTCACACACGTTGTTGGCACAAGCTTTGGTAGCGCCATTCCGACATGTGCAAAGTAGAGTTAATTACGTCTACGCCAGTTTATGTTCTAACCTTAGCTTACTTTATTGTGAAGTAACTATAAATTTATTATTGTTTCAATTTTATACTAAAAGGAAGGAGTGAATGCGATGGCAAATTCTAAAGAACATGAGACACAGAGCAATCCCCCTAAGAAACAGCGTTCAGCTCGACCTTTACATATAAGAAAGAGCAGATTAGTACTACTTTTACTCGTCACTATCATTCTCACTACTTTGATCGCTGTTGCGGCTACTCTAGGTTTCCAACATTGGCGCAGTGGTTTAGACAAGCATCAACGACAGTCATTTTCCAAAGTAGAAAATGTGTATCAAACCTTAACGAATGATTACTATAAAAAGAAAGATCCCGATAAATTGTCGAAAGCAGCTATTGATGGCATGGTGAAAGAACTCGACGA
This sequence comes from Staphylococcus sp. HMSC071G07, assembly GCF_001811435.1. NCBI lineage: Bacteria > Bacillati > Bacillota > Bacilli > Caryophanales > Staphylococcaceae > Staphylococcus > Staphylococcus sp. HMSC071G07. Next base: position 280,401 of record NZ_KV804750.1, read on the forward strand.
TCCTTATTCTGAATACATGACGAAAGACCAAACGAAGTCTTTCAATGAGGACGTGTCGGGAGATTTCGTTGGCATTGGTGCAGAAATGCAGAAGAAAGATCAACACGTTCAAATTACTAGTCCAATGAAAGGATCACCCGCTGAAAAAGCCGGGTTGAAACCTAAAGATATCGTGAAAAAAGTTGATGGTAAATCTGTGAAAGGGCAACCTTTAGAAGCGATTGTGAAAAAGGTTAGAGGTAAAAAAGGCAGCACTGTGACGTTAACGATTCAACGTGGTACACATGAACAAGATTTCAAAATCAAACGTGATAAAATTCATGTGAAGAGTGTCGATTATTCCAAACATGGCAGTGTCGCTGTGCTCAAAATTAATAAATTCCAAAGTAGCACCTCAGGAGAATTGAAATCAGCATTGCTTAAAGCACATAAAGCAGGTATTAATAAGGTCGTGCTTGATTTACGAAACAATCCAGGTGGGCTCTTAGATGAAGCTGTGAAGATGATTAATGTCTTCGTCGATAAAAATAAAACTGCCGTTGAACTTCAAAAGGGCGACCATACAGAGAAAATTAAAACATCTAATAATACACTTAAAGAAGCACAAGATATGGATGTGTCTATCCTCATTAACGAAGGTTCAGCCAGTGCTTCTGAAGTCTTTACCGGTGCGATGAGAGATTATAATAAAGCTACAATTTATGGTTCTAAGTCATTTGGTAAGGGTATCGTACAAACAACGCATGAATTTAAAGATGGCTCACTCTTGAAATTTACCAACATGAAATGGTTAACTCCGAAAGGCCATTACATTCATAAAAAAGGCATTCAACCTGACCACACAATCAAACCACCTAAATATCAACAACTGAGTGTGATTCCGACGGATAAAACATTAAAAGTCGGTGATAACAATCAACATGTTTCAACGATTAAGATTGGTTTGAATGCCTTAGGTTATCACACTGATGATGAAAGTAAGACGTTCGATTCTAATTTAGAACGCCAAGTGAAAGCTTTCCAGAAAGATCATCAGTTAGATGAAACAGGTGAGTTTGATAAATCAACAAATGAGAAATTTACTCAAGCATTAGTCGATAAATCAAATAAACATGATACTGTATTAGATGACTTATTACACAAACTACAATAATAAAGAGGTGTTGCCCTTATGATAAGATTAGCGACGACAGAAGATCTTCCGACAATTCTTGAACTTGTTGAAGAAGCGAAAGCGTTGATGAAGCAGGACAATAATCATCAGTGGGATGATGCTTATCCTTTGGAAGAACATTTTGAAGAAGATATCGAGAAAGAAACGCTTTATGTATTAGATATTGACCAGCACATTTATGGCTTTATCGTCATCGACCAAGTTCAATCTGACTGGTATGATAAGATTGATTGGCCTGTCGATCGTGAAGGTGCATACGTGATTCATCGCTTAGCAGGCTCTCAAGATTATAAAGGAGCAGCGACAGCGCTCTTTGACTTTGCGGTGAATCTCGCGCTCGATCACGATATCCATGTGCTCTTAACTGACACTTTCGCTTTAAATAAGCCGGCTCAAGGTTTGTTTGAAAAGTTCGGTTTCTCTAAAGCTGGAGAAGCAGAAATTGATTATCATCCGTTTAATAAGGGCGAGCCCTTTTACGCATATTATAAAAAACTAGAAGAATAGAGGTTGAATTATGGCAAAAATAGCATTTACAGGTGGAGGAACAGTTGGACATGTTTCAGTCAATCTCAGTCTTATTCCCACTGCTATCGAACAAGGCCATCAAGCATTCTACATCGGTTCAAAGCAAGGAATAGAGAGAGAAATGATTGAGTCACAACTTCCTGATATCACGTATCATACAATATCAAGTGGTAAACTACGACGTTACCTCTCTTTCGAAAATATTAAAGATGTCTTTAAAGTGCTGAAAGGCATTCTAGATGCGCGCAAAGTGCTGAAGAAAGAACGTCCTGATGCCTTATTCTCTAAGGGAGGATTTGTGTCAGTCCCTGTAGTTATCGCTGCGAAATCTTTAAAGATTCCTACGATCATTCACGAATCTGATTTAACACCAGGCTTAGCGAATAAGATTGCACTCAAATTCGCCAAAAAAATCTATACGACGTTTGAGGATACAGTCAAATACTTACCGAAAGACAAGGCTGACTTCGTTGGTGCCACGGTACGCCAAGATTTACTTCACGGTGACAAAGGTCGTGGTTACCAACTCACTGAGTTCACTGATAAGAAACCTGTCTTATTGGTGATGGGTGGCAGCTTAGGAAGTAAAAAGTTAAATGACATTATTCGTCAAAATCTCGATTTATTACTCGAAAAATACCAAGTTATTCATTTAACAGGTAAAGGATTGCTCGATTCGTCACTCAATGATGTGAAAGGTTATAAGCAATTTGAATTCGTGAAAGATGATTTAACTGATTTGCTCGCTATCACGCATACGGTTATCAGTCGTGCCGGTTCTAATGCCATTTATGAGTTTTTAACATTAAATATCCCAATGTTACTCATTCCACTTGGCTTAGACCAATCACGTGGCGACCAAATTGATAATGCGAAGAACTTTGAAGCTAAAGGTTACGGACGTATGATAGCTGAAGATCAACTCACTGAACATCGTTTGATTGATGAGTTGCAAGATATCGAAGCACATCGTTCAACGATCATTGATGCAATGCATGATTACAAAGAAAGCTATACTAAAGAAGACTTATTTAATAAATTTATTACAGATGCATTAGGTTAAACGAAAGAGGTAGTATTTATGACGAGATGGAAACGTATACTCATATTGATCATTTGTATCATACTCTTTAGTTTAATCGCCTTATATCACGGCGCCCAAATCGGACGTGAAGTTGATAATGGTGTCTATCATTTCATCTTCTCATCTGAAAGCTTTCTTACAACTACGTTCTTCATAGGAATTACGAAGATCGGTGAAGTTTATACGATGGCCGTCTTATCATTGATCTTGGTCATCTATCTTGCGCTCAAACGCTATTATGTAGAAATGCTGTTCTTCGTGTTTACGATGGGACTTTCAACGATTCTCAATCCGCTATTAAAAAACATCTTTGATCGTGAAAGACCGACTGTATTGCGACTCGTTGAAGCATCAGGTTATAGCTTTCCGAGCGGGCATGCGATGGGCTCCATTGCATTCTTTGGTAGCTTGATTTACTTAGCTCATCGTTTAATCAAATCGAAAGCAAGAATTGTCGTTTATATCATTTGTACGCTATTTATTCTCGGTATTTGTTCTTCACGCATTTATTTAGGCGTACATTATCCGACTGATATCATGGCAGGACTATTAGGTGGCGGCAGTTCCTTGATACTTTCGACACTCATTTTACGACACAAACTGCAGATTTAGTGACGTTATTGTTGTATAAAATAAAACTCACTAGTGATAACAAAGTAAATATATATCATATGAGTACCGCTCTAGAATGGTTAACGGCCTAGAGCGGTATTTTATAGATAGAAAACTTTAAGGGTGTAGTAGGAGGGCGTTCATCTCCTTAAGTTTGAGTACACGTTTAGTCAACAAAAAAGCGACACAATTTCCGTTCACTGGAAACTTTGTGTCGCTTTCATGTGTCTTTAAGTCTTTGTAATACGTATGATAAAAACCGGTTTATGTATGGCAAACCGGTTTTTATTTAATAACACGTTGTCTCGCAACGTTAGTCTTTTACGGGCATATAAAAGGGGATATTGTGAAAATGATCAATCCAATTAGAACGAAATATGTGTGGGGGGAATAGTTCATTTGGTATTGATAATCATTTTCAACTACAATTATACATGACTGAGAATGGTTGTCAATTAGAAATGGCAACTTTTTTCAAGAAAATTTTTAACTTCTTCTTAAAAGGCGCTATTAAAGCAATCTCACGCTTTCATTTTTCTAAAGATTGTCAGAAAAAAGACGTTTACCTTTTAACCGAGTTGCGATATGATGTTGTTTACAAACAATTACGTAATCATATGAATTAAACTCTGAGGTGTAAAATATGACGAGAATACTCATTGTTGAAGATGAACAGAACTTAGCACGTTTTATCGAACTCGAACTCAAACATGAGAATTATCTAGTAGATATTGAGAACGATGGTAGAAGTGGACTAGATCGTGCGCTCCAACACAATTATGATTTAATCTTATTAGACTTAATGTTGCCACACGTGAACGGATTAGAAATCTGCCGTCAAATCCGCCAAAAGCAACAAACGCCTATCATTATTATCACTGCGAAAAGCGATACATATGACAAAGTAACTGGCCTTGACTACGGCGCAGACGATTATATTGTGAAGCCTTTCGAAATAGAGGAATTGTTGGCGCGTATCCGTGCAACGATGCGTAGACAACCGCAGAAGAATATAATTAATATTAATGGTCTCGTCATCGATATCGACGCCTTTAAAGTGACGGTAGATGATGACACTTTAGAATTGACCAAGACGGAATATGATCTTCTCTTCTTACTTGCGACCAATCGTAATCATGTCATGCACAGGGAACAAATCATTGAAAACGTGTGGGGATTCAACACCGAAGTAGAAACGAATGTGGTCGACGTTTATATCCGTTATTTGCGTAACAAATTAAAGCCTTATCATATGGATAAATACATTGAGACCGTCCGCGGTGTAGGATATGTGATACGACAATGAAGCAACGGCGATTACGTACCAAATGGATGGTCATCACTACGACCATTACATTTACGACCATCCTCATCTTTAGTATCATCATTATCTTCTATTTGAGTAATGCATTACGCAACAATGAGTTAGAGGAAGCGCAACGTAGTTCTAACGATATCGGTTCATTATTTGAAGAAACACCTTACAAGCATATCTCGACCGTCGATTTAAATGCCTCTCTAGGCAACTTCCAGAAGGTCATCGTCTTTAACGACAAAGGCAAAGAACTAATTGATGCGTCCAATGACAATTCGATTACGTATCATCCTCAGTTACACACGCATCATTTAAACAAGGTGAAAGTGGTTAAGAATCATCACACCGCTTATTTCGTTCTCACACAGCGCATCGATTCTGCTAAATTCCACGGCTATAGTGTGGTTATTCACTCGTTAGAGAACTATAATACGCTCGTTAATTCGTTATACTTCTTTGCGGTGACATTTGGAATCTTGGCTACAGTAATCACAGCACTCATCAGTTACTTTTTCTCATCTCAGATTGCAAAGCCTCTAGTCACTTTATCAGATAAAATGCAGCTCATTCGACGTAATGGATTTCAAGAAAAGATACAGTTACCGACCAATTATGTCGAAACAGACAATTTAATCGAAACCTTTAACGCCATGATGACCCGTTTAGAAGATTCTTTTAACCAACAACGTCAATTCGTAGAAGATGCGTCACACGAACTCAGAACGCCACTGCAAATCATTCAAGGACATCTGAATTTAATTAAACGTTGGGGTAAGGAAAGCCCGGAAGTCCTCGAAGAATCACTCAATATCTCGCTTGAAGAGATGACACGTATCACGAAACTCGTTGAAGAACTCCTCTTACTCACGAAAGATGATGTCACACAACACGCATCTGAAGTAGAGTGTGTCGATATTAATAAAGAAATTAAACAGCGAATTAAATCACTGGCGCGCTTACATGAAGACTACACCTTTAAATTTGAGCCTTACCCTAAGCCATTACTGAAAGAAATTAATCGCTATCAACTTGAGCAAATACTGATCATCTTCATCGATAATGCGATTAAATATGACCAGAACAATAAATACATTAAGATCAAAACTCAATTACGCAACAAGCAAATTTCGATTAGCATTACTGACCATGGCGTTGGAATTCCTCAAGAAGATTTAGAGTTTATCTTCGACCGTTTCTATCGCGTAGACAAGTCACGTTCACGCAAACTCGGTGGTAATGGACTGGGATTATCCATAGCGAAGAAACTCATCGAACATAATGGAGGCTCAATTATAGTTGAAAGTGTGGTAGGCGAATATACGACGTTCCATATTCGTTTCTAGTCGTATGAGCGCGTATTGATGTTTGAATTGTAAATAATTGTGAATAAAGTAAGTAACAGTACTTAGCAGGACTCTAAGTTTAAATTCAATCTTGGTCATCGTACCTTGATTAAAAAATTTATAATTCGGAGTCCTGCTTTTTTATATAAGGTGTGATAAGTACTTTAATTTGAACACTTTTAATGCTATTATTGTGTTGTAAGCGTTTCAACTATTTTGTGGAGGGTGTAATAAATGAGCAACGAAAAACAGGTAACTGAGGCACCTGTAAATTTCGGGCAAAATCTTGGATATATGTTAGACCTATATGATGTTTATTTACAAGATCCATCATCAGTTCCTGAAGATTTACAAGTCCTTTTTAGTACAATTAAAGACGGTGAAGCTAACATCGTAAACAAAGCAAGCTCGGATGCAACTAGTTCACAAAGCGACAGCACGATTAAACGTGTTATGCGCTTAGTCGACAACATCCGTCAATACGGGCATTTATTAGCTGACATTTACCCAGTAAATCGTCCAGTCAGAGAACATGTTCCTAAATTAAACATTGAAGACTTTAATTTAGACAAAGAAACTTTAGAAACAATTTCTGCAGGTATCGTATCTGATCACTTTGAAGATATTTACGATAATGCATACGAAGCTATCGAACGCATGGAAGACCGCTATAAAGGTCCAATTGCCTTTGAATATACACACATTAATAATAGTAAAGAACGTGTATGGTTGAAACGTCGTATTGAGACACCATACCAAGCTTCACTAAACAATGAACAAAAAATTGAATTATTTAAAAATTTAGCGCACGTAGAAGGTTTCGAAAAGTATTTACACAAAAACTTCGTAGGAGCTAAACGTTTCTCAATTGAAGGTGTTGACGCACTCGTACCAATGCTTCAACAAACGTTACGCTTAGCTAGTGACGAAGGTATTTCTAATGTCGAAATCGGTATGGCGCACCGTGGACGTTTAAACGTCTTAACTCACGTGCTTGAAAAGCCATATGAAATGATGATTTCAGAGTTCATGCACACTGACCCAATGAAATTCTTACCTGAAGACGGCAGTTTAGAACTCACTTCAGGTTGGTCTGGCGACGTGAAATATCACTTAGGTGGCGTGAAGACGACAGATTCTTACGGCATCAAACAAAGTATTTCACTTGCAAACAACCCAAGTCACTTAGAAATCGTTTCACCAGTTGTCTTAGGTAAGACACGTGCAGTTCAAGATGATACTGAACAAGCTGGTGCAGTCACTACAAACTTTAAGGATGCAATGCCAATCCTCATTCACGGTGACGCAGCATATCCAGGTCAAGGTATTAACTTTGAATCTATGAACTTAGGTGGCTTAGAAGACTACTCAACAGGTGGTTCACTCCACATTATTACGAACAACCGTATCGGTTTCACTACAGAACCTAATGACGGCCGTTCTACAACTTATTCTTCTGACATCGCTAAAGGTTACGATGTACCAATCATGCACGTTAACGCAGACGATGTAGAAGCGACAATTGAAGCTATCGAAATCGCTATGGAGTTTAGAAAAGAATTCCATAAAGATGTCGTAATCGACTTAGTAGGTTACCGTCGTTATGGTCACAACGAAATGGACGAACCTTCAATTACGAACCCAGTTCAATATCAACACATCCGTAAACACGATTCAGTTGAAATCCTTTACGGTAAAAAGTTAGTTGAAGAAGGCGTTATTTCTGAAGACCAAATGAACGAAGTTATCGATGGCGTGAAGAAAACATTACGTTCTGCTCACGATAAGATTGATAAAAACGATAAAATGGATAATCCTGACATGCAAAAACCTGATGCGATTGCAGAACCACTTAAAGGTGACGACCAATCATTCTCATTCGAGCATCTGAAAGAAATCAACGATGCAATGTTATCTTATCCAGAAGACTTCAATGTCTTGAAGAAACTCAACAAAGTACTTGAAAAACGTCGTGAACCATTTGAAAAAGAAGATGGTCTCGTAGATTGGGCTCAAGCGGAACAACTTGCGTTTGCTACAATCACTCAAGATGGTAAACCAATCCGTTTAACAGGCCAAGATAGTGAACGTGGTACTTTCAGTCATAGACATGCTGTGCTCCACGATTCTGAGAATGGCCAAGAATACGTGCCATTACACCATGTGCCTAATCAACAAGCGACATTCTCTGTTTACAACTCACCATTATCAGAAGCTGCAGTTGTAGGCTTTGAATATGGTTACAATGTTGAGAATAAGAACTGTATGACAATCTGGGAAGCACAATACGGTGACTTCTCAAACATGGCACAAATGATCTTTGACAACTTCTTATTTAGTGCTCGTGCTAAATGGGGAGAAACTTCAGGATTAACTCTATTCTTACCTCATTCATTTGAAGGTCAAGGACCAGAACACTCTTCTGCACGTCTTGAAAGATTCTTACAACTTGCAGGTGAGAACAACGCAACAGTTGTTAACTTATCTAGCTCTAGTAACTATTTCCACTTACTCAGAGCACAAGCAGCAAGCTTAGGTACAGATGCAATGCGTCCACTCGTCGTGATGTCACCTAAGAGCTTGTTACGTAACAAGACAGTTTCTCAACCTATCAGTAAATTTACTGAAGGTACATTCGAACCGATCTTACCAGAATCAGGCGATGCAGATAGCGTGAAGAAAGTCATCCTTGCATCAGGTAAGATGTTTATCGACCTTAAAGAGTATTTAGCTAAAAATCCTGACGAATCAATTCAGCTTATCGCAGTGGAAAGACTTTATCCTTTCCCTTCAGAAGAAATTCAAGCTGAACTTGATAAGTTATCTAATTTACAACACGTTGCATGGGTACAAGAAGAACCTAAGAACCAAGGTGCTTGGTCATTCGTTTACCCACGTCTCAAAGAATTAACTGCAGATAAATACGATTTAAGTTATCATGGAAGAATACAACGTTCTGCTCCAGCAGAAGGTGATGGCGAAATTCATAAACTTGTACAAAATATGATACTTGAACAAAGTACAAATAATAAGTAGGGGGAAGTACAACATGCCAGAGGTTAAAGTTCCAGAACTAGCAGAGTCTATTACAGAAGGTACCATTGCAGAATGGTTAAAGAGTGTAGGTGATAGCGTTGATAAAGGTGAAGCTATCGTTGAATTAGAAACAGACAAAGTTAACGTTGAGGTCGTATCAGAAGATGCCGGCGTATTACAAGAAACTTTGTTTGACGAAGGTGACACTGTTGAAGTAGGTCAAGCTATCGCTGTAGTAGGTGAAGGTCAACCAAGTAATTCAGGTTCATCTTCTTCTGATGACAGCAAACAAGAATCTAAATCTGATGATGCTAAATCAAGTGATGATAGCAAAGATACTCAATCACAAGATGATTCAAGCGATCAATCAGGTCAACGTGTTAACGCTACACCATCTGCACGTAGATATGCACGTGAACAAGGTATTGACCTTAGCGAATTAGCGGGCAAATCAGGAGATGTAGTTAGAAAAGAAGACGTTGATTCTAAACAAAATCAACCAAGTGGTTCTAGCAGCCAATCTTCTTCATCTAAAGAAGACAGCAAACCAGCTCAATCATCTAAACCTTCTAAACCAGTTGTACGTGAAAAAATGTCACGTCGTAAGAAAACAGCTGCTAAGAAACTTTTAGAAGTTTCTAACCAAACAGCAATGTTAACTACTTTCAACGAAGTAGACATGACAAACGTAATGAACTTACGTAAACGCAAGAAAGAACAATTTATCAAAGACCACGACGGTACTAAACTTGGTTTCATGTCATTCTTCACTAAAGCAGCAGTAGCTGCATTGAAGAAATATCCTGAAGTTAACGCTGAAATCGACGGCGAAGACATGATTACTAAACAATTCTACGATATCGGTATTGCGGTATCTACAGACGATGGTTTATTAGTACCATTCGTAAGAGATTGCGATAAGAAAAACTTTGCTGAAATCGAAAGTGCAATCGCAGACTTAGCTGTTAAAGCACGCGATAAGAAATTAGGCTTAGATGACATGGTGAACGGTTCATTCACTATCACTAACGGTGGTATCTTCGGTTCAATGATGTCTACACCAATCATCAATGGTAACCAAGCTGCTATCTTAGGTATGCACTCAATCATCAAACGCCCAATCGCTGTTGAAGATGATAAAATTGAAAACCGTCCAATGATGTACTTAGCATTAAGCTATGACCACCGCATCATCGACGGTAAAGAAGCAGTAGGATTCTTAAAAACAATTAAAGACTTAATTGAAAATCCTGAAGACTTATTACTTGAATCATAATTTGAATAAGACAAAGCCCTTGAAGGTGAGCAATCATCTTCAAGGGCTTTTTGACGTGGATTCACAATGCAAATCGTACAACATCAACTATAGAAAGTAACTCTTCGCATTGCTAATCACGTTAGAGATGTTCATGAGGAAATGCTTTACTTTGTCGATTTGTAATTATTCTTAATGGTCTATTACGACCGAGCTTTATTAATATATAAAGCGAAAGCATTGAAAACAGTAACACTTTCACTAAAGCAATAAGTTTTAATTGGAAGACTTTTCATCAAAAAAGATCCAAGCCAGGAATGTAATGTTTCCAACTTGGATCTAGTCATTGAAATATATAAAGCGATATTATCCGACAAAGATAAAGACAAGTAATTCAATAATTGCAAGCACAATAAAAATACCAAACACAATACCATAAATATTATTCTTGTTCTTGCTCTTATTATCTTTACGATTCTGCACAGATTGAGACATATTACTAAAGAATGTAATACCACAGTACACTGCAATCAACAACGTTATTCCAAACAATACCCAAAAGTTAAACATACTGACAGACCTCCTTCGTCTGAACTTAACGTTACTACTATTCTATAATATATTTTAATATAGAAATAGTTAATTCTCCAACAACTTATTTTACTACTTAAATCCATCACACATAATGTCTAAACATATAAATCATAATCAGAATACGTTATAATTAAAGTTAATAGATATAAAAGGGGTGTGGTAATATGACAGGGTTACGAAGTGTAACACTTGGTGCTAAAAATTTGAAAAAGATTTCTAAGCTCTTCCATGATCAATTGGGTATGAGTGTGAAGACAAAGGGGGAAGCATTGCGCTTTGGCGATGCTGATTTAAGTCCAGGAACACGCGTTCACTTTGTAGAGATACCACATTACAGCACGAAAGACCAACACATCTACAGTTTAGGTTTACGTGTTCCTACTGATGAAGCACTACAGGAATATCAAACGATTCTGGGTGAACATGGTATCCAATACAGTGAGATCACGATGTTGAATACGCATAAGTGCTTTCATTTCATGAGCCCAGAAGGACATCGTGTCGTCATTTATTCTGACGAACACAATAGCGGTGAACTTTTAGGAACGCCGTCCACTTACAGTTCAGTCAATCCGCTTCATCAAATTCAAGGCTTGGGTCCAGTAGTGCTACGCGTGAATGATTTACTGCTCACACGCTCAGTGCTTAGCCGAGTCTTTGATATTGAAGCATTTGCGGAATATACATTGTCTGAAGATGAAGATAAAGATGTCCTCGTCTTCCAAATCGGTGACGGTGGCTTAGGCGGAGAACTGCACATGTATCAATCTGATGAAACTTTAGATTTACCTGATTATGGTATTGGGGAACAGGTTGAGTTCGCGACAGATGATCAAGGTCAATTCCAACTCGCTAAAGAGGAACTTGATGATATTGGTATTCCATATCAAACACTAGATCAAGAAAGTACAAAATCGTTACGAATTAATGAAGCGAGTGGTATTTCATTCATTTTAACTTTAGAATATAATTAAATAGTTAGTTTAGTGAAAGGAACGAAAGTTATGTTACATGAAGAATGGAAATCTAAGACGCCGATAAAGCGTGTAGAAGTTGTGCATACAGATGCTGATAAGTTTACAGTGTCAGACATGCTTACAGTCGGTCAACAATATGATGTAGTTAACGAGACAGAAGAGTACTATCAAATTATTGATAACTCTGGTTTAGTCGGTGGTTACTACAAGACATATTTTAAAGAAATCTAAAGATATTGAACTGTGGAAAGGGCTGGGGAGTGACTTACTCGTAGTTACCCAGTCTCTTTTCTGTATACAACTATAGGTAAAAGGAGTGCTTACATCTTGGCACAAGGACAATATATCAATAATGATGCGACAGTATTCGAAGATGCCCAATCATTAATGGCTTTGAATAAAAACATTCTACTTAAAGGGCCTACGGGTTCAGGGAAGACGAAGTTAGCCGAAACACTAAGTGAAACTGTCGACATCCCAATGCACCAAGTCAATTGCTCCGTTGATTTAGATGCTGAAAGCTTACTCGGATTCAAGACGATTCAAACTAATGACAAAGGTGAACAAGAGATCGTCTTTATCGATGGACCGGTGATTCAAGCGATGCGACAAGGTCATATTCTCTACATCGATGAAATTAATATGGCTAAGCCTGAAACGTTGCCTATTCTTAATGGTGTACTAGACTATCGCCGTAAATTAACGAATCCATTCACAGGTGAAGTGATTCATGCTGCACCAGGCTTTAATGTCATTGCAGCGATTAACGAAGGTTACATAGGAACGCTACCGATGAACGAAGCATTAAAAAACCGCTTTGTTGTCATTCAAGTGGATTATATCGATGGTTCAATATTAAGTGATGTTATTCGCCAACAATCTCGTTTGGATGACATGGCACTCATTAAACAAATCGTGCAATTCAATAGCGATTTACGTACGATGACGAAACAAGGCCAAATCTCAGAGGATGCTGCGAGTATCCGTGCCTTAATCGATTTGAGTGATCTTGCTACAGTGATGCCAGTCAGACGTGCGATTCAACGTACAATTATCGACAAACTTGAAGATGAACGGGAACAGCAAGCCATTGAAAATGCAGTTGAACTAAACTTTTAGTGAGGGATAACTATGAATGAACGCTTTATCATGTTTAACGACGAACAACTTGATGCGAAACAAGTGATGATGTTGCAGGATTTAGCTCGGTTGTTACTGCGCAATCCGCAAACTCAAGTGAAGATTCAAAAGTTTCCTTACTATAATCCGATTGAGAACACACTGATTACGAGTACATTCTGGTCCCATCGTCCTAAAGATATCGAAACGAATGGCTTGAAGACAGATGTCATGCTTGCTGCATATGGCTATCACTGGATGGATACGTCGATTGTCAACGAAGTGATAGAAGAACAAGAATTCAAACATCCTAAGCTTTATCAACAGATTTTTAAAATGTTGGAAGATCAACGTATCTTGAATCAAATCGTGGAAGAACGACCGAGTACACGTGCAGCGATTGAGTTACGTAATCAGACACGATTGAGTTACACTGAATCGCAAATCAAGGTCTATGAAACGAAGACGACGTATACTGATTTAGTGCTACTACATTTAGAACGCTCTGTGCTCAAGCAAAATTTTTTCGATGTACCTGAGATACATCCTTCACTAGATGACATCTTTGTAGCAATGTACCAATACCTACCAGACTTCTTTAACTGTACATGCTCCGAAGATAGTATGTATATGGCGCAAAGAATCATGTTCCAAATTGATGATTTGTTAAAAGAAGATATGTTGAATGAATATTATTATCTTCCTAAGAAGGTCTATGCTGAATTGGAAGAATGGCAAGATAATCAGTTGAAGCGCGTGGACGCCAGTCAAACTGACCAACATTCAGAAGAATCAAGTGAAGATATTGTAAGTGCAGAGATTGAAGCGAAAGCACAAGACAGTCAATCAGAAGGCGGTTCTTATCTAGAGATGGAATTGCATGAGGGTGAGACGAGCGATAGCGTATCAAATAATGATACAGCTAGAGAAGGCGATGCGAGCGATGATATTACTGACGTAGCCTCTACCAAAGGCAAGGGGAGCCGTCAAACTGTTGATAATGAACTCGGTGGTTTGGTAGGTCAGAATTCACTCTTTGCGTTAAAGGGTATTAATGAGAACGTCTCTGTTGATTGGAATGTCCCTGACATTTTACCTGAATATTACAGTGACTATTTAGAAGTTGAAAAAGATGTACAATACGAAATTAAGGATCTCACTCAAATTATTAAGAAAACGATTGAACGTGAACGTCAAGATGAGCGTCATAACTTAACGAAAGGGCGGCTACAAAGGGATCTCATCAACTGGTTTATCGACGACCAATATAAATTATTCTATAAAAAGCAAGATCTCAGTCGTCAATTTGACGCCACGTTTACGCTATTAGTCGACGCGTCAGCCAGTATGCATGACAAGATGGATGAAACCATTAAGGGCGTAGTGCTCTTCCACGAAACGCTTAAAGCTTTACAAGTGAAACATGAGATTCTCGCTTTCAATGAAGACGCTTTCGAAGCAGATGATCGAGAACAACCTAATATTATCGATGAAATTATCAATTATGATCGCTCACACTTTGATAGAGAAAGTGCGCGTATCATGGCATTGACACCACAAGATGATAACCGAGATGGTGTCGCAATACGTCTCGCAAGTGAACGTTTACTTCGTCGCTCTCATCAACAACGTTTTCTTATCGTCTTCTCAGATGGTGAACCGTCTGCATACAACTATAGTCAGGATGGTATATTAGATACGTACGAAGCTGTTGAAACTGCACGTAAAATGGGTATAGAAGTCTTCAATGTCTTTCTTAGTCAAGATCCGATTACTGAAGACATAGAAGAAACCATTCATAACATTTACGGTACATTTTCAATCTTTGTTGAAGGTGTGCAGAATTTACCAAGCCATCTCGCACCATTACTAAAGAAACTATTATTGAAATCTTTTTAGTAATAGAGTCATTGTAAACTACAATTAACATAACTATTTTTAAATATTCTGAAACTTTTATAGACGCCCGTTCTTTATCATGTTAGAATATAAAATATTGTTAATGAATTGGTTAAAGGAGTACTAACATGAGAAAGAATACATGGATTATTGGATTTACATTATTCGCAATGTTCTTTGGAGCAGGGAACTTAATTTTTCCTCCAAATGTAGGACTTGAAAGTGGTCAATTCTTCTGGCCATCCATTATCGCCTTTGCTTTGACAGGCATTGGCTTACCTTTAATGGCTGTAATTATCGGCGCAGTAGATAAACAGGGTTATATCGGCTCATTAAATAAGATTTCTCCTAAGTTTTCAGTTATCTTTTTAATGGTCGTTTATCTTACAATAGGGCCATTGTTCGCAATTCCGCGTACTGCGTCTACATCATTTGAAATGACAGTAACGCCAATCGCGCATACAAATAGTAGTTTAGCACTATTTATTTTCAGTTTAATCTATTTCTTAATCGTATTGTATTTGTGTATTAATCCTAATAAGATGGTAGATCGAGTGGGCTCATTACTCACGCCACTATTACTCATCACCATTCTTGCTATGATTATCAAAGGCTTTATTGATTTCGGTGGCAATGCACAAAGCACGGCCGTAACACCTTATACTTCAGCTTTAGGTGGCTTTTCTAAAGGCTTTACTGAAGGGTACTTAACGATGGATGCGATTGCAGCGATTGCATTCTCAATGATTGTAGTGAACGCAGTGAAGGCGACAGGTGTATCACATGCCGATAACATTTTTAAACAAACAGCCATGGCAGGGGTCATTGCAGCAATTGGTTTAATCATTATCTATATTTGTGTCGGCTCAATCGGTAACCATATGCATATTTCAGATAGTCAAATGCATCAGTTGAAAGCGAATGACCAGAATATCGGTACATATCTACTCACAACGATTGCGACAGTCGGTTTCGGCTCGTTCGGTAAATATTTGCTTGGTATTATCGTTGCACTTGCGTGTCTGACTACGGGTTGCGGACTGGTCGTATCTGTATCGGAATACTTCCATAGAATTCTTCCGAAGATTTCTTATAAATCTTACGTGATCCTATTTACAGTGATCAGCTTTATCTTAGCTAATATGGGTCTTAACTCTGTGATTAAAATGTCTGTGCCGGTACTCAGCGTGGTCTATCCAATCGCTATTACAGTAGTAATCTTAATACTACTTGCGCGTTTCATACCGACGAAACCTATTGTACAGCGCTTCACGATATTAATCGTAACGATTATCTCAATTCTTGGGGTGATTGACAGTCAAGGTTGGGTTAAAATACCATTTATGTCAAATCTACCATTAAAAGACTATTCACTTGAGTGGTTCCCAATTGCAGTGGTTGCAGTCATTATTGGCTACATTATTTCTACATTTGTAAAAAAACAAGAACCTATTCATTATGAAAAAGAATAGACGTTATGATAGCGATGCTAGGGTGAATCAGAACAGTCATCCTAGCATTTTTTGGATTTATACAGAAGCGTGGTGAAGCAGAGAGGGAGGATGGGGTGCACACATTGATACGGTTGTCTCAAAGTAAAAATGAAACAAACTATAGACAACTAACGTCTAGCCACATCTATATAAATACGAAAAGAGATGGAACCGCTATCGTTCCATCTCTTTTAATTGCTTTATTCAACTCACTGGCGTGGAGAGTTTTGTTTCATTGATAATAATTGTTGCTTTAAATCTTGTTCCAGTCCCACGAGTTCATGTTCTGCTTTTTGACGTTGAGCACGTCCTTCTTGTTGTATTTGTAAGGTTTGTTGAATTGTCTCAATAATATCGCTTTGTGTCGTCTTCAATGTTTCTAAGTCGACCACGCCACGTTCATTCTCACGTGCAGTATCAACAGCATTGTCTTTCAACATGGACGCATTGGTTTTTAATAAATCATTCGTCGTATCTGTAACTGCTTTCTGCGCAGACACAGCGTGACGTTGGCGCATCAAAGTGAGTGCAATAGACATTTGGTTCTTCCATAATGGAATGCTCGTTAAGATAGAGCTTTGAATTTTCTCCGCTAAAGCTTGATTAACGTTTTGTATCATACGAATTTGAGGTGCAGTTTGTAAGGCAATTTGGCGTGATAGTTGTAAGTCATAAATACGTTTGCTCAAACGTTCTTGAAACTGCTCCATATCGGCGATGGCTTGTACATCCATCTGATTATCTGTCTGTTCTGCATGCGCTCTTAATTCAGGCAACGTTTCACTTTCAATCTGTTGCTGTTTCTTCTGAGCAGCTGCAATATATAACGTTAAATCATCGAAATAGTGCTTATTCTGCTCATAAAGTTCATCGAGTAAATCGATATCTTGTTTCAAGTTACCTTTATGCTTATCTAATTCTATTGAAATACGATCTATTTGAGCACCCACTGATTGCATGCGAGAGAATACTTCATTGACTGATGCCTTAGCTCTTTTAAACAAACGTTTGAGCTTGGATTGATTCTCCACATTTAAATCATCAGGATTCACAGACTTTAACTTTTTCATCAACCCATTTAATGTTTCGCCTACAGGTCCCACATCTGCTGATTTAACCTCATTCAAGATACGATGTGAGAACTGGGACATTTGGTTCTGTGCTTCTGTACCATAATTCAACAACGATTCATGTTCCATCGGAGTAATTTGCTCTGCTAAACGATCGATTTGTTGTTGCTCTTCAGTAGTAAAATTATCTTGTTGTTTGTGCAAATGAGTTTCTGTCTGTGAGGTATCATTTAAATATTGATCTAAGGGGTGAGAATTCATGATATCTTTGTCTTTAGACATGTCATTCGCTCCATTTCTTCATACATTTTAGTTACGATAGCGCTTTTGCTCCATACGGTTAACTTCCATTTCGACATCTAAAGTTTGATAGTCATCTTCATTCAAGCGTCTCAAATCTGCTGTCAATGTACGCTTGACTTCATCTAGCGTAATACGTGTTTGCTCAAGCTTTTGCTTCTCTGTCGTCGTCTTCTTAGGTGAACGTGTGAGACGTGTATAAGCTTCGATAAGATTCAACGCATTATCGATATGCGAATAGAAGAAACTCTCTACGATAAAGAACTTCGACGGTTGTTGCTTTACAGTATAATAAATCGCTCGCGCAATGCGATAAATCTCGTTGACCTGTTTAAAATCTTTAATCGAACGTACATTCATAAACGTTCTCAAGATACGTCTAATCTTATCTTGCGCGTCGTTAAGTTGATGACGAACGAATCTATAATCTCTACGGGATAAACCGATTTCTTGAAGATACTTGCGTGAAGAAAGACGTTGAGTAGGGAAGTAAACGATTCCAAACGTCACAATTGAGATTAACACATCGATAATGACATAGATGTCTAATGCAAACAAACTGACAATCCAAGCGATGACAGCAACTGGAAATGCAAAGGCAGCTCCAATAATACGAGAAATGTTATATCTCAAGTTTCATCTTCCTTTATATTGTTTTAAATTTCTTTAAGCTTTCGTCAACTTCTAATACTTCAATATCGACATCTTCGACTTTAGAAGCAGGGGAAGCGCCTTGTGATACAGCTTCGACAAATTGATTTAGAGCTTCTGCGTCACCTTGCGCATATATTTCAACGTAGTCTTGTACGTTTTGTACTGTGCCGACTACTCCATACTTTTTAGCTAACTTTTGTGTATAGTAACGAAATCCAACACCTTGAACAGTACCATACACTTTCATATGCTTACGTTCCATTCATATCACCTCATATACTTATTATACGAAATTTTAAGGCGCAAAACTAATATTTGCGTTGCACGTTGAGTGTAACATCGGTCAAAAGTATGAGTCGTAAAACTTGATTTATAAACTCTGAAAATATTATAGTTACTTTGTTACATACGTAAAGTGCGCTATCGCTCATCTTCACTTTGATGAGATGAGTAGTGAAACTCTCTGAATATTTAGGTATCGTCTCATAAGGATGGTATTCAAATTACGTATAGCGACATAATCGAAAGGATGTAATAAGGGATGTGGACAGTTACAAAGATCAGAGCTGATTACGAAGGTTGGTGGCTTTTTAGTGACTGGACAGACTGTATTATTGAACGTTACAACTATGAAACTTACGCTGAGATGTTAAATGCTTATCGCAAAATGATTGCAAAGGCTAAAGCATACTATGATAACTACATTGTAGGAAAGTACAACATTCATGCCTTTTATAATAACTGTGAACTAGGGTTCTGTGAAGACTGTGATGAAGACCTACAAATATTTTATAGTTTCATTGTATTAAATAATAACGAAGTTTATTATAATCTACCAATTATTGAATAATTCCTTTTTTGATAATTGTATTGCATTTTAACATGCTTTAACGTATACTGGTAATCAAGCAATAAGTATTATTCCATATTGCAAAGAATATTGTATTTCAGTTTGACTGTGAAACCGTATTTTTTGTAATATGCGAATAACGCATATTGATTGAATTTTAGTCTTGGAGGTTTCACAGATATGAAACAAGGTACAGTTAAATGGTTTAACGCTGAAAAAGGTTTTGGTTTTATCGAAGTTGAAGGAGAAAACGACGTATTCGTACACTTCTCAGCTATTAACCAAGAAGGTTACAAATCATTAGAAGAAGGTCAATCAGTTGAATTTGAAGTAGTTGAAGGCGACCGCGGTCCTCAAGCTGCAAACGTTGTTAAACTATAATTATAGATTTTAATACCAATTGACACAAAAAAAGAGCCTTAATTAAGGCTCTTTTTTTGTGTCTTTATCTTTATTTCGTATCATTGATGATGAGTTGACGTAGAGATTGACGTTTGATCACTTCACGTGCTTTACCATCTTTCATAAAGAATACGGGTGGTTTCTGCATTTGATTATAGTTTGAAGCCATAGAATAATGATAAGCCCCTGTTGAAAGAATAGCTAAATAATCGCCACGTTGTACAGAAGAAGGGAGTTTTGCTTCACGTACGATAATATCGCCAGATTCACAAAGTTTACCAGCAATCGTCACTGTTTCATCCGCTTCTTCTTCACGATTGACTAATAGCGCTTCGTAATCAGCATCATATAACGCTGTGCGGATATGATCACTCATACCCCCGTCTACAGAAACATACTTATTTACACCTGGGATTTCTTTAATTGTTCCGACTTCGTATAAAGTCACGCCCGCTTCACCAACGATAGAGCGTCCTGGTTCAATACCAATTTCTGGCACAGGGTAATTCAATGATTCAGCTGTTTCTTTAATCGCACTCGTAATTTCTGCAATGCCTTCTTCGATAGGGAAGCTTGTGTCACCATCTACATACTTAATACCGAAGCCGCCACCTAAATTGAGTAAATCAACTTCAATATTATTATCTGTTAACCATTGAAGCACGAGTTTCGCAGTTTCGATCATTGCTTCAGTACCTTCGATTTGAGAACCGATATGGAAGTGAACCCCTTTGAGATTCAATTTCTCTTTGTCATTAATCGCTTCGACCGCTTCTTTAGCCAAACCATGCTTGATTGAAAGTCCAAATTTACTATCTTCTTGACCCGTTTGGATAAACTCGTGTGTATGTGCTTCAACGCCAGGATTTAAGCGTACGACCACATCTACTGGTTCACTCGCGTATTTATTGATCAAATCAATTTCTTCAAGTGCATCAATCACGATGTAACCCACATGATTTTCCAATGCATATTGAATTTCACGTTTCGTCTTATTATTCCCATGGAAGTGAATTCGTGTTGGGTCGAAACCTGCAGCGAGTGCTGTGTATAGTTCTCCTTCAGACACCACATCTAATTGTAAATCTTCTTCATCGACCAATTTGACCATTTGTAGGCAAGTAAAAGCTTTTGAAGCATAAGAAATATTATAGTTCAGACCACTTTTACGAAAAGCCTCATGATAACGACGCATTTGATTACGAATTTCGTCTTCATCATAAACAAAAGCAGGGGTACCAAAGCTCTGAGCGAGCGTCTTCAAGCTCGTACCACCCATCGTTAATTCGCCATACTCATTATATTTAACAGCCATAACTTATCGTATCTCCTTTATCAATGAATGATGATTGAGCGCACTGAGTTGTTCAGAATTCGCGCCCACACCTTTAAATGTAAATTCATCTACACGTATATCACCATTATATAATATAACCTCATCTTCTGCATGGACTGTCTCATCTACTTCTACAAACATATGGCTCATCATTAAAGCACGAATAGGGAAACGACGGCCGTGAATCAACACATCATGCGCTGCACGAGACTTAAGGACGCCATCGCCATAACCAATATCAACGACTGCTAAACGCGTATGAGGTTCAGTCACCTCGAAAGCAAAGCTATAGCCGCAATAATCGCCTTGATGTACATCTCGGATTTGAATCACATTCGCCTTGAGTGTCAGTGCTTGCGTGATTTCACTCTGATCAAGCGAGCTGTAAGGTCTTGAACCGTAGAGCGCGATGCCTATGCGCGCATGAGTATGGTGGGGGAGTAAGCCCTCTTCGCGATAGTAGCTTGCACTATTTTGCGCATGGATCAGGTTAAAATGATAGCCCTCTGAAAGCAGTGTATCGACAATCTTTAACCAAGCTTCTCGCTCTATTTGATATTCTGGCACATCGAATTCGTCGGCATAACCAAAGTGCGTCCATAACCCTTCAACAATCACGCGTTGATCTTCATCTTCTTGCTCGATCGCACTTAACACTTCATGAATCTCATCTAGTGTTCTAAAGCCAGAGCGATGTAGCAAGTTCTCAAATTCAATATGAATTTTAATACCTTGCAGTTGTTCTTTATGACGATAATAATAATCCAAAGAAGGTAACGTCATTTGAATGTCGTACTGACGTACCGTGTCGAACTCATAACTCGGATTCATAAGAAAGATTGTTGCTTCTGGCGCTAACTCACGTACACGAACTGCTTCCTTTAAAGAAGTCGTACTAAACGTATCTATACCAGCTTCTAGAAAGGATTCAACAGCGAATTCTAATCCATAGTGATATGCATTATTCTTCACAACAGCCATCACATTGTTATTACCTTTAACGCTTTGCGCATTATTTATAAAAGTTTGTCGATCTACTGACCAAATCGCTGTCATTCTGCTAGCACCTCTTCATAATTCATTAAGATTTGTTCATAATAGTCTGCCACACGAATCAGCATACTTTCATTAAAGTTCAAATGAGACGTATGCAAGCCTGTAACGTAACCTTTACTTTCATCTCGCGTACCTACAAAGACGAAATAACTTGGCGCCAGTTGGCTATAGAAACTGAAATCTTCACCAAAGAGGTACGGCGTTGGTTTATCAATAATACCTAAACCTGCTTCAGTTAAACCTTTATCTACAAACTTTCTAAGTTCAGGCGCATTGTAAGTAGGGGGATAACCTTCTTCAAATTTCACTTCACATTCAACATTGAAGAGAGCTTTCACGCTTTCGGCAATGCGCTCCATTTGATTTTTAACAATAGCTAGATCTTGTGTGTCATATGTACGAATTGTACCTTCTAAATAACCATGACTAGGCACTGTATTAATCGCTTCTCCCGCTTCAAAGTGTCCCATATGCACGATATTACGTTTCAAGCCGTTGAGATGAAATTGTTGAATTTGTCCTACTTGCGTCAACACGTGCTGTAACGCTTCACCACATGAACGCCCTTGCTCTTTGTCCGCTACGTGACTAGATAGGCCATTCAAGAAAAATCGATATTCTGTCGCACTAGCTGTGATTTCTTCATCGCGTAAAGCGACATGACCTTCATCGACGAAAGGCATAACATGAATACCGAAGATAGCTTCAATATCATAACTTTCAAATGCACCCGCTTTGATTAAACGATTTGCACCACCGCCTGTTTCTTCAGCAGGTTGGAAGATAAACACGACATTTTGTTGCAATCGACCTTCGTCACTCAGACGTTTACATCTTTGAACGAACAACATGAGCGCCGTTGTATGTCCATCATGACCACACGCGTGCATCACGTTGTCTTCTTGACTGCGATAGTCAACATCATTCTCTTCAAAGATAGGTAAAGCATCGATATCTGCGCGATAAGCAATTGTATGATTCCCGTTACCTTCTAAAAAAGCGATAGCACCCGTATCGAGAGGGCGCTCATAATGAATACCTAAATCTTCAAGAAACTTCACGATATACTCAGTCGTTTCATACTCATGTAAGCTCAGTTCTGGATGTGCATGTAAATGGCGACGATGGTGCGTAACAAATTCTAATTCACTCATAACAATCCTATCCTTTGTTTAAAATATGTATAAGGGATAACTGCGTCCTCACTCTACACAAGTTATAGTTAAATCATTGCTACAACCGTCTAAAGCTAGAAGTGTTCTAAAGTTATCCCTTAAAGTTGGTGTGATATGTCTCGGCAGAAGTGAACGAATATCTTCTAAGTATGTGTAAGCGTTTCTTAAAAAATAATCATTTTACATAACGATAAATTCACACAATCCTACCGAGTATCACTTAAATTATCTTTAATGCTATCATTATTGAATACTTAATCATCTAAATTTCTTAATGCTGAAACAATTTCCCGTTTAGAATCATCAACGTCTGATGTCTGTTTGATGACTTTCGCTGGCGTACCAGCTACTACTGCACCCGCTGGCACGTCTTGAGTAACAATTGCGCCTGCCGCAACGATTGCACCTTCGCCGACTGTGACACCTTCTAAGATGACTGCGTTCGCTCCGATAAGCACGTTGTCTTCGATGACAACAGGGGAAGCACTTGGAGGTTCAATGACACCTGCAAGGACTGCACCAGCACCTACGTGGACGTTCTTACCTGTCGTTGCACGACCACCTAATGCTGCGTTCATATCGATCATTGTACCTTCGCCAACGACGGCACCAATATTAATTGTAGCACCCATCATTACTACAGCGCCATCTTCAATAATAGCTTGTTCACGGATGAATGCGCCGGGCTCAATACGTGCGTTCGTATTCGTTAAATCTTTGAGAGGGATAGCTGAGTTGCGTCGATCCATCTCAATTTCTAATTCTTCAATAGCAGATGCATTTGCTTCGTAAAATTGTTTCCAATCTGCCGCTTCACAGAAGATGACTTTCGAATCATCTGAACCGAAGACTTTAAATTGTTCCGGGAAAGTGACATCACTAAAGTTCCCATTCGCATAAACTTTTAAAGGCGTTGATTTCTTCGCATCACTAATATATTGAATAATTTCTTCTGCTGATAAATGTTGTACCATCCATCTCTCTCCTTTGTTTATAAATTATCAAATGTATAGAAACCATTCTCTTTAGTTACTAACTTCGTCGCTGCATTTAATGCGCCATTCGCAAAAATATCTTTAGATTGAGCGCGATGAGTGAGTTCAATCGTTTCATCTTGACCTGCAAATAAGACATCATGTTGACCGACAATAGTGCCTCCACGAATCGCGTGAATTCCCACTTCATTCGGTTGGCGTTTCTCATCATTGTCATGTCGATTGTACACAGGCTCTAAATCCTGTCTCAACTCATCAATTACATCATATAGCTTAACGAGTGTTCCACTTGGCGCATCAACTTTCTTATTGTGATGCGCCTCAGTGAGTTCGATATCGAAGTCTTGAAGTAAAGGTACTGCTGTTTCTAATAATTTAGTCAACACATGTATACCGTAACTCATGTTGGCACTAAAGAAGACGGGCATCTGTTTACCAAGTGCTTGGAGCTTATCGATAATCTCATCCTTTTTACCAGTAGTGGCAACGACTAAAGGAAGATTGAAATCTTCATCTAGTAAAGGTAATAATAATTCAGGATTTGAAAAATCGATAGCCACATCTGCTTCTTTAGCTTCACTAATATGTTGGAAAGTCGGGTAGGGATACGACTTCGACGCATCCCTTACGATCGTACCGACAATCTCATGGCCATTCTCTTCTGCTAAGCGTGCCAGACGTTCGTTCATCGCACCGTAGCCAATTAAGAGAATCTTCATTATAAATCACCTGCTTTATAACTTTGATATGCATCTTCTAATCCTTTGCGCTCAGCTTCAGGAAGTGGCACGAGCGGTAAACGCAACTCATATTTACCGAATCCTTCAACAGCTGTTAAAGCTTTGATTGGAATAGGATTCACATCAATGCTCGTCGCATCTAGCAAGCGACCAATTGGTTGAAATGCTTCTTCAATATTTTCCCCATTTTGTTTAGCGTCGTATAAATTTTGGAAATCTCGTGGAATCACATTCGCAATAACTGAAATCACGCCATGACCACCACGGTTGTAGAATTCAACTACATTATCATCATTACCACTGAGTAAAGCGAAATGATCTGTATCGACACGTTGTTTCACTTCTTCAAAGTAATCGAAATCATTTGTCGCATCTTTCAATGCTACGATGTATTCATTTTTACTCAACGTTTCAATCGTTTCTGGCTCAATCGTCATATTCGTACGTGAAGGCACGTTATAAAGTACCACTGGAATTTGAGCTTCATTCGCAATCGTCGTAAAGTGCTCAACTAAGCCACGTTGATTCGTTTTATTGTAGTAAGGTGTAATCAACATTACGCCATCTGCACCTAACTCTTTCGCACGTTTCGATGCTGCTACTGATTTCGCTGTATTGTTGGTACCTGTACCTGCAATAACTGGAACCTCGCCGTTCACGAGTCCTACAACTGTTTCTAATATTTGCTCTTTCTCTTCATCCGTTAGGGTAGGGCTTTCTGCAGTAGTTCCGTTAACGACAATCGCTTTCGCGTTATTCTCTAGTAAGTATGTCACGTGCTCACGTAATGCACCATAGTCTACTTCGTTATTGGTAAAAGGGGTTGTTAAAGCAACACCCACGCCTTCAAAGATATGTGTCATGATATATAACTCCTTTCAAGTTGTTAATATTGTTGCAATTCGGTTATTTCTTTAGTTGCATGACTTGTTCTAAGATTTGAACTGCATTGAGCGCAGCGCCTTTCAATAGGTTGTCAGATGTACACCATACATGGAACGTATTGTCTAAAGTATCATCGCGACGAATTCGTCCAACGAAGATCTCATCTTTACCTGTAGAATGAATCGCTAGAGGATATTCATTTTGTTCTGGATTGTCGATGAGTACGACACGGTCATCTTCATCAAATAGTTGTTGAATGCTTTCGACTGATGCTGTGTCCTTTAACGTCACACTCATGTGAACACTGTGGCTATCTTGTACTGGAACACGCACACATGTCGCTGTCACTTTTAAAGTCTCATCATTCAAGATTTTACGTGTTTCATCGATCATCTTCTGTTCTTCTTTCGTATAGCCATCCTCCAAGAACACATCGATATGTGGTAAGACGTTGTTATAGATTGGGTGAGGGTAGGCTTCTGGAGCTTTACCATTCGCACCTTCAGTTAAATCTCTTTTACCTTTAACGCCTGAACCTGAAACAGCTTGATAAGTCGTGTAAGCCACACGTTCAAGTCCGAAACGTTCTTGCAAGAGTCTTAACGGCACGACAGATTGAATCGTTGAACAGTTTGGGTTAGCGATAATCCCTCTAGTAAAATGTGGTTGGTTCACTTCAGGAACGACTAAGTCCACATCTTCTGTCATACGCCATTGACTTGAATTGTCGATAACGATCGCGCCTGCTTCTTCGAAAAGGGGAGCGAAATGCTCACTCGTACCTCCGCCAGCACTCATAAGAACATAATCGAAATGTTCTTGCGCTCGTGCTTCAGTGAGCTCTTGAACGGTATACGTTTGTCCTTGGAAATCGATTTCCTGACCTGCTGAACGAGCAGAGGAGAACAATACGAGTTCATCAAATGGAATGGCTTTGCGATCTAACGTTTCTAACATCTTTGTTCCCACTAGTCCTGTGGCACCAACTACAGCTAATCTTGTCATCTATATACACTCCTCTGGATTGATTTAAATATCAAATGCTTCGTAGAGGACGGAAACAGCTTTATCACCATTCTCCTCATCAATCACACTTGAAATACTAATTTCTGACGTTGTTGTTTGGTAAAATGGAATGTCGTTCTCGATTAAGGTAATAAACGCGCGAGATGCCACGCCCGACATGTCACGCATGCCTGAACCGATGAGCGAAATCTTAACGTAAGAATCATTAATCTTGTAATCTAACGCTTTAAACTCATTCGATAAATGTTCGAGAATTCCATTAATTTGTCCTAAGTCAGTATCTTTAATAGTGAATGACATTTGAAGTCCTTCGATATTAATAATTTGTGAAATCATATCGACGTTGACTGACCCTGCTTCTAGTTGATCAAAGAGGGCGGTCAACAGACGATTATCGGGTAGGGGATGACTAATCGTTACATGCATCATGTTGCGATCTAATGCAACCCCGGTTACTGCTTTTTTCTCTAACAACTCTGTTCTAGACATGATCCAAGTTCCTTTCACATTTGATAGGGTTCTGCCAAGATAAATTGGAATATTGTAATTTTTGGCAATTTCAACACTTCTCGATTCTAACACACCCGCGCCTAATGCACTCATCTCCATCATTTCTTCAAAGGAGACATATTCAAGTCGTTTCGCGTCTTTATAGATACGCGGGTCCGTCGCATAAACGCCATCTACATCGGTATATATTTCACAAGGAATCTGGTTACTCGCTGCTAATGCTACGGCGGTCGTATCTGAACCCCCGCGACCTAGCGTAGTAATTTCATGATGTTCGTTAATTCCTTGGAAGCCAGCAACGACGAGTACATCATTGGTTTCAAATGCGTGATCAAACGTCTGTGGATTGATTTCCGCAATTTTACTTTTAAGATGATGTCCAACAGTCTTGATACCTGCTTGATAGCCCGTCATCGCTTTAGCATTTACGCCGATATCATTCAGTACCATTGAAAGGTATGATACTGTTTGCTGTTCACCCGTTGTGAGTAGTAGGGCCAGTTCTTGCTCCTTAGGCTTTGTAGTAAGCGTTGAGACATTGTTCATTAACTCATCCGTTGTCTTGCCCATTGCGCTGACTACCACGATGAGTTGTTCTCCTGCCTCTACTCGACTTTTCAGCATGTCAGCAATATTTCTAATTTTGTGAAAATCACTGACAGAAGAACCCCCAAATTTTAAAACACTTCGTTTCAATTTCAATATCCTCCTCAATTAGGGGAGAATCACAGTAATAAAAAAAGAACAAGTTCGGAATGCGAGCTTGTCCTCAATCTATCTACAAGTGATGCACTCCATTATCTAACAATAATGACAGACTCTTTGCTATTAACAAGAAAGTCCAATGATCTCCCTCTGCTAAGAGAAATCACTTCGGCATCGCACCCTTTCAATGTTAGCTACTAGCAGGTAGGGAATAGTGTTCCTTTTCAGATAATTATTAGCAAAAAAGAAATCAAGGCCGTCTAACATTTACTGATGATTGATGCTCCTCATCTTTGAATTATTAGCTTTTCAATATGTTTTTTATTATACATAGATGCGTATAGCCTGTAAACCTCAAATTTAACTTTTAATCAAAAAAATCTGAAAAATAATGTACGATAAATATGCAATTGCTACATAAGTGTAAAAATAAAAGATGTGCGAGTGAGAAAATTAGGGAAATTAAAAAGAATTATGATTGAAAGGAGTGGTATGTTGGTCAATTATAGATGAAATGATGTAAGTTGAGTGATGGTTAATTAAATCGTTAACGATGAAACGTTGGATAATCCTAGCATAGTTTTAAAATCAATAGAAGAGTTGGAATAGATAATATGAGTATAGAGGAATTGATATGAACCATCATATAAAAGTAACATTTATAAACACTGGAAGTCCGATTATATACAATGAACATTATATTAGAAAATAATTGATAAGTTAATTTTCAATGTCGACTCGAGACGCTTGATG
>NZ_KV804750.1:309386-445266 GCF_001811435.1 Staphylococcus sp. HMSC071G07
TTCAATGTCGACTCGAGACGCTTGATGGAATCAGGTCACAACGAACATCCATTCTTTGAACACTTTGTGCGAAAAAAAATGAGTTGAGTGTGATCCTACGCAATAGAAATTTGGATTCATAAGAGGTTCAACTCTTATGAATCCTAGCTCTCCTTACGAGAGAAACACTACGAAATCAAAGATTTCCGGGTTTCTCCCAACCAAGCGAGAGTCTTAACATTGAATAAAGTAGATAGTATTAATTTTTTAAGGATGATTAACTTTGAGGTTTAATGACACCAATTTCTTCAAGATATTCACTATATGGAATTTCTTTAGAAACTGCGCCTGGTTGATTAATATCAATAACACGGTTCGCAATCGTATTGATAAATTCAAAGTCATGTGAAGTAAAGATAATAGAGCCTTTGAAGTTCTTTAAGCCTTCGTTCACAGAGGTAATACTTTCAAGGTCTAAGTGGTTCGTTGGCTCATCCATGAGAAGTACGTTCGCTTCAGATAACATCATCTTACTCAACATACAACGTACTTTCTCACCACCGGATAAGACGCTGGCTTTCTTCTTAACTTCTTCACCGCTGAAGAGCATACGACCTAAGAAACCACGTAAGAACGTTTCAGTTTGTTCGTCTTCAGGTGCATATTGACGTAACCAATCAACCAAGTTCATGTCTACACCTTCGAAATAAGCGGAATTATCTTTAGGGAAGTAACTACGTGAAGTTGTCACACCCCATTTAACTGAACCTTCGTCAGGTTCCATTTCTCCTGCAAGAATCTTAAGTAATGCTGTCTTAGCAATTTCGCTATCGCCAATGAGCACAGCTTTATCATTTGGATTCATAGTGAAGGAGATGTCATCAAGCACTTTTTCGCCATCAATCGTTTTAGAAACGTTATTGACGAATAATAAGTCATTACCGATTTCGCGTTCAGGTGTAAATCTAACGAATGGGTAACGTCTTGAGGACGGTTGAATATCTTCAAGTTCAATTTTTTCCAATTGTTTTTTACGACTTGTCGCTTGTTTAGATTTTGAAGCATTGGCTGAGAAACGCGCGATAAAGTCTTGTAATTCTTTAATCTTTTCTTCTTTTTTCTTGTTTTGCTCTTGCGCCATCTTCATTGCAAGTTGGCTGGATTGATACCAGAAATCATAGTTACCGACGTAAAGTTTAATTTTACCGTAATCTAAATCCGCAATATGCGTACATACGTTATTGAGGAAGTGTCTATCGTGTGAAACGACAATCACAGTATTCTCGAAATTGATTAAGAAATCTTCGAGCCAGTTAATCGCAGGAATATCGAGACCATTGGTAGGCTCGTCGAGAAGTAAGACGTCTGGATCGCCAAATAAACTTTGAGCTAAGAGTACTTTCACTTTCTGATTGTTCTCTAGTTCAGACATTGTCTTGTCATGCAATTCAGCAGGGATTCCGAGCCCTGATAGGAGGGAACCCGCATCCGCTTCAGCATTCCAACCGTTCATTTCCGCAAATTCGCCTTCAAGTTCTGCCGCGCGAATTCCGTCTTCGTCACTGAAGTCAGGTTTCATATAAATTTCGTCTTTCTCTTTCATAACATTAAATAATCTTTCATGACCTTGGATGACTACATCAAGTACGCGTTGATCTTCATACGCAAAGTGATCTTGTTTCAATATTGCTAAACGCTCGTCTTTACCCATAGAAACGTGGCCTGTTTGAGCGTCAATTTCACCAGATAATATTTTTAAAAATGTTGATTTACCAGCACCGTTCGCACCGATTAAACCATAGCAGTTCCCATCAGTAAATTTGATATTTACATCTTCAAATAACTTACGGTCCCCAAAACGCAAACTTACATCTGAAACTTGTAACATGTCATAACTCCTTTACGTTATTATATCGGACAAATTATAACATATAATAAGAACGCATTCGATAGTCATGATGAGAATCGTGATAGGGTTTAATGCTAGGAGTATCAATGCGTGTTATAATGGTTAAGATTATATGTGCAAAGGAGATAATTATGGCACACAATGAACAAGATATTGCAGGAACAATTGATTTCCTAGAAGTGGTAGATACGTCAGGTTCTACCTATATATTACGCGGTCCCAATAATGAAATAGTAAAGTTGAATCCTTCTGAAATTAGTGAAGAAGATGACTTAGAAGTAGGAGAGGAATATAGTTTCTTCATATATCCGAACCGCTCTGGCGATTTATTCGCTACGCAAAACATGCCTGATATTACGAAAGACAAATACGATTTCGTTAAGGTGTTAAAAGCCGACCGTGATGGCGCACATGTGGATGTAGGCTTACCTCGTGAAGTATTGATTCCGTGGGAAGACCTACCTAAACTCAAATCGTTATGGCCAGCACAAGGCGATTATGTCCTTGTCACTTTACGTATCGATAGCCAACGTCAAATGTTCGCGCGTCTCGCTTCAGAAACGATTGTCGAACGTATGTATACGCCGATTCATGATGACCGTTATCATAATCAAGAAATTCAAGCGCGTCCATACCGTTTACTTCGCGTTGGAACATTTTTACTTTCAACTGAAGGACATAAAATCTTTGTTCATCAATCTGAGCGTAAGGAAGAGCCGCGTTTAGGCGAATTAATGAATGTCCGCATCATTGGCTACAATGAGAAAGGGGAGCTCAATGGTTCGTTCTTACCACTCGCGCATGAACGCTTAGATGATGATGGCCAAGTTATCTTTGACTTACTTGTCGAATATGACGGTAAATTACCTTTCTGGGATAAGTCTAGCCCTGAAGCTATTAAAGAAGTCTTTAACATGAGTAAAGGTGCTTTCAAACGTGCGATAGGCCACTTGTATAAAAGAAAAATTATTAATATCGAAACAGGACAGATTAGTTTAACGAAAAAAGGTTGGAGTATTGCGAAAGATAATGAAAGTGAATAAAGCTTTAACTCTAGCTTTAGGAAAATAGAATAGCTTTTAAAAATGAGCTTGAGTTCGAAAAAGCATAGCGCTCACATTCGAATTCAAGCTTTTTTATGTGGAGAAAGCTATTTGACACATCCGAGACGAACATCCAATCATGATACCACTAAGATGTCGTAAATGAGGAAAGTGCGGCGCTTCAGCAAGGAAGACTTGCCAACTTGAAAACGACAGATAATTCGCGAAAAAAACTTCAATAATTCCTATTAGACAACCTTCTTCTAGACCATTCTTCCCTTCAATTAACTTCATTAACCCATACTTTTACAGCTTTTTAAACGAACTTAACTTAATCTTTACACTGCAACTATTTTAACTTAATAAACAACCTCTAATATAAACAGTGAAATAACTTAAACATTACATATCACTGAGGAGGATGTTGGAATGAAGAAATGGCAATTCGTTGGTACATCGATTATCGGCGCGTCTTTACTACTTGGCGCGTGTGGGGGAGGAAATGCCAACTCGGGCAACGATAGTTCAAACAAAGTAAAGGGCGACGGTTCATCTACAGTCGGCCCAATCATTGAGAAGTTAAATGAGAAATTCTCGAAAGACCATTCAGATGTCACAGTATCTTCAGGTACAGCAGGCACAGGTGGCGGTTTCGAAAAGTTCATCGCTGGTAACACAGATTTCTCTAATGCTTCTAGACCAATCAAAGATGAAGAAAAGAAAAAACTACAAGATAAAAATATCAAATATCATGAGTACAAAGTTGCACAAGACGGCGTAACAATTACTGTCAATAAAGATAACGATTTCGTTGATACGTTAACGAAAGATCAACTCAAAGATATTTATTCTGGTAAAGACAAGACTTGGAAAGACGTGAACTCTAAATGGCCAGATAAGAAAATCAAAGCGTTCTCTCCTGACCAATCTCACGGTACTTACGACTTCTTTACTGAAGAAGTAATGAACGATGGTGACATTAAAGCAGATAAAAATGCTGATACTAACGTCATCGTTAAGTCTGTTCAAGATAACAAAGAAGGTATCGGTTACTTCGGCTACAACTTCTACGAACAAAATAAAGACAAATTAAAAGAAGTTAAGATCAAAGATAATGACGGCAAAGTAACGAAACCGACTAAGAAAACAATTCAAAATGATTCTTACGCCTTAAGTCGACCACTCTTTATCTATACCAATGATAAGAAACTCGAAAGTAATAAAGGCTTCCAGAAATTCATGAAATTCGTCATGGATGATAAAGGTAAATCTGCCGAAAAAGCTGGTTTCGTCGCACTACCAGACAAAGATTACAAACAACAAAAGAACGAGATTAAAGATTTTATCAAAAAACACGATAAAAAAGACGACGATAAAGATAGCAAAGATAAAGAGGATAAATAAAATTATTTCTAAGTAGAAGATAAAGATTGGGGAGACTGAGTAGAAAGCGAAGTACGACAAATTACCTTTCTACGCTTCCCAATCTTTTTACATAATTGGGAGTTACAGAAGAAAGAAGGGATGCTATTGACTACACCACAAATCAACGTCAGCAAGATGATTGAAGATAAACAATCGAAAGCGAAAGTAACGAGCGACAAAGTCGTTCCAAAAGTGCTTGCACTCATCGCGCTGATTTCAATTCTAACTACACTAGGCATATTAGTGACATTGCTCACTGAAACAATCACATTCTTCACACGCATACCACTGACTGAATTCCTATTCACAGCGGAGTGGTCACCATTCACTTCGTCACCGAAATACGGAATTTGGGCGCTTATCATCGGCACACTGAAGATCACAGTCATTGCCACTATCGTAGCAGTGCCTATTGGTTTAGGTTCTGCAATATATCTCAGTGAATATGCCTCAAAGACGGCACGTAAGATCATTAAACCTACCTTGGAATTATTATCAGGAATTCCGACGATTGTCTTTGGGTTCTTCGCCTTAACTTTCGTCACACCTTTACTCAGATCTATCTTTCCTGATATCAATAGCTTCAATTCCATCAGCCCCGGAATTGTTGTAGGCATCATGATTATTCCACTCATCTCAAGTATGAGTGAAGACGCGATGTCTTCTGTACCAAATAAAGTACGAGAGGGCGCTTTAGGAATGGGGGCAACCAAGTTTGAAGTTGCACGCAAAGTTATCGTTCCCGCTGCGACATCAGGCATCATGGCATCGATCGTGTTAGCTATCTCTAGAGCATTAGGCGAGACGATGATCGTGTCGTTAGCAGCTGGCAGTACACCGAGCTCATCATTTGATTTAACGAATTCCATTCAAACGATGACTGGTTACATCGTCCAAGTGGCGACAGGTGATGCAACTTTCGGCTCTACAGCTTATTACAGTATTTATGCGGTAGGATTCACACTCTTCATCTTCACGATCATCATGAACTTGATTTCTCAGTGGATTACGCACCGCTTCAGAGAGGAGTATTAATATGACGGTATCTGCACCAACTCGACAACTTAAGCAAGATGACGCGAAGTTAAATCAACGCATACGTCAACGTCTCAAACTCAATCGCATACTCAAGTATGTACTCTTAGGCTGTACTTTAGTCGGCTTGCTTGTCTTAGCTGTGCTGATTATCGACACTTTAGTAAAAGGAACAAGTCATCTCAACTTACATTTCTTAACGTCGTTCTCTTCTTCTACGCCAAGCATGGCAGGGATTAAAGGCGCTCTAGTTGGTACGCTGTGGTTAATGGTGACGATTATTCCCATTTCAATTATTCTCGGCGTGGGCACAGCGATATATTTAGAAGAATACGCACGCGATAACACATTCACACGAATTATTAAAATTAGTATTTCAAACTTAGCAGGCGTTCCTTCCGTCGTTTTCGGTTTACTTGGTCTGACGATATTCGTTAGAGGTATGGGCATCGAAGCACTTGGCTTAGGCAACTCAATTATTGCTGCAGCATTGACGATGTCGCTACTCATTTTACCGATTATTATCGTTGCAAGCCAAGAGGCGATACGTGCTGTCCCGCAATCGATGCGAGATGCTTCATATGGTTTAGGTGCAACACAATGGCAAACGATTCGTCGTGTCGTTCTACCTGCTGCACTACCAGGTATCTTAACTGGCTTTATATTAGCTTTATCACGTGCATTAGGGGAAACGGCACCACTCATTCTCATTGGTATTCCAACCGTCTTATTGTCGCTACCATCTAGTATATTCGATCAATTTCAAGCTTTACCAATGCAGATTTATAACTGGGCGAAACTACCGCAAGCTGAATTCCAGAACGTCGCTTCAGCCGGAATTATCGTCTTGCTCATCATCTTACTGTTAATGAATGCGATAGCCATCTTTTTACGTAATAAGTTTAGTAAAAAATTTTAGGGGAGTGTAATTATGTCTCAACTTTTACAAGAAAGAAAAAATACCAAGGTCGCACAACGACTTTCAGACTTCAACCAAACAGAAGCGCAACCAGCATCAAAAAATATCGTTTATTCCACTCAAAATTTAGATTTGTGGTACGGTGACTATCACGCTTTGAAAAATATTAGCTTAGATATTGAGGAGAACACAATTACTGCGATTATCGGTCCTTCAGGTTGCGGTAAATCAACATATATCAAAGCATTGAACCGCATGGTCGAACTCGTACCATCTGTTAAGACAGCGGGTAAGATTTACTATCGTGAGCAGAATATCTTTGATCGTCAATTACCTGTTGAGAAACTCAGAACGAAAGTAGGAATGGTCTTCCAACATCCAAACCCATTCCCTAAATCAATTTATGACAATGTAACCTATGGACCTAAAATGCACGGTATCAAGGATAAAAAGACGCTCGATGCCATCGTCGAGAAGTCGTTGAAAGATGCCGCAGTGTGGGATGAAGTGAAAGACAAACTTAATCGCAATGCCTATAGCCTATCTGGTGGTCAGCAACAGCGTGTGTGTATCGCACGAACGCTTGCAATTCAACCTGATGTGATACTCATGGATGAGCCTACATCTGCACTGGATCCCATTTCGACTCTAAAGATTGAAGAGCTCGTTCAAACGTTGAAAGAAGATTATACCATCATCATGGTGACACATAATATGCAACAAGCAGCGCGTGTATCAGATCGTACCGCTTTCTTCCTTAACGGTTACGTCAATGAGTATAACGATACAGATACACTGTTCTCGCATCCTGTCGATAAGGAGACAGAAGATTACATTTCAGGAAGATTTGGTTAATATGATGACAATTCGTTCACAATATGAGGCGGACATTGACGCTTTGCACCACAAGCTGAGACGAATGGGCCTACGTGTTTATAGCAGCATCACAAGGGCCATTCAATCGTTGAATGATAACGATAAAGCACGCGCACGCCAAGTTATCGCAAAAGATCAATTGATTAATCAGCTAGAGACAGATATTAATGAAAGTGTCGTTCTGCTTATTTTAAAACAACAACCTGTAGCATCAGATTTAAGATTAGTGCTCGCTGCGTTAAAGATTGCGAACGAACTTGAGCGTATTGGTGACAACGCTGCGAACATTGCACATATTCGTTTACGAACGCGTATCGATGATGCATATGTGTTGAAGCGCTTAGAAGCGATGGGGCAGTTAAGCCTGTTAATGTTAGAAGATCTTGATACGGCTAACAAGGATAAAGAACTGTCTTTAGTAGAAGAAATTATTCAACGCGACCAAGATATTGATGACCTTTACACACACATTATTAATATTACGTATTTAATCGATAACGATCCTTACGTAGCAGGGCAAGCCCATCTCGCTGCACGATCTTTAGAACGCATCGGTGATCACATAGGTAATATTGCTGAAAATATTCTTTATTATTACACGGGAGAACTTAATAATTAAGAAGAAAATCCTAGTTCATGCATTGATTGGAGTGGTAGGATGAAATGCCGAAGCATTGGCACTGCACCCTCACTAAATGATGAACTAGGATAATTTTATGTTGTATTTTGAAATTGTAATGTGTTTTATAGAAGCTTAGCCATCAATATCGTCAGTCAAGCGTTCGAGCTCATCAACAAGTTCGCCAATGTAAGCGATTGTCTCTTTCAATGGTTGGTCTGTCGTGATATCAATACCTGCAGTTTGAGCTAAGTCGATTGGAGATAGGCTACCTCCCGCTTTCAACGTCTTCAACCAGTCTTGTACGGCTGGTTCACCTTCATTTTTAATACGTTGTGACATAACCGTTCCGATAGTTAAACCAGCAGAGTACGTGTAAGAATAAAGTCCCATATAGTAGTGTGGTTGGCGCATCCAAGTTAATTCCGTACCTTCTGTAAGTTGTACACTATCGCCGTAGAATTGTTGGTAAACGTTGTACATAATACGGTTCAATGACTGTGCTGTTAACGATTCACCTTGATCCACTTTTTCATAAACCTCACGTTGGTAAGTAGCTTCTAATAAATGCGTGACCATATTATGGTAATACGTACGCGCAATGATAGACCCAATCACCCAACGCTGGAATTTAGGGTCATCATCTTGTTTAAACAAGTAATTCGCCATGAGCATTTCGTTCATTGTCGATGGTGCTTCAACGAAGTAAAGTGATGGTTCAGAATCTAAATAAGGTTGTGTGCTTTGTGCAAGCTTAAAGTGACCAGCATGTCCCAATTCATGTGCTAACACAAAGGTTTCTGTCATTTTACCAGTCCAAGAGATAAAGACGTAAGAATGGGTTGCATAAGGACTCGCGCAGTATGCTCCCGTCTCTTTACCTTTGTTCTGAGCGAAGTCAATCCAACGGTCACGATAGGCTGTCTGTAGCATATCCACGTAATCGTTACCCATCACACCTAACGCACCATAGATATAGTCTTTCGATTGCTCAATGGATATCTCCGGCTCATACGATGGATCTACGGAGACTTTCAAGTCCTCGAAACGCATATCATCGAGTCGATGGATACGTTTAATCAAACGCGCGTATTTCTGCATAATAGGCGCTAAATCTTCCATAATCACGTCGATTTGACGGTCATACATCTCACGTGTCACTTCCTGATCGCTGAGCAAGAAGTCGATGACAGAGTCGTAACCACGCATCGTCGCCTCAATCTTCTGTTGTTGCACGTGCATATTGTAAGTTGCTGCAGTCGTATGTTGATATTTTCTCAAACCTTCACTAAAATGCTTGAAAGCCTTGCGACGGAACTCAGGATCTGGATGATCTTCATATTCATTTTCGAATGTAGCGTAATTCATCGGCACCGACTTGTCCTGGTGATTAAACGGTTCAAAGGTTATATCAAGCATCTTTGTAGTACCATATAAGTCGAATGCACTATCAAATGTAGGTGACAGACTCGCTAACGTTTCTTCAACTTCCGGACTTAATTGAGATGCTTTTTTCTTTTTCAACTGTTTGAAGTAATGTGGGACATTCGTTTCCGCAATGAGTTGGTCCAAATCTTCGTCAGATAACGCAGTGATTTCCGACTCCACGAATGACAGTTGACTCGTGATTTGCCCCAATGTAGTATTGAGTTTCGCATTTAAAGTTTGGGCAGTATCATCCGTTGCATCTACACTTAAACGCAATTCACTGTAATTGAACATACTATCAATGTTGATAAGCAATTCAGTGAACGGTGATAAGATATCTTTCACATCTTGCACGTGTTGAAGCGACCCTTTATATTGTTGATTAAACTGTTTGGCTTTCTCTAATGTCTGATTTAGTGTTTGGTAAAATGCTTCATCAGATTCAAAGACATCTGTGATATCCCATTTTTCATTTTTCGCAACTTCATGTCGCGCTGGTAAATGATTTCCCATAATCACACGCTCCTTTAGTACGCTTTAGTTTACATTATACATGATTTCAGAGTGATAGACTGTTCACGCGATTTGTTTAGTAGGGGTTATTTTATGATAAAGGAAGCTGTTTTTACTAAAAGGACGCTTCGTCGGACAGAGAATCTATGATTGAAAAAAGAGGCGAAAGGGAAGGCGAGTAATAACTATTAATTCACAATCCATGTAAAATAAGCTAAACTAAAGTAACGATTGAACTAGAAAGTTTAGATACTTATGACGATCTTTGATATGCCGAACTATATGACTTATACGATTATCGGTATGGTGGTATTCACTCTATTATGCAATTTCGCACTTAATAAGTGGTTCACGCCGGCCGTGATTACATTCGTAGTACTCGGCGTCGTAGCATTCTTTATTCCAAACTTCGTGAATATCTCATACGAACCCTTGCTAGGCTATGCAGCTTTCCTTGCTGTAGTGAGTCTGCTTATTAGTTTCTTAAGTTGGTTCTCAACACGTAATTGGCGTAAAAAACGTCGCGAGAAGAAACGTGAGAAAGAGATACGTAAACGGGGCGGTATTCCGAAAGAAGACGTTGAAGCATACCAACAAGAGAGACCAACAGCTAGACGTAATGAACCTGAAGATGAAAACGACACATTAAGCCGCGTCAAAAGAAATGAATATGATAGATAAATGTAGATGAAACCTCTATTTCATAATTTTTACGATTTAGAGGTTTTTTAGTACATATGTAATGAGATATTTTTTAGAGTTTAAACATCTGAACTAAAAGCTTTATCTCTAATATCGATTATATAGTTGAGTTACATTTATATAATTAGTTAAAACTCTGTTTCAATTTGGAGAATCTATAAGTAGAATGTTGGCGATAATTTATGGTGAAATAGTTTGATATTATAACAGTAGATTTATTTAGAATAAACATGTGTTAGAAAAACAAAGATGTAGACCTTATGTAGTAATTAGTAATAACTTAGCAAAGAAATGATTCATTTAATTGGATATTTTCAATTACACTGAGAAAAAACTCTAAACCAACAAAATATTATATACCGTACTTAAATTGGAAATTCGTTTATATAAATGACGAGATTCAAGGTGCTAATAAATATCATAGTGCAATGTATGTAAGATCTAACTTCAGACGCAATAACTGTTTCAAGTAAGATCAAGTTCAGATTCCAAAAGCTAATATAAGCCGAATAGGTTATAAGAGGGAGATGAAATCGTCCCTTTTCAGAAATATAGATAACTTCCTATAATATATATTATGTAAACTAGAACGTAAACTTAAATGAGATGAGCTTATTCATGTATATATTATCTGTAAATCTATTATCAGCATTTAACTTATGATGATCTATAACTGCATTCATTCATTCATAAGTTACTTACAATACTCATATTAAACACATTAACAATTCAGATACATATCTATTACTTATGATTCAGACGTTTTTATTAGTTTAACTGCTATTGATATCATAAATTAGCTATTACTAACTATGACTAAAATTTTGATTATACATATCAATTTTTAATCATCATTATAGTACCTTAATAGCTTGAATAGCTTTTGCTATTAGGTTTGCTAATAATTATCGCACTGTGTAATGCTGCATTTAGTAGAGCGATTATACAAAATTTATCCTACATCGAATTTTGCACTCACATGGAAAGTGGTCGTGAATGTATTTTTCAATGCAAATAAAAGCGTCTCTCAGCGTCTTAAATAATAGCAATTATTACTATTATAATAAAGAGAAGTCGCAAATCGAAATAATTACTATCAATCACCTTGAACATCATATCCTTATGTTAAATAACTCTATAGGTTTACATAACATAAATATGGTTCTTTTATCTCATGTTGAAATTGACTAAAAATTTACAGTAACCACAAGCCATAGATATGAAGTCATTTCATTTAGAGCAAATTTGATTGTTGATAAAGCTATTAACTCATGCTTGTCACAGTTGCTGTGTGTACTGGAGATAGCTTGCATTTTCTCAAATACGAGTCACTCTTGCGATATCAAGACTAAGAAATCAAATAGATTTCTGTTATGTCTCAGTTTAAATGACTCAAATTTGTCGCTGGTTTCGCGATTTTCTATTAATCATTGCATGATTAACGATTCTTAGTCCATGATTTGTGTGAGTGTATTGGTATTTCTACTTAAATCGGTCAATTCCTTTGGATATTATTATCATCCAACACTTAATCTTCACTTATACGCTCTAAGATCGCATCCTTTTAACTATTATCATCTAAAATGATTCATTGTAATTTATATTAATTAAATTGAGTTCATACAGTAAATTAATAAAGTTCATATTAAGATAAGCTCTTACTTTAACAAATATAGAACACGATAACCAAATATATTTTATATCAATATTATTTATATAATAATTTAAATCAAGATTGAATAATTGCGTATACATGCTATAATTTAATTGAGGGATGTTTAGTACATAAATGCTACTACATTTACCCTCAGTGCTTACTGAAAGGTCTCACAAACTTTTGGTACACAATACCCACCCTAGATTTATAAAAAGCCGATGAGCATAAACGCTCACCGGCTTACTATTTATCTTATTTGCCTATCTTTTGTCGTATATTATTTAAAGTATTAAATAAGCGGTATTTCATCTTCTTAATAGGCTTGTAGAAATCTCCAATTAACTCTTCAATTTGCACGTTAAACCCACGTTTAAAGCGATAAACACCGTAGTCTTCGCTATCTTCTGTAAAGTCGCCAGATAGACCATAGAAATTATAGCGTGTATAACCATTCTCTAAGCAATAGTTAATCATGTACCAATGCATCATGTATGGACCCATATATTGGTTATATTTCTCAGAAGAACCTCCGGAGAAATAGTTCACTTCATAGCTGTTTGCAAAGAAGACGCCTGATGCGAGATTCAAAATAGAACCATCAGTCTGTCTTAATTCGCTTGCATTTAATAACTCTTTCTTGTCATGTGCGATTTGCTTATCAAACTCAGCAATTTTCTTCAATTGCTTATCTGACTTGTTATCTTTTTGCATAATTTGATCACGACGGTTCTCTTTAACATTAATCTCGCCTTGAATATGCTCAATATATTCATCTAAATCGATATAAGCTAAAGGAACGAGCACTTTATCCCCATATGTATCGATAAAGTTATAGAAATACTCATCCGTTTTAGACGCAAAGCCTGCTCGCGCCTCTGTTTCGCGATATAAATCCAAGAATATAGGGAACTCATCGCGTGATAAGAAACGTACTTTGATACCATATTTAATCGCTTTATTGATATTTCGTTTACGTTGGCTATCAAATTTTTTCTTTAAAGAAGATGGTGTTTGATCCTCTAAATCTAACACACCCATCCATCTAA
Organism: Staphylococcus sp. HMSC071G07; assembly: GCF_001811435.1. Classification (NCBI taxonomy): domain Bacteria; kingdom Bacillati; phylum Bacillota; class Bacilli; order Caryophanales; family Staphylococcaceae; genus Staphylococcus; species Staphylococcus sp. HMSC071G07. The sequence goes on from NZ_KV804750.1 coordinate 322,538, forward strand.
CCTGACTTAAGCTATCATATTGTGTCGTAAAGCCATGATGCGTGTAACCATGCGATTTAAAGAGCGTTACAAGTGCATCATTTGGTGTACGATCTGGGAAAGGTTTAATATCTTTGTCGTAAATTTGATAAATCCAATACGGATCTAGTTTCACATAGAGGCAGTTATGCTTTTGCAAATATTGATCTAAGCCTTTTAAATAAAAATCCACTAAACCTAAATCATCATAATCCATCACAGGACCACGGTTAGAATAATAGACATAGCTACCCATCGTTGGAATCTTTGAGAAAAGGCTCGCTGCAATCACTTGTTGATTGTCATCTTTCACACCAAGCAACACCACGTCAAAGCCGTCGGACTCACGTGTATCGATGTTCTCTTTCACTTGGAAATAATGACTTTCTAAAGCTGGATTTTGAACGAAACTTTCATATTCTTGAACCGTTAACTCTGTAAAATTCATATTACTTTGTCCTTTCTTAATGAAATTAGGATTTAGTTACTTTATCTTTTAACCTTTTCAATGTTGTATAAACTTTATACATCGGTTTATTGACAGGTTTAATGAAATCTCCGACATATTCGACGACGTCAGCATTAAATCCTTTTTTAAAACGCACAACGCCAGCATCTTCAGCATCTTCAGAGAAATCACCACTAATACCGTAGAAGTTGTAACGATTAATACCATGGTCTAAAGCGTAGTTAATCATGTGCCACTGAATCGCATAGCTGCCTGCAAAGTGTCTAAACTCGTTAGCGGTACCGCCTGCGTAATACACTACTTCAAATGGATTAACGATGAAGAACCCGGCTGAAATTGGTAATTCAACGCCATGCTGCTCACGTAACTGACGCGCTTCGTCAATCTTCTGTTGGTTCGCATCTAACTGTTGTTCTAAATTCTCTTTTTTGTTATGAGATTTCTTGTTATCTGGACGTTTTTCAAGATCTTTCAACGCTTTGTTAAGATCCTTCTGCAATTTCTGACGTTCTGATTCAAGCTCTTCGATGTATTCGTCAAAGTTGATATAAGCAAGAGGCACAAGGGCGCGATCTTGATAATATTTCAAACGATTATAGTAAAAGCTGTCATCACGGTCATCAAAGTCTTTCTTTTCAGATGTATCCTCCATAAATGAACGGAAGATTGGAAGTTCATCAGAATCAAGCATGCGTACTTTTACGCCGTTTTTCTGTACCTTTTTAGTATTACGTTTACGTAAACTATCCATATCTTTTAAGACATCTTTCGCCGTTTTACCAGTCAAATCAAGTACTGAGTGATGACGAATTTGAATCACTGGATCAAAGCCAGTTAGGAAACCTTGATGTCGATAGCCTAAGTAGTTCATCGTGTCAAAGATCCAATCATGACCCGCGTTATCCAGAACGTTACCATCGTGGTCTAGATATTGATAGGCCATATATGGATCCACTCTGAGATAGAGACAACGATGTTTCTTCACATATTTACTTAACTCGTTAAAGAAATAATAAACGAGCTCTTTATTATCATAATCTATGACAGGTCCACGGTTAGAGTAGAAATACTTGAAGAATTTCATCACGGGCACTGCAGTTAATAAGCAAGCAGCAATCACATTATTGTCATTGTCTTTAACACCAACTAAGTGTGTTTCTGTGCCTTCCGCAATCTTCAAATTATAGTTACCCACCATCTGAGTAAAATGACTGTCGGGCATTTGATCAACAAAGGAACCAAACTCTGTTGCTGTTAAATTTGTAAATTTCATTTATCTAACCTCTTCTTACTTCAATATTATTCTACATCTTACTTCAATATAAGTTATGTATACAATTTCAATCTTGCTCATTATACAATAATCGTTTTTAAAACCAAAATAATTCGGCGAATGTATCGCCGGTAAAAACTTATTCAAACAATTATCTTTACCCTTATTATAACATTTCAGTGATAGCTGTATAATAAAGCAATCTAAACGTTACCACTTTCCATAATATATGTACTAAGTAATAAATATATCCATTTTACGCTACAACAAAACTCACATGGAACAATTCAAACTCTTGAAAACACAACAAAGAACTTCCAACAGTCGCCTCTAAACTTAAGAGCTACGGACTGTTGAAAGTCGATGTCTGTTATTCTTCATTTTCTACTACTAACTTAACAATGCATCGCGCAATGCTTCACCCACTGCTTGACTCGATTGTGGATTCTGACCTGTAATCAATTGGCCATCAGTTTCAACGTGTGAAGAGAAAGCTTCAGCAGCTTTAAAGTTTGCACCTAAGTCTTGTAATGCAGTTTGCGTAAGGAACGGAACTTGCTCTTCAAAGCCCATCTGACGTTCTTCCTCATCGGTAAATGAAGTCAGCGTCATGTTATTGATTAAACTATTGCCTTGCTTATCCTTCGCGCCTACAAATGCACTTGGTCCGTGACAGACAGATGCAATGAACTTGTTATCTTCTTTAAAGGATAACAATATGTCTGAGAGTTGAGGATTGTTCGCGAAATCAAAGACCGTGCCGTGGCCGCCTGGTAGATAAATCGCGTCATACTCTGCTGTATTGACGAGATTTAGTGCAGGAACATCTTGAATTAAATCAACGAATTGCTTGTAAGTTTCAAGTTCATTATTTTGAGTTGAATTATCATCAATCGGCACTTCGCCACCTTCGATCGACACGACATCTACATCGATATCAGCTTCAGTCAATACTTGATATGGCACACTGGCTTCTTCCAACCACAGCCCTGTCTGTGTACCATCAGGAAATTGACTCGTACTTGTTAAGACGAATAATACTTTCTTAGTCATACTGACACTCCTCGTTATAGCTTTTTCGAAATCCACTATCAGTCTACCCGCTCTTCACGTTGGAAAATCTTTTCACAGCTAAAAAATAAGATGCGTAAATGAAAAATAATAGTTTGGCTACGAATCAAGCGCGTCTCGAATGGACTTCAAATACGTAGTAATTGTTGCTCGGTCTTGTGAAGCAAAACGACGGACGATTTCACTGCCGATCACGACACCATCAGCCACACTCCCAATGTCTCGAACGTGTTCAGGCGTACGAATTCCAAAACCAGCAACTACTGGAACAGACGTATAAGATTTCAAACTTTGAATCGTCGCTTTGACGTCAGGATGAAATGTTCCATCTTCACCTGTCGTCGCGTTCATCGTCACTGTATATATAAAGCCTTCTGCATGTTCTGCGATACGTTTCACACGTGCCTCTGAAGCTGTCATTGCGATGAGAGAAATCAATTTAACTTGACGTTCTGGATGACGTTGTTTCATCTCCTCGATGAGTTCAAACGGCAAGTCTGGAATTATCAGACCATAAACACCCGCTTCCTCGCAAGCACTTAGAAACTCGGTTTCACCGTAATAATGAATGATATTATAGTACGTCATTAATACATAACGCCCATGCAACGTATCACGATGCTGTTTAAGTTCTTGAAGTATCTTCTCCACCGTCATACCTTCAGCAATTGCTTTATTACCCGCTTCCATTATCGTTGGCCCATCAGCTACAGGATCAGAGAACGGTATACCAATTTCAACGATATCTGCCCCGTGCTCTTGTAATAACTTTAAATTAGAGATAAAGGATTGATCGCCCATGATGTAAGGAATGAAGTATTTACTCATCTTGGTCCCCTCCTTCTGTTGATAAATACGAACGTATCGATTCCATATCTTTATCACCACGTCCAGAAACCGTCACCACAATAATGTCATCTTGCTTCATTGTTGGTGCTAACCGTTCAACATAGCTTAACGCATGCGCACTTTCTATAGCTGGAATAATTCCTTCAGCTCGTGTGAAGCGCTTCAATGCTTGCATCGCTTGATCATCCGTCGCCGTCTCATACGTCACACGACCTAAGTCATGATAGTAAGAATGCTCCGGCCCAACACCTGGATAATCGAGTCCCGCTGAAATAGAGTGTGCTAATTGCACTTGTCCATGTGCGTCTTGTAATAAATACATACGTGCACCATGTAACACGCCTGGCGTCCCTTTGTTTAAAGCAAGGGCATGTTTCTGAGAGTCAACACCTTTACCAGCCGCTTCTACACCATACAACTTCACATCATCTAACACGAAAGGATAGAACGTTCCCGCGGCATTTGATCCGCCACCGATACAAGCAACCACCGCATCAGGTAAACGGCCTTCTTTATCTACCATTTGCGCTTTAATCTCTTGGCCTATAACACTTTGAAAATCTCTGACCATCGTCGGAAATGGATCTGGCCCCATGACCGAACCGAGTAAATAATGCGTATCGTCGACGTGACTGACCCAGTATTGCAACGCCTTGTTGACTGCATCCGAGAGTGTACCTTGGCCTTCCTCAACAGAGACTACTTTTGCTCCTAACAATTCCATACGAAAGACATTCAATGCTTGACGTTTCATATCTTCTGCGCCCATAAAGACGACGAGTTCCATATCAAAGAGCGCTGCTACTGTCGCACTTGCTACACCGTGTTGACCTGCACCTGTTTCTGCTACGAGCTTATTCTTGCCCATGCGTCGCGCGAGTAAAGCTTGCCCTAACGCATTGTTAATCTTATGCGCACCTGTGTGATTCAGATCCTCACGTTTTAAATAAATCTTTGCTCCACCTAACGATTCTGTATACGATTGCGCATACGTTAAGGGTGTACTACGCCCCACATAGTCTGTGAGTAACGCTTTAAGTTCATCTTGGAACGTCGGATCTGCTTTCGCTTCTTTATAGGCTTGCTTTAACTCTTGAATTGCTGGCATTAACGTTTCAGGTACGTATTGCCCGCCATACTCTCCGAAGAATCCTAATTCATCCGCTTCTGTTTGAATTTCTTGTTTAAATGAGTTTGTCATACTTTGTCACTCCTTTTACACTTTCGATAATGCGTCTCATTTTACCCAAATCTTTACGTCCTTCAGTTTCAATCCCACTAGCGATGTCGTAGCCGTGATGTTTTAAATCCATTTGCTTGATAGTTTGAATGTGGTCGTAGTTAAGTCCACCCGCTATCATAAAAGGGACATCGTGAATGCCGCGCAAGATTTCCCAATCATACGTTTGACCTGTTCCACCATAATCTTGTGAAGGTGTGTCGATAATAAATTCATCAACCTGATTACGATAATGGTCGAGTCGCACTTGCAATTCCTCCTGATTACGCGCACTTAATGCTTTAATAATGCGTAAATCAGGATAATGTGCTCGTATATATTGAATGGTTTCTAATGGTTCGTCTCCATGGAGCTGTAATGTCGTCATTGGCGTCGTGGTAGCTAAAGCATCAATCGTAGCACGAGAGGGATTGACCACAACGACGACTTTCTCCATCTTTACTGAAAGTCGCTGCATTAATTCGTTAATCATTGTTATAGGAAGATGTCGCTTACTGTTAGGATAGTGAATGAATCCTACCGCATCTACATTAAGCTGCTTCACCTTCTCAATATCTTCTTTTCTCGTAAAACCACAGAATTTCAGTTTCATCATTTCACCTTATTTAGCTTCAGACTTGGTAGAAATTGGCTTAAATCCTCACACTTCATCAGTGCTTCACCTATTAATAATCCCTCTATACCGGATGGCATGATTTGTTCAACATCTTCGCAAGAATGAATGCCACTTTCAGAAATGTAAAGAAATCCTGATTGTTTGTCTCTCAAGATTTGATTCGTATTTTCGACATCGGTGATAAAAGTACGTAAGTCACGATTATTGACGCCAATCAACTCAGGTTGAAGTTGGTGCGCACGTGCTAACTCTTCTTGGTCATGAACTTCAACGAGCACATCCAATCCTTGTTGCGTCGCGTACTTGTATAGTGACTCTAATTGTTCGTCAGATAAGATATTAACGATGAGTAAGATCATCGATGCCCCTGCACGTTTCGCAACATCGATTTGTATCGGATCGATAATGAAATCTTTACAGAGCACAGGTAAAGACGTTTTCATCGTTAAATCCTGAAGTCGCTCGAAACTACCACCAAAGTAACGTTCATCTGTCAGCACAGATATCGCACTTGCTCCATAGCGCTCATAATCCCTTACTTGTTGACCCAAATCTTTTTCAGGAAGCTGATTTAAAGATGGACTCTTAGATTTAATTTCAGCAATAATACCTAATTGTTCACTGTGCTTAAGCTGATTAATATAACTCTGCTTATGCGTCACATCGACACTATCGAGTTTGTTTAATTGTTCATCATAGTATCCTTTGGCTAACAACGCTTGTTTATACTCAACGATTTCATCCAATATAGTCATGAACTTCTCCTTTCATACTTTGATACTGTTCGTATGCTTTGCCACTTTGAACTAATGTATGCGCCAGTTCGACGCCTTCTTGTATCGTTACGGCCTTTTCAGCTACATAAAGAGCAAGTCCGGCATTTAACAAGACCACTTCATATTTAGCTGATTGATCCTCTCCTCGTAAAATGCGTTCCGAAATTTGTAGGTTATCAAGCGGCGATCCTCCAACAAGTTCTGTATTGTCTGCTGAGTGTAAGCCTACATCTGAAGCGTTTAAGGTATAATTCGTAATGCCTGTATCCTGATTCACTTCATAAATGATATTCTCACCTGACAACGTCGCCTCATCCATTCCACCTGCGCCGTGGACAACGATTGCTCGCCGACGTCCTAAGTCTTGTAGAGTCTGTGCAATATGCGGTAAACGTTCCTTATCATAGACACCCATCACTTGATAGTCGAGTTTAAACGGATTGATGATTGGACCGATAATATTAAAAATAGTCGGCGTCTCAATCATTTTACGAACAGGCTGAATATGCTTCATCACCGGAAATGTCTCGGTCGCGCTCAAGAAAGCTAAATGCGTTTCCTGGAGCTGCTTTGGTGTTTGAGACACTGGCGTGGTATTAATCGCCATCGCAGCCAGTAAATCTGTGCTGCCTGAAGCGGACGTAATGCTCTTGTTGCCGTGTTTGATTACCGGAACACCCGCACTCGCTACGATAAACGAGACCGTCGTGGAAATATTGAAACTGTTAGACCGGTCCCCACCCGTACCGCAGACACACATACCTTCAGGATAATAAGGTTGTGGGTCATACATCGTGTGTATGAGTGCTAGCGATAAATAAGTTAATTCTTTCTGACTATAATCTTTATTTGAAAAGGCTTGTAAATAACGTCGTTTCTCTTCTTGATCAATTTCAGGCGAAATTAATAACGCTACAAAGTCGTTAATTTCACTCTGAGTCAGTGGTTGTTGCTGTTGTAGTTTTAACTTTAACGCCACGATGTTCTGCCTCCTTACATATATCTAAGAAATTTAATACAATCTGTTCCCCATACTTAGTCGCAAAGGATTCTGGGTGAAACTGTACGCCATAGTGAGGGTATGACTGATGTTCAAATGCTTGTATACAATCACTTGTTTGTGCTGTGATAATGAGTTCTTTAGGAAAAGATTTCGGGTCACTCACTAAAGAGTGATAACGCATAATGTCAGAAGATTGTGGAATCTTTCGTAATAACTTTGATTCTCCTAGTATGTCCATCTGATCTACTTTACCATGTAGGATATTGGAACCTTGTACGACTTTGCCACCGTAGTAACACGTCAAAGCTTGCGCTCCTAAACACACACCAAGTATTGGTACATTAGAGAATATAAGGATTATCTTCATCAACTCTGGATAGTCTTGCGGATGCCCTGGTCCAGGTGAGATAATAATACCTTCAATATTCAATCCTATTAATTGATCAATAGAAACTTGATCAACATAAGTTAACTTGACCTTACGATGTTGCGCCACGATATCAACTAAGTTGTAAGTAAATGAATCATAATTATCGATGATTAGAATCATGGTGTCACCTCCAATAAACTTTTCGCTTTCATTTGTGTTTCTTCATATTCTTTTTCGGGAACCGAATCATAAACGATACCGCACCCCGCTTCTACATTCACCTTTCCTACATCAACAATCATCGTACGAATCGCTAGCGCAAAATCAAGTTCATGATTACAGTTGATATAACCTATGCCTCCGCTATAAATTCCCCGTTTCTGTGACGTCGTTTCATAAATTCGTTGAATTGCTCTTAACTTTGGCGCTCCAGAAACTGTACCTGTTGGCAATAGACTCGTGATGACTTCAAGCGGTGATAAATCATCAAGCTCACCTGAAATTTCACTAACGATATGCATGACGTGTTCGTATCGCTCAATCATCATGAGCTTATGAATTTCAGATGTGCCTGGTCGACATACTCGATGAATATCGTTACGTCCAAGGTCAACGAGCATGCGATGTTCACTTAACTCTTTTTCATCTGAAAGCAGTTGCTTTGCCAGCGCTTGATCCTCTTCTTCCGTTGCACCACGTTTAATCGTTCCAGCAATCGGGTTCGTGTAGACGCGATTATTCTTCACTTTCACGAAACTTTCCGGTGAACTACCGACAACAATCGTATTGCCCATGCTGAGATAATACATATATGGACTCGGATTTTGTCTTTTTAAATTCTGATACATTTGGAAAGACAATGGGAAACGTTGATCTCCGAAATCGTGCGTATAACTGTAAATAATCGAAGGCACCACTTGGAACATATCCCCTTCAGCGATAAGCTTCTTGAATTTTCTTACATTTTTAATAAAATTCTCTTTAGAAATGTTGCCACTGACAACTTTATCTTCTGGCGTTTCAAACGGAACCGTTTCACTAAAGACAGGTATGTTTTTTTAAATTCTCTATTTGAGACTGTACACGTTTTTGAAGTTCTTCTTCTTCCGCTTTTGAAAATAAATTAGAAGCAATGATATAAAGATCTTCTTTATAGTGATCAAACACTAGAACATCCTCGACCATATAAAAATGTAAGTCATGATGCTTATGGTCCGATAATTCAATGTTCTGCAATGTTGGAAACTCATGTCGGACGAGATCGAAACTACAAGAACCGATAAATCCTGAAATAAATGGGAGCTTTCGCAACGTTTCATCATCAATAGTGACTTTATAATCGTTTAAAAAATGCTTTAGAAATTGATACGGCTGTTCCAAATTTGCTTCGATAAAACCAGGACCGGTCGCCCTAAATTCATGATTATCTAAAATCACTTCACCACAAACATCTAGCACGACGATAGAATAACGCCCTTTCGTCTGCGAGCTATCAGCACTCTCTAAAATAATCTTTTTCTTTGTTGTCCTTGCTATCGCCTCTGGCGTAACATCCGCTTTGACTTTCTCATAATAGACTTGCATCAATAATCCTCCTTTATTAAACAATAAATATAAAAAAACTAGCATCCTTCAAAAAGGACGCTAGTCGCGCGGTACCACCTTAATTAGCAAAACACCTCGATGTTTCACTCACTCAAATTGCTATTTAATTACTTCAATAAGACCCAATTTCTGTATAAAAGTGTGTCAGTTCGCATCAACCACTGACTTTCTGTCACTACAACATTTCATACGTACTACATCTTATTTGCACTAAAACTAAAAACCACGGTAACACAGACCTATAAGGACGCGTTACCGTGGTGCCACCTTAGTTAACAAACTTAATTGTTCACTTTATGAAAGTATATTAAATCTTGTTACTCAAAGCCCAATTCATGATATGCGACGTGCTAATTTCCATCTACCATTAGCTTTCTGAAACTACGTTCTGCATTCACTACTTCATCTCTGAGTCAGTATTATTAAAAGTAATTACTTAGTATCATACTTGGGTGAAACATTTTTGTCAATCACTTTTTTTATTTTTCTGTCATTGATGACATACAATAAGCTTCTAATAGCGCTTGTGTTGCTTTTAGTGAATCGATATGCGTACGTTCCATCGCATGAGAAGATTCAATACCTGCCCCAAATAATGCATGTCGTACGTCAACACCTGCACGTAATGCTGCAGAAGCATCTGAGCCATAGTAAGGATAGATATCGATTTGATACGGGATATGTTGTTGATCACATAGTGATACTAATTGATCTGTTAAATGCTTATGATATGGGCCTGAGGAATCTTTAGCACAGATGGAAACGGTATATTCATCTGAACTTTGGCCATCTCCAAGGGCGCCCATATCGAATGCAATCAATTCTTCAATTTCAGGGGCTATTGATGCATTCGCACCGTAACCGATTTCTTCGTTGTTAGAAATATAAAATTGCGTCGTATAAGGAAGTTTTAAGTCATTATTACTAATCTTTTTTAGAAACTCAATTATCATTGCCACGCTCGCTTTGTCATCTAAATGACGTGACTTAATAAACCCTGATTGAGTTATCTCAGTTCTCGGATTGAGACTCACGAAATCTCCTACTTGGATACCTAAGCGTTTTGTTTCTTCTTCAGATGTTACCTTTTCATCGATTCTTACTTCCATGTGTTCTTGATTACGTGGAATTTGATCATTATCACGATACACGTGAACGCTAGTTTCATGAAGGCAAATCGTACCAGAATATGTTTCTCCACTTCGGGTCTCGATTTCGCAGTATTCACCTTCAATCGCATTGTAGCTGTAACCACCGATAAGCGACAACGCTAGACGACCATCTTCTTTAATTTCCTTAACCATTGCCCCTAATGTATCTACATGGGCAGTTATACAACGTTGTCTTTTTGTTTCTTCTCCTTCAACAGTAATAATTAAAGCACCTTTATTAGTGATTTGCGTAGAAAACCCAAGTTCTTGAGCTATATCGTCCACGTACGCTATCGCTTTGTAAGCATTCCCAGAAGGACTTGGAATCGCTGTCAGCTCACGTATCGTCTCTAATACACTTTCAGTCATAGTTAAAATCCCCTTTCGTTACTTTGCGATTCTTATTGCTAATTGTAACCTCTTCTTATACAATAATACTATTCTGAATCTTTTGATAGAGGAGTGCTCGATATGACTCAAATTTTGTTTGTAGGTCTAGGTTTAATCGGAGGTAGCTTAGCAAGTAATCTCCACTACTATCATGAAGATCTCGTCATCTCAGCTTATGATGCGGATCAAGAACAATTACGTAAAGCACAATCTATAGGTATCATCGATGAGATGGTCACCAACTATGCTGAGGCCGTAGAACAAGCAGATATTATTATTTATGCCACTCCTGTACAACAAACAATCCAATATTTACGTGAGTTACCACAATACAATACTCAACCTTCTTTGATAGTGACTGATACTGGAAGTACTAAATCAAGTATCATGGCACACGAAAGTAGATTACTCGAAGCAGATATCCATCTCGTGGGTGGACATCCAATGGCTGGCAGTCATAAAACAGGCGTACTCAATTCGAAAAAACATTTGTTCGAAAATGCATATTACGTACTCATCCACCATCTGCCTGAGAATCGCTCAGCACATCAATATATCGAACATTTATTGAGATTTACTCGCGCAAAGATAATCTCATCGACTGCCGAAGAGCACGACTACATTACGGCTGTGGTTAGTCATGTTCCGCACATCATAGCGTCAAGTTTAGTTCATCTAAACGAAAATCATAGCTCAACTTCTCATTTAATCAAAGAACTCGCAGCAGGTGGTTTCCGAGATTTAACACGTATCGCTAGTAGCAGCCCAGAAATGTGGCGTGATATCGTTGAAGCAAATAATCAACATATTCTCGACATCTTGCACGATTGGCAGGCACAAATCAATGATGTCATTCAGTTGATTAAAGATAATAATCCTAAAGAAGTATATAACTTCTTTCAACAAGCAAAGACATATAGAGATCATCTTCCAGCACAAACTCGTGGCGCATTAAATCTCGGTTACGATCTTTATGTTGATATCCCTGATGAATCTGGAATGATTAGTAAAGTAACTTATATTCTCAGTTTACATAATATTTCTATCAGTAACCTTAGAATTTTAGAAGTTCGAGAAGATATTATGGGTGCCCTATGTTTAACTTTTAAGATGCCGAACGATCGCGAACGCGCTAAAGTTGCTTTGCAAGATTTTGACACTTACCTTCCATAAAGAAATTGTTTTCTCATTCCACCGAAACAGTCGGATGAGTGACTATATATTGCTTAAATTATTAGTTATATTGCCGGAGAGGAGCCTCTAAGTGCAGTGGTGGCTTCCTCTCCACTTTTTAATTCTTATCTCCTTCAAACTTTAACCCTACAACTACATCTTGTGCCCTGCCATCAATCCTAAACGACCGTGCTTCGTTCCCGCTTCAGTATAAGACACAGCTTTTGAGACGATGCCCTTTCCATACTTTTGATGCAAAAAATCAATCGTCTTCGCTAAACGTTCATTTCTTCTTCTCTCGTATTCATCGATAAATAAACTCAACTGTCTTTCACTTTCATTCACAAACTGGGTTAACGAAACACTGAGTGTACGATATAACTCAGTAGGATCGCACAATTGATTCGCAAAATGATTGACCACATTATATATATCTTTCTCCAAATTAGTTGGATCATCTAGCGTGTACTGTTTATGCACGCCGCCACCATCACTATAACCAAATGAAAAGTGAATTGTACGAGCCAGTTGCTTTCTGTCTCGAATACGGCTTGCTACATCTTCAATCAACTCTCTCATGACAACCTTTGCTTCTTCGAGACGATAATCTCGCATTAAAATTTGACTTTTACAAATAGATGGATTGGTCACTCTATACTTCTCTCGTACTTTGCTATGATCAATACCATTGGCATGTAAATGTAAATCCACCCCTATGACACCTAAATCTCTCTTCAAATAGCGGTATGGATAACGCGCTAGATCACCTATCGTAAAGATGCCTCGTTTATTTAACTTTGCTTCTGTGCGTCTACTGATTCCCCAAAATTCGCTAAGTGGTTTGATTGGCCAAAGTTTCTCTGGAATATCATGATAACGCCACTCAGCAATCTTACTAGGGTTGTGTTTCGCCTCTACATCCATCGCAATCTTGCTTAATAATATATTCGAACCTATACCTATCGTGCAGTGAATTTGTGTTTCTTCTTTAATCTCTTTCATCAATCTCTCACAGAATGACTGAACTGTACTGTTGAAACGATAATAACTGTCCGTTACATCCATGAAAAATTCATCGATACTATATTGATGTAAATCTTCTGGAGGCACATATCTTAATGCAATCTTTGAAATTGTTAAAGAAACTTCCAAGTATTTACGCATACTAGGATTGATAATATAGATATCGTTACGATGCGGTATTTCAAATAATCTAGATCCAGTCTTAATTCCTAATTTCTTCAACTCTGGTGTCGCCGCTAATACTACTGAACCTTGTCTTTTCGTGTCTGCTACTACAGCTAACTTTACTTTCATAGGGTCTAACCCTTTTTGAATACACGCTACACTCGCAAAAAAACTCTTCTGATCAATACATAGTATATCTCTATCCTCTAAAAGATTATAATCGTACATCATTCTGCCCTCCTCAGAATAATTCTATTATATACGAACGCGTGTTCTTAATCAAGTTATTAGAGAACATTTGTTCTATTTATTTTTTCAGCTACTCGCGTGATATAATAGAAACAACAAAGGATAAAGGAGTTGAAAGCTATGCCAATTATCAATGTGAAGCTTATCGAGGGACGTTCAGACGAACAACTTAAAGACTTAGTCACAGAAGTTACGAATGCAGTTGAGAAATCTACAGGCGCAAATAGAGAAGCCATCCATGTCATCATTGAAGAAATGAAGAAAGAACATTATGGCGTTGCTGGTGTTAGAAAATCAGATGAATAAGTAGATTGTCGTCAGTAAATACTGTCGATTAAACGATTTACTACTCTTACCCTAAAGTTGCACATAAAGAGAGTATAAAAAGCCCGTAGATGCTCTTAACGACCATCTACGGGCTTACTTTGAGTTGAAACGCGTCTATTCTATTTATTATCTTCTAAGAACTTTCTCGCTTCTTCTTTGTTTTTCTCTTTATCAATCTTCAATGCACTACCATCCTCTGGCGTTTGCAGATCAGAATAACTTCCTTTGACTGGTAACGTTAATGTCTTCACATTGTGATCCCCACGCACACCAAAGTTTGTACCTGTCTTAATCAATGTACTATCAGACATGTTCGTATTTAAATAACCACGTAGAATACCAGCCACTTTAGGTAACTTGAATAAGGTACTTGGCGTTACTAACTCTTTCTTCAACGCTTGCATCACTTGTTGTTGACGACGTACACGACCGAAGTCACCTTCCTCGTCATGACGGAAACGTGCATAACCGAGTAATTCTTTACCATTAAGACGATGATGCCCTTTTTTCAGGGAAACACCGATATTTTTAGACATATCCTTTTCAACATCAATAGGCACACCATTCGGTTGTAATTCATCAATCATTTTCTCAAAGCCGGTAAAATCAAGTATCGCATAATATTCTGGATCAATATCTAGATTTTTCTTCAATGACTGACGTAGCAACTCAGGTCCACCGATAGAATACGCGGAGTTAATTTTGTGCTGACCGTTGCCAGGAATATCAGCATAAATATCACGCATCACAGACATAATTTTCATTTTCTTATGAATGTAGTCATATTGCGCAATCATGATAGAGTCCGTCCTTGAAATACCACCTTGCTCCTTGTCGGCACCAAGAATCATAATTGTAGCTTTACCATCATTTTTAACTGCGCCATTAAATTTATGCATCTTCAGCGATTTACCCTGTTTCTTTGCATAGTTAATTCCGGAATTATAACCGTGAATGGCATATCCAACAAACGCTGCAAGAATAATCACGAGCGCAAGTATAATAAATGGTAACTTTCTTAGTTTTTTCTTCTTCTTTTTACGGTGTAGCGACTTTGTTTGTCGATCACTACTGCGTCTGAGTTCTTCATTATTTCTTTTGTGTTCGTCCATATTACCAACCTTATATCTTCAAAATTACGAATCAATATATTATAATTAGCACATATTTAAGTTATATAAAAAGAGATTAAAAATCAAGTGATTTCTTAATAAATACAGCTAAGGACTGAGAATGGAGTGACATAAATATGAACTTACAAGAAGCATATTTTGCTGGAGGGTGTTTCTGGTGTATGGTACATCCCTTTGACACACACGACGGCATTGAACAAGTCGTATCAGGATATATGGGTGGACATGTCGAGAATCCTACCTATCAAGAAATTAAACGCGGGCATACCGGTCATATGGAAACAGTAAAGATTATTTACGATGCTGACCGCTTCTCCTACGAGAAACTGCTATCCATCTTCTTCTCAGTTATCGACCCAACTGATGCTGAAGGACAGTATCAAGACCGAGGAGCACAGTATCGCACGGCTATCTTTTACACTGATGAACATCAACAACAACTTGCAGAGCAATTTCTACAAGATATGGCTCACACTATAGACAGCGATAAAGCAATTGCTACGAAATTACTTCCTGCATCTAAATTTTATGAAGCGGATGAGTCTCATCAGATGTTTTATAAAAAGAATCCTGAGCGTTACGCACAACAGCACGCTGAAAGAGAAGCTTATAAACAAGCTCATAAGAACGACTAAATTGCTAAAAGAGAGTGAGACAGAAATCTATTTGATTTCGTCGTCTCACCCCCTGCAAGGCTGACTCGTATTTGAGACAGCGTCAGCTATCTCAAATACAGACAGCTACTGCGCAAAGCAACAGTTAATATCTTTAATAGCTATCAAATTATCACTAAATGGGTCGCCCCACACTTAACGTCATAACCTCTTCTTACTACTTACGTATTGCTCTAACTACTCGAATCATACTTAACCATAAAGAATTATGTTTACGATAAACGATAAATCTCGGCTTCCATGATGGTTTGAACTTCTCTTTATAACGTCGTAAACCTTGGAAACGATATAAACCATTAAAGTGTTCGAATACACGTCCCGCAATCTTCTCACCTGTAAATGCAAACGATGCCTGTCCAACATTGGAGAGCGTCGCCATCCCCATATTGAAATGTCGATATCCTTGTTCTTGCGCCCAAAGCAGGATGTTTAAATATAACACATCCATTAATGGTAAATCGGTCTCAGAACCCCAACGAATGAGATCGACGGATAAAGTATCTTCGTAATACGTCGGCATTAAATTACAGAACGCGATGATTTCCTCTTCCGCATTTCTAATCACCGCAATAGGTGCTTGAGATAAATAGAATTCATCAAACGAACCTACTGAGAACGCCATTTCCTTTCTACCATCTAACCACTCATCACTGATATGTCGTAGTGCTTTAACGAACTCAGTATCAAACGGTGGTTCTACCACTTCAAAAGTCATATTCAAATCTTTAAATTTATTCATCGTTGCACGCAGACCCCGATTCTTTTTACCTGACATCGTGAACTGCGTTAAATCAATAATTGCCTCTTCACCGAGTTTAAAGAACTGATTGCCAAAGCTGTGATAAAGCGATAAATAGCGATCAGTGACTTGATAGAATATCACATCATATCCAAGATAGTGCGCGTGCTTATAGAACTGCTCAAGCATCGCATAATAGCTCTGTGGATTTCCTATAGGATCACCGAGTACGATATAAGCGTTGTGTTTCTGCTTGTACATGATAAACGCATCTTCAGCTTCGGATAGATAAAAATCTTTGTCACCACTGTAAATTAAGTGGCTGAGATAATGGCCGCCGTACTGATCGATAATCGCTTCACATTGAGATAGTGATTCCTGATCATGAGGCAAAGTTGTCTTGCGTTCAAAATACCACACAATCGCGCCCACGATTATAATGACAAAGAACAGCGTAATCCAGAAATAATATCTGAGCAACGACGTATTCGCCTCAATATGATACATATCTAATGTATAGAAAAAGTGCGCAATCCATGCGTGATTAAGATAAAGCGCGAGTCCACTGACGATGATACTTCCGATTAATTTACCGACACGTAATGGTCGCTTCAATACTAAAGCACTACGGTAAAGAACGATGAGTAAAATTAAAATAACGATCAACCATAGCAGTGAAATATAAGATGCATACGTCCAAAATGTCACACCAATAATCAAAATAATCGAGACGATTTCAAACAAAATAGCCCTTTTAGACAAAGCAAAGACCCCTAAAATATTGAGCAAAATCAATAAACAAGCGGTCGTATGAATCGCTACGAGAATATAATAGAAAGAGTGATCTTTACTGTATAAACCGTCATCGATGATATTGACGTTATTAATAAAGAAGAATATAGATGTAAAGATCAGCAATAAACTCATAGATAGAGCAGGAATACGTTGCTTCACATCTTTCTGGAATGACATGAGAAAGGCCGTGATTTCACGCGCTGGCATCAAACGCTCCGATTCTTCAAGATATCTCTTCGCCGATCCACCAAACTCGAAGATTGAGAGAATCAAAGCGACGAGCACTGGGAAGAAATAATATGCGAAACGATAAAGCAACAATGCTAACACGATTTTATCTTCTTCTACACCAATCGCTTTAAGACCGAGAAGCATTACGAGATCAAATGCACCTAGTCCTCCTGGAATAAAACTGATTAAGCCAGAAAGTGATGCGATGATAAATATTCCCATATAAGTAGAATAGTGCGTATCAATATTAACCACTTTCATAGCCATGAATAGAACGCCAGAAGCGGCCATCCATTCGAGGCTCGAAATGATGGTACAATAAATTCCTGCAAACTTATTATTACCTTGCACCGGCTTAATAATAGTCACGATAACAAAGATCGGTAAAAATAAAGCGACAAGATACAATAGCCAATGAATCCACGGAAATGGAGTAAATACATGTGAAACATTAAAAACATGGCATACGACAAGTATCGATAGTAAGCTTAAACCGGTCAACATCGATAAAAGAATGATTGAAATGGTATGTATGAGTTCCTTGTAACGCGTAGTATATTGCTTATAAACGAGAAAACGTGCGCTTGCTCCAATAAACCCACCAAAGCCAATCAAAGCGTTAAAGGCATTGATGATATAACCTACACGCAATGTACGCCAAATCGAAATCTTTAACTTCAGAATCTTAGTTAAAGCGACATCATACAGTGATAGTAAGATTACAGCAGCCCCACCACTGAAGAAGAGCGTGATTAAGCTCATGCGATCCGTCTTACTAAAAGTTAATATGACGTCTTTAGGATCAATATGCTTTAACTCGTTATATAACGAATAAATTACTATGATAAATAAGATTAAAGCGAAACAAAATTTAAGAATAGAAAATAGTTTGTTTTTACGTTGTTTTGAAGCTTGTGCCATAGTCATCCTCAATTCTTAATGTCTAATTAGTAAGATATGAAGAATATAGCATATTGTAGCTGAAGATGATACACAAAAGATAAGATAGTTATAATTTCTTAAAAAATACTCACTTTGTATAGAATTGTATGACATACTGTGGTAAGTATTGTACACCATAAATAATTTTAAACAGTGAAGTAGAACGAGGAGATTTGGGGAATTCGGAAATAATCATAGTATCATTTCCGCAAAAAAGACGTTACGCAAGCATGCGTCTCCACACATCCTACGTAACGTCCATGACATAGTTATTTACTTTATTCTTTATCGAACACTAGACTTAACGTTTGACTTGTCTAGAAAGTTCTTTCTCCTCACTATTAAAGTCATACTCACCAGCATCTTCGCCGTAGTATTTATTATAACGGCGTTTGAACAATAGATAGAGATGGGATACGAGTACTTTTAATATCGCATAACCGGGGATACCGAGAATGATACCCACTGGTCCGAGTATGTGACCACCACAGAGTAAGATAAAGATGATCGTTAACGGATGGATCTTGAGTGTCTTACCCATAATATTTGGTGAAATGAAGTGACCTTCAAAGAAATGAGCCAGCGTCCATACGACAATTAATTTCAACAGCATGATTGGCGATGTAATAATAGCAATAATGATAGCTGGAGAAATTGCAATGGTAGGTCCAATGTATGGAACGACACTCGTCACTGCGGCTATTGCGGCTAATATTAATGCATAGTCTAAGCCAATGATGAGATAACCAATGTAAAGCAGAATACCGATACATAAAGACACAATCATCTGTCCTTGAATGTATGAACCTACTTGTAAGCTCATCTTCTCTAATAAATCATGAAAGTCCTTTCTGAACTTAGGTGGCACAATACCAGTTGTAAATTCTTTAAAGCGATGCCCGTCTTTCAACATAAAGAAGAGCACGAATGGTGTCGTCGCGATGACGATTCCGACATTGACTAACGTTTGCGCAAAGTTCTTCAGTTTAGAACCTAAGCCATCTGTATAATCTGAAGCGAGCGTCGGTAGTTTATTAGCAAACTTATCCAAATCACCTTGAATCTGATCATAAAAAGTAGAGATAATCGCATAGTTTGAGAACTTGTCAATAAACGCATTCACGCGATCGACATAATGCGGAAAGCTATTCGCCATACTCTTAATTTGATCAGAAATAACAGGAATTAATAAATTCACTGCTAATGTTATTAATCCAGTAATCACAAGAAAGATGATCACAACGCCCCATAATCGTGAAATATGATAACGCTCCATGAAGTTTACGATCGGATTTAATAAATAGAACAGTATTAATGAAATAACAATTGGTGCAACAATTGTATTAAAAATAATGATAAACGGTTTAAAGATATATGAGATTTGGTCAAAAATAAAAATAACGATACCGAGTAAAATGAGCAAGATTAAACCAAATATAATATCCTTACCGCCTAAAAACTTCATAAAGCGTGTTTCAGGAAATGAGAGTCGGAGTTTCTTTGATTGTGACGTTGACTTGTGCGTATGTTGTTTATGAGTTTCTTTTTCCATGTGGTTCACCGTACCTTAATGTCTTAAATCTTGCATACATTACTATTTCAACTTCACTTCACGCTATCATCTTAACCAACGTGAAACGTCGTTCTACCTTGATAATCATAACACACCTCATCTGAACATAGATATTAACTCGACTACACTAGTGAGGCTTTGTCGTCGCTCAACGTGTTGTAAATATAATTCAATATTATACTTCATACCCGTTTGAGATATAAAAATGTGGGAGTAAGACAGAAAATTATCATTTTCACGTCTTACTCCCATTATGATCAGGTAGTTCTTCAGAATAAATTTAACCTATTCTGCGATACTTACCTTCAATGTAACCCTTAATATAAGGATTTATTCTTCTTATTCATGCCCCAACTTTCAATACCAAATAGATTGATTTCAAGTTCTTCAGGGCGGAAGATTGGTTTCTTACCTTGTTTGCGTTGTAGACGATAGTCTTTCATCACTGCGAAAGCAATATTAGAAAGACCTATGATAGAAACTAAGTTGACGACAGCCATGAGTCCCATGAATAAATCAGCTGTACTCCATACTGTTTCTGTCTTAACTACTGCGCCGATAAAGACGAGCACGACAACAAGACATCTAAACACAAACATTAATGGTTTATTTTTAGATAAGAATTCAATGTTAGATTGACCGTAGTAATAGTTACCAACCAATGATGAAAATGCAAATAGTGTAATAGCGACTGTTAAGAAGATTCCGCCGCCACTTCCTAAGTGTTCATTCAATGCAGATTGTGTCACTTCAACACCTTGAGGTGCTTTTTCACCAAAACGTAAACCAGAGTATAACAGAATCATAATCGCTGTAGATGTACATACGAGCATCGTATCAAAGAATACACCTAAAGATTGAATGAGACCTTGTTTCACTGGGTGAGGTGCTGCTGCAGTTGCGGCTGCATTTGGTGCAGAACCCATACCTGCTTCGTTGGAGAAGAGACCACGTTTAACACCTTGTAAGATAGCTGCACCTACTGCCCCTCCAGTTACTTGTTCTAGACCGAAAGCACTTTTAACAATCGTACCTAACATCGGAATGATTTGATCGTAATTAATAACTAAGATAACTAATACGATACCGATGTAAATCAAAGCCATGACAGGCACAATCACTGAAGATAATTTAGCAATGCTACGTACCCCACCAAAGATAATGACAGCAGTAAGTACTGCTAAGACAAGCCCTGTGACGATAGGACTGATACTATATTGTGTATTGAGTGATTCAGCAATAGTATTGGACTGAACAGTATTGAAGACGAAAGCGAATGTTACCGTAATTAATACTGCAAAGACAATACCTAACCATTTCTGGTTTAAGCCTTTCGTTATGTAATAAGCAGGTCCACCACGGAAACCGCCTTCTTTATCTGGCACTTTATAAACTTGTGCTAAAGTCGCCTCAATAAATGCACTGGCTGCACCAATCATGGCAATGAGCCACATCCAGAATACAGCACCAGGACCACCAAGTACAATCGCAGTTGCAACACCAGCAATATTACCTGTACCTACACGTGACCCCGCACTAATCGCAAAGGCTTGGAAAGGTGAAATTCCTTTCTTACCGTTATCTAACGTCTCTGGCTTCTCACCGAGCGCTCGGAACATTTCCGGGAACCATCTAATTTGGACAAACCTCGATCCAATAGTGAAGAAGATTCCGGCAGTGATAAGTAAGCCGATTAAATACTGTGACCAGATTAAATCATTACCAATTGATACAAATGATTTAAACCAGTCAGGAATGTAATTATCAAAGTTATTCACTTCTTATCCCTCTCATCTTGTAAATTTAATTTTTAAACGATAAGAGATTTATAGAACTGTATGAACGCAAAGATCACTCATCATCTGAGCTCATCGAACTATAAATCTCTTACCTATTCTCATATGCTAATGGTTAAACCTAAATTACATTTTATCATTATAAGACAAGAAAGACTATTATATCTTGAATATTTTTACTCAATGATCAGTGATGTAACTTCACCAAACTCTTTCACATCAACGACAAAACTGCCATTTGTGTACTGTTCAGAAAGATGAATATCTTTCACGTTACCTGTCTCACTGGCACGCTCAGATATAATCGTGTATTGTGCATCATCAGACGAAATGACATCTGCACCGACAATACGATGAGGTTGTTTCTTCAATTCTTTAAGCAATGTTATACCTCTTTGAGCACGTTTCGCATGTTGTAACACACCATAACCGATGCGTTTCAAAGCTCCACGCTGAGTGGCCATTAATATCGTGTTCGTTTCATTAACTGTTTGCGTAAGCACGACGTAATCTTCATCCTTTAAGTTAATCGATTTCACGCCTGCTGCACGTAGTCCCGTATCGTTGAGCTCATCGGACGAGTAAGTTAACGACATTCCTTTATGCGTTAGTACTGTAATCATCTCAGGCGCTTCAGTCACACGCATAACATCGATGAGTTCGTCGCCTTCTTTCACTTTCATGGCTACGAGCGGCTTGCTATAACGTGCAGTTTTAAACATGGAAACATTACTTTTCTTAATCATACCGTTACGAGTAGCAAGAATATAATGGCCATCTGGCTTAAAGTCTCGCTCGCAATACACATCGATGACACTTTCATCGTGATCAATTGCTACAATTTGAGAAATGTGCTTACCAAGCTCTTTCCATTTAATGTCAGCTAATTTGTATACTGGAATGTAGAGATAACGTCCTTTGTTGGTGAAGACGAGTACGGTATCAAGCGTATTAACCTCTAAGTATTTGAGTAGACCGTCGCCTTCTTTCACTCCTACTTCTTCCACACCACTCGCGTTAAAGCTACGTAAAGACGTACGTTTAATGTAACCATCGCGCGTCATACTTACGACTACATTCTCGCTTGGTACCATAACCTCTTTGTCGATCTTAAGTTCGGCAATTTCCGCTTCAATACTTGAGCGACGCGGCTCTTTAAATTCTTTACGTATCGCACTTAATTCATCTTTAATCACTGCAAGAAGTGCGTCATGATTATCGAGAATATGACGTAACTGCTCAATGGTCTGTTTCAATTCACTATGCTCATCTTCCAATTGCACGATATCCGTATTCGTTAGACGGTAGAGTTGAAGTGTCACAATCGCTTCAGCTTGAGCTTCTGTAAAATCAAATTCAGCAACTAAATTATCTTTCGCATCTCGTTTATTTTTAGAATTACGAATCAATTGAATCACTTCATCGAGAATAGACAGAGCTTTCATCAAACCTTCTACGATATGCATACGATCTTCCGCATGTTTTAAGTCATAACGTGTACGGTTCGTCACAACTTCAATCTGGTGATTAAGGTAACTGTTGATAATTTCACGTAGCCCCATCAATTTCGGGCGGCCTTCACTAATCGCTACCATGTTAAAATTATACGAAATTTGAAGATCTGTATTTTTAAATAAGTAGTTAAGCACTGCTTCACTATTAATATCTTTCTTCAATTCGATCGCAATTCTTAGACCCGTACGGTCCGTTTCGTCTCGTACTTCTACAATACCGTCAACTTTTTTATCAGCACGTAATTCGTCGATTTTTTTAACTAAAGCACTCTTATTCACTTCGTAAGGAATCTCAGTCACGACAAGTTCTTTACGACCATTACGTAAACTCTCAGTATCAACCTTAGAGCGGACAACAATTTTACCCTTACCAGTTTGATAAGCTTTCTTAATACCTTCAATACCTTGAATAATTCCGCCTGTTGGAAAGTCTGGACCTTTGATATATTTCATCAATTGACTCACAGTAATATCCGGATTATCAATATATTTCAACGTCGCTTGGATGACTTCGCCCAAATTGTGCGTAGGAATGTCTGTCGCATAACCTGCAGAAATCCCCGTGCTTCCGTTGATTAATAGATTAGGCAAACGTGCTGGCAATACCATAGGCTCAGTCGTCGTATCGTCGTAGTTAGGCATGAAAGGCACTGTTTCTTTATTGATATCACGCAATAACTGTTCAGATAGCTTACTCAACTTTGCCTCTGTGTAACGCATCGCTGCAGGAGGATCGTTGTCAATACTACCATTATTACCATGCATCTCGATCAACACATGGCGCAACTTCCACTCTTGACTCAAGCGGACCATTGCATCATAAACAGACGTATCCCCATGCGGATGGTATTGTCCAATAACGTCACCGACCGATTTAGCACTCTTACGGAAGTTCTTGTCATACGTATTTCCACTAGAATACATCGCATATAAAATACGGCGTTGTACTGGTTTCAAACCATCACGCACGTCTGGTAACGCACGCTCTTGAATAATGTATTTACTATAACGACCAAAGCGATCACCAATTACATCTTCAAGTGAAAGATCTTGAATTATCTCACTCACTTCGCATCCTCCTCGTCGATGTCATCTTGCTCTAATACTTGTATTTCACTATTGTCTAAGATACTTTGATCTTCTTGCAGACCAAATTCGACATGATTCTCGATCCATTCACGACGTGGCGCAACTTTATCACCCATTAATGTCGTCACACGTTTTGAAGAACGGATTTCGTCATCTACTTGCACGCGAATCAATGTACGTGTCTCAGGATTCATCGTCGTTTCCCATAATTGTTCCGGGTTCATTTCACCTAAACCTTTATAACGTTGCAAGCTAAAGCCTTTACCGAGCTTTTTCTGAAGCTTCTCAAGCTCTTCGTCAGTCCAAGCGTATTCAACCTTTTGCTGCTTACCTTTACCTTTTTCTAATTTATACAGAGGTGGTAACGCAATGAATACTCTGCCTGCTTGCACGAGTGGTTTCATGTATTTAAAGAAGAACGTGAGCAATAATACTTGGATGTGAGCACCATCCGTATCTGCGTCGGTCATGATGATAACACGGCTGTAATTACTATCTTCAAGTTTAAACTCAGTTCCTACACCTGCACCTATCGTATGAATAATCGTATTGATTTCTTCATTTTTAAAAATATCTTCTAAACGTGCTTTCTCAGTATTGATTACTTTACCACGCAACGGTAAGATCGCTTGGAATTTACGATCTCTACCTAACTTAGCAGAACCCCCTGCTGAGTCACCCTCAACTAAATAGAGCTCATTCTTATCTACATTCTTACTTTGTGCAGGCGTTAATTTACCTGATAATAAAGTATCTTTACGTTTATTCTTCTTACCTGACCGTGCATCCTCACGTGCTTTACGTGCCGCGATACGAGCTTGTTGTGCTTTAATCGCTTTCTTTACTAATGATTTAGAAAGTTGTCCTTTCTCTTCTAAATAGTATGGCAGTTTGTCTGAAACAACAGATTCTACTGCACCACGTGCCTCAGGTGTACCTAACTTCGATTTCGTTTGACCTTCAAACTGAAGTAATTCTTCAGGAATACGTACTGAAATGATAGCGGTTAAACCTTCACGAATATCATTACCTTCAAGGTTCTTATCTTTGTCTTTCAACTCATTAATACGGCGGGCATAATCATTAAACATACGTGTCATCGCAGTCTTAAACCCAACTTCATGAGTACCGCCATCTTTCGTGCGTACATTGTTAACGAAACTTAAGATACTTTCAGAATATTGATCATTATATTGAAAGGCAATATCAACCTCGATGTTGTTCGCTTCTCCTGTGAACATCGTCACATCATGGAGGACTTCCTTACCTTCATTGACATAACTTACGAACTCTTTAATTCCTTCTTCATAATGATAAACTTCTTCACGTTCTTTACCTTGACGTAAATCTTTCAGTTCTATTCGGAGATCTTTGAGTAGAAACGCAGATTCTTGTAGACGTTCGCTTAACGTCTCAAAGTTAAATGTAGTGGCTGATTTAAATATTTGAGGGTCTGGTTTGAATGTGACTTTCGTTCCTGTCTTACGCGTCTTACCCATCTTCTCTAGACCGCTTGTAGGCAAGCCACCATTACTGAAAGTCTGACGGTAAATTTGACCGTCACGGTAGATTTCTACTTCTAACCATTCACTTAAAGCATTCACTACTGAGGCACCTACCCCATGTAAACCACCAGAAGTCTTGTAGCCACCTTGGCCGAATTTACCTCCGGCGTGTAAGACGGTAAAAATAACCTCAACTGTCGGTTTACCAGAAGCGTGAATTCCAGTAGGCATACCACGACCGTTGTCTTCTATGGAGACACTGTCGTCTTTATTGATTGTGACTTTGATTTGGTCGCCATAACCATTTAATACCTCATCCACTGAGTTGTCGACAACTTCGTAGACTAAGTGATGTAACCCACGTTTATCGGTAGAACCTATGTACATACCAGGTCTCTTTCTTACGGCCTCTAACCCTTCAAGTACCTGAATGGAATCGTCCGAATAAGTGTTGCTATTATTCTTAACCAATCGTTTCGCCCTCCTACAAACGTACGTTCGTTTTTTAAACTATACAATAGTTATTCTTATATAAATTTACGCAAAATGCAAGCGTCAAAACAATATTTAGAGTGTAAAAGCCGCTTATCTAAAAATTTATTCGTCGCACCTACGTTATCTATGATAAAATAATCCTAACGTCATTAAAGGTTGTGATTGTAAAATGATGATAGTAATCATATTGATACTGAGCTACTTGATTGGTGCTATTCCAAGCGGGCTCGTCATCGGCAAATTATTTTTCAAAAAAGATATTAGACAATATGGTAGTGGGAATACTGGAGCGACGAATAGTTTCAGAGTTCTCGGTAAACCGGCCGGCTTTGTCGTTACTTTTCTAGATATATTCAAAGGATTTATTGTTGTATTCTTACCTTTATGGCTACCTGTACATAGTTCAGGCCCGATTAGTGAATTCTTTACGAACGGTTTAATTGTAGGCGTCTTCTCAATCATTGGACACGTCTATCCGATCTATCTTGGTTTCCGTGGAGGTAAAGCTGTTGCGACGAGTGCTGGTGTAGTACTTGGAACTCACCCAATTCTCTTGCTAACACTCGCAATTATCTTCTTCTTTATTCTGTACTTAACTAAATACGTGTCATTATCAAGTATTATCGCTGCAATTTGTTGTATTATCGGTGCTATCTTCATCGGAAATTACATCTTACTTGGTATGAGCATCGTCGTTGGAATTATACTGATTATAAGACATCGTACAAATATCGTACGTATTATTAAAGGTGAAGAACCTAAGATTAAATGGATGTAAAGTTAATAGGGATGACATGATAAGCCATAGGAGTGGAAATGATGAGGACTTCTATGGCTTTATACTTGAAGAGTAAAATAGTGAGTTATCATTTACGATAAAATATTCTGATTAGTCTGAAATAGAGTTCTTTGCTACACTAGATGTTATACTTTTAAAATACTCAACTCAATGATGTGAGCGAGTATGTATAAAGGAGTGACAGATGATGAAGATAGAACTAACTCAAGAAGCAATAGAATGGTTTAAAGACGAATTAGAATTACCCGAAGATAATAAAGTCGTACAATTCTTCGTTCGTTACGGAGGTTCGTTTGAGCTTAAGCAAGGGTTCGGCCCCGCTTTCACTGTAAGTAAAAAAGATGATATAGATGTTGGTTACGAGGAGAATTATAACGGTTTAAATATCGTTATCGCAGATAAAGACGTTTGGTACTACGAAGGTCACCATTTGAAAATTGATGTAGGTGAGCACGACGAAATTGCGTACAGTGAAGAAACGTAACTCAAGTTAATCTTTGCGTAAGTTGAACAGCAGAGAGTGTTCCTGACAACATAGATTGATGAGTAGGAAATGTCTGGTGTGAGTGAAGGAGCTCACTATAGGTGATTGAGAAATCTAACACTATTGAAAAGTTCGTGCGAACACGAGATTAATGTACACAAGTGAAATACAGGCTTACACTGGTTATAAAACTTCTTACATTAACTTCACAGTCTGCTCAGGTGTGCGTGTGCTAGCTTATATTAGAATCTATTAGGTATGATCTACTTAGCTACACTTAACGTAGTATATAGCGTCAAATTGGGCTAATGCACAAGCTAGCATTCGCTTGTTACGCAGTACAGTCAACTTAAATGAAGAATTTGAACTCAGGCACATTGTTTATTACTTAATGCGTTCAAATCAAACCAAATAAACTGACATAACTAACGCTATGACATTTAGGATTTCTCCTTTTTGTCATAGCGCTTTTTTAAACTTATAACTCTTCAACACCGTTTGTAACCTCGTAATCCACGCCTTCTTTGTTGAGACCTGCTACCTTACGATATACTTCGTGCCATTCTGGGAAAGTGCGATCTAAACGGATAGGTTTATAAGTATCTTTACGGATGCAAGTAAGAGTTGTAGAGCCTGTAGTTGCTAGCTCTCCAGCTTGATTATATACTTCATAACAATAAATAGACTTGAGTCGAGAATATCTTTCGACCCACGTTTTAATTTTAACTTTTTCAGGATATGTAACGGACTTAATGTATTTAATATCAAGCTCAGTAACTGGAGAAATAACACCGTTATCTTCCATGTCTTTATAACTAAATCCTAATTTATTAATGTAATCCGTTCGTGCTACTTCAAACCAAGTAGGATAATTTCCGTGATAAATAACACCCATTTGGTCGGTTTCTTGATATCTTGCTTGAATTTCAGTAATACTATAAATCATTTTAGTACTTCCTCATTTCACTCACTTTTAGTCTAATGAAAATTTTAACATACGCTTATGACAGAATAGAAATTTTTAAACTGTAATATTTCCTTGCGTCGCTTTACTCTACATAAAAAAAGACTGGAACCCGAAAGTCCCAGTCCAAAACTCATTATTATTGAGCAAGTTTATCACGTAATACAAGTTGTAAGATACCGCCATTACGGTAGTAATCCATTTCAACATTAGAGTCGAAACGAGCGATAGCTTTAAAGTCAACTTCAGTTCCATCTTCTTTAGTTGCTTTAACATCGATTAAGTCATGTGGTTTAACATCTTCGTTAATATCAACTGAGAATGTTTCAGAACCATCAAGACCTAAGCTATCTGCAGATTCACCGTCTTGGAATTGTAATGGGAGTACACCCATCATAACTAAGTTAGAACGGTGGATACGTTCGTAACTTTGAGCGATAACTGTTTTAACACCTAAAAGGTTTGTACCTTTAGCTGCCCAGTCACGTGATGAGCCCATACCGTAGTCATTACCAGCAAGTACAACTAAACCTGTGTTGTCTGCTTTGTATTTTTGAGCTGCATCATAAATAGACATTACTTCGTCAGTTGGCCAATAAGTAGTGAAGCCACCTTCAGTACCTGGCGCTAATTGGTTCTTGATACGGATATTCGCGAAAGTACCACGTACCATTGCTTCGTGGTTACCACGACGTGAACCGTAAGAGTTGAAGTTACGTACAGGAACATCATGTTCAAGTAAGTACTTACCTGCTGGCGTATCTTTACCGATCGCACCTGCTGGAGAAATGTGGTCAGTAGTTACTGAATCTCCAAATTTACCAAGTACGCGCATACCTGTTAATGGTTTAATGCTATCTGGTTCTTTAGATAAGCCTTGGAAGAATGATGGGTTTTGAATGTAAGTAGAATTAGGATCGAAGTCATATAATGGTTTATCAGTAACATCGATTTCATTCCACATTTCATTGTTGTTATATACAGACTCATATTCTTCTTTGAATAGCTCAGGAGTTACAACACTGTCTACAGTGTCAGCAACTTCTTTGATTGAAGGCCAAATGTCTTTAAGGTAAACATCTTGACCATCTTTACCTTTACCAAGTGGTTCATTTTGTAAGTCGATATCTACTGTACCAGCTAAAGCGTAAGCTACTACAAGTTGTGGAGAAGCTAGGTAGTTCGCTTTAACTAATGGATGGATACGACCTTCGAAGTTACGGTTACCTGATAATACTGAAGTTACGAGTAAATCTTCTTCAGCAACTGCTTTTTCGATTTCAGGTAATAATGGACCTGAGTTACCGATACAAGTTGTACAACCATAACCTACAAGGTTAAAGCCTAGGTCATCTAGGTAATCTTGAAGACCAGCGTCACGTAAGTAACCTGTAACAACTTTAGAACCTGGCGCTAATGATGTTTTAACGAATTCAGGTACTTTCAAGCCTTTTTCAACAGCTTTTTTAGCAACTAAACCTGCACCTAACATTACGTAAGGGTTTGAAGTGTTCGTACAAGAAGTGATCGCTGCGATAGCAATATCACCAGTCTTCATCTTCGCAGTAGAGCCATCTTCAAAGTTAATTGTTGCTTCTTTGTCAAATTCACTCTTATCTAAACCGTGACCTTGGTTACCTGCTGGAGCAGTAACAGAGTCTTCGAATTCTTTCTTCATGTCACTTAA
Source organism: Staphylococcus sp. HMSC071G07 (assembly GCF_001811435.1). NCBI lineage: Bacteria > Bacillati > Bacillota > Bacilli > Caryophanales > Staphylococcaceae > Staphylococcus > Staphylococcus sp. HMSC071G07. The sequence continues at coordinate 352,726 of NZ_KV804750.1, forward strand.
GAAGATTAAGTCTTGAGGACGTTTAGGACCAGATAATGATGCTTCGACAGTTGATAAATCAATTTCGATGACATCAGTGTATTCTGGCTCTTCTTTGTCTACATCGAAGAATAAGCTGTTTTCTTGTAAATATTTCTTAACTAAAGCAACATGCTCGTCTGAACGACCTGTTAATTTCATGTATTTAAGTGATTCTTCGTCTACTGGGAAGAAACCACAAGTTGCACCATATTCTGGCGCCATGTTAGCGATAGTTGCACGGTCAGCTAATGGTAAGTTAACTACACCTGGACCATAGAATTCGATAAATTTACCAACTACGCCTTTTTTACGTAACTCTTGAGTTACACGTAAAGCTAAGTCAGTAGCTGTAGAACCTTGTGGTAATTCGTTAGTTAATTTAACACCAATTACTTCTGGAATTGGGAAGTATGATGGTTGACCTAACATACCTGCTTCAGCTTCGATACCACCAACACCCCAGCCTAATACACCGAGACCGTTGATCATAGTAGTATGAGAGTCAGTACCTACTAGTGTATCTGGGAATGCAACTTCGTCACCATTGTCATCTTCACGTACGTGAACAACATTAGCTAAGTACTCTAAGTTAACTTGGTGTACGATACCTGTTGCAGGTGGTACAGCTTTATAGTTATCGAAAGCTTTAGTTGCCCAGTTTAAGAATTGGTAACGTTCATAGTTACGTTCGAATTCTAATTTCATATTTCGTTCTAGTGCATCAGGATTTGCATAGCTATCAACTTGTACAGAGTGGTCGATAACTAAATCAACTGGCACTTCTGGATTGATCTTGTTTAAATCCCCGCCTACATCATTCATAGCTTTACGTAATGATGCTAAGTCTACTACTGCTGGTACACCAGTGAAGTCTTGTAAGATAACACGTGATGGTTTGAAAGGAACTTCACCTTTAGCACCTTGAGTAAACTCTGCTAAAGATTTAATGTGTTCGTCAGTAATGACATGACCATCTTCTTGTCTTAATACTGATTCTAATAATACTCTGATTGAATATGGCAATTTAGATACTTTAGTTAAACCTTGGTCTTCTAAAGTACTTAAATCATAGTAAGTATATGATTTACCGTTAAGATCAAACGTCTTTTTCGCTTGCTCTTTCATATTTGAAGCCATATTTATCCCCCCTGAACCTTAATTTTTATATGCCTTAACTAAATTGTATAATTATATATTCATGAATACAACTGTCTAAAGCTAGAAATAGCCTAGTTTACCTTTTGATTTTACAATCAGTATGTATAACTTTTCCTTATCATAAAATAGCTCTATCATAAGTTATTTTTATCAATTGAGAATCATTATCACTTATCTTGTTTTGTTTTTAGTTTTTCGTTTGGGTGAGTAAAATTCTATTTTCATGGGATTGAATTTAGGTCGTATATATGAGCCATTATTTCGGGAAGTTTATGTGTGGGAGACAGATTAGAATAATTATAATGTGCGTTTATTTTTAATGCTTAAAAAGTATGATTTGGATGGCGATTTCTGCCAAATTGTTAGAAAGAAAGTAGAGACAGTGGAGTTGTAGGAGTACATTAATACGCTGACAAACTATGTACTAAGAAAAATACTTTAAAACTGTTAAAAATAACGGGAGCTACGTGATAGTAACTCCCGTTAAGTGCCTCAAATTATTTATTTTGTTTTTCGGCATTTCGACGTGCTTCTCTTTTTTCGAGAATATCATCTTCATAGTCCTGTTGTTGATATTGAACATATTCTTGAAGACGATGTTTATTAGGCGTCAATGTTAAGCCTAAGAATTTACGTTCTTGGTTTGCGTCTTTGTAGAATGAAATCATCATCAGTATAACCACTATAGAGAACGGTAAGGCACTAATAATCGCCGCACTTTGGATAGCGTTTAATGCTTGTGATCCATCGCCACCGCCTGCTAATAGCAGAATGAAGGCGATAAGGGCTTGTGCAATACCCCAGGATACCTTGATGGTATTACGTGGTTCTAATGTACCGAATGATGTTTGCATACCAAGTACGAACGTTGCTGAGTCGGCTGAAGTAATGAAGAATGAGCCGATCAATACTAATGCAATAATGGATAAAGCCATACCCATTGGTACATGGTGGAACACACCAAATAATTGAGTTTCTGGACTCATTTCAAATAATTGTTTATGAGATTTACCAGTTTCAATACCTAGTACACCAAAGACACTGAACCATACGAAACTTACTAATGCTGGAACGAGTAATACACCCGCGATAAATTCTCTGATTGAACGTCCCTTAGAAACACGTGCGATAAAGATACCAACGAATGGACTCCAGCTTAACCACCAGCCCCAGTAGTAGAATGTCCAAGTTGTCATCCACTCACGTTTTTGTCCATTTAATGGAGCTGAGTCAAATGTATTGAGTAAGAATGAATTAAATAAGTGACCTATAGAGCTAGTCATGAAGTTAAGAATAAGCACTGTTGGTCCAATAATAAGCACTGCAACCATCAAGATTGCACCTAGACTAATGTTTAAGTTACTAAGGTATTGGATACCTTTACTTAAACCTGACCAAGCACTTGCAATGAATAGGATTGTAACTACAACGATAATAATCGCTTGTACCCATTCATTATTAGGTACTCCGAATAAGTAATGTAAACCACCGTTGATTTGAAGCGCACCCATACCAAGAGATACGGCAACACCAACGAGAGTTGCAAAGACTGCAAGTACGTCAACAATAATTCCGATTGGACCTTCAACTTTATTACCTAAGAGTGGGCGAAGTGTTCTTGAGATAAGACCAGGTTCGCCTTTTCTAAATTGAGCATATGCTAGTGCTAAAGCAACTACACCATAAATAGCCCAAGCATGGAAGCCCCAGTGGAAGAATGTTGCACGTAATGATTCAGTATATGCAGCAGGGGATCCTTTGTCAGCTGTTGGTGGTGACATAAAGTGACCCATTGGCTCAGCTGCACCATAGAATACTAAACCAATTCCCATACCGGCACTGAATAACATCGCAAACCATGAAATTGTATTAAATTCAGGTTTGTCATTAGGTTTACCGAGTTTCAACTTACCGATAGGACTAAAGATTAAGAAGATACAGAAGAATACAATAATCGTTGTTAAGATTAAGTAATACCAACCTAATTTGTCAGTAATCCATAGCTTAATCGTGTCCGTTACTTCACCGAATTTCGCAGGGAAAACGGCACCTAATATAACGACGATAGCAACGATTATTGCACTGTATATAAAGACAGGCGAAATCTTCTTCTTACTATCGTACTGATTAGAAGAATTCATAACTAATTACTCCCCTTCCTATTAAATTGTCAAACCGAAAAAGATTTATTAATTTGTGACACAAATTAATACTACCATTCCATAAGCTACCATATAGAATAACAAAACTCCACAATCTAATCAAATTTACTTTTATGTAGCATTCCCTTTTTTTGAGTTATAAGGTATAATTAAAAAACTATTAAAACTATTTTTTAGTTGGAGGTAATTAAGCATGTTAAAGGAATTTAAAGAGTTCGCCTTCAAAGGAAATGTACTAGATCTCGCTGTAGCTGTAGTTATGGGTGCAGCTTTCAATAAGATTGTCACAGCGCTAGTTACGTACATTATCATGCCTTTAATCGGACTTATTTTTGGAACAGTAGACTTTGCGAAAAGCTGGTCGTTTATGGGTATTAAATACGGTATGTTTGTCCAATCAGTTATTGACTTCTTAATCATTGCTTTCGCATTATTTATTTTCGTTAAAATCGCTAATACATTAATGCGTAAAGAAGAAGAAGAGGAAGAAGAAATAGAGGCGAATACAGTACTATTAACTGAAATTCGTGATTTACTTCGCGAAAAGAAAGATATTTAAAACAACGAAGCAGTTATAATCTTGAATACACTATGGGTCGAAGTAAATTATATTTATATTGGAGAGGAAATCAATAAGCGATTTCCTCTCTTTTCTATTACTGTTTAATCAACTTCGTGTAACTTTCTCTCTGACTAGATGTAACTTGTAAAATAAGTGGGATACGTTGTTTTAATTCAGAAACATGAGAGATAATACCTACCAATCTACCTGTAGACTGTAAGTTTATTAAGGTATCTAACGCAGTATCAAGTGTTTCTTGATCTAAAGTGCCGAAACCTTCGTCAATGAAGATGGACTCTAAAGCGATACCCCCTGATTCTTGTTGCACAACTTCACTCAAACCGAGCGCAAGTGCTAAAGAAGCTTGGAAAGTTTCTCCTCCTGATAAAGTGCTAACATGTCTCTCTTTATTAGAATGCGCATCGAAAACATTAATTTCAAGGCCACTATACCCTTGCGAAACAGATTGTTTTCTTACAAGTTGGTATCTCTCGCCAGTCATTGAAGATAATCTCTTATTAGCCTGGCTTAATATTTGAGTTAAATAATGAATAAGTACATAATTCTCAAGTTTTAATTTCGTTGCATTTTTACCTGTTATGACATCAGATAGCTGTATCATTTCGGTTTGATTTTGTAATTCATTATCTAACTGATTAACAATTGCTTTAATTTCTTTGAATTTTTGATTATTAAATTCTACTTTATACGTGTGATGATTATACTTCTCTACAATTTCATTAAATTGTTGTTTACTCTTCTGATAGGTCTCTTCAACTTCTATTAAATCTAATTGTTTCTTATCTTTTAAGTCTTCTTTAAGATTTTGAATGATGCCTTCAAGAGATTGTTTTTCTTTTTCATAACTCTCAACCTGTTGTTCATATCGAGTTTGATATTTTGTTTTATCAACAGCTTCATCAATTTCTTGTTGGGTTTCGAAACCAATTCGTGTCATTTCATTGCTAATTTGCTCATCTAATTCTTGCTTTTCTTGTTGTAAGTTTTCAAAAGTATCATTGAGATACTTAATATTATTTTGAGTTAATTCAAGTTGTTGTTTCTCCTCCTTAACATGGTCCTTAGTATCATTAAACTGTTTAGAGTATTGTTCTAAATCACTTTGATGAGATTGATAACTTTCTTTAAATTGTTCTATGTCAGTGTATTCTGTCGTTGTTTCGAAATCATTGATTTTAGTTTCTTCTGATTTAAATTGATGTTTAAAATTGAGTAAGTCTGTTTCGATTTTACGCTGTTTATTCACCAATTTTTCCTGTTCTTCTTTTTGTTTTTCTATAAACTGATTGTGTTGCTTTTGTTTCTTTAAACGTGCTTCGAGATTTTCTCTCATTGATTTTAAGCTCTGAACATCTTCCATCGTTTTATTAGACTGAGCTAACTTAGGTAATTCTTGATTAATGTTATCAATACTATTTAATAATTTACCTTTTTTCTCCTGTAATTCACTAAGTTGTTTTGCAATTTGCTCCTGTTTAAATTGATCTTCTTTCATTTGGTCGATATCAATATGTTCGCTTAAATCAGTAACTTCATTCCCACATATAGGACAAGTGTCTCCTATTGTCACTTGCTGTTGAAGAGTTGAAACGAGTTTCTCATAATTATCAAAATCTAAATTCAATAAATTGGTTTGCGTATGTTTGAAATTTTCTTCTAGTTTTTTATTTACTTTTTCTAAATGTTTCTTTTCTTTCGAAAGTAAACCAATTAAATTTTCTCTTTGAGAATTCTCTTCAATCTCTTGTGTAACAAGTCTTTCTTGGTCTTTTAATTGATAAATATCGTTATTGAAATCATTTATAATCTCATAGTTAAGTTCTTTATCTTTGATATTAAGCGCCAACTCTTCTAAATTAACATTGACCTCATTTTGTTCATTTTTTAAATCGGTAATTTTTTCATTTAATTCATTTATGTTCTTATAGGCTTGTTGGTAGGAGTCAATATTTTTAAAGAACAACTTGTTTTCAGTTAGAAAGGTTTCAATATGCTTGTAGTAGTCACTTTGTTCTTCAAGTGAATTTAATTTTTCTTCATATTCTTGAATACGTTTTTCTTGTAGTTTCGATTTATTTTTAGCTTCATCTATTTTCATTTGACTATCAGAAATCTTTTTAGATACGCTTTTATGCTGTTTCATATATTGTGATAGCAATTTAACTTCATTAATTTCATTTAAATATTGTTTAATCTTAGCTATTTCATCTTTTCTTTCTAACAATTTATTATATTGATTTTCGTATTCTGATAGCTTTTTATAGTTCTGTGAAAGTGTTTTTTGTTCTTCGAATATCTTTAAATGTTGATTAAGTGTTTTTTCATGTTCATTTTTATTATGAAACAAGTGCGTTAGTATATCATTCGCTCGATGCTCAAAACTTTTAATAGCCTCAACAATCCGCTTCGTTTGATTGGCATCAATGTTTTTTAAAGCTTGCAAATCTTCATCATTAAAATCATTAACATCGTCCCAATTATCTTGGAACTTTCGATATAAATCATCAATTTGTTGGCGTACTTGATCCACATTTTCCTTTAATGTATTCTGTATCACTTCAAATCTTTGACTATTAAAAAGTGTTCTTAAAATTTGTTGCTTTTCTAAACTACTTGAAACTAAGAATTTTTTAAATTCGCCTTGAGGTAAGATAAACAATTGTCTAAATTGATCAGCATTAACGCCTAGTCTTTCTTTAATAAATTTATTACCATCTTTAATCGTGCTCTCAATTAGCTCATAATCATTATTTGTTTTTCTATAAACAGTCAGATGTCCAGGTGTTTCAGATTTATTACCTTCTTTAGTAAACTTCCCTTGTCTTTCCACTCGAAAAATTTCTGTACCTAGCTTGAATTCGAAAGCAATTTTTAATGCCTCATTTCTATCAGCAAAGTGACTTCGCAAATCTCCTTTGTCACGATCTTTTGTAGAAGCCTCGCCAAAGAGCGCATATACCATCGCATCAAAAATCATCGTCTTACCAGAACCCGTTTTACCGCTGATTAAAAACAGTTGATTGTTAGTTATTTGTGTGAAATCAATCTGTTCTTTAATAAAAGGACCAAAATTATTCATTGTTAGCTTTAAAGGTCTCATAATTAATACTCTCCTTTATCGATTTCTTCAAGCACATCGGTAATCATTTTAGATTGGTTGTCGGATAATAACTGATTTGTGACGTGTCGATAGAATTCATTAATGATTTCAAAGTCACTTTTTTGATGCATTGTATGATCAACTTCAAATTGATTAAGTTGCTCATTCATTTCATTATTAATTAGGGATAAAGTATTAGGAAATATATTTTTTAATATGGACATAGGATCAGTAACGTGAGACATATGGCTTAATCGAAACTGCATATAGTTATTTTTATTCTTAACAAGTAGTCGTTCTTGAACCACGTCCTCATAGTCCCCAGTCACAATTTCTAATTCACGTTGAGGATCTAATTTTTTAAAATAACCTTTAATCTCGTTATCCTTAATTGAAATAATACGATATCCTTTGGATTGATTCACCTCTGAAAATGAGTACTGTAATAGTGAACCACTATATTGGATATACTCAGAATTAATACTAAATGGGTGATGAAGATGACCTAGCAGTACGCGATCAAAACTTTCGAAATAACGCTCATTAACTTCTTCAACTGTACCTATTGTTATTTCTCTTTCTGAATCAGAACGTATGCCTCCTTGAACTGTTAAATGCCCAATCAGTATATTAATTTCATTACTATTTAGATCTTCAGTCATAAGGTTAATTAATTGAGTAATACCTTGTTGGTATGTTTGAATTTCATCATCGTTTAAGAAGTCTTTAATTTCAGCGAGTGTTGCAAAAGGTAATGTATAGAAGTTAACGTCATTTATAATAATCGGTTTCTTGATATCTTCTAATGACGTTCTAATATGTAAATTAGATTTACTAAACCACTCTGCTCCATAGTTTAATCGCGCTTTACCATCATGGTTACCATTAGTAATAATTAACGGAATGTTTAATTCTAAATTTAATTCAGCAATTGTCTGTTCAAGTAACTTTACTGCATCTTTATTGGGATAGCTTGTATCATAAAGGTCGCCAGCGATGACGATTACCTCAGGTTGTTCTTCTTTCATCTCTTCTACAAACTGTTTTAATATATATTCTTGGTCTTCTAACAATGACTTTCCATTCAAAATTTTACCTAAGTGCCAATCAGCAGTGTGTACTATCTTCATTTCAACCTCTCCTATACAGAACGTTTGTTCTCTTTTATAATATTACAATTTCTAAATCATAGCAAGTAATTTGAGTGGCTCATTTTACACTATTTCTCAGCCAACAAATATAGAAAAAGAGTAGCCTCACTTTAAATCACCTTGGACTAAAGTAAAGAACTACTCTTTCTCATATATTAAGTTAGAGATGCAGTGGCTTGTTAAATTTGAGAACTTTTATTTATTAAACCACTCAGATATTTTATTCTTAATCTCATCGAGTTTAGAATTGACTTTATCTAACTCTTCTTGCATCTTGCTTTCATTTCCGTTGTTTCTCTCTTGTTGTGCTTTATCTAGATTATCGGCAGTATCTTGATAATCATTCGCTACTTTTTGAGACTGCTCATCACTAGTTTTAGACTTCAAATCATTAATCTTTTGTTTAAGTTGGTCTAATTTAGACTGAGTATCTTCTTTGTTGTTTTGGATACTATCTTTAGTTTCTTGAATTTGTTGTTTAATATCGTCAGATTGTTTCTGAACATAATCTTTATCTTCGTTACTTGGCTCTTTCTGTTCTGTTTGTTGGTTATCTGAATTTGTATTCTGTTGATCATCATGAGTTGTACAAGCTTTTACAACGAAGATAACTACCACGATAAGCAAGATGATTAAACCGATACTTAGCCATTTTGTCATTGACTTTCGTTTATTAATCTCATCACGTTGTTGCCAATCGCGTTCACGATCACGGTCAGTATAGTAATCTTCTGGTCGACTTTGAATCCGACGATCCTCATCGTAAGTTTCTTTGTTTCTCTCATAGCGACTCATGCTATTTCTGCGATAATCATCATATAATAATCTGCCAAATACTCGATATTCTTCATTATCGTTAATAGTGTGTGTATTAAGTTCAGTATTCACTCTACCATTTTTATCTAGAGCGATTATTTTCCCATCATCTTCAATTTTTAAAATTTGTGGGTAATTTTTTAAATCTTGATTGCTCATAATCATTCTCCTCTATTTTATTGATGTACTAATAGAGTTAGTTAACATACAATACTATTGCTCTACCCACATTATATAGGAAAATAGTTCACAAGACATCCTTTATAGAGTGACTTTGCTAACATTATAGTCGCTTCTCATAATTGCGTGTAAATTATCTCCGCTACCTGTTTTTTTAACTACACCAATCATTTTAGTAGAACCAACTTTTTTAGGTTTACATACACTATTAAATTCTTCATTTAGATAACTATTATAATCCAATATAATATCGTTTATTTCATCATCTGAATCATCATCGAATTTTGAAGTTTCTATTCTAGAATTTTTTGTAGTACCTTTCACCGCTTTCACTTCAGTAGTCATCGTTTGTTTTTTGGGTTCTTTGTATTTTAATTTTTTAGCTTCTTTTAACTCTTTCTTATTATCTTCTTTAAATTTGTCATCATCAGAAGAACTTAAATTTTCGTAAAGGTCAATTTTTTTTCGTTTAGCATCTTTGAACGCCTTTTTATCTTCTTTTTTTGCCATTTTAACTAAATCTTTATCACTTTTTTTCTCAGCTTCCCCAACGTTCATATGTTTTTCTCTAAAGTTATACAAAGTAGCCTTTCCATCTTCAATATTTGCAATACCGTCTAAATATTGATCTTTATCTATTTCATCATCGCTATCTTCATAGAGCAATACTACATGATTACCTTTATTAAGTTGGTCAGTAAAACTAACTGTCTTCCCTTTTTTATCACTCTTGCTTTGGCCACAAGCCCCTAAAATAAAAATAGTAGATAAAATTAATACTAAAAATTTCTTCATAATATAAATCCTCCGCTATATCTATTTGGAATAATATTTCCATGATAGATGATAACTTAAATTCAATAAAATGATAATACTTTTTAGGAAATTAATTCAAAAAAGTTCGACTTTATACGAATAAAACCGTTTACCTAATTAAAGATAAACGGTTTTAATATTATCGAATCATTTGTTTTTGTAACTTTTTAAATCTATATAACATTGCTAAACGCCAAGGTACAATCATACTGAAAGCTAATAAAAAGAACATACCTGCGAGCTGTCCTGGGTCAATCGTATTACTAACAAAAATCTTAATGACAGTTCTTATTACTAGTAAACTAATCAAAATAATTGGAAAGGCTTTAGATCTCTTCATATAAATCTCACTGCCTTGAACTTCAAATTTGGATGTCCAAATTAATACACTTGAAAAAATCACGCCAAGTATTATTGATTCTAGAATTTCCATACCAGTGAGTCTAAAGTAAGGAACGACATACATTAATGCACCAGTTGCCATGAAGAAAGGTGGTAAGATTATTTTCTTTTCATTAACTGGAAATTTCTGAGCTTTCATTCGTATGATAATAACTGCAATACCCATTAAAAAGGCGAAAGCTATGGAGAATATAAGATAAAGCACGTTTACACCTTCTTTTATACACTTATGACTTATTCATAGTCGACATTATACCACTAACACCTTCTAATATCAGTAAATTTAATGAGTTAATTTTTAACATATGACGTCCTATTTAAAATGTCTACATCGTATTCTGACATAATGAGAAAGAAGAAGGGCTAAAAGCGACACAATACATACGCTTCTAGCCCTTTTATGCAAATTATTTACCTTTTTTCATCTTGCTATCCATGTTTTTATTCATCATTGTCATCATTTGATTTATTTTTTTGTGTGAAGGTTTTTGACCCATTTGCATCATCATCATACGTAACATTTCTTCATTAATTGGTGGGTTCTTTTTAAAATAGTCCATCATATATTTTCTAGCTAAGAAGAAACCGCCAATTAAACCGATGATGAGTGCAAGGACAATTAATAAAATTGCTAACCATGTTGCCATAATCTCACCCACTTTCTTTATCCGTTTGCATTTTACTAAATAAATAGATTTAATTCAAGATTATCCTCAAATCTACTGTTACTAACTTTTAAAGTATACCAACTATGGTGAGATATTGTAAACATGCTTTTTTTAAAGGAGTAGAACATAACAGTATTTATACTCTACTCCTATAAAAAAGCAAAGATTAATTAATTATTACTTAGAATGTTTGAATTTGGTTTAGGATATTTTCTTTAGTAAAGCCATATTTTTCAACTACTAAACCACCTGGCGCACTCGCACCAAATTCATCAATAGCAATGACTTTACCTTCTGTACCGACATATTTATGCCAACCTAGGGAGGAAGCCATTTCAATCGCTACACGTTTAGTAATATGCTTAGGTAAGATTTGTTCTTTGTATGCTTCATCTTGTTGATCGAATGCGTGCCAGTTAGGCATTGAAAGAACACGGACACCTTTGTTTTGAGCATCTAAATCTTTAGCTGCTTCAACAGCAAGACTTACTTCTGAACCAGATGCTAATAATAAGTATTCTACTTCTTGTTCTGATTCATACACAACATAAGCACCTTTGCGTACACCTTTTTCAAGATCTTGTTGATCTACATCCAATGTTGGTAAGTTTTGACGTGTTAATACTAGAGAAGTAGGTGTAGATTCAGATTCTAATGCGACTTGCCAAGCTACACGTGTTTCGTTACCATCAGCCGGACGAATCACGTTCATATTAGGAATGGCTCTAAGTCCAGCTAATTGTTCGATTGGTTCATGTGTAGGTCCATCTTCACCGACAGCAATAGAATCGTGAGTGAAAATAAATGTAGAATTTAATCCCATGAGCGCTGAAAGTCTTAATGCCGGTTTCAAGTAGTCACTAAACACGAAGAACGTCGCTCCATAAGGATGAATACCACCGTGAGCAGCCATACCATTTACCGCTGCACCCATAGCAAATTCACGTACACCAAACCAAATATTTTTACCTTCAGGATGATCTTTGTCAAAATCTATGGCTTCTTTAACATTAGATTTATTTGAACCAGCTAAGTCGGCTGAACCACCAAAGAATGAAGGAACACTTTTACTAAGTGCTTGAATAATTTCACCAGAATCAGCACGTGAAGCTGCGTTATGCTCACTATCAAAATGAGGTAACTCTTGTTCATATTGTGATGGTAATTTACCGCTAATAGCTAATTTGAATTCTTCACCTAAATCAGGATATTCATTTGAGTATGCTTCAACTAATTTGTTCCATTCATCTTCATTACTATTCGCACGTTTTAGCATCGTATCTTTAAAGATTTGATAAACTTCATCTGGTACATTAAAACGTTTTTCAGGATCTAAACCATAATTTTCAAACGCTACTTTTCTTTCATCATCGCCTAAAGGTGCACCATGAACACCATGTGTTCCTTGTTTATTTGTAGCACCAAATCCTATGATTGTCTTAACTTCAATAATTGTTGGACCTTGTTGAGTTTTAGCTTGTTGTATTGCCCCATCGATCGCTTCAATGTCATTACCATCTTTAACTAAGATGTGGTTCCAACCATATGATTCAAAGCGTTGTTTAGTATCTTCAGAGAAGGCTTTATTTAAGTCACCATCTAATGAAATATCATTTGAGTCATAAAGAACAATTAGTTTATCTAATTGATTATGACCAGCAAACGATGCTGCTTCGTGAGAAATGCCTTCCATGAGGTCACCATCTGAGGCTAAAACGTAGGTATAGTGATCTATAACATCATAGTTATCTTTGTTAAATTTACCAGCAAGATGTTTCTCTGCTAAGGCCATACCAACTGACATAGCTAATCCTTGACCTAGCGGACCAGTAGTAATTTCTACGCCTTCAGTATGTTTAAATTCAGGGTGCCCAGGTGTCTTAGAGCCCCACTGTCTAAAGTTCTTCATTTCTTCCATTTCTAAGCTACCTGAAATATGAAGTAAACTATAAAGTAAAGCTGAACCGTGACCAGCTGATAGAACGAATCTATCTCTGTTGAAATAATTACTAGATTGGGGATTAAAATTTAAGTGACGTGTCCATAATGTATATGCCATTGGCGCTGCACCCATAGGTAGGCCTGGGTGTCCAGAGCCAGCTTGTTCAATTGCATCTATACTCAGTGCTCTAATTGTATCAATAGCTAATTGATCTTGTTCGTTAAACATCTATATGACTTCCTTTCTAAACATCTACTTATCAATTATTATAACTTAATTGAAAATAGCTTAACAAAAGATTCACCTTTTAGTAATATAAGCACTTTCACTATTAATTTAAATTAATCTTTCTTCTCAGAATCTTGATTTTGTTCTCTCATTTTTTTGACTTTCTCCGGTGTTACATCATTACCTTCTGGATCTATCACTTTTGTATTTTCAATTTGTTTCTTAAATCCTTCTCTAAATGAACGTAAATATTCTTTACGTAATTTCTCTTGTTCTTTCTTTTCCTTTTCAGTTAATCCTTGTTCTTTTTTCTTTTTAGCTAATTCATTAATGCGTTCGATATTAAGACTATCTTTACCTGACATAATTAACCTCCTTAGGTGACGAATTTATACGAAGAATATACCAAAAAAGTGAGCCAAACTAAAACAGTTTCGCTCACTCTTCATCTTCCTAATATATGATATATTAATTTGCTTTAGCAATTAAAGGTTTAGAGACATTTTCATCTTCTTTATATTGACTCGGTAAGTCATCTTGAGCTTTTAAATGTTCAGTTCGCTTTTCTTGTTCGTGTTGAGCCGTAGAGCTAGAAATACTATGATCCGTCATTTCGTACGTCTGTTCCGTTGTTCCATTTACATTTGCGCTAATAAAAAATATAGTACAAAGGACTACAGTAGCAATAAACACCGCAATATAAGGACTTAAATGAAATTTATTTATCAAAGTCAATTACTCTCACTCCTAGAACGTTTGTTTGTATTAATAACTTACCAGAACATAAGTTCTCTGTCAACACTTAAACGAACAAACGTTTGTAAAAGGCTATAAAGCATGCTATAATTGACTCAAACCTATTTAGGAGAGTGCCTATAATGAAAGAATTAACTAAACGTCAAAGTGAAATATTCGATTTTATCAAGTATGTCGTACAGAACAAAGGTTACCCACCAAGTGTTCGTGAAATAGGAGAAGCAGTTGGACTTGCTTCTAGTTCTACAGTACATGGACATTTATCAAGATTAGAAGAAAAGGGTTATATTAGACGAGACCCAACAAAGCCGAGAGCCATTGAAATTGTTAATGAAGAATTAGAAGATGCTATTGATATTGAAGAAACAATACAAGTTCCTGTAATTGGTAAGGTTACTGCGGGTGTACCTATAACAGCAGTCGAAAATGTCGAAGAGTACTTCCCATTACCTGAACATTTTACATCAACACATAATAGCGATATCTTCATATTAAATGTCGTAGGAGATAGTATGATAGAGGCTGGAATTTTAGACGGCGATAAAGTCATTGTACGCAGCCAATCTATAGCTGAAAATGGAGATATTATTGTAGCGATGACAGAAGATGAAGAAGCGACTGTTAAACGTTTCTTTAAAGAAAAAACACGTTATCGTTTACAACCAGAGAATAGTACAATGGATCCAATATATTTAGACCAAGTAAGCGTATTAGGAAAGGTAGTAGGATTATTTAGAGAAATGTAAATGACGTTACTTCCATGACACTCTCATCTAAATAATTTACGACGTTTCATTATACACGATTAAAAGGGAGCTAAGCCTAGCCTAACTCCCTTTTAATCGTCTTTTTTATCTAATACATCTTTAATTTTATCTAAAATATCTTCAGTCTGCTGTTTCTGTTTATTAGACATATTTTACTCATCCTCACAGAAGTTACTTACCCTTGTTCGTCACTTTCAAACATTCAATAAATCTCAGTTTAATACGTGTAGTTTTCAGTCCAATAAGGTTGATCTCCGTCATTGAAATCTACGCCTACACCGATATTTTTAAACTCTTTTCTCAAGATGTTCTTTCTATGACCTAATGAATTCATTAAACCTTGGTGCGCATAAATACTACTTTGCTGACTAGAAGCGATATTTTCACCAGCCCCATTGAAACTGATACCATCATGTTTTAAACGGTCGAATGGTGATTGATTTGATTTATTAGTATGATCAAAGTAGTTATTATCGACCATATCCTTACTGTGCTTTCGAGCCACTGTAGCGATATCATCATCAAACGTTAATGTATTTAAACCGCGTTGTGCTCTCTCAGCATTGATCAAATCAAAGTTCTGTTGTTCAAAGCCGCGAGCAAGATGCGACGAAGGTTGCCCGTATCTAGACTGCAAACGTTGTTCCATCTTATCGCTAACTTGAAGTAATGCCGTCACGTTATTATGGTTATGTTTATCATAAAATACTGTCGTATAGATATTATCTTTATGGAATGTATCATAACCATCATTATTTTCTTCATATCTAACATGATTTTTTTCTTTATACTTAATAGGATCGCCTAATTTATCTCTGACTACAGACTTAGGGCTACCATATTTAAGTTTTTGCTTAGAAGAAATTAAATTTTGGTTCGTATATAAAGCGTTAACTTTATGATCTAAATAACTTACCATAACAAAGTTCTTATAATGCGCGTCGTGATACGCATACCATTTAGTTCCGTATTCGTTACTCGTTGTACGTTGCGCTTTACCTAATTTGTTCTCTACCTCTGATTGCGTCATGTTAAGTTGAATGTTGTTGACTGCAAATTCCTGCTTACTTGGTACCTTTAAAGCTTCATTGCTTACTGAGGTTGATCGTGTCCATTTCTCTAACTTAGCTTGAGCATTGTCATGGAGTTGTGTTAAAAAGTCTGGCTCTTTGAAAGGGATAATCAATACAAGTAACAAGAGAAGAACGACATAAGAAAATAACCTTTTAATTATAAGCACCTACCTTACACATATTTTTATAATAGGAAATTAAATTTAGTTATTTACATAGTAATTCCTTTCTTGTCGGTTGTAAATTATTACCAACTTGACTTTTTAACCCCAGGTATTTGACCTTTATGTGCATGTTCTCGAAACGCAATACGTGACATTTCAAATTTACGCAATACACCTCGAGGTCTGCCTGTCACTTTACAACGTCGTGTTAAGCGTGTTGGCGAGGAATCTCTCGGTAATTTTCTTAATGCTTCATAATCTCCTTTCGCTTTCAACTCTTTACGTAAGTTGTAATATTTGTTTACGAGTGCTTCACGTTTTTGTTCTTTTGCTATTTTTGACTTCTTAGCCATTATTTTCTACCTCTTTTCTTAAATCGTAATTATTACGTTTTAATACTAGCATAGAATTTTTCTTTTGCAAATGATTTATTTCACTGATTTAACTTAACCTTCTATCACTAGCTGAAATATTAATGAGTGACGTCATTATCTAAACTAAGATTAAGCCTCTACGTTAATCGTCTAAACAAATCATTTAATCAAACTAAAGATATCATTTCTGTCTCGTTTCATATTGCACTCATCATCAGACCGTGATATAATTCTAAATCGTAAACATTACTACTATTTTAAAATAAGAAAGGATGATTAATATGCGCGTCAATATCACACTTGCTTGTACTGAATGTGGCGACCGTAACTACATCACTACAAAGAATAAACGTAATAATCCAGAACGTATCGAGATGATGAAATATTGTCCAAGACTTAACAAGCATACTTTACACCGTGAAACTAAATAATCATTTACGTGCTATGTCTTGATAATACGACACTAAAGTTGTGCTCAATAGCGTTATTGTTAAGAATAGATGTTGAGGTAGAACAATTAATCTTAACTATCTTCTAGAGTTAATTGACTTCCTCACTCTGCATTTCATATTGAGTTCAACTTTCTTTCTTTTTCAGCTATAACACAAAATTCCACTTCTCTTCACTAACCTCTCACAATCAATTTCTTAGGTTATATATCAAAACTTATTGCTTGTCTTGCACAAAACGCTTAAAATGTTAATTATCTAAATTTAAACGACATAGGAGACATGCTATGGGACAAAATAATATGAAAAGAGGACTAAGCTCGCGTCATATTTCTATGATTGCGATAGGTGGCGCAATTGGAACAGGACTATTCGTAGCAACAGGCAGCGTTATTTCTCAAGCAGGACCAGGTGGTGCGATATTAGCGTATTTAATCATCGGAGTTATGCTTTACTTCTTGATGACTGGTGTTGGCGAATTAGCTACTTTCTATCCTGTATCTGGTTCGTTTAGTTCTTATTCCACACGTTTTATTGATAAGTCTTTAGGCTTCACCATGGGTTGGCTTTATTGGGCAATTTGGACGCTCGTTACGAGTGTCGATATTATTATCGCCTCCAATGTGTTGTACTACTGGGACACTTTTCACTTCTTTTCCCCTTTGACTTGGAGTATCATATTTTTAGTTTTATTATTTTTACTTAATATTTTCTCGGTCAAAGCCTTTGGAGAAACAGAATTCTGGTTATCGTTAATCAAAGTTATTACTATTTTTGTTTTTATTATTGTAGGGATATTAACGATCTTAGGTGTCTTAGGTGGTAAAACTTATGGGCTTAATTTTTATACAGTAGATGAAGCACCATTCGTTGGTGGTATTTCTGGATTCTTAGCAGTTCTACTGGTCGCAGGTTTCTCAGTGGGTGGAACAGAAGTCATCGCCGTGACTGCGGGTGAGTCTGAACATCCTGATAAATCCATGCCTAAAGCGATTAAACAAGTATTCTGGCGTATATTATTATTCTACGTACTTTCTATAGCGGTTATTTCTGCAATTATCCCTTATACTGATCCGTTATTATTGAATAAACATGAATCGGTAAGCCAAAGTCCTTTCACCATCGTCTTTGATAGAGTCGGCATCGCTTTCGCCGCTTCGGTCATTAACGCCGTTATACTCACATCACTTTTATCAGCAGCAAATTCAGGTGTTTACACGACGAGTCGTATGCTATTCTCACTCTCTGAAGATGGACAAGCACCTAAATTATTAGGTAAGTTGAATAAAGTAACTAAGTTGCCGATTGTTTCAATTGTTGTCACATCAATCATCGTTCTCTTAATTATCGTCATTGCGCAATTTAAATCTAGTATTGTCTTTGGTTTACTCAACATCATTGGCTCTTTAATCATCGTGGTATGGGCTTCAAGTATCGCGAGTCAAATTCGGTTACGTTTAGCGATTAAAAAGCAAGGTAAGTCTCCTAAAGAAGTCTTACCATATCGCTCTCCACTCTATCCTTTAGGGCCCATCATTGTGATTTGTACGCTGTTATTCTTATTTATAGGCAATTCATTCGGTGCCCTAATGGCCGGTGATATTTTGGGAATCATACGTAACTTCCTGCCAATGATTATTATTGCAATTATTTATTTTGCTCATAAATTAGTTAAAAAAACACACATCGTCAAATTAAAAGATATTCAACTCGATCCACCTTCTAAATCTTAAATAGATGTCTCGCATCCCCACGCTTTGATAGATAATTATCTAGTGGGGATGTTTCTTTCTGCTTATCTATTCATCACTTCACTACATACTTTATACTCTATATTTTATCTTGGTACCACTTATAGTATAATTAATATAGGTATTAATGAAGATTGAGGTGGAGTATATGGTTGGTCAGACGAATCTATTTGATGATGTTATGAAGACAGAAGAACGTTTTGTCATTGTCGTGCAGTCACTTGAAGAACAAAAAGGACGTTTAATTAAGCGAACATTAAGAGAATATAATAGTTTAACACATGAGCAAATGGAGAATCTTTTCGAACATTTAAAAGATCTATTTCTCGAAGCCTCTTTTGAAGAGAATCAATCCGCATTTTCAATAACTGTTTATACAAATCTTGATTATGCTGCCGATCAAGTTTATGCTCACGTTAAGCGTCATCGTGGTAAAAAAGAATGGACACATACAGCGAAATAGATTAATTGCTTTAATAAAACAGATATTCAACCTATAAAAAAACACACTCCGAAGTATCAGTGTTGTCACAACTGAATACAACGGGGTGTGTTATTTTTACTATCCCAAATTTAATCTCTCATTCTACTAGGTAGATATCTTAGTGCTTATTCAAGCACTGTCTTTAATGCGTGAACAATACCGTCCTCATCATTACTTAATGTCGTCCGGTCCGCAACCCTCTTAACTTCATCACGCGCGTTATCCATAGCGATACCTTGACCGGCAACTTCAAGCATGGATATGTCATTAATACTATCTCCGAATGCAATAACCTCTGACATTGCAATACCTAAATCTTGAGCTAAACGTTGTATAGCATTTCCTTTAGAGACTCCTGAAGGAACAAACTCAAGAAAATATGGTTTACTCGTCGTTAAATCAATCTCATTGTTAAACGTCTCGCCTAACCGTTGTCTAGCAGCAGTTACACGAGCTACGTAGTCTACACCCATCACTTTAGGTACAGACACGGTCACATCTTCTTTCAAGTCACGCACCTTTCTCATTGGTAAGCCAGTGAGTTCTGATTCTATATTCATATACTCATGCTGTCCTTCATAAATTATTTCTCCATCAACGTAAGTAAGGATAAATAAGTCTTGCGCTCTACAAAAATCAATAATTTCATCAAAATTACCCTTGGAAATAGATGTTTCATCCACTACTTTACGATCATGATAGCGCATCGTTTCGCTGCCATTATAGCTGATAATATAACTTTGATGATGTGCTAACTGTAACTGATCAGCAACTTCAAACATGCCTTCTGTAGGTCGGCCTGAAGCGAGAACCATATAATAGCCTTGTTGTTGAAGATCTAACAAATATTCTTGTGTAGCCTTTGATAGCATATGATTTGAGTTTAAAAGTGTATCATCCATGTCTGAGACAATCATTTTATAACGAGACTGCATTGACTTAGCTCCTTTAACAAATAAATATCAAGTTGAATAAATGATTTGTTGTTTCACGCCCGCTTCATTAATTGTCACAAGTTCTGATTTACAATTTTTAAATTTTTCTTTCAAAGCTCTGACTAATTCTCCACTTTTTTCTGGTGGGACCATCGTTAGCATCGTAGGCCCTGCCCCACTAATGACTGTCGCATAAGCGCCATGCATTTTCGCCATCGCTTTAACAGTACGAAATTCAGGAATTAAATGCTGACGATACGGTTCGTGAAAACCATCTTGTCCCATCATTTTACCAGCAAGTGCATAGTTGTGCTGAATTAATGCACTAATCATCGTATTACTAATCGCGCTATTACGCACCGCTTGTTGATGTGTGAGCTGGTCAGGCAAGGCATTACGCGACTCCGTAGTTTGTAGCTCATAAGATGGAATCGTAATCACAATATCTACTTTCGGCGTATCAATGTATGAGACGTCTGTTACACGTGTATCAGGATTATAATAGCCTAGCACTAGTCCCCCATAGATCGTTGGCGCAACGTTATCAGGATGACCTTCAAATTCAGTAGCGAGTTGTAACAACTCATATTGAGATAGCTCAATGTCTCCAAAATAATTAGCGATAAAGAGGGCAGCGACAAGTGCTGCGGCTGAAGAGCCTAATCCTCTCGCTAAGGGAATTTCACTGTGCATCTTAATTTCAAGCGCAGGTAAGGAAACGTTATACCTCTTAGCTACTTGTTGAGCCACTTGATAAATATAGTGTGTGTCATCTGTTGGTAAACTTTCGATGTGAGGACCAAAATGATGAAATTGCCACTCTGAACCTTCAATTTCTGAGACATCTAAAGTCAAAAATTTATTGAGTGCCATCCCAATCGAATCAAATCCTACCCCTAAATTGGCTGTTGAAGCCGGTATTTCTAAATGAAGCTTTCCTGACATATCACAAGACTCCTTTAATATAATTTACGATGCTTTCTCGATCATTAGGTAAAGGTTGGATAGGATTATCTAGAAGCGATATAGCAGTATCAGGATCTTTCAGACCATTACCAGTCAACACAGCGACAACGGTCTGACCTTTAGTTAACTTACCTGCACGATGTAATTTGATAAGCCCTGCGATAGACGCATTACTCGCAGGTTCACTAAATATGCCTTCCTTGCTCGTCATCATTTGATAAGCTTCCAGTATTTCATCATCTGTAACGCTATCAATAAGCCCTTGTGATTCTTCTAACGCCTTTGTTGCTTTACTCCAGCTTGCTGGATTACCTATACGAATGGCAGTTGCTACTGTTTCTGGTTGTTTGACTACCTCGTTACGCACAATAGGCGCAGCCCCTTCAGCTTGAAAACCATAAAGTGTTGGCAGTGTCGTTTGATTGCGCTCATGATACTCTTTAAATCCTTTCCAATATGCTGAAATATTGCCTGCATTACCTACAGGAATGGCTAAGACATCAGGTGCTTGACCTCCGAGTTGTTCGATGACCTCAAATGCCCCTGTTTTTTGTCCTTCTAGACGGTATGGATTCACTGAGTTGACGAGTTCTATATCACCATCTTTAGCTATTTCTTGCACAATTTCTAATGCTTCATCAAAGTTACCTTCGATAGAAACGATTTCCGCACCATACATGACAGCTTGAGAGAGCTTGCCTAATGCAATCTTCCCTTCAGGAATGACGACGATCGCTTTCAGACCCGCACGAGCCGCATAGGCAGCTGCTGATGCAGAGGTATTGCCTGTGGAAGCGCAGATGACTACCTTTTTACCTGCTTCTTTCGCTTTCGTCATTGCCATGCACATGCCACGATCTTTGAAAGATCCTGTAGGATTTGCCCCTTCATATTTTACATAGAGATTGATATCAAGCTCTTTCGACAATGTTTCACAATGTATCAAAGGTGTATGTCCTTCATTCAAAGTGACTATCGGTGTATTATCTTCTACTGGTAAAAAGTTTTTATATTCTTTAACTAAGCCTTGCCATTTATCCATAATGATTAAACTCCTTCTACTGGATAGATTTTTTCAATCTCATATCCTTTAGTTGATAAAATATTCTCAGGTGCCTCGTCTATTCCTACAACGAGTACTGCTACTGTTTCGTCATCTCTGTTAACTACCTTTAATGATTTATGAAATGGTAAATCTTGCTTGAGTGACTTCTCTAACTGGTCGATATCTTGCTTTGTATTGTGTAATACGACATAGAAACTTTCTTTCTCCTTGAGCGTCACTGGAGAATCGCTTTCAATCATTTCTTTCGTTTCTTCCGTCTTTAATTCAAAGTGCGGTGGCAATGTGTGTAACTTAGATTCAAATAACAATGCTACGTTGAGTAAATCACTCACTACCGCACTTCCTGTCGCTAAACTGCCTGCGCCTTTACCATAAAACATTGTTTCACCAACCGCATCCCCAATGACGTAAATCGCATTATACTCATCCTCAACAGCAGCAAGTTGATGTGTATTGTGAATTAAAGTAGGTTCAACAGAACTTGTTACTTTACCATTAGCGTAAGTGCCCTTACCTATAAGCTTGATCTTGAAATCTAATGCTTCTGCTGCTTGAATATCACCGATTGAAACATCGCTAATGCCTTTGCAAGTCACATCTTTAAGGTTTATGACCTGATTAAATGATAGATAAGATGTTATTACAACCTTACGAGCTGCATCGATTCCTTCAACATCGTCAGTTGGATCACTTTCAGCAAACCCTAATTCTTGCGCTTCTGATAAAGCTTCGTCAAATGATGCTCGATCTCTCGTCATCTTACTGAGAATATAGTTCGATGTACCGTTAAAGATTCCCATAAATTTACTTATATTATTCGCATTTAACCCATTATTAATAGCATTTACAATAGGTATGCCCCCTGCTACGCTGGCTTCAAATTTAAGCGCAACACCTTGTTGTTCTGCTAAATCTTCCAGCTCTTTTAAATGAATAGCAAGTAAGTCTTTATTAGCAGTAATGACGTGCTTACCATTTTGAATGAGCTGCTTTAACCAATCCACAGTTGGGCTTACATTTCCCATTACTTCAATGACGATATCAATACTGTCATCTTCGATAATATCTTCAATATTATCTGTTAATTCATACCGTGCAGTACTGATCGGTCTTGATTTATTAACGTCTCTGACTAGAATTTTTTTAATATTTAAGTCCTTGTTCATCGTATCTTTAATTTGTTGATGGTTCTCCTCGATAATTTTTACAACACCTGAACCCACAGTGCCTAGTCCTAGAATCGCTAAGTTCAATTCTTTCATACTATGTAACCTCCCATGTCGTTTTTGTATAAAATACAATTGTCCTATTGAGAAATACTATAATATGGTATAGTATAAATTCATCTCTAATTTTTGTAAAGTTCTAAATTTTTAACTCATTTCGCTTTTTTAGTAAAAGAATGAACAGTAGAGTTAAATTTCAGAATATTGGAAAGGTTGTCTTATTATGAAGGTAGTTAAATTTGGTGGTAGTTCTGTTGCAAATGCGCAACAAATTAGCAAAGTACTTAATATTTTCAACTCAGACGATAAAAGACGTATTATGATTGTCTCTGCTCCGGGCAAACGACATCCTGAGGATACGAAAACTACCGACCTAATTTTACAATTATATGAAAAGGTTATTGATGAATTAGATTATCAACAACAATTTGAGCGGGTTATCGCCCGTTACGCAGATATTATTAACCATTTAAAGATGGAAACAGACTTACTGGATGACTTCACACTTACACTGCATAAGTATATACAACAGTTTGAACATCAACATTCTCGCTTGTTAGATGCTCTATTATCGTGTGGTGAAGATTTCAACGCGCAACTCATCGCAGCATATAATACAAGTCGTGGAGTGCCAACACGGTATATTTCGCCTATGGAAGCCGGTATGCGCGTAACTGATCAACCGCATAATGCGCAAATACTAGAAGCGGCCTATGCTCAACTATTTAAGTTAAGAGATTATGAAGAAAAATTAATTATTCCAGGATTCTTTGGCGTATCTGAACAAGATCATATTGTCACTTTTCCTAGAGGAGGTTCAGATATTACGGGTGCGATTGTAGCACGTGGTGTTGAAGCCGACCTTTATGAAAACTTCACTGACGTATCTGGTATCTATCGTGCGAATCCTGCAATCGTTCATGCACCTGAAATTATAGATGAAATTACATATGGCGAAATGCGTGAACTTTCGTATGCAGGTTTCAATGTGTTTCACGATGAAGCACTTCAACCCTTGTATAAACATCGTATTCCTGTGGTTATTAAAAATACGAATCGCCCCGATGATTCAGGAACACGCATTGTACATGACCGTGATATTGATGCGCGTACAGTGGTCAGTGGTATTAGTTGTGACAAACATTTTACGGTCTTGCACATCAAAAAATATTTAATGAATAGACAAGTAGGGTTTGCTAGAAAAATACTAGGTATACTTGAAGATCATAATATTTCATTCGACCATATGCCGTCTGGTATTGATAGTGTCAGTATTATTATGAGAAGTGATCAAATTAAACATTGCGAAAATGAAGTACTTACTGCTATTAGAAAGCACTGTGATGTAGATGAATTAAGTATCGATCATGACTTAGCTATATTGATGGTAGTCGGTGAAGGTATGCATCGGATTGTAGGCACTGCGAATCAAATTACAACAGCCTTAGCCCAAGCAAATATTAATTTAAAAATGATCAACCAAGGTGCTTCGGAACTTTCCATGATGTTTGGACTAGATCTAGAAGATTCAGAGAAAGCAGTACAAGTAATCTACGACCAAGTCTACGTACATGAATGATAAAGAAGCCAAGTGATGTTACGATGTTCACTCTTAAAATGATATACATCAATAAAATCACCTTCGCTGACAGTTGATTACTGTTAACGAAGGTGTCTACATCGCATTCTTTTCAGATATTAACGCCTGGTGAATTCTCTCGTCTCCAACGACAACTCTTAAAAGCACAAACTGATAATAACTTAAGGCGTCTATCACTTTCTTATAATTGGGTAACTGATGATAATCAATTGGATCAAGAAGTTCATACATGAGTACTATTTCAGGCTTAATATAATCGACATCCCAAGTTATGGAATGGAAGTAGATGTGTTTTTCAGGAAAGCGAATATTATGATCGAGGCGGAATAACCATTCTTCGTTGATTGTGTCATAAACGAGCACAGTGAGAATCATCTCGTCGTTAAGAAATACATTCGCATGTGTGATTGTGTTAAATGTCGTTTCACGAAGGCTTGTACTTACCTTGGTATCATCATGAAACTCAATAACATATTGATTGGGTATGTATTTAATCACTTCAGTAAAATACTTACGGTTTACACTAATATCGACCTTATCTGCTATGTTAAAACTATCATTTAAAAATAATTGCTTGGCTACTTCACCATTAAATTTAAACAACTCTTTGCACTGTTCAAGCAAAGCATTGACGAGCGATTGAGCGTTACCTAGTTCTTTATTCGACAAATCTTCACCTCCAAAGAAAACGTTTCCATAAATCCTATTATAAACCACATCGCAACTGAATAGCAATGACTCTGATATTACAAAACTATAACTTTCTTTGGATAATTATTAACATGCTTAATTATTTAAATTCATAATATAACTATAGTTGTCTATTGATGAGATTAAGTTAGGAAGATTAACAAGTACGGTGTGACGAGACTGTCTAAGTAATTGTAGTTGAAGAGCAGCTATATCACTGTCTGATTGGTATAAAGCATCTTTATATAGATAAGGTATACTGCAAAAATAATAATCGATTAAATAATGTTGAAATGTTGTTCCAACTTCATCTCCCACTAAACGATGTTGAGATCGCTCCACTCTCGCATTGGAAAAAATTATATTGTGGTTAGTGTATTTTACGGTATGACTGATGACATCGGTAGAAAATGTTATTACAGAAATCTTTTTATTTTGTTGCTCTAAATGATCAATAATGGCTAAACTAAGTGGATGATCATCGAATGCAATTACCGAGCTATCGGATATTAAATTTGTAAGTTGGTTCATGTTTCTTTCGCCTATAATCACAGTTGAGCACCTCGTTATTTTTTATAAAAGTAGTGAATGGGTACAATTCTATCAAATTGATGTCAGTATAACATGTCAAATTGGTCAAGCTTAAATTGATAGTCAGCTTCAGTTCATAATGATTGATTGAAAATATTTTCTTTTAGATATTTATGATATGATATAATTTAACCAATTCAATATGAAATTATTTAGCGTATTACGTATAGGATTCTAACTATCAATTCGTTTAAACTGACTCTACATACGAATACATAAACTAAAATAGAAAAGTAGGATGGTAATTATGTTTGTAATTTATATTCTTATCATTGTAATTATATTTCTTATCGTGGCACATATAATTAATCATCGTGCCATGCAAAGTAAACTTGATTCTGAGCGTTATGCCAAAGATCAAGTGATTCGCAAGATGAGTACAATCAAACAAGAGAATACGCAGTTAAAAAATCAAATACTCAATATCGATGCGAATAAGGATACGTATCATCATGGTATACGCAAAGCACGACAAGATTTGCACGAAATTCTAGCTAAATATCAAGAGCAAGGGCAAATTCAATACTATGAGATCTTACCCACTAGTAATTTAGCAGTTAAGCATCCATTATTTGAATATGCGCGTACCTTTGATTATATCGTTATTACGGATAAAGGTATTTTTAATATCGATGTGAAGAACTGGAAACAAAAAACGTTTTACCACTTCACTGTCGACCCTAACAAAGAATATTTAGATGCGCCTAAGTCTACTGACGATGTTGTCGGTCATTATATTGCAAGTGAATTTCACAGTCAGTTTCAGTCTACAAGACCTACAACGTATACATTTATTGAACGTATTAAAAATAATTCCATCGTCTATGACTTCTATCAACATGATCCGTTTGAACGTGCAGCTGTGAACGCCAAAGTAATTGAAGAAAGAATTGAGCAGAAGCTTAATCAATTTGTACCATGTATTGGCTTGGTTTACTTTACAGATGGTAGTGTCAATATCATTGATGGTCCAGCTACAAGAGAGCAATACGCGGATACCGTATCTTCGAAAAGCTCTTTACGAGAAATGATTGGTGAAACGATATCTAAAAATAACAATTCACTATCTCAAGAACAGTTCACTCGTCTCGTTGAAAAATTAAATTAATATAAAAGTTGTACGCATACGTTAAGCCCTTATATCTTACTTATCACGGTATAAGGGCTTTTTAATAATCTCATTTACCTACTAACGATTGATTTAACTCCAAATATTACGATGCTCTTTCTTAGCTTGTCGCTCAGCGCGTTTAAAGACATCACGATACTTCCCATTAGGCGCAAAGTACTTCTCTCTCGCTAAGCCTTTCTCCACTAACTCTTTATTAAACATCGTATGTTGATCTAACCATACATACGCAAGTGTACGACCATAGCGATCTTCTCGCTCCTTATCGTATTCAAGATATACATCCTGCTGATTTAAATGCTTTTTACTATAATTTGAAGCTTCCTTACCATAGGGTTGTACAGGCGTGTTAGGCTTAACTGTCTCAGGTGTATCCATCCCTATTAAGCGCACTTTTAACCTTTTATGATGGGCATCGCGTGCCACAAAGGTATCGCCATCAACCACACGTTCGACATGCACTTTCTCCGTATTCTCAGGTGCTTCACTATCTGACCCACTTCGTTTAAAAGGTCCAGTGTGGTTAATGTATTGAAAAGCCAAAACACCTATGACCACAATAGCTACGATAATGACAGTAAGACTTTTCTTCGATTTCATTAAGTCACCTTCTTAAAATGATATACCGCTTTATCTTAATGAATCTCGTAGGCTACGTCAATATTGAGAAAGTTAAAAAGTCAAGGTGTTGAACATTTAGTTATTCATTAACTGCATGCTATAATAATTGATGATTGGAGTGAACATTGTGAGCATAGTTAAAGAAAATTTAATTACTTTAGTCGCAGTTATTGTGGCTATTATTATTGGAGTCATTCTCCAAGTATCTTTCGATTTACCAATGATTGTTTCTGCTGTAATCGCAATTTTTCTTGGTGTTTTCGTTGGCTTTATCGTTCAAGTCATTTCACTTATTGTATCTAAACGAAATAAAAAGAAACATAATAATTAAATAGTTAAAGTCATTCATCGAGAGAGTGAGAGGAGCTGTGTAAGCACTCTTGCTCTCTTTTATTTCGCAACTTTTGAAGCTATATGTGATAAAAAATTAATTGGTACAATAATTATCATTCTTTCGTCAATCTTGTGAACATCGTTCTAACATCTTACCTCTTTCAAATTGTTTGTACTTTACTCTTTGATATCATCGTTGTATAATAACTTTAATCTATAAATTAAATATAGTTATCTATGTAACATATGCCATCTGAACACATCAAAGATTTTCATCGAAAGGAGCATTCCCCAATGAATGACAACAAACAACAACCTCAACTCAACACCGAGTACTATCCTGCCCTTTACACTGCACCCACGCATCAACTACAAGCCTCTATCGATAAAATGGTAACCAAAGACGAATTTAAGCAGTATGAAAAAGTAAATAATGCACGCTTTGATTCTATCGACAAACGGTTTGAGGAAGTAGATAGAAGATTTAAAGAAGTTGATAAAAGATTTGACCGTCTCGAAAGTAAAATTGAAGCATTACCTCAACAAATTGGAGTACTGATAGACTCTAAAATTAATGAACATGAATCCAAAGAACTGAAGTGGCTTTTAGGTTTATCAGTTGGCGTAGTCTGTACATTCTTTAAAACAATAGGCTTAATTTAAAATTATTTCTGCACAAACTCACTTCGATTCATCAATTTTTAATCGTTAACTACCCAGCTTTCATTTTCTCACTCGAGTGTTTAAAACTCTACTCAAGTCAATATATGCCACGCAAATTCAACCAATACAATAACAAAGTAGGATAGCATTAAATTTGGAATAAATGCCATCCTACTTCTATAAAGTTCAAACTATAATTTCATTTCAATACGTTTATCTAAATTAAATGCATTAATTTCAATGTTAGCTACGTCGCTTGTTTGAATTGTTTTCTCATCGTGCGTTTGAACTTCACTTTGATTACCAAATAATTTCTGAAGTTCTTCTTTTAATTCAATTTCTTGTTCAGGTACTTTATATTCACTTTCATATTTAAATGAACCAATGTGATTATCATCTTTGTTAAATAAGTGGATATCGTATTCCATACAAGTTCCTCCTTTATTTGAATTCATTACAATGCATACCCAAGTTGAATTATTTTTAAAAGTAAGAACAATAATTTTTATATCTAAATAAAAAAGAACCTTGTAATACTTGGTTACAAGGCCCTTAAACATTCTATTGATTATCATTTTTCATTTAAAGCATCCATTACTAAGTCAACAGCTTCATTTGCTTTAGATTCAGCTTCACGAACGCTGTCAGCACCGACACTTTTATTCACACCATCACGATAAGCCACTGCGTAATAATCGTAATCTAAGTCTTTGGAGTCATCCGCATTAATTAAATCAATCTTATACTCTTTACCGTGATTTAAAATATAGAAAGATTTTTCAATACTTGCTCTTGCGTACATAATAGATAACCTCCTTTGTTTACTAGGTACAGTATAACGAATATTGATAGTTAATTCATTTCTGAAATAATGAATTGTTAGTTTATTTGTCATATAGTAACTCAATTTATCATCATTCTATTGTATTCAACTTAATTACAATCGCTAATTCTTTACGCCAGCAAGCCGTATCTATCAATAACCCTATGCTTTGTACTCAATTTTTGTCCATAACACAAAAATCCCCTCAAGACGATAAGTCTCAAGGGGACGTCCCATTTGTCTAGCACCTAGTATTGCTTCATGTATTGTTCTCTTTCCCATTCAGAAACTTGTGTACGGTAATAATCCCATTCAATTGATTTACTATTCATAAATTGACTGTAGATATGATTACCCATAGCTTCTTTGATAGAATCGTTTTCTTTCATCGCTTTTAATGCAGTGTAAAGTGTTGATGGAAGATCTTGAACACCAATCTCTTCACGTTCTTCACGATTCATTTCATAGATGTTTTGGTTAACTGGTTCTGGTACTTGAAGTTTATTTTTAATACCGTCTAGACCTGCTTGCAAGATCGCAGCTAATGCCATGTAAGGGTTAGCAGCAGGGTCTACTGAACGTACCTCAACACGTGTTGACATACCGCGAGATGTTGGGATACGGATAAGTGGTGAACGGTTCTTACCTGACCAAGCAATGTAGCATGGTGCTTCGTAACCAGGCACTAAACGTTTGTAAGAGTTAACGAGTGGGTTACATACAGCTGTAAATCCACGTGCGTTCTTCAAGATACCTGCTGTGAAGTGGAACGCATCGTCAGTAAGTTGCATGTCGCCTTTTTCATCATAGAATGCATTCTCTTTACCTTTAAATAAAGAGATATTAAAGTGCATACCACTACCGTTGACACCGAATAATGGTTTAGGCATAAATGTTGCATGAAGGTTGTGTTTACGTGCAATCGTCTTAACCACTAATTTGAATGTTTGAATATTATCACATGCAGTTACAGCATCTGCATATTTAAAGTCAATTTCGTGTTGACCTGGCGCAACTTCATGGTGACTTGCTTCGATATCGAAGCCCATGTCTTCTAATTCAAGCACGATGTCACGACGACAGTTCTCACCTAAGTCTGTAGGTGCAAGGTCGAAGTACCCACCATCATCATTTAATTCTAGCGTTGGTTCACCTTTCTCATCTAACTTGAATAAGAAGAATTCTGGTTCAGGTCCTAAGTTTAAGTCTGTGAAACCGAGATCTTCCATTTCTTTAAGTACACGTTTCAAGTTAGCACGTGGGTCACCTTCGAATGGTTGACCATCTGTTTTGTAAACATCACAGATGAGACGTGCGACTTTACCTTGACCAGCTGTCCATGGGAAGATTACCCATGTATCTAAATCTGGATATAGGTACATATCGGATTCTTCAATGCGAACAAATCCTTCGATAGAAGAACCATCAAACATCATTTCGTTGTCTAATACTTTCTCTAATTGACTGACTGGTACTTCTACGTTTTTAATTGTTCCTAAAATATCTGTAAATTGTAAACGTAGATAGCGAACATTTTCTTCCTTAGCAAATTTACGAATATCGTCTTTACTAAATGAACGTTTTGGCATGAATCTTATCCTCCAGTATAGTTAATTGATAAAGCGTGATAAGTCACCACGATTTATCGGTATTGATTCCCTCTGCGGTTTCTGAGTAGCTTCAACTATCATGTGTTTGCGTTTCTGTTGTTCATCACTTGAAAGATGATCTTGTTTATCATTCATGATTTGTTTAATCCCTTTCATATTAAAACCTTTTTCAATTAATGTCTTAATTTTAAGTAAAATTTCCAAATCATTCAGTGAGAACAACCGTTTATTGCCTTGGGTTCGTTCAGGCTTAACAAGTTCATGTGTTTCGTAATAACGAATTTGTCTCGGTGACAATTCGCTGAGTTTACTTACAACACTCATAGAGAACACGGCCATGTTACGCCTTAACGCGTCGTTTGACTTCAAGCACCTCACCTCTATATTGAACTTGTCTTAAATTTACCACATTATATTTAAAAACACAAAAATATGTAAGGTTTCCTAACATGAGTGATAGAAATCGCATCATGACAGCTTATTATCCAACTTCCCTACTCTACTTTTTTCAAACACGCGCTTGTTAAAAGTTATAAAATTGACAATTTAACTAAAATTAATTTCAGAATCACCTACATTAAGTTGTGATAAAACAGTTTTTTATTTCAGCAGCAAAGCAAAAAATTAAAGCAATACAGCTGCGTATATAACAAAAATAGCCAAGATTTCACACAGTAGAAGAAAGTATTTACCTCATCCATGTTCACGAATACTTTTAATCGCTACTTATGAAATAAATTCCCTTTCAATACTACCGTAAAATCTTGGCTTATTGCCCATTATATTAAATGATTTTCAAGAAGTTGATTCGCCGCATGAATGACCGCGAATTTGACGTGTTCATAGGTTAATCCACCTTGAACATAAGCTTCATAAGGCGGACGAATAGGCCCATCTGCTGACAATTCAATAGAAGATCCTTGTACAAAGGTGCCTGCAGCCATAATCACATCATCCTCATAACCTGGCATATAAGCGGGCTCAGGACTGAAATGTGCATTAATTGGCGATGCGTGCTGGATACTTTGGCAAAATTGAATCATTTGTTCTGCTGTTTGGAATTGTACAGTTTGGATTAAATCCGTTCTAGGTACATCAAACTTAGGAGATGTGTTCATTTCAAGCTTCTCTAATAACAGACTCGTAAACAACGCGCCTTTCAAACTTTGACTCACTACATGTGGCGCTAGGAAAAAGCCTTGATACATCTCGTGTAATGATGACAGGGAAGCGCCCGCTTCTTTCCCTATGCCTGGTGCAGTCAAGCGGTAACCACAGCGTTGAATCAAGTCTTCGTTTCCTACAATGTAGCCACCGATTTTAGCCAAACCACCACCAGGATTTTTAATTAAGGAACCGGCCATCAAATCTGCACCCACATGCGTAGGTTCAAGTTCTTCTACAAATTCACCATAACAATTATCAACAAAGACAATAATATTAGAATCGATTTCTTTGATATGTTGAATCGCCGTTTGAATTTGAGCAACATTCAACGAAGGGCGTTGATCGTAACCTTTCGATCTTTGGATAGCTACAACTTTCGTACGTGAAGAAATAGCGCTTTCCACACCTGCGAGGTCGATTTCACCGTTTTTTAAATCGACTTTCTGATAATGCACGCCTTGTTCAAGTAAGCTGCCAATTTCATTACCGTTGATACCGATGACTTCAAGCAATGTATCATAAGGGTCACCCGTAATGTAGAGTAATTCGTCACCATGTTGTAAGTTAGCTTGAAGTGCCAGCGTGATTGCATGTGTTCCTGAAATAATTTGAGGGCGAACGAGTGCATCTTCTGTTCCAAAGGTTTCACTATAAATCGCTTCTAAGTGATCTCTACCAAAGTCATCATAGCCATAACCCGTTGTGCCGACCAAATCACTTTCAGTCACTTTAACTTTATGAAACGCATCTAATACACGCGCTTGATTACGATATGCTGTTTCTTCAATTTGACGAAAGTAAGGTTGTAATATTTCTTCCGTCTCATTTACTTGTTGCATTAAATCAATCATAGTCATCTGCTTCCTTTATTTAATCTTTGGCATAACCTTTAATATCGTACTGATTGGTATTTTCATTAAAGGTTAACTCAGTCACTAAAGTATGCTGTTTCAAATAGTACAGACGCTTCGCATCACTACTGTCGACATGCTCTTCATAATAATCTAGCGTCTCTTGAATTTGTTCGTATAATAATGTTTTTACTTTTTCAATATCTTGTTCATCTCTAGCTGAAACGAAGACGGAAGGTTCAGCAGCGCTTGGTATGGCTTGATCGCACAAGTCTTTTTTATTAAAAATAACTGCTTGAGGAATCCCATCCATATCAAGATCATTCAAGATGCGATTAACCGTATCGAATTGAGTACGGTATTCCTTATGACTACTATCGACGACATGTAATAACAAATCTGCACCCTTAGCTTCTTCAAGCGTGGATTTGAATGCAGCAATGAGTGTAGTTGGCAACTTCTGAATAAAGCCTACCGTATCTGAAATAATCATGTTGAAACCATCGTTAATTTGTAGCTGTCTCGTCTTAGGGTCTAACGTGGCGAAGAGCTTATCTTGCTCATAGGTTTCAGCATCCGTCAACGCATTGAACCATGAGGATTTACCAGCGTTGGTATAGCCAACTAAAGCGACTTGATAAACTTTGTTCTGCTCACGTTGGTTACGATAGCGTTCCCTATGATCCACGACCGTTTGAAGTTGATGTTTAATTTCATTCATTCTCGTACGAATATGACGGCGGTCCATCTCTAGCTTTGTCTCACCTGGACCGCGTGTACCAATACCGCCACCAAGGCGTGATAAACTACGACCGTGGCCTTGTAAACGTGGCAAGAGATAATCAAGTTGCGCGAGTTCAACTTGTAATTTACCTTCCTTGCTACGCGCACGTAAAGCGAAGATTTCAAGTATGAGTTGAGTACGGTCAATAATTTTAATATTGAGATTACCGTTTAACGTCTTAGATTGTGCAGTCGTAAGCTCATCGTTCGTCACTGCGACATCTACGTCATTATGTTCAACATAGGCTTTAATCTCATCTAGTTTACCTTTACCTACGTAATATTTATGATCAATATTTTCCCTATTTTGTGTAAAAGACATTTCTACGTCCAATTGACACGTCTTTGAAAGGGCATTGAGTTCATGCATCGTAGAGTCAAAATCAAATTGTTTCTCTGAATTCTCATTCACACCGATAAGAATCGCTTTTTCTTTCGGCTTAGCAGTAGTTTTAGTGTGACTGCGACTCAATTCATACACCTCTTTCAACAGTTTTCCTAGTCATTTTATCATAGGAAGCACACGAAAACTATTAGAGGAATTGTAGAATGGCTTCCATTAAACTCATGTATAAGGCTTAAGAATCAACTCATCCGGAATTATAATGTATGATAG
This sequence comes from Staphylococcus sp. HMSC071G07, assembly GCF_001811435.1. Taxonomy (NCBI): domain Bacteria; kingdom Bacillati; phylum Bacillota; class Bacilli; order Caryophanales; family Staphylococcaceae; genus Staphylococcus; species Staphylococcus sp. HMSC071G07. The sequence goes on from NZ_KV804750.1 coordinate 387,441, forward strand.
GAACTATAACGACAGATGAATAAACACAATATTAATTAGAGGTGCATTGAATAAATGAGTATTTATGATATTGAAGTTGAAAAAGTAAATGGAGAAACTTATCGATTAGAAAAATATCGTGGACAAGTCATGTTAATTGTCAATACAGCAAGTGAATGTGGTTTTACTCCACAATTTGAAGGTTTACAGAAGTTATACGAACAATTTAAATCGCAAGGCTTTGTTGTGCTCGGTTTTCCATGTAACCAATTTGGTGGCCAAGAGCCTGGAAATGGTGAAGAAGCACGTCAAAACTGCCAGATTAACTACGGGGTGACATTTCCTATGCATGAAAAGATTGATGTTAAAGGTGATGGACAACACCCGCTCTTCCACTTTTTAACAGATGCGCAAGAGGGATTCTTTAATGAAAAGATAAAGTGGAATTTCACTAAATTCTTAGTGGATCGAGAAGGTAACGTGGTAAAACGCTTCGGACCTCAAAGAAATCCATCACAAATTGAAAGTTATATTGAATCACTTTTATAATAACTGATTTGTACTATTTAACTAACCGCTTTCTCACAGCATGCTCACTAATAATTCGCGCAACAGAAATAAAGTTTGTATAAGGTTTGGTGTCTATATAAGCTTTGTTGGCTGTTGCGCATAATCATTTCCAAATTGTCTTTCTAACTCAGCAAATTATTAAGCAACAAGGTTGTTACCTCACTCAACTCCACAAACTTGATGCATGCTAAAAGGAGTAGCACAATCCAACCTTTCCGGTCGCTGTACTACTCCTCGTTTCATAATTTCATCATTAGTCTCTTATATTCTCATTGTTCTACGCTTACTCTTCAGTGCCTTCGTCAACAGTGAATGTACTAATGGCATGTTTGTAAATTAAGTGATGCTTATTTTGTGAATACAAACTTACCGTTTCTTCATCATAGTCTTCGATAATACCTTTCATTTGGAAGCCATTTACGAAGAAGACTACAATTTCAGTTTTGTCGGCTTTAAATTGCCCTAGGAATTGGTCTTGGATGCGATTAGTTGCTGTCATGATTCTTACTCCTTTGATTTATTAGGGCTGAAACCTCATTAACCATCGAGTTGAGTGATGTTTTCTCTCTATCATACCAAATTACATTGAGTTTATTCTTAAACCAAGTCATTTGACGCTTGGCATAACGCCTAGAATTCTGTTTCAGTGTTTCAACTGCTTCCTCTAGCTTAACATCTTCTTTCACTACCGGCACTATCTCTTTATAACCTATAGCTTGCATACTTTGACATGTTTCATATCCTTGTTGGACGAGTTCATTCACTTCATTCAATAATCCATGAGTCAACATTATATCGACGCGCTTATTTATTCTGTCGTATAAGATGTCGCGCGACATTTCCATCCCTACTAATAATGTATCATAATTTTCACTCATATGTTGCATTTTCTTGCGTGAACTTAAAAGTTTTTTCGTCTTTAAAAAATATTCTATGGCGCGGTTCACACGTTTTCGATTATTGGGATGAATTGCCTCAGCAGAACGTGGATCAAATGACATTAAATACGCATGTAATGCTTCATTCGACTTCGTATTGAGATCTTTCATTTGCGCTTTAACTTGAGCCTCACGTTCTGGCGAAATATCTTCTTGATCAAATTGATAATTATAAATTAGAGATTGAATATATAAACCTGTGCCCCCTACAATAATGGGTATTTTACCTCGACTTGTGATGTCTGAAATATACTGTTCTGCTCTTTTCTTAAAATCAAAGGCTGAAAAATTGTCGTCTGGATTTAAAATATCAATCATATAATGAGGAATACCCGCTTGCTCTTCAGGTGTCGCTTTAGCAGTACCAATATCCATGCCTTTATATACTTGCATGGAATCGCCACTAATAATTTCACCATTCACGGCCTGAGCAAGTTGAATACTAAAATCTGTCTTACCTACAGCGGTAGGTCCTACGATGACTACTAATAAAGGTTTCTCATCCTTCAATCCTATCCCTCACTTTACTTTCTTAAGATTTGTTTTTCTAGCCAATTGTATAAGTGTTGCCAAACACTTTCATACCCTTCTTCAAAAAGGATTTCGTGACGTTTGTGTTTGTACATGTGTACAGTAACGTGTTCGATTCCAGCTTTTTTGAAACGTTTACCTAAAAAGCGCACACCACGCCCATACTTATTGACCGGATCTTCTTTTCCACCAATCAACAGAACAGGAAGTGTGACTTTCATTTTCTTTAAATTTTTAAGTTTAGTCGTCGTGTCAATCGCTTTCATCATTTCATAAATCAGTTGATTAGATACTTCAAAGCCACTGTAGGGATCTTGATTGTATTTAGCAACCTCATCATGATTTGAAGACAACCAACTATTCTGCGCTTTATCTTCTTTCACACGTTTATTAAATGATCGATACATTAGTTGATTGAGCCAGTGCATTTTACGCTTTTTACCACAGACGATAGTAATTAATTTAAGGAACATACGTTGAAGTCGCACGCTCAAACGATTGTACTGTGGCGTACCTGTCAACACAAGCCCGTCTACATATTTAGGATGCGATTGAACTAAAATGCGAGCCACGAGTGACCCCATTGAGTGACCTAATACGATATAAGGTTGCTGATCTCGATAACGTGTTTGAAGCGTTTCGATGATTTCAAAGGCATCCGCCGCCGACCGATTTAAGCTTGGGATATGTCCTCGTTCTTGCTCGTTAACGTGATAACCGTGGCCACGATGGTGATGGCGAATCACGTCATATCCTTGTTGATTTAATGAGGCTACGAACTTATCGTATCGATGAAAGTGCTCTGCCATACCGTGCATAATATGTATCACGCCGACCGTTTCAATCTTGGCTTTATCAATTTGTACTTCGATGGCAGCCCCGTCTGATACTCTTAACTGCAAAGATTCTTGTCCCATAATCATCCCCCCATTACATTCAATCTATGATTTGTGGGATTACTGTTAATATACCCTTTGAATCTAGGGTTATCAACTTAAGCATACATGACTATCCTAGACATTAAGCAAGTATGATGTTTCGTTTAAAGCTTGGTGACTTCTGATCTAAGCTGAACAATTTTCTCACTACAACCTTTAATTGTCCATCAACATCTCACTCAACATATAATAACTGCGCGCTTTACTAGCATCAAAAATATCCCTAGCACTAATGGCTAGGGATGCGTGCACTCGCTATTCAACTTTACATATGAACACGTTTTACTCTTTAACAGGTGGTTGATTATTGCCTGTTTGCGCTTCGTCGATCGCTTCGTCTAACTCAGCTTTGAAAGCGTCTTTTTCTGCTGTTGTATAATCGAGTAAACCGTCCATCACTTCAACAATTTTATCTTTGTAGTTTAGGACATCATCGATCTTGAAGTAAAGTTTACCTGTACGACGAATTAAGAAGTCTGTTGGTTTATAAACCATTTCATTTTGAATTGAGTATACCAGTTCAGTATAAATATCAAGTGGAAGTCCTGTTTCTTGATATTGAGCTGTTTGTGCAATTTCAAATAAGTCTTCTGCGTTTGAACCATATTTCGTTGCGAAATGACGTGCCACTTTTTCATCGATTTGGTAAGCTTTTGCATCTTCCACTTTACGTTCGATAAAGTTTTCGAAGTTATCGCTACCGCCTACGTCACCGCCAGAGATTGTGATGTGTTTCGTTTCACATTTTTTGAATTTCATTTTGTATTCTTGTTTTAAGCGTTTTGAAAGTAAGTCGACAATTTCTTTCGCCATGTGACGGTAACCTGTTAATTTACCTCCAGCGATAGTGAGTAAGCCAGATTTACCTTCCCAAACTTCGTCTTTACGTGAAATTTCAGAAGGGTCTTTTCCTTCCTCTAAAATGAGTGGACGTACACCTGCCCATGAAGATTCGATATCACTATCTGACACGTCAACATCTGGGAACATGTAGTTGATAGCATCGATAAGATATTGACGATCTTCTGGTGTTGCTAAAGGTGAAGATTTGTCGTTGTCATAGAACGTATCTGTTGTACCAACATATGCTTTACCTTCGCGTGGAATGGCGAAGATCATACGACCATCGTTCTCAGTATCAAAGTATACGGCTTGGCGTAATGGGAAACGTGATTGATCGATAACGATGTGGACACCTTTAGTTAAACGTAATTGTTTATTGTTACGTGCATAGTCACCGCTACGTACTTCGTCTACCCATGGACCACTTGCATTGATTACTTTTTTAGCGCGAATATCGTAAGTTTCACCCGTCAACATATCTTGCGCTTGGATACCATTCACTTTTTCATTTGAATCATAAGTGAAGTGAATAGATTTCGTATGGTTAATTACCGTAGCGCCTTTTTCTTCTGCGCGTTTCATGACTTCGATTGTAAGACGCGCGTCGTCTGTACGGTATTCTACGTAAGCACCGCCGCCTTTTAATTTATCTCGTTTGATGAGTGGTTCTCTTTCTACTGTTTCTTTTTTACTGAGCATATTTTTACGTTCTTCTTTTTTAACACCTGCTAGGAAATCGTAAAGTGTTAAACCGATAGATGTACTGAATTTACCTAAAGAACTACCTTTGTGCATAGGTAAAAGCATGCGTTCAGGTGTAGTTACGTGTGGACCGTTCTCATAAACGATTGCACGTTCACGACCTGTTTCAGCTACGACACCAATTTGGAATTGTTTCAAGTAACGTAGACCACCGTGAACGAGTTTCGTTGAACGTGAACTTGTACCTTGTGCAAAGTCTTGCATTTCTACAAGCGCCACTTTCATACCACGTTGACTCGCATCAAGGGCAATACCTGCACCTGTAATACCGCCACCGATAATCACGACATCATATTCTTCATCTCTTAAACGCGTTTTGACTTGTTCTCTCTTCAATGTTGATAAACTCATAACCTATGCGCCTCCTCATATTTATTAAAAAAAGAGACACGCATCCCAACACAACATATTGCATTGAACGACTCGTGTCTCTCAAAATCTCGACTCAATATTAACTTACCCTTATTATAGCACAGTTAATGTTGAGAAGTCTAACTATCAATCTTCAAGTTTGAAGACTTGCGTAGCTTCGACTGCTTTCTTCCAACCTTTATAAAGTTTTGTTCTCTCTTTGTCATCCATTTCAGGTTTGAACTCTTTCTCAAGTTTCCAGCCGTTCGCAATGCTATCTTTGTTATCCCAGAATTTCACTGCTAGACCTGCTAAATAAGCGGCACCTAATGCTGTTGTTTCGCTGACTTCTGGACGTTCTACTTCTACATTCAATAAGTCTGCTTGGAATTGCATGATGAAGTTATTTTTAACTGCACCGCCATCGACACGTAAATTATTAACTTTAATATCAGAGTCTTTCTCCATCGCTTCGAGTACGTCTCGTGTTTGATAACAAAGTGATTCAAGTGTAGCGCGGATAAAGTGTTCTTTCTCTGTACCACGTGTTAAACCAAAGATCGCGCCTCGTGCTTCAGCGTCCCAATAAGGCGTACCTAGTCCGACGAAAGCGGGTACCATATAAACGCCTTCAGATGATTCGACACGTTCTGCATAATTCTCAGATTGAGGTGCTGAATTAATCATACGTAATCCATCGCGCAACCATTGAATTGCAGAACCTGAAACGAAGATTGAACCTTCAAGCGCGTAGTTAATCTTACCATCTAAACCATACGCAATCGTAGTTAACAGACCACTTTCAGACGTCACCGCTTCTTCACCCGTATTCATCAACATGAAACCGCCTGTACCGTACGTATTCTTCACGTCACCGCGCTCGAAACATGCTTGACCGAAGAGCGCTGCTTGTTGGTCGCCTGCGATACCAGCGATAGGTACTTCTTGACCGAAGAAGTGATAGTCAATTGTCTTCGCGTAAATTTCACTTGATTCTTTCACTTCTGGAAGAATTTGTTTCGGAATATCTAAGATGTCTAACAGTTCGTCATCCCACTCGAGATCATGAATGTTGTAGATTAATGTACGGCTTGCATTAGAGTAATCTGTGATGTGCGCTTGACCACCAGACAATTTCCATACGAGCCATGAATCCACTGTACCGAAGAGTAAGTCGCCATTCTCAGCTTTCTCACGAGCTCCATCCACTTCGTCAAGAATCCATTTAATCTTCGTTCCAGCGAAGTATGGATCAAGCACAAGACCTGTCTTCTTGTGGAATGTGTCTTCGTAACCTTGGTCACGAAGTTCTTGACAAATGCCTTGTGTTTGACGAGATTGCCATACAACAGCATGATAAATCGGGCGTCCAGTATGTTTATCCCAAATCACTGTCGTTTCACGTTGGTTCGTAATACCAATACCTTCGATTTGATCTGCGCCTACATTGCTTTCAGTGAGCACTTCAGCAAGTACCGCGAGCACGGATGTCCAAATTTCGTTGGCATCGTGTTCAACCCAACCTGATTTTGGGAAGTACTGTTTGAATTCACGTTGCGCTACACCTTTAATCTCTCCATCTTTGTCGAAGAGAATCGCTCTTGAGCTTGTTGTCCCTTGATCTATAGATAAAATGTATTTGTCCATAATCTTAACTCCTTCAGTTTAGTTTCGCCCTTTTGACGCAATTGTTATTAGAAGTTCTTACTACTTAGTTTTCCCGTATATAAACTGATTAATCAATTCGTACGAGTTCCTGCATTTTACTAAAAGTAGTCTTAGTGATCTCAGCATAAAAATAGATTGATTCTTACGCGTTCCTAATACTTTCACGCGACATAGTTAGCGTTATCGTTAATCTATGATAAAAGTTCTCCACATTACGTAAGTTTTAGCCCATTTTACTAAAACGAGATCAGAAAATAACAGCTTAATTAATACTTTCTGCATCTTGACCGACTTTAGATTTATTCATCATTACACCGATAAGTAATGTCACAATGACGACTACAATACTGATGATTGAAAAGGCATCGAAAGCACCTTTGAAGAATAAACGATAAATCATCGCACCGATCATACCACCAGCAATTGGACCAAGCACAGGTACGATAGCGTAACTCCAATTAGAGTTACCTTTACCTGCGATAGGTAGTATCGCATGCGCAATACGAGGACCTAAGTCACGAGCTGGGTTAATCGCATAACCTGTTGGACCACCCAAACTCACACCAATCGCGAGGATTAAAGCCCCGACAATCAATGGATTAAGTCCATCTGCAATCTTGTTCATACCGATGTAAAGTAAGCCAAGTGTTAATGCTGCTGTTCCGATAATTTCGCTCATAAAGTTAGCGAAATAGTTCTTAATTGCAGGCGCTGTTGAGAACACACCTAATTTAGCGCCTTTATCTTCTGTCGCTTTCCAATGTGGCAAATACATGAGCCATACTAACATTGCTCCGACAATACCACCGAGCATCTGACAGATAATATAGCCAGGTACTTGCGCCCAACTAATTGAACCATCCATCGCGAAAGCAATCGTTACGGCTGGGTTTAAATGTGCACCAGAAATATTACCTACTGCATAAGCCCCGAATGATACAGCAAGTCCCCAACCTACTGCAATGACAATCCAATCTGCACCAAAGCCTGCTGTTCTCTTCAAATTGACGTTAGCACACACGCCACCACCGAATAGTGCGAGTATCACTGTCCCTAGAAATTCGGCAAAATAAACACTCATCAAATCCCTCCTGTTGATAAAAAAAGAGAGATTTCTCCATCATAAAGCACTCCCTTAGCCATGCTTTGTCATGCAGAAATCTCCCTATCTCTTCCTAAAATATTAACTTAGTTTATATCTTACACTTGTCATGTAAGCGTTGTCAACAAAAAGTTGAATTGATTCAGATATTATAAATTGAAACGCGAGCAATCACCAGAGTTGACGATTGCTCGTAGTAATGTAATGTGCGCCATTATTCACAGCTTCTGTTACTTCTTCAGGTGTATTGATTAAACCGCCAGCGATCACAGGTGTTTGGGTCTCTTCTTTAATTATCTTAATCGCTTTGCCTGCAACTCCTGGCAACACTTCAACATAATCTGGTTCAGCTTTCTTAATGAGCTCGATACTTCTTTTTAACGCCTGAGAATCGAGTATAAAGACACGTAAGATTGTTGTAGTGTTAAGTGATTTCGCTTTCTTTAATACGCGCATTTTAGTAGAGACAATGCCTTTCGGATGATAATGTTGGATGATATATTCGCAGGCATATTCATCGTGACTCATCCCTTTAATTAAATCGATATGCATATACGTTTCAACATGTGCTTTCTTCAATAACTCCATCGTGCTTTTCAAATGACCGACATGCGTATCTAATATGACGCACTCTTTATAGTCAGTTTGAATGAGCTTCTCGAGATCTTTCATCGTTCTGATTGCAGGTAAGATGTTTGGTTTCATTAGACATCCCTCTCATCATGTTAAGTATAAATTAAGTTTATTCAACTCTCGGTCAAATTACAAACTATAACTGATAGTAAAAATATTTAATGTTACAGGCGCTTTTAAATAATTACATCTTATTTGAAAGTCTAACACTCGAATACGAAATATTAGAGTGTCTCATTTCCAAGAAACTTGCGTAAAATCTCGGGTGTAATCTTGTTTTATAGTTTAAACTGTTAAAATAATGAACAAACCATTTAGCGATCACATTCCCAATCGCTAAATGGTTTATTTGCTTAAATCGAATTCATGAGCTAGCGTTCACCAAAAACATCTGCTCGCCACTTCTAGCTAGACGATACGTTTAAATAACCGTTCCAATTCATAGTTAGAGAAGTTTACGATAATTGGACGACCATGCGGGCAAGTGAACGGATCTTCCGCTTCACGTAATTGATCAATTAAATCTGCCATCTCACTATTTTTTAAATAATGATTCGCTTTGATAGACTTTTTACAACTCATCATAATTGCTGCTTCTTCGCGAATCTTATTGACGTCCACTTTCTGATGTTCTAAGACATATTCAATCATATCTTTGATGATTTCTTCCGCTTCTTGTTGCGGGAACCACACAGGATAGCTATTGACGATATAATCGTGACCGCCAAATGGTTCGAGATGAACGCCAACTTTCTCTAACTCATCTTTGTACTGCTCGATAATCATGACATCATCTTTAGAGAAATGGAAAGTTAAAGGAATAAGTAAATCTTGTACTTCATTCGTCACTTCACCAATTTTATCTCGGAAATACTCGTATTTAATTCTTTCCTGCGCTGCGTGTTGGTCTATCATAAACATGCCATTTTCATTTTGAGCAATGATATATGTGCCATGTACTTGTCCCACTACTTCAACATACGGAACCCGTCGACTCGGTGTCTTGCTCACTGTACCTTTGATATTGTCTGTATCTTCTTCAAGATGTTCAGATGACTCTGCAACATCTGAATTCTCAAGTTCTGAAAGCACTTCACGTTGTGCTAACGCATAGTCGTCGGTTGAAGACGTCTCACTTACCTGACTTTCTGACTCGTCGGATGTCGTTTGATATGCAGAGGCATCATGATGTGCGGATAGTTCATCGTTTGCATTTGAATTATCTTGTGCCTCTTCGGTTTCAGCTTCATTATGAGATGTTAAATCCGAAGTTTGATCTTCATCTGACACTTGTTGTTTGCGTTCGAAATCTATCTTTTGTTGTTCAAATTGATGGAGTACTTTATTTTTCTTCTCGAATTTAGACATGTCATTTTGTGGAATAAGAATGCGATCTTTAAACGCCTCTCTGATCTTTTCCACAATCAGTGAATACAGTTGCTCTTCTTTCGATAAACGTACCTCTAACTTAGTCGGATGGACGTTTACATCTACGAGTATCGGATCCATCTGGATATTGAGGTAACAGATAGGGTAGCGTCCAATCATCATTAAAGTATGATAACCTTCAAGAATCGCTTTATTCAATACGAAGTTTTTAATATATCTACCATTGATAAAAATTGAAATATAGTGCTTATTACTTCGTGAATGCTCAGGTTTTGCTACAAAGCCTTCAAGATGATAATCACTGGTATCGCCCTCGATAGGAACTAAATCTTTGGCGACTTTCATACCGTAAATTTCAGCCATCACTTCATTCGTACGACCTGATCCATTCGTGCTTAAAATTTCTTTTCCATCTGAATAAAGTGAGATACGCACATCAGGATGGCTCATCGCCATACGGTTCACAATATCTGTTATTTTACCTAATTCAGTGTATAAACTTTTAACATATTTCAAACGTGCAGGTGTGTTATAGAACAACGATTTTACTGTGATATCTGTCCCACGTTTCGCTTTAGCTGGCTTACGTTCAAGAATCCGTCCATTCTCAGCGTAAACCTCTAAGCCTTCGAGGCCATCCGTACACGTAATCAGCTGGACTTTCGCAACTGAAGAGATACTTGCGAGCGCCTCTCCTCTAAAGCCTAATGTACGAATGTGAAACAAGTCATCATCTGTGTCTAACTTACTCGTTGCATGACGATGAAAGACTAAATCTACGTCGTCCGCTTCAATACCTGTTCCATTATCAACGACACGAATAGATGAAATACCAGATTGCTCTACTTCGATAGTAATTTCGGTTGCTTGCGCATCGAGTGCATTCTCTAATAACTCCTTCACTACGGATCCTGGACGTTCGACCACTTCACCCGCTGCAATCTTATTTGCTAATGAGGTTTGCAGTTCTTTAATTTGTCCCATGCTTTCACCTCTATTTCAATCGGTTTTGTAATTCGCTCAATTTCACTAATGCTTCGACTGGTGTCATCATTGAAATGTTTAAGTGCTTTAATTCTTCTTCGATTTCGCTAGGTTCTACTGGTTCGTCGAAGAGGTTAAAGGCCGTTTGTTCGAATTGTGTTGAAGCAGACTGAGTCGATGAATTGTTCTCTTTGTTGTACTCTGAATGTGGAGTTGGTTCATTATCGTCTTTATCTTTCTCGGACTGCGGCGCCTTGTCATGTACTACATTGGCATCTCTATATGTCGAACCTCCTTCACCGTTCGCTTTCACTGGCGCATTATCCTTTTCAAAGGCATCGAGAATCACTTGTGCGCGGTTGATGACTTCTTCAGGCAAGTCCGCGAGTTTAGCTACTTGAATGCCGTAACTGTCGTCGACCGCTCCGTCTTTGACTTTGTGTAAAAAGATAAGTTCTCCTTGGTATTCATTAGCTGCTACGTGAACATTTTTCAAACACTCAAGTGTCTGATCCAGCGTCGTTAATTCATGATAATGCGTCGAGAATAACGTTTTAGCGTGAGATGTTTGCGCGACATATTCAATCATTGACTGTGCTAGGGCTAAACCATCATACGTTGAAGTTCCTCGCCCGATTTCATCGAAGATTATGAGACTATCAGCTGTCGCGTTAGCTAACGCTTTCTGCGCTTCTAGCATTTCTACCATGAACGTACTTTTACCTGAAACTAAATCGTCAGCCGCACCGATACGCGTGAAGATTTGATCGAAAATTGGAAGCACTGCCTCATCACAAGGCACATAAGCTCCCATCTGAGCCATGATACTAATGATAGCGACCTGTCTCATATAAGTTGATTTACCAGACATATTCGGCCCAGTAATTAAATAAATGTACTGCGCTTCGTCAAGACGACAATCATTTGGCACATAATCATTGCGATCCATCACACGTTCCACGACAGGGTGACGAGAACCCGTTAGCGCTAGCGTCTTATCTGCACTGAATGTCGGTCGCACATAATTGTATTTCTGCGCCGTTTCCGCAAAACTTTGTAAACAATCGAGCTCAGAAATAATCTTCGCTTGTTGTTGGAGACGCTCAGTATAATCTTTAATTCGTTCTCGTAGCTGAGTAAATAATTGATATTCCAACTCTACCGCTTTGTCTTCTGAACCGAGAATTAAATCTTCTTTCTCTTTCAACTCATCCGTGATGAAGCGTTCAGCATTTGACAAGGTCTGCTTTCGTTGATAAGCGAACGCTTGAGGATCGAAACCGCGTAAATTCGCTCTCGTAATTTCGATAAAGTAACCAAAGACTTTATTAAAACGAATCTTCAATGATTTGATACCTGTACGTTCACGTTCTTTCGCTTGAAGTTCGGCTAACCAAGCTTTACCGTTGCGTGAAGCTTCAAGATATTCGTCGAGTTGTTCATGGAAGCCGGATTTAAACAGTCCACCTTCTTTCACAGAAATCGGCGGTTCTTCGACGAGACTTTGTTCTAGCAAGTCTAACAAATCATCGAGCGGTTCTAGCGCTTCAAATTGGGCTGTAGCTTGTGTATCTAATTGAGTGAGTAATGTCTTGATACGTGGGATTTCTGAGATGGAATGTTTAAGTTGGATTAAATCACGGGCATTGACATTTCCATAACTCACTCGTCCCACGAGACGTTCAATATCATAAACTTGATTGAGATATTCTCGTAGCGTATCACGTTCGATAAAGTGATCAATAAATTGTTCCACAACATCTAGACGTTGTTGAATTTGTTGTCGTTGAATGAGAGGTCGATCGATCCACTGCTTTAAACGACGCGCTCCCATCGGCGTTTTCGTTTGATCCATGAGCCATAGCAACGTACCCTTTTTCGATTTCAAACGGATGCTTTCTGTAAGTTCAAGATTGCGTTTTGCATAATAGTCCATTTTCATAAAATCAACCGCTTCATATTGATGCACTTCTTCAATATGTGAAAGATCTCGTTTTTGCGTATGATGAATGTAATCGAGCAGTAACTGTGTCACTGCATGCATATTCGTGTCTTTGAGCGTGTTGACCTCGTATGGTACGTCGGAGATAGTGTCCACGACTGTGATTGTCTCAGTCGTCATATTAATTTGACGTTGTAAATGTTCAGTGATAGCACGATCTACTACAATTTCATTCGGATTAATGGTTGTAATTTCGTTGATTAATGTTGATTCATCTTCAAAGTGTGTGACCTGCAATTCACCAGTTGAAACGTCACAGTACGCGAGCGCATATGTTTTACCGTCGTGTCGATAGCTTAAGATGTAATTGTTCTGTTTCTCATCGACCCCACCGTGCTCCATAACAGTACCTGGTGTCACGATACGCACGACTTCGCGCTTAACCATCCCTTTCGTTTGTCGCGGATCTTCCATTTGTTCACAAATCGCAATCTTATACCCATGATTAATGAGGGTTTCGATGTAACTATCTGCGGAATGATATGGAACGCCACACATAGGGATAGGATCGTCCTTTTTCGCGTCTCTTTTCGTTAACGTGATTTCAAGCACACGTGACGCTTCTTTCGCATCCTCGAAGAACATTTCATAGAAATCTCCGAGTCGGAAGAATAATAAACAATCCTGGTATTCAGATTTAATTTTTAAGTATTGTTGCATCATTGGCGTTACTTTAGCCATGCATTTCACGTTCCTTTTTCTATGTCATTATGATTATTTGAGTTCTTTGTCATCTTATTTTATTAAAATGTTTAGCTCTTAAATTTTAACATATCCTACATCAGTGCGCCGAAAAATCACACGAATTATATAATTATTTTATCTAAAGTGTTTGAAGAAAGAAACTGATAACTGAAACACAATTTCGTGACATAATTGTAAAGAGCTGAATAATTTCTCTACTGACTACAAAAATCTAAAAGCCCGAAAAACATACACCGTGTTTCTCGGACTTCGACATCAATCTTTTATTTTAAAAAGCGATCGAGAATACCTCTCCGTTTCAATACCATCAAGATGATGTAACTAATAACTGATCCGATGATACTTGAAACGAGAAAGGCTAGCATTAAAGGTTTCGCTGCAAAATCGTGTAAACCGATGATCCAAGCGACTGGAATACACATTAAGCTGCCAATAATTCCCGTACCGATCACTTCACCTACCGCTGCCATAAAGATATGGCGACGATAAATATAGAATGCACTCGCGAGTAACACACCTACCATACTACCAGGAAACGCAAAGGCACTTCCGGTGTTAAACAGTACACGCAACAGTGAAGAAATCAATGCTTGAGCCAATCCAAACCAAGGGCCAACAAACACCGCACATAAGACATTGATCATATGTTGAATAGGTGCAGCCTTAATCGGTCCGACTGGTATGACTATAAAGCTACTCAATATGACATTGAGTGCTATAAATATTGCGGTAAATGTAAACTTTCTCGTCTTCATTCGACGACCCAACCCCTTTCGTTATTCAATCTTCTGGATGATGGTTGTTTAAGCGTTTCGACATCGTCTCAATCATCAATTGAAGTAAATCATTGGCTTCTCGTTGCGCAGTTCGAAATTCACCGACTATCGGAAGTTGGTTGATATCGTGCTCTAACGACTGAATCGTATGCTCTGACGCTTTGAGTGCTTCTATCTTGCCGTAATTCTGAAAGTTAACAACTTGTTTCTGATTACGTTTCAATTCTTTCATGCGTGTGTCGATACTGTGATTCGCATGAATCTGTTCTTCTACACGTCGGTAATCTTTCACGAGATCTAAATCTTGAATCTTTGCACTTAAACGATCTGCTTGTTCAAGTATTTCTTCAGTACGATACATTACATCGTCACCATCGCTTCTTCGTGCTCACCAAGATACGTACCGTTAAGTGAGAATTGATGCGCTTCATCTATGCGCACATCGACAATTTTACCAATAGCTGACTTAGGCGCTCTAAAGTTAACTAATTTGTTCTTCTCAGTGTAACCAGCAAGCACTTCGTCATCTTTCTTACTAGTACCTTCACATAACACGCTCACAACTTCACCCTCGTATGGCTTCATCGCTTCACCAGAATAGGCAGCAACTTTACGATTTAAACGTTGAAGACGATCTTTCTTCACTTCTTTCGGCACATCATCTTTCATACGTGCAGCTGGCGTACCATCACGCTCTGAATAGAGATACGTGTACGCATGTTCGAAACCGACCTCATCGTATAAGGATAACGTCTCTTCAAATTGCTCCTCTGTTTCGTTTGGGTAACCCACGATAATATCAGTCGTTAGCGCTACATCAGGAATTTGCGCCTTAATGCGATCGACTAAATCGAGATAACTTTCACGTGTATACTTACGACCCATAATCTTCAATACTGCGTTATTTCCGGATTGAACTGGCAAGTGGATGTGTGGAACAATATTGCCGCCTTGTGCAATCACTTCAATCATGCGATCAGTGAAGTCCCACGGGTGGCTTGTAGTAAAACGCACACGTGGAATATCAATCTTAGAAATATCTGCGAGCAAATCACCTAAACCATAATCTAAACCGTCGATATCCTTACCATATGAGTTTACATTCTGACCGAGCAATGTCACTTCTTGATAACCTTCACGCGCGAGTTCACGAACTTCTTGAATAATATCTTCAGGCTTACGACTACGCTCTTTGCCTCGGGTAAAAGGCACAATACAATAGGTGCAGAATTTATCGCAACCGTACATGATATTCACCCATGCTTTAATATTACCTTCACGTACTTTCGGTAAATTCTCAATGACGTCGCCTTCTTTAGACCACACTTCAACGACCATCGCTTTGGAAAGATACGCTTCTTCAAGAATTTCCGGTAAACGATGAATATTATGCGTACCAAAGATCATATCTACATTTTGGAAGGACTTCAGAATCTTATTCACGACAGATTCTTCTTGAGACATACAACCACACACGCCGAGCAAGACGTCAGGTCGTTCACGTTTGAGATGCTTCAAGTTACCAATTTCACTAAACACTTTATTCTCAGCATTCTCACGAATCGCGCAAGTATTGATGAGAATCACGTCTGCAGTATTAATATCTTCTGTAGGTTGATAACCTAAGGCACTGAGAATACCTGCCATCACTTCCGTATCGTGTGCATTCATTTGGCAGCCATAGGTTTTTATCATAAATGTGCGACCGCGACCCATATTGCGATATTTCTCATCGATTTGGAAATCATTATTATATTGAACCTCTTCTTTACCGCGCTTACGTGCTTGTTTCAAACTTGGCGGTTGATAAACGTGTTCAAAGTTCTTACTCTCCGCTTGTGCTTTCTTATCTCGTTCAGCTAAGATGTTAATCGTAGTACGCTTTCTTTGCTCTTCATTCACACTACATAACCCTTTCTTTCCATCATCACGCATGCTTGAACGCTTTAATTTACGCATGCTTCGATTTGTGCATAATCATCTTTATATTATATTAAATTCTACTTATATGTGCAAAAAGACACCGCTACTTTTCCAGTTAAAATGCGTGGGGTATTAAAAGCAATCTCGCCCACTTAGAACGATGAAATGAAAAAAATTTATTCATAATTATTGTTCACTACAAATTATAGCAAACTTAACTGCTAGCCTTAGTTCATATTTCAAGCTTTATTCCACTCGATCACTATCGTATTTACCAGTCAACGTTTCAATCGTAATACCCTCAGGTGCATGATAGAACTTCACCTGACTGATAATACTTGGAACTTCTAATTCGACCATGCGATCATTAATCTTCTGAATGAGAATCAGACACGTATTCATATCTGCTTGAACAGTCGTCTCAAGGGCTCCCACACGATATGGAATTTCGGCTTCTTGAATCACCTTAATTGCTTCGTCAACATATGGAATTACATCTTCCCCATTTGGTGTTTTTGGTATCACTTGGATACTCATGAGTGTATCATCCATGATTATTCCTCCTCTTCATTCATGATATCTATAGCTTCAATGACTGCTTCTGCAAACGCAATCATGACTGGACTCCAATTAGATTCATCTTCTCGGTTATGTAAGTTAAATTTCTTATTGTTGAAAAAAGCTTTCCGTAAAGGCTCGGTAAGTTCAATTTGTACGCCCTTTTTGCGTCCTCCACAATTCACGAAATTATCCGTATGCATACCTGAAATAGGTGGAGGTGCCGCTTCAACTAGAAAGCTTCTTTTTTCCAAAACATGAGTCAGATGCTCGCGCAACGTATGATCTAAACCGCCTAAATAGACCTTAGATTTCAGACCTCTGCAGCCATGAATAGAAATCACATGTCTTTTACCTTGAACCAAAGTTTCTAAATGCGGTTCATTAAAGTGACGAGATGTGACGTGTAACTCATTGTTCTTATTGCGCCGCGTAGCTTTAAATGTATAAAAGTCATAACCGCCACGACGCGCAATAAGTTCAGCTACTTCCGACGTCCCTCTTTCAATAGCACCACCATGAATCGCAGTGATTAAATCAGGCGCGCCACGCTCTTCAGTGTGTATAGACCAATCTTCTCCCTCGGTCGTCTGCTGAGCAAGGTCTGTAAACGATGTGTAGCGATCTACCATAAAGTACCTCCAGAAGATGAATTTACTTCACTGTACCATATTTGTAACGTCTTTGTAGATAGTGAAAGCTCTGACATGTAAAAGGAGTGGAAGAGTTCTCGAGATGTTACACATCATCTTTGCGATTTCTCATTCCACTCCTTACATATCATATTGTTATTTCATCTTAATCCTTTGAGTATTAATAACATGCATCAGCGCTGCTATCTTTATAAACCTAGTATCTTTAATGAGAAAGTGTTGCTTCGCAAGTAATACGCAATATACTTTCTTTTTAACAGCTACTCATTTTACCTAACCTAGTTCAAGCCAACATCTACACAAATTGTTGTGTTAACGCATTGAACTGGTCTTCTTGAATGTGAATATCTTTCTTAGCAAGCGGCGTCTCATCTAACTGCTCAATTTGTGATTCGTATGAAGGTGTTTCAGTATCTTGATAAACGATACCTTTGAGTAAAGAATCATATTTCAAGACGTTAGCCATCGCTTTCTCTTTATCCGAAGCATCATAGTCTTCAATGTCATCGATGTTCGTCAAGTGTTCTTTGAACCAATCGTACGTATTTACTTTATTATATGTGACACATGGAGAGAAGACGTTCACAAATGAGAAGCCATCATGATTGATTGCGTCTTCTAATAATTTGGTGAAATTTTTAATATCACTAGAGAAACCTTGAGCCACAAATGTAGCTCCGGATGAAAGCGCGAGTTCTAAAGGCGCCACGTTCTTCTCAATATTACCTTTAGGCGTAGATTTCGTCACGAAGCCAGGCGCAGAAGACGGTGACGTTTGACCTTTCGTTAAGCCGTAAATTTGGTTATCCATTATGACATACGTCATATTCATATTACGTCTTAATGCGTGAATCGTGTGGCCCATACCGATAGCATATCCGTCTCCGTCACCACCAGAAGCGATTACTGTAAGATCACGGTTCGCCATCTTAACGCCTTGCGCTAACGGTAGTGCACGCCCGTGGATGCCATGCACCCCATAGGCATTAATATAACCAGAGAGACGACCTGAACATCCGATACCAGTAATAATCGCTACTTCTTCTGGTTCTAATCCTATGTTCGCAGCTGCTTTCTGAATCGCAGCCTGAACAGAGAAATCACCGCAACCTGGACACCAATTGGGCTTAACGTTGTTACGGAAATCTTTAAATGTAGCCATTTAGACCCTCTCCTTTAATTCATTGGCAATTTGTTGACCACGTTCTTCAATTTCATGTGGTAAGAACGGCGTACCATCATATTTCGTTTGATTAATGAGTTTATCTCCAACCATAACATTCATTTTAAGAATATTAGATAGTTGACCTTGATAGTTATGTTCTACCACAACTACTTTCTTAGCTTTATTCACGGCTTCTTGAACTACATCTTTAGGGAATGGGTGAAGCTGACGAATTTGAAGGTGATTCACTTTGATACCTTGCTCTTCTAAACGTTCAGCACCTTCTTGGATAGCGCCTTTCGTTGAGATAAAGCCGAGATAAAGAATATCCGCTTCATCATGTGTTTCTTGTCCACTTACAGGTTCATTAATGAGCAGATGTTCTGTTTTACGCATACGTTTTTCCATTTGTTCTTGACGGTTCTGAGCAACTTCACTCGTTTTACCTTCTTGATTGTGTTCGACACCGGTAACGTGATGGATGCCACCTTTCAAGCCAGGTAAAGGTCTCGGAGACACGCCACTCTCAGTTAAAGCGTAACGACGGAAATAGCTTTTATCCCCTTCCTCACGCTCGATATCGGATTGAATTAATTCGCCTCTTTGGATATCAATCGCGTTATAGTCTAACTGTTCTACAGTCTGCTTACCGAGAGATAACTGCAAGTCACTGAGGATAATAACTGGACACTGATAAATTTCTGCTAAGTTGAACGCTTCCATCGTTAGATAGAATGCATCTTCTGCATCCGTTGGCGCTACGACAATCTTAGGAATATCTCCGTGTGTACCATAAATCATCTGCATCAAATCAGATTGCTCTTGTTTAGTTGGCAAGCCAGTAGAAGGACCTCCACGTTGCGTATTGACGATGACAAATGGTGTTTCTGTCATGCCTGAAAGCCCAATAGCCTCCATCATGAGAGAAAGTCCCGGACCAGCACTTGCTGTGAAGCCACGGACACCACCGTAGTTAGATCCTATCGCCATGTTAGCTGCAGCGATTTCGTCCTCCGTCTGCACGACTGTGCCTCCCACTTTAGGAAGATTCTCAATCATATATTCCATGATTTCTGACGCTGGTGTGATAGGATAAGCAGCCATGAAACGTGAACCTGCTGAAATCGCTCCAAGTCCTATTGCGTCATTCCCAATCATGTAAAGGTGCGGATCTTGTTGAGATGCTGTGAGTTGGAAATCACCTTCTACCGTTTCAAGTTGTTCTTGCATCAAGCGATAACCTTCATGAAGCGCTTGAATATTCATTTCAACAACTTTGTCACCTTTTTTCTCAAACATCGCTGTAATTAGTGATTCAAAGGTTTCTGTTTCTAAATCCATCAACGCACATGTTGCACCTACTGCAACCATATTTTTCATCAATGTTGTGCCGAGTTCTTTCGCAGTTTTAGTAAAAGGTAAATCAATCATTTGAGCACGACAATCCTCAGGTTTGTCTGGTTTCGCTTTACTATCTGCAATAATCACGCTGTCGGCTCTCATTTCATGATGATTGACTTCAATCGTTTCCTGGTCGAATGCCACAAGAATATCTAGATCATCACTTACTGCGTGTATGGGTGATGTAGATACTCGAATCTTGTTATTCGTGTGACCCCCTTTGATACGACTTGAGAAGTGACGATAACCATAAAGATAGTATCCCTTTCTATTCATAGCTGTAGCGAAGATTTCACCTGTTGATTCGATACCTTCACCTTGTTGTCCGCCCACTTTCCATGATATTTGATTTCGCATATCATTGTTCCTCCTAGTGGATATATTCATTCATTATTTATAATATCAAAATACCTCGCTAAATGACTATGCTTAGCGAGGTTCTCGTTGAAATTCATACGAACGGACGATAGTTAATCAAGCGGATGATCATCATTGATGAGCACACGTTCAATATGTTTCGTCCGTCCTTGACTATCATAATCGACGACCACACCTGAAAGTACAGCACGACCTGTATCTGGTACGACGTGACGTTGCGGTAGACTTGTAATGAAACGTTTAATGACTTCATCACGTTGAATACCGAGAATGCCGTCATAGAACCCTGTCATACCGACATCTGTTATATAGCCCGTACCTTGAGGTAATATGCGATCATCAGAAGTTTGAATATGTGTATGCGTTCCCACGACTGTACTCACTCGACCATCTAAGTACCAACCCATGGCATTCTTTTCCGAAGTCGTCTCAGCGTGGAAGTCGACAAAGATATAGTTCGTCTCTTTCTGAGCTTGTTCGACGAGTTCATCTGCCTTTTTAAAAGGATCGTCGATATCTTGCATAAATGAGCGTCCTTGCAAGTTTATAATCGCTAACTTATCTGCGTTAATTTGGATAAAACGCATCCCAACGCCTGGTGCTTCTTCAGGAAAGTTGGCTGGGCGCACCATGCGATTAGCATCATCAATAAAATCATAAATTTGACGCTGACCGTATGTATGGTTACCCATCGTCATAAAGTCAACTCCTTCGCGTAAGAGTTGCTTATAGATTTTTTCAGTTAATCCTTTCCCGTGCGCAGCATTTTCTGCGTTAACAATCGTCACGGTAGGATGAAATTTTTGTTTTAACTTTGGTAGGTAATCACTGATAGCTTGTCTGCCCACCTTACCTACGATATCTCCGATAAATAATATTCGCATTCGTTCGTACATCCTCTCTGCTCATTAGTGTATAGCATATTGTTAGCTCTGAAAAGTTTGATGTTTCTCTCGCTTACATTTTTTAGCTAATCTGCTTAAATGCAAACTGATTTCACTACTGTAAGAAATTAATCTGAAATTTAATTGACGATAAAGTGTTTTAAATCATTTTTGAGTGGTATGAAATAAATAGAAAGTTAAATAAATAATATAGGAGTTGTAATTCACACATGTCAATTCATATTGATGCAGAACATTTCGCAGATTTAGTAGTGAAAGCAAATCCCTCAAAAAGCGAAGATGCAGAAGATATTGCTAAAGATGCATTAGAATTATATATTACTTCATATCGCTTAGCTGAGAGATATGGACAAATTTCTTCAAGTTGTTTAGATACAACTGAGATCTTAAAAGAAATCAAAGACACTGAATTAGAATTCAACAACTAATATTGCTATTAACTTAAACCAAGACTATAATTCAATCAAAAGTGATGTGAAAAGGGTAGAGACTACATAATTGTGGTTTTTACCCTTTTTCTTATGTAATTTTAAAGATAATATAAATCATTTACGCGTTTCGGGGTTACGTTGATATTCACAATTTCACTAGCGTTAAAATGCTGGGTCTTCTGAGCATCGTGTGTTGACTCTTACTACAGTTGTGCATCGCTTTATGCATAAACATAAATAAACGGCTACCCGAAGGCAACCGTATTATTTTGCATATTCAATTGCTCTAGTCTCACGAACAACTGTCACTTTTATATGACCAGGATATTGTAATTCATCCTCTATTTGTTTCTTAATATCTCTTGCTAAGCGATGTGATTTCAAGTCATCGATCGCATCAGGTGCAACGATGACACGAATTTCTCTACCAGCTTGGATAGCAAAGGCTTTTTCTACACCATCATAACTTTCTGAAAGCGTTTCTAATCGTTCTAAACGTCTGATATAATTCTCTAATGTTTCTTTACGCGCACCAGGTCGTGCTGCTGATAAAGCATCTGCTGCTGCAACGAGGATTGAAATAATTGAAGTTGGTTCAACATCACCATGGTGTGAGTGAATTGCATTGATGACTGTATCACCCTCGCCGTATTTCTTAGCGAGTTCTACACCAATTTCTACGTGACTACCTTCGACCTCGTGGTCAATAGCTTTACCGACATCGTGAAGAAGTCCTGCGCGTTTAGCGATTGTAATATCTTCTCCAAGTTCCGCGGCTAGCATTCCAGCGAGATGTGCCACTTCGATAGAGTGTTTAAGCACGTTCTGACCGTAGCTTGTACGATATTGTAAACGGCCGAGTATCTTAACGAGATCAGGATGCATATTGTGTACATTGATTTCGAATGTCGCTTGTTCACCAGCATCGCGAATGATGTCATCCACTTCATTACGTGATTTCTCGACCATTTCTTCGATGCGTCCAGGATGGATGCGTCCATCTGAAACTAAGTTCACAAGCGCGATTCGTGCAATTTCACGTCGAATAGGATCGAAACCTGAAAGTATGACTGCTTCAGGTGTATCATCAATGATTAAATCGATACCTGTTAACGTTTCTAACGTACGAATATTACGACCTTCTCGACCGATAATACGTCCTTTCATCTCATCGTTTGGAAGATTAACTACTGAAACTGTGGATTCAGATGTGTGTTCTGCGGCAATTCTTTGAGCTGTTGTCGCTAACAACTCTTTCGCTTGCTTATCTACTGTTTCTTTCGCTTCTCGTTCTTTTTCCTTAACAAGTATTGCAATATCATGTGACAATTCATCTTCTACTCGTTGGAGTTGTTCGTTCGCTGCTTCTTCTTGAGTGAGACCAGAGATGCGTTCTAATTCTTGTTCATGCTTATTTATTAATGTTTGAACACTACTCTCTTTTGCATCTACTTGTTGTTGTTTTTCTTCAAGTTCAGATTCTTTTTGCTCTAAAATCTCATCCTTTTTCTCTAAGAGATCAGATTTTCGCTCCAAGTTTTCTTCTTTTTGAAGAAGTCGGGTTTCTTGTTTTTGTAAATCACCACGCCGTTCGCGAAGTTCGCTTTCAACTTGGTCTTTAAATATTTGATTTTCTTCTTTTGCTTCAAGGAGCTTTTCTTTCTTAATGTTCTCAGCTTCTTTGTTAGCTTGGTTGATAATATCTTCAGCAGTTTGTTTCGCTTGAATCTGCTTCTGATGTAACAAATTACGGGCGATGATATACCCCACAACAACTCCCAGAATAATGCCTATTAAAATGAGTAGGAGGGTTAATAAATACACACAAACACCTCCTTTTTTTAGGACTTTGTCGTATATCAAATTCAATATGATTATATGAAATTATATAAGAATCATACAATGTAATTGTACGTTTTTGCATCAATAAGTGTCAAGGTTTCGACATAGTGTTCTGTGAAAGTATCACTTTTCAGATTTCGGTTTATCACTTACAAAGTAAAACGCTTTCTAAAAGTCTTATGTATCTTAATGACTATATAGTAAAAAGCTGCAGCGATATAACAAAACTGCCGGCAGTCCTTTTAGTGCCGACAGTTCATACTCAATAAGTGTGCAATTGGCTATCTCGTCTTAATCAAGATTATTCTTCATCGAAAAGTGATGACGGAGCTTCTTCTTCCTCTTCTTTAACATCACCATCGAAGATTCCTAGTTTTTCACGTAATTTATCATCAATATCTTGTCTAATTTCAGGATTTTCTTTCAAGAAGTTCTTAACGTTCTCTTTACCTTGACCCATACGTTCGCCATTGTAAGAATACCAAGCACCAGATTTATCTACCACGTCATTAGCAACACCGAGATCGAGAAGTTCACCTTCTTTAGAAATACCTTGACCATACATGATGTCTACTTCTGCCACTTTGAATGGAGGTGCCACTTTGTTCTTCACAACTTTAATCTTCGTACGGTTACCAACGATATCTTGGCCTTGTTTCAACTGCTCTGCACGGCGAACTTCAAGACGAATAGAACTGTAGAACTTCAATGCACGTCCACCTGGTGTAGTTTCAGGGTTACCGAACATCACGCCGACTTTTTCACGGATTTGGTTGATAAAGATTGCAGTTGTATTAGATTTAGAAATCGCTGCAGAAAGCTTACGTAAAGCTTGAGACATTAAACGGGCTTGTAAACCAACGTGTGCATCGCCCATTTCGCCTTCAATTTCTGCTTTCGGAGTAAGGGCCGCAACAGAGTCGACAACGACCATTTCTACAGCACCGCTTCGTACGAATGCTTCTGCAATTTCAAGACCTTGTTCCCCATGGTCTGGTTGTGACAAGTAAAGGTTATCGATATCGACGCCTAATGCTTCAGCATACACAGGGTCTAGTGCGTGCTCTGCGTCGATGAACGCTGCTACCCCACCTTTTTTCTGAACTTCAGCGATGGCATGCAGTGCTACAGTCGTCTTACCTGAACTTTCAGGACCGTAGATTTCGATGATACGGCCTTTAGGATAGCCACCTACACCAAGCGCATTATCCAAAGTGACTGAACCACTTGATACGCTTGATACTTTACGTCCTTTATTATCTCCGAGCTTCATAACTGCGCCTTTACCGAAAGACTTTTCCATATTTTTAATAACTGTATCTAGAGCTTTTTGACGTTCATTATCCAATGCTGGACCTCCTATATCGAGTAGTTTCTCGTAAATTTATCTTAACTTAACTATACATGTTCTCATTCAATTTCGCAAGCAATTTGCGAATATTTGTTCGCTAATTTCCACTACTTTTTATCATAAAATCGAACACGCGTACTTATATTTTCTTAAAAACTGTTCTTCTCCTCTGATCTCAACTCATTTAAGAGTCGAATCATTACATAGTTAGGTGTACGTGTCTTAAGCAAGTTACGCTTCTGAGTCATCTTGAAATCATATACTTTTAAGTCATTGTTAGCAAGAATACCAAGATAAACCGTGCCTTCACGATAAAGTATTGAAATACCCATTTCAGACTCGAATAACTCGCGAACGATACGTGCGCTCACAGACAACTGTTGATCAATAGCATCTGTTGACTTAATCCAACTTTCAGAATGAGGCAACATACCTTTCACTTGTTGCGTATCATCGTAATCTTTCAAGCGTGAGTAGAGCATACCATCTGTAACACCGTCGTAAAGTGCAACTGTTCCCTTGAGTTGTTGCATCACAGCTTCTTCAAGTTCAATCTCGTCTGAACCGTAGTAATATTGACCGATGCGTGAAAGTATTTCATCTTTCATCGGTTGTATTGCTTGTTTACATTGTGCTTTATTCTCACCATTTGCAGTGAGTCGTATCTTCACTTCGTGTGAACCAGCTAAAGGTGCGATGGTTGGATTCGTTTGGTTATCGATTAAATCGATGAGTTCTGTTTCAACACGAGACTCTCCAATGCCAGCAAACTTTAACTGTTCTGAGAAGATGCTTTGCTCTCCATCCATTAATAGTGGCAAGAGTTCGTGTCTCGCCATGGGTTTATTCTCTTTTGGCGGGCCTGGAAGCATCACTACGCGTTTCTCTCCATCTTTAATGAGCATACCTGGAGCCATACCTTCTTTATTTTCTAGTACGGTGCTTCCTTCAATGACGAGTGCTTGTTGACGATTGTTCGGTGTCATCGTCTGATGTTGTTCCTCAAAGTATGATTCAATGTAACGTAATGCTTGCGAATCAATGACTAATTCTTTATTCAATACTTTCGCCACCGTATGTTTAGTTAAGTCATCTTTAGTAGGCCCGAGTCCACCTGTTAACACTACAGTATCATAACGCTCGAGCATATCTCGTACGACGCGTTCTAGGCGTTCAGGATTATCTCCAATCACAGCATGTTCGATGACACTATGCCCAATTTCATTAAATAATTGAGATAAATATTGCCCGTTCGTATTATTAATTTGACCTAAGAGTAACTCTGATCCTACTGCAATAATACCTATTTTCACAGTTTAAGCTCCTTTGTTCATTGTGTTTATTCAACTTCAACAATGTATATTATTCCACTTTCTTTCAACTACAAACCTTTCTCTCATCATAACTTTTATTTGTTACGCGTAAAAGTAATAAGAGCGGAACCGAAATCCTAATGATTTCCATGTTCCGCTCAATTATACTCATAACTCATCATTTTTTGATGACTAAATGAGTATCATTTTAATCACTGTTACCTATTTAATTCATTCAAAACATTTACTTTAATAACTAAGTGATGCCAGTTCTTTTAACTGAACAAATGGTAGTCTATTGTTTCGCTTTGAACACATCTCGACCTTTGTAAAAATATTCGAGACCTGAAAGTATAGTGAAGAACACACCGATGTAGAGTAAGACTTGACCTAATGGGAAATGCCACCATTGAATCAATGGTTCACCCAATAGAATCCATACGAGACCTACCATCGTTACAGCCGTCTTAATCTTACCTAACTGCCCGGCTGCACTGACAAAACCTTGTTCAATTTGTAATAAACGTAAGCCTGTGACTGCAAATTCGCGAGCGATGATAATAATTGCTACCACAGAGTTTGTTAAATCGATTTGAACTAAAGCGATTAATGCACTTGCAACGAGCAATTTATCTGCTAATGGATCAAGGAATTTACCCATATTGGTAACTAAATTCCACTTACGCGCAAGGTAACCATCAGCAAAGTCACTTAGCGACGCAAGGATAAAGATCAGTCCACTGATCAGCATTTCAATACGAATATCATATCCACCTAGGAATGATACTGTACCAAAGCCGAAATCATTAAGTAAAAATACTAGAAATACAGGAATAAGGACAACCCTAAACACTGTAATCCAATTCGGTAAGTTCATTACGCATCCTCTTTTCTGTATATGTTCACGTCTAGTTTACATGGAAATCTAGAAGATTAAAACAGCTAATATCCATATAATTGCAGTAATTATCACTACACCACATATCACGACTAAAAGCTGTAATGCTTCTTTACTCTTAGAGCGATATGTGGGTTTCTCTTCTTGTTTAAATGCCTGAATTGACGCATTGATAGAGTTCTGATAGTTCGGAATCTCTTCACGATGCGCCTCAATAAGTTGCTCTGCATCAAAGTTAACCGCATTAGCATATTTCGTGATTAAACCCTCAGCATAATTGGCATTATTTAATGCTTCAAAGTTATTGTCCTCGATGATTCTTAAGGTTTGTCGTTTAATGTGTGTTTGATGTTCTAATTCAGCTAACGTCATACCTAGACGTTCGCGACGACCTTTTAATACTTGTCCAACTAAATTCACGTCGCAAGGCCTCCTTATCTCACAGTAAAGCTACTCGAAGAATCCGAAGCCGCCTCCGAAACCGTCTCCAAACTCATCGTTACCAAAGCTTAAGTTATTCTTACTTTTTACTGTGTGTTTCTTCATTTCCTCATATTGAATCTCTTGATCTTTATTCTCTCTCAATTCAATGATGTAATCAAAGTCGCGCATTTCATACTCGCTCGTCTCTACAAATAAATCTGGATGTTCTACCACTTTGATAGATGGAAGTTTCATCACTTCTTTTACTAAATCTTGGTGTTTCTGATTAGATTCACGCGCGGTTACAGCGCCATCGATAATATAAACATGGTCTGCATCATACTCACCTTTAATGAGTGAACTACGTACCGTTTGTTTGATGAGCGTAGAACTGATGAACAACCAACGTTTGTGTGCACAGACACTCGCTGCGACGATTGATTCTGTCTTACCTACTCGAGGCATACCTCTAATACCGATAAGTTTGTGCTCATTCTCTTTAAATAATTCCGCCATGAAATCGACGAGCAAACCGAGATCTTCACGTTCAAATCGAAACGTTTTCTTGTCCGTTGCATCCTGCTCTATGTAACGACCATGACGTACAGCTAGTCGATCGCGAAGTTCAGGTTCACGCAACTTGGTAATTGTAATGTCATCAATCTCATGCACGATGCTTTCAAAGCGTTTTACCTTTTCCAAATTATCCGTCTTAATGAGCAAACCTCGACGCCCTTCTTCAATTCCGTTAATCGTCACAATATTAATACCCATCATACC
The DNA here is from genome assembly GCF_001811435.1 of Staphylococcus sp. HMSC071G07. NCBI lineage: Bacteria > Bacillati > Bacillota > Bacilli > Caryophanales > Staphylococcaceae > Staphylococcus > Staphylococcus sp. HMSC071G07. Next base: position 415,633 of record NZ_KV804750.1, read on the forward strand.
AAGTAAACTTGACACGTCACCTAATAGTCCAGGTCGGTTAATCGTGATATCGTATTCCAAATACCATTCTTGTTTGGTAGTTACTGTCAAACTGAAGCACCCCTTTATTTAGGCTAGATCATTGAGCACACTGCTTAGCAATCTAGCTATCTCATCAACTTGTATTTGTCATATTATTAGTAGTATAACATTTTGCCATGATGTATGGGTTATAAAATTCAATACGATTTACCTCTTTTAAAGATACCAAGCACCGTTCACTTTCTGCACTGTCCCCGTAATACTCTTCGCCATAGGGTGACATAAGTAACTACAAACATGAGCAACCTCTTCAGGCTCAACTAAACGTTGCTGAGGAAGATCTGCGATGATGCGCTCAAGCTCTTCCGCTTCGAACACGTCAGACATATTACCTTTAACGAAACCAGGTGCGATCGCATTGACGGTCACTGAAGTTAATGCGAGCTCTTGACTTAATGCTTTCACAAAACCGAGTTGCGCACTCTTCATCGTTGAATAAATAGTTTCTAGGCTTGCACCTGTTTCTCCCCATATAGAGGACATAACAATAATACGTCCTCGCTCACTTTGACGAAGTTGAGGAAGAAAATGACGAGTGAGTCTGATCAATTGTTTCACATTAAGTTGATAACTCACATCAATATCATGATCAGAAGTATCTTCCAACATTTGATACATACTCGCTCCAGCACAATAAATGAAACAATCTAAATTCTGAACAAAACCAAAGTGTTGCGTTATATCAATAGTTTGTGTTAAATCACATTGGACAAACTGTACAGGTTGATTGCGAAACCGCTCTTCAAGTTTAGCGATATCAGATTGATGATAGTGTACGATAACTTCGTAACCTTCACTCAATAGTCGAGTAACTATCGCACTGCCAATCGATCCAGAGCCACCGATAACTAGTGCTTTCATCTATTTCAACTCCATACGGCTATCGACAACTTGTTCTAAATCTAAATAGGCTTGAGATGTGTCGTTAATACTTTCGAGTGTAATATCTTCAATAATATCAAGTAACTCAAATAAAGATACGCCTTCAAAATAAAGTTTGGTATATTGATTCGCTATGTATTCAGAAGAGTTGAGCCCTGAAATAAATTCCCCAATAAATTGCTTCTTCAAGAGTTCAAAGGCTTCACGATCTTCTAGCTGACCTTGACTCCGTTTCAATTCTTCAATTAGCAACGCTTTCAAACAATCAGGTTGTTCAGTCGCACTCGTCACGAGAGAGAAACAATAAGAATCCTCTAACATGAATTGATAGCCAAACGTTTCATCGATTAACTCATCGTTCAGCAATGATTGATAGAACTCTGTTTCCTCACCAAAGACCATTTCAAAGAATAAAGTCATTTCTAAATCACGTTTCGCATAAGCACGTGGCGACTCATCAAGCGGTTGTTGTTTAAAGCCAAGCATTAAACGAGGAGATTGAAGATGCATCGCTTCACGCACTTCACTTTGATTCACTTCCACAGGTTCTGTTAAAGGTGCCCTTACAATTTCAGGTTGTGCTTCTTTCTCACGTTTCGACTCGTGTTCACTTACGAGTTGTTCAATATGCTCTATATCTACATCTCCAACGATAAAGAGCACCATATTAGATGGATGATAGAACGTTTCATAACATAAATACAAATCATCTTTAGTAATGTCGTAAATACTGTCGACACTACCCGCAATATCAACACGGATAGGATGTTGCTGATACATACCACGCAACGTGTTAAACATGAGTTTATAGCCGGGTTGTTCTTGATACATTTTAATTTCTTCAGCTATAATCCCTTTCTCTTTCTCAACTGTTTCTTGAGTAAAATAAGGGGATTCGACCATTTTTAATAAACGTAAAATATTACGGTCGATATGGTCCGTAGCACTGAACAGGTAGCTTGTGCGATCAAAACTCGTGAAAGCATTAACTTGCGCATTATCTTCTGCGAACTGAGTAAATAGATCTTCGTCTTCTTTCTCAAATAGCTTATGTTCTAAAAAGTGTGCTACGCCATCTGGAACAGTAACGTATTCATCACTACCATGAGGTTTAAAGCGTGAATCTAAAGACCCGAAACGCGTAGTATAAGTCACATACGTTTTCTGGAATCCGCGTTTAGGAATGATAAATAACTGTAATCCGTTATCTAACGTTGATTCATAGACTTGTTCATCAATTTGATCATAATAACGTTGATTCATTATGCCTCGTCCTCCTCTCTTTTAGTTAAAGTATAAATCGTCTCAACTTGCGTGTTCTGAGCGAGTTGAACCACATCATCTTTCGTCACCGCTTGAACCTGATGAGCGAAGACGTCATGTGTTAAATCTTCCTCAAGCAAGACATTATTATTGAGAATTTCAATGATTGATTTCGGACGGTCTTGCGCTTCAAGACGTTGTGAAATTAAGACTTTCTTCGCTAAAGCGAGTTGTGCTTCTGTGAATTCCCCTTGCTGGAATCGAGTGAATTCATGTAAGATCGTGTCTTTCGCTTGCTGATACTTATCAGCTGTCACACCGCTAAGCACGAACATATAGCCGTTCTTCGCATCTACTTGAGAATGGATGGAGTATGCGAGACTTTGTTTCTCACGTACTTCATTAAACAACACAGAAGATGGGTCGCCACCAAACATCATATTAAAGACGATAAGCGCAAAGTAATCCTGTTCTCCCAAGCGAGTTGGTAGTTTAAATCCTAGGTTTAATTTCGCTTGATCCACTTCATCCGTTTCGACAATTTCTTTAGGCAACTTCTCTGCAGCTTGCCCACGACTTTCTATCGTTGTTGTGTCGAGTGTGTGTTTACTGAGATTGAAATACTCAGCCACTTGTTTCTCAATATCAGCTTCTTCGACATTTCCTACTACGTAAACTGCGGAGAAATCATTATGTAGCATGGACTGATATGTTTCATACAACGACGCTGGTGTCACCTGATCCACATCAGCTAAACGCCCAGATGCAAATTCACTATAGGCCTGGTCTCTAAACATATTTTTGAGTAATTGTAAAAATGCATACTGAGATTTATTATCCACTACAGATTCTAATTTTTTCTTCAACAATGACTTCTCTTGTGTTAAAAATTGAGCATCAAATTGTTCTGAAGAAACGAGCGGATTCCAAATGATTTCTTTAAGTAATTGAAAGCCTTTTTCTATCAGTGGTGTGTCATCTTTTAAGTAGCGTTCATTCACAATCTCTAAAGATAAAGTGATCACATGTTGATCTTTAAATTTAGAGACGAAACTATGTATATGTGCGCCATAGAGTTGAGACAAATGACGGTTGAAATCTTTGTCTGTAGGCCAACGTTTCGTCGCGCGTACAAGCATCTTACTCAGTAATGTACGTGACGTGATGGTTTGGCTATCTAAAGGAGCCATAAATTTCAGAGTGATAGTTGTCGTTTTAAACTTTTGAGTAGGTAAGACCTTTAATCGAAATGGTACTTTATTTTGTTGATTTCTCATTCAGAAACCTCGCTTTCTTTTAATATTTAAATACTTATACAATTATGATTATTTAACTGGTTTAACTATGTATATCTCTAAATTCGCTCAATGTGTTTATTGTTATGATAAAAGTCACACTATCAAGCTATACCCATCTTAAAGTTATTTAAGACCTATAAGGATAAAATAAAGCTCATAAGCATAGCTGATGAACTATAAGTGAGCCTATGTATCAATTAGTATAATTATAAAGTTAGGACCTTCCCTTGGGAGAACCACCGTCATCAATCATTGACTGCGGCTCCCCCAGCAAGGAAGTCCGTATGTTATATGAGTAACGTTCTTAAGATTTAATAGAACCGTTATTTATAAACTTAAGTTATACACCTTTACGATATAAGTCTGTGTCTCTCATCTTTAACTCAGCCAGACTATAAGTCACCTTACTCCTCTGCATCAAAGTCGACCAGAATTTGACGTGGTTTACTCCCTTTTTGAGGTCCGATGACTTGGTTACGCTCTAAATCGTCCATGAGTCGTGACGCACGGTTATAACCGATACGGAACTGACGTTGTAATAAGGATGTACTCGCTTTTTGCTTTTCAATCACAAACTGATAGGCATCGTCATACAAGCTATCCTCACTCTTCATCTCTGACTTATCTACTGGTGCATCAGGTTCCATTTCTTTCACATAATTCGTTTTCTGTTGTTCAACGACGTAATTCACAACCTCTTGAACTTCGCCATCGCTTAAGAAAGCACCTTGAACACGAGTATTTGTAGAACCTCCACTCGTTTCATACAACATGTCCCCTTTACCGAGTAACTTCTCAGCTCCTGCACTGCCGAGTATTGTTCGAGAATCGGTTTGCGAACTTACGGCGAACGCAATACGTGATGGGATGTTGTTCTTAATCAAACCAGTAATAACGTCGACAGAAGGACGTTGCGTAGCCACAATTAAGTGTATTCCTGCAGCACGTGCCATTTGAGTAATACGTTGAATAGCGTTCTCAACTTCTTTACCTGCTACCATCATCAAGTCAGCTAACTCGTCGACGATCACGACGATGTACGGTAGCTCAGACTGTTTCTCATCCAACTCTTCATTCTGACGACGAATATATTGGTTATAGCCCTCTATATTACGTGTAGAACTGTGTTGGAAGAGATCGTAGCGACGTTCCATTTCAGCCACAATCTTGTCTAGTGCTTGAGACGCTTTATGTGGGTTCGTCACTACAGGGATGAGTAGGTGCGGAATACCGTTGTAAACGTTAAGTTCGACCATCTTAGGATCGATTAACATCAATTTCACTTCATGTGGTTTCGCATTAAGTAAAATACTCGTGATAATACCATTGATACAGACGGACTTACCGCTTCCTGTTGACCCTGCGACGAGCAAGTGCGGCATTTCGTTAAGTTGCACTGTAATAGGATCACCTGAGATATCGCGTCCTAATCCAACTTCTAATTTATTCTGAGCTGGGAATTTCTCTTCTAATACCTCTTTCAACGTGACGAGAGAAATCTTGTCGTTAGGTACTTCAATACCTACAGCTGAGCGTCCCGGTATAGGCGCTTCAATACGCACATCTTTCGCTGCTAATGCAAGCGCTATATCGTTGTGTAAGTTCACAATCTTGCTTACTTTAACCCCTTGTGCGGGTTGAATTTCATATTGTGTAACTGCAGGCCCAATCTTAATTTGCGTCACTTTCGCGTTCACACCAAAGTTTTTCATCGTATTTTCAAGCAAACGTCCTTTTTGTTGCACCTCTGATTTCGACGTTGTTTGTTGTTTTGGTGGTTGGTTAAGCAATGACAGTGGCGGAATCGTGTAGGCTTCATTCTCCACCTCGCCTGCTTCAGAAATTGAACTACTGTCTTGATCCGCTTCAGATTCTGTTGTCGTTGGTTGCTGAGCTGAATTTGAAGTAGCTGCCGTATCCTGGGAGTGAGTTTCTGGTACGCTATTTTCAGTAGCGTTCGTCACTTGCTCAGGCGCTTCGTTACGACGCTTGCGACGTGAACGTTTACCTTTAGTATCTTGTTCTTGCGCTTGTTCTCTATCGCTATGTCCGAAGATAGGTATCGCACTGTCGCTTGGCTCATTATCTCGCGGTACTTCAGGTAGATCAGACACATCTGTTACCTCTTCTTGTACTTGTTGTTCTTGTTCTAAGCGTGCTTGTTCTTGTTTTTCTGCTTTCAAACGTGCTTTCGCATCTTTTTTAACCTTACGTGCTTGTCGGCGATCTTTCATGTTCTCCGAAGCGGATTGACTCTTCGTCTTCATCCCTTCAAGTAAGGCCTTCGATACGTCACGATGACGTCTTTTACTCAACAAGATAATACTTGAAGCGAGCAATAGTAATGTAATGATGATAACCCCAAATATTGAAATGAGGGGAACGAATAACTTGAGGAGATAGAAACCGATTAAGCCCCCGCCAAAGTTAGGTAGGAACGTATGCTGATGGGCTTTGTAAATATATGATAGAACGGGTTCTCTCTCTGACGCGACTGAGTGGGTAAAATGATAAATCACTTGCGCAATAAATAATAGCGCAAACTGTAAGACCACAACGCCAATTGCAGGCCGTGTCTTCGGTATTGCTTTATAGAACGTCATCGCCGTCGTATAAAGGAGAATAAGTATGTATGTTAAATATCTACTCCATCCAAAAAAGTAATCAAAGAAGCTATCAATCATCTTACCGATAATTCCGAGTTGGAACACGCCTAATACTACTAAGATGAAGATTATGATAGCAATGACATAACGCAAAGGACTCTCAGCTTGTTTTTTCTTATTTGAACGTTTCTTACGTGTTGTGGTTGATTTCTTTTTCGTTGACTTCTTCTTACTCTGAGCCAAAATCTCACACCTTCTTTAATTCTCACTACTATCAACAATAGTAAAGAGTAAGATGAAAGAGGTAAAGACGATGATTACACTATAACCTGTGTCTTGATTCTCACTGCTAATAGGTATAGTGACTGATAATCATTACGTCTCAACCTCTTTGTTTATCTCTATTGTTTATTATATTTCAGAAATAACTGGGATGATCATTGGTCGGCGTTTCGTACTTTCAAATAATAATTTACTAATTTGATCGCGCATATTCTGCTTGATATCTGACCATTCAATACGTTTCTCTTGTAGACCTTGTTCTACAATTTCACGCACTTTTTCTTCTGCTTCTTGAAGCAATTCTTCGCTTTCTCTCACATAGACGAAACCACGTGATTGAATTTCAGGTCCCGCAGCAATACGTCTGTTGCGTGAATCCAACGTCACAACAGCGATAAAGATACCATCTTCAGCTAATAGATGTCTATCACGCAGAACGATATTGCCGACGTCACCAACGCCTAAACCATCGATCAGCACATTACCTGAGTTGACTTTTTCGTTGAGTATCATATCTTTACCGTCGTAATTGACGACGTCCCCTTTCTCAACTAGGAATATCTTCTCAGGGTCAACACCTGATTCATTCGCTAATTTCGCGTGTGCAATTTGCATTTTAAACTCGCCGTTAACCGGAATAAAGTATTCAGGTTTCATCATGTTAATCATCATTTTGAGCTCTTCCATGCAACCGTGACTAGAAGCGTGAATCTTCTTATTGTTAGGAATGATTTCTGCCCCTGCACGTGCAAGTTCGTTTAATGTGTTACCGACGATGACTTCCATGCTTGCTGACGCTGTGATCGCTAAGAAGACAGAATCGCCTTTCTCGATATTCATAATCTTGTGTTGTTGAAGTGCCATTTGATTTAAAGCTTCAACAGGTTCACCTTGCATGCCTGTCGCAATAATAATGACTTCGTTCTTAGGATAGTTCTCAACTTCTTTAATCGGAATGAGTAAATCGCGTGGAATATCGAAATAACCCATTTTACGTGCAATGTTGAATGACGTTTCAAGTGAACGACCTAAGAATGACACTTTACGATTTAAACGACTTGCGATGTTTAACACTTGTTGGATACGCACGAAGTTTGAGGCGTAGCAAGAGACAATAAGACGTCCTTTCACTTTCGTAAAAGCATCATACATATGGCTTTCAATCACGTTCTCAGGTGTATTATACCCAGGCTTCTCTGCCTCTACAGAATCACTGATGAGTGCAAAGACACCCTCTTCACCAATTTCTGTCATACGTTTAAGATCTGGTTCGTAATGACCATGTAAACTTTGGTCGAATTTAAATTCACCTGTGTAGACGATAGCTCCGTATGAAGTATGAATACATACGCCTAAGCTATCTGGAATACTATGTGTCGTGTTAAAGAACGTCACGTTGACGCTCTTGAAACGCATCACTGACTCGTCATTAACGACGTAATAGCGAATCTTCTTATTAATATTACGTGCTTTCACGCTTTCTTTCACTAACGCTAAAGTAAGACGTGAACCATAAACAGGCGCATCGACTTGCTCTAAGACGTAAGAAGCAGCGCCAATTGCGTGTTCATGTCCATGTGTGAGGAAGATTCCCTTTAAGCGGTGTTTATTCTCAATCACATATTGGATGTCGGGAATAACAACATCGACCCCAAGCATTTCGTCTTCAGGGAACATGAGGCCGGCATCCAACATAAACATTTCATCGTCTACTTCAACGATATACATATTCTTCGCAATTTCACCCACACCGCCGAGGGGAATGATGCGAATATTTTTATTCTTTTTCTTTATTAAACTCAAAATTGTACCTCCTATTTAGAATCCCCGACCATATAAACTCATATTATATTATAGGTTAAATTAATAATTATGTACACTATAAAAGCAACGGTGATAATGCTTACTCATGCGTTTCACTTTAATTTTAAATTAATCGTACATTGGAAAGAGATTTTAGCATAATTGGCTATCTGAGGCTTTTGCGTAATTTAATCATTTCTCTTAATTATTTCATGAGAGAAGTGCACCCCACCAAGCTAGAATTCTTTCTAACTTAGGAGGTGCACATCTACTGTACAGCATTATTTAAAGTTTATTGCGACTTAACGAATAGGCTTAACACTGGTAACGCACCTAGATTGTTTATCTCGTGCATTCAACAGAAATCACTTATCCATCGTAATCTCAACTATTTGTTATTTAATAGTACGCGGTGTGAAGCATTCACACGACCTTGTTTGTCAATTTCAGTTACTTTAACTTTGAACGTGTCACCGATGCTCAACACATCTTCGACTTTATTGATGCGCTCATTTGCAATTTGTGAAATATGAACTAACGCATCTTTACCAGGGAAGAGTTCAACGAAAGCACCATATTTCTCAATACGTTTAACTTTCGCGTCATAAATTTGACCCACTTCAGCTTCTCTAGTTAATTCTTCAATGATTTCACGTGCGCGTGTAATCGCGTTTTGGTCGATAGCACCGATGAAGGTCGTACCATCTTGTTCAATGTCCAATTTAACGCCTGTTTCATCGATAATTTCATTGATTTTCTTACCACCTGGTCCAATGACATCTCTGATTTTTTCAGGTTTAATCGTCATTGTTTCAACTTTCGGTGCATATGCACTAAGTTCTGGACGTGGCGCGTCAATCGTTTCAAGCATGTGATCAAGAATCGCTAAACGACCTTCGCGTGCTTGTTCTAACGCTTCTTGAATAATTTCTTTCGTTAAACCATCAATTTTTATATCCATCTGAATGGCTGTAATACCTTTAGATGTACCGGCTACTTTAAAGTCCATATCACCTAAGGCATCTTCCATACCTTGAATATCAGTTAAGATCGTATAGTCTTCGTCATTCGTTACGAGCCCCATCGCAATACCTGCCACAGGCGCTTTAATTGGTACCCCAGCGTCCATCAACGCGAGTGTAGAACCACAAATTGAAGCTTGTGAAGATGAACCATTAGACTCAAGCACTTCACTCACGATACGAACCGTGTAAGGGAAATCTTTCGTATCTGGAATAATATATCTTAGCGCACGTTCACCTAAAGCACCATGACCGATTTCACGACGTCCTGGAGAACGAACTGGACCTGTTTCACCTACTGAGAAGTTAGGGAAGTTGTAATGGTGCATGAAACGTTTCTCTTCTTCTTCACCTAAACCATCAATAAGTTGGAATTCACTTAAAGCACCAAGTGTAAGTACTGAAAGCGCTTGAGTTTGACCTCTCGTAAATAAACCTGAACCGTGCGCACGCGGTAAGATACCTGCTTCTGATTCAAGCGGACGAATTTCATCTGTTTGACGACCATCTGGACGAATCTTCTCTTCTGTAATTAAGCGACGAACTTCTGCTTTCACTAAATCGCCAAAGATACTTGAAACCTCATCGAGTAACGCTTCGTTTTCAGGATCTTCTTCATCTTCAAATTCAGCTAATACTTCTGCTTTTAACGCTTCGATATTTTCGTCGCGTTGTTTTTTATCAAATGTGAGAACCGCTTCTTTCAAGCCTTTAGAATGTGTAAGTTCTGTCACTTTAGTGATTAATGCTTCATCTTCTTCTGGCGGTACAAACTCTTGCTTTTCAGGTTGAAGATGTTCGATAATATCTTCTTGGAATTGAACGAGACGTTTGATTTCTTCGTGACCGAAGAAGATCGCTTCTAACATTTCTTCTTCAGTAATCTCGCTTGCCCCTGCTTCAACCATGTTCACAGCGTCTTTATGTCCAGCCACTTCTAAATCTAAGCGGGATTGTTCTTTCTGCTCAACAGTTGGGTTAATCACATATTCTCCATCTACATAACCTACATTTACCCCAGCGATAGGTCCTTGGAACGGAATATCTGATACGCTAAGTGCCATTGAAGAACCAATCATAGCTGCCATTTCAGGTGAACAATCTGGATCCGCACTTAATACTGTGTTCATGATTTGGACATCATGACGGTAGCCTTTCGGGAATAATGGACGAATCGGTCTGTCGATTAGACGTGCAGTTAGTGTTGCTTCGTCACTAGGACGTCCTTCACGTTTTTTGAAACCACCTGGAATTTTACCTGCTGCATACATTTTCTCTTCAAAGTTAACCATAAGTGGGAAAAAGTCAGTGTCACGTGGTTCTTTAGATGCGACAGCTGTTGAAAGTACGACTGTCTCACCATAGCGCACGAGCACCGCACCATTTGCTTGCTTAGCAAGTTGGCCCGTCTCTATCGTTAACGAACGGTTAGCCCATTCGGTCTTAAAAACTTTCTTCTCTTGAGACATGATGAATCTCCTCTCCAAAATCTATTAATACTATCATATCATTTCTATAACTATTTTTATATCGCAATTTAAGTTTAGTTCGTTTACTTGTTTAGTTCATGATTATGGCTAAGACGATGAAATATTAGGCCTTTTAAAAAATATTGCAGATATCGCAACTATTGAAAGACCTCTCATCGCATTTCTCATATCACATTGTCATTTACATAATAAGAAAGGGGGTGACTACTGTGTCTCACCCCCTAGCAGGCATCGATTAACGACGGATACCTAATGATTTAATTAAGTTACGGTAACGTTGGATGTCTTTTCTACGTAAGTAGTTTAATAAATGTCTACGACGACCTACCATTTTTAATAAACCACGACGTGAATGGTGGTCTTTGTGGTGTTCGCGTAAATGTTCGTTAAGTGCAGTGATTTCTGCAGTTAATACCGCTACTTGAACTTCTGGAGAACCAGTGTCTTTATCGTGTGTACGGTATTCTTGAATAATTTCGTTCTTGCGTTCTTGTGAAATTGCCATAATCAATTTCCTCCTATCAATATTATGTTATGCGCCTTAATCTGAGCAAGATGTCGGAGTATCAATCTGCCAAGAATAAGGTGCTTGATTCGCCTCTTAATTCACGATTAAAAGTCGACTTAAATATTATATGATACATCATCATTAAAATCAACCGACAGTAAATATTTCGCTTGTTCTGTGTCTTTGTTCATTTGTTCAACTAATGGATCGATACCATCAAATTTAATTTCAGGTCGTAAGAAATGATGCCAATACACTTCTACACGTTCGCCATAAATATTCTCATTAAAATCAAACAGGTTCACTTCGATGACCACTTGTGCTTGTGAGGGATCGTGGAAAGTTGGTTTCACGCCGACATTCGCTACACCGCGGTATAATTTATTGCTTGAACCTAAAAGCATGCTTACCGCATAGACACCTTTCTTAGGAAAAACATAGTCATCACTCGGTTGCACATTTGCAGTTGGGAATCCAATCGTACGACCACGTTTTTCACCTTGAACGACCGTCCCTTTGATGCGATAGCGGTAACCGAGTTGTTCATTTGCTTTTTGCAAATCGCCATCTTTCAAGGCTTGGCGAATCGCTGTTGTAGAAATTTTCTCTGAGTCCATTTCTTGTTTACCGACAATCGTTGTATTGAAATCTTCCATTTCTTGTAGAATCATCATGTTACCTTTGCCGTATTTACCGAAAGTGAAATCAAAGCCAGCAACAACTTCTTTCACATGATTTTTAATAATATAATCTTGAATGAAAGTTTCAGCGCTTACACTTGCAAATTTAGATGAAAAATTAATTACGATGCAGTAATCAATATCATAGCGTTGAAGTATATCAATTTTATCACTAATTGGAGTTAAATAGTCTGTGCGCTTACGCTCAGGATTAAGTACAACAGACGGATGAGGGTCGAAGGTCATGACTGCTTTCTTCAACTGTCCAGCACGCGCTCTCTCGTCTAGTGCTTGAAAGACTTGGTCATGGCCACGATGCATTCCATCGAAGAAACCGAATGCCATCGCTACGTCTTCTTGAATAAACTGATCTTCTCTAATCGGATGTGTTACTTCGATAACCTTCATAATGATACTCCTTTAATTAAATACTTTCTTCGGTTTAATTTCAGCCGGTAAATCAGGATGAGGCATATAAATCGCCAGTGCGCGGTCTGTGGAAGCATCCATCATCACTGCAAGACTCTCATTTGGAAAGTTCAACTGCTGCTTATTGAGCTTCTGTCCATTTAAGATGCGTTGTTTAAGCTGTTCATCTTGAATTTGAATTTGCGGCAAACCTTTCAATCCATATTCTATCGGATATAAGGAAGATTGTAATGAGTCTTGCTCAACTTGAGTTTGAATTTCATCAAAAGATAATGCTTCTTCCAACTTAAATCCACCACTCATTTCTCGCGTCAGTCGAGACATATGAGCAGGAAGTTGCATAGCTCGTCCTATATCTGTTGCTAACGTGCGTATGTATGTACCCTTACCACAAGTCACCGTGATATCAAATTCACAGACACCCTCATTAAAACGAAGATCTGATGTGCGTTCTATCCGGTCAATGCGCACTTGACGTGAAGGTCGTTCAACAGTCAAACCTTCTCGAGCGTATTCGTAAAGCTTACGTCCTTTGACTTTCACAGATGAATACATGGGCGGAATTTGAGTGATTAATCCTTGAAATTGTTGTAAGGTGGCGTCCACTTCATCAACTCTTAGACCGCCATTCTCAATATTTACGCGTTCAAGGACGTCGCCTGTTTGATCCTCAGTTGTCGTTGAATAGCCCAAGGTTACAGTAGCGACGTAAGTTTTACCCATTTCCATAATATAATCACTTACTTTCGTTGCACTACCTAAACAAATCGGCAACACACCATCAACTTCTGGGTCCAACGTACCTGTGTGACCAATTTTTTTCATCTTTAATATCTTTCTTAATTTAAAAACCACATCGTGACTTGTCAGTCCACGAGGTTTATTGACAGGTAAGATGCCTTGATACACTCTGCTCATCTCCTTCAACTCTTAGTTACATAAAAAACTGGAACAAGACTACGTCGTGCTCCTGTTCCAGCTTATTTGTACTTTACTCTTTATTGTGTAAATCTTGGATTAAGCGTTCAATCTTATTACCGTATTCGATTGATTCATCATACTCGAATTCAAGTTCAGGAATGGTACGTAAACGCATTCTTGAACCCAATTCAGATTTGATGAAGCCAGTCGCTTTCTCTAATCCTTTAAACGTATTCTCGACTTCTTTCTTACTTCCTAAGACCGTCAAGTATACTTTTGCTTGTGACAAATCGTTTGTCAGGTGAACATCTGTAATCGTTAGAAAACCAATACGAGGATCTTTCACTTTATTATTGACGATATCCATAATCTCTTGTTTCATTTGTTCGCCTACACGTTCTGCGCGTAAATTCATTCTTTATCACCTCGTTTGCATAACCAAATGATTGATTTAATCAAATTATAAGCGAATTGAATTTCTCTCGTCAAATACGAAACGGGAGAGGGACGAGCCTCTCAATCCACTCGTCAACCTACTCCCTAGTATTTTAATTGAACTTAGCGCTCAACTTCTACCATTTCGTATGCTTCGATAATGTCGCCTTCTTTAATATCGTTATAGTTTTTAATTGTGATACCACATTCGTAACCTTGAGCGACCTCTTTCGCATCATCTTTATAACGTTTCAACGTATCTAATTCACCTTCGAATTGAACGACATTGTCACGAATCACACGTACACCTGCATGACGTTTAATTACACCGTCAGTCACGTAACTACCTGCGATTGTTCCTACTTTAGAAACTTTGAATGTTTGACGAACTTCTGCTTGACCAATAACTTTTTCTTCATATTCAGGGTCAAGTAGACCTTTCATCGCTGATTCAATTTCTTCAATCACGTTATAGATGACACGGTGTAAACGCATATCTACATTCTCAGCTTCAGCAGCACGTTTCGCACCCGCATCTGGACGTACGTTAAAGCCGATGATGATACCATTTGAAGCATTTGCGAGTGTTACGTCTGATTCATTGATCGCACCTACAGCTGTGTGAATGATGCGGACGTTAACACCTTCAACATCAATCTTCATAAGTGAAGCAGCAAGGGCTTCAACTGAACCTTGAACGTCACCTTTAATAATTACGTTAAGATCTTTCATTTCGCCTTGTTTCATTTGTTCGAATAAGTTATCTAATGAGACATTCTTACTTTCTTGGCGATGTTGGATGACACTTTCTTCGCGACGAGCTTCACCGATACGACGTGCTTGTTTTTCATCCTTAAAGACTACGAAACGGTCGCCAGCTTGAGGTACATCGTTAATACCAGTGATTTCAACTGGTGTTGATGGACCTGCCTCTTTGATGCGTTGACCTAAGTCGTTGACCATTGCACGAATACGGCCGTACGTATTGCCGACAACAAGTGAATCTCCGACATGGAGTGTACCATTTTGTACTAAAAGTGAAGCAGAAGGACCACGTGATTTATCAAGTTCAGCTTCAATTACTGTACCTACAGCTTGTTTATCGGCATTCGCTTTCAACTCTGAAACTTCTGCGACAAGACCGATCATTTCAAGTAAGTCTTCGATACCGTCACCGCTAAGTGCTGAAAGTGGAACGAAGATCGTATCGCCACCCCAGTCTTCTGGGATAAGACCGTATTCAGTTAACTCTTGCATCACACGGTCTGGGTTAGCTGTCGGTTTATCAATCTTGTTTACTGCCACAATTGTTGGAACATCTGCTTCTTTCGCGTGATTGATCGCTTCGATGGTTTGTGGCATCACACCATCATCTGCTGCTACAACGAGAATAGTAATGTCTGTAACTTGAGCACCACGTGCACGCATTGTTGTAAATGCTGCGTGTCCAGGTGTATCTAAGAAAGTGATGTCTTTACCATTATTTTGAATTTGGTACGCACCAATGTGTTGTGTGATACCGCCTGCTTCACCTGCAGTTACTTTCGTATGACGGATAGAGTCAAGTAATGTTGTCTTACCATGGTCAACGTGACCCATGATTGTCACAACTGCTGGACGTTCTGAAGCATCTGGGTCTTCTGATTCATCATCGAAGTAGATAGATAAATCTTGTTCATCGATCACTTCTTCTTTTTCTACTTCTACTTCATAATCTTCAGCAATTAACTCTACTGTTTCGTCATCTAGCGCTTGGTTGATGTTCGCCATGATACCAAGTAAGAATAATTTTTTAACGATCTCTGATGACTCAACGTTAAGTTTAGATGCTAATTCGCCAACTGTAATGCCTTCTTCGTAAGTGATATGTGAAGGCTTTTCTTTTTTCGGTTGTTCTGGTTGTTTTTGAGATTTTTGTTGTTTATTTTTATTATTTTTGTTGTTCTTTTGGTTCTTGTTGTTTTTGTTATTTTTAAAGTTTTTATTATTGTTTTTATTGTTTTTGTTATTGCGGTCTTGTTGTTTGCCTTTATTGTTGTTGTGTTTACCTTGTTGTTGGTCTTGCTTACCTTTATTATTGTTACGGCGTTGTTGACCGTTATTGTTTTTAGATTTATCTTGGTTAGATTGTTTATTTTGACGTTGTTGACCTTTATTATTTTGATCTTTTGATTGTTTGTTGCCTTGATTATTCTTTTGGACGTGATTATTGTGAGCAGATTGTTTATTACCGGATTGTTGATTATACACTTTGTTCAACGCTTGGATTTGATCATCTTCAAGCGCTTGCATGTGGTTAGAAACCTCTACATTCATTTTCTTTAATTCGTCGATCACGTCTTTACTCTTAATATTTTGTTCTTTCGCATACTCGTAAATTCTTTTTTTACTCATATAATCACTCCTTACGTTATTCATCGATCATTGACAATAACTTTGACGCAAAGCCTTTATCAGTTATTCCCACATTTACTCTTTCTGCTTTTCCTAAAGCTTGACCTAGTTCAGCTCTAGTTCCAAATATACGTAATGGTATATGGTAACTGTCGCATTTATTTCGCATGAGCTTCGTTGTATTCGCTGAAGCATCTGTTGCGACGATGACGAGCTTGATCTTGTTCTTCTTTAAATCGTTTAATATGACTGACTCTCCAGTCTTGACCTGTCCTGCTCGCATAGCTAAACCGAGAAACTGTTGTATAGGTTCATTCATCATGTTGGTATATCTTCACGGTAAATGAGACGGATAATTTCTTTGTAGACAGGGTCGAGTGTTTCACTATCTGTTTTGAAAAAGCCTTCAAGCACACCTTGCTTCTGTGCGTCCTCTATTAGTTGCACATCTTTAGAAACATAAGCGCCACGCCCTTGCTTCTTACCTGTCGCATCCGCGAAGATTTCTCCTTCTTTATTTCTGACTACGCGAATCATGTCTTTCTTAGGTTTCATTTCGTTGGTTATCACACATTTACGCATTGGAATCTTTTTCTTCTTCGTCATTCACGCTCACTCCAATTTATTGTTCTGTGCTTGATGATTCTTCGTCATCTGTTTGAGTTGAGTCATGTTCAACCTCATCTTCTTCAGCCATTAACGCTTCACCTGTTGAATCTTCGTCAATAGCTTCGTCCTCTTCAACCGGACCTTCTTCAATCACTTCTTCAATAGGTGCATCTTCTTCAGTTAACGGTTCAGGATTTTCAAGTAAGACATCATCTGACTCTTCTACATCCTCTTCAGGTACAGGATATATACCTTCTTCACGCGCATCAGATTCAGATTTGATATCGATCTTCCAACCTGTCAATTTAGCTGCTAAACGTGCGTTCTGACCACGTTTACCAATCGCTAATGACAATTGGTAATCTGGCACGACCACGATTGTCGCTTGTTCTTCTTCATCTACAATCACTTCGAGTACTTGAGAAGGACTCAAAGCATTTTTCACAAAGACTTTAGGATCTTCATCCCATTGAACGATATCAATTTTCTCTCCGCCAAGTTCGTCGACTACCGCTTCTACACGAGCGCCTTTAGAACCTACGCAAGAACCAACTGCATCGATATCTGGATTGTCTGAATAAACGCTGATCTTAGAACGGTCACCCGCTTCACGCGCAACTGATTTCACAATAACTGTACCATCAAAGATTTCTGGTACTTCTTGTTCAAATAAGCGTTTAAGTAAACCGGGATGACTACGAGATACGTAGATTTGAGGTCCCTTCGTCGTCTGTTCTACTTTGTTGACATACACTTTAATACGTTCATTTGGAATATATTTTTCATTTGGACTGCGTTCTGCTTCAGATAATACTGCTTCAGTACGTCCGAGATTTACATAGACATAGCGATGATCGACACGGTCGATTAAACCTGTCATGATGTCATCTTCTTTGTCGATAAATTCATCGTAAAGAATTTCTCTTTCTGCATCGCGTAAACGTTGCATTACAGCTTGTTTCGCTGCTTGTGCACCAACACGCCCAAAGTCCTGTGGTGTCACATCTTCTTCGTAAATATCTCCGACTTCGTACGCAGGGTTCTTAACTAGCGCTGTGCTTAATTCTACTTCATCTCGATGATCATTGACTTCTTCAACGACATTCTTACGAGCAATGACTTTGAAAGTTCCTTCGTCCATATTTAATTCAACGCGTACGTTACGCGCACTATCGTAATTTTTCTTGTAAGCCGTAATTAATGCGGCTTCAATCGCATCGATTAAGACTTCTCTTGGAATCTTCTTTTCCTTCTCTAAATATTCTGTTGCTAATAGTAATTCGTTACTTGACACGACTGTCCCTCCTATTCTCGTTATAGCATTACTGCATGACGTGCTTTAGCAATCTTATCTCTTGGAATTTCAATAGATCTCTTTTTAGCTTTTTCCTTTACTTGCATAGTAATTGTATCTTTTTCTACTGCTTCTAGAATGCCCAACCATTCTTTCTCTCCTTCAACTGGAGCGTAGAGTGAGACGTAAATAGGTTGATTTACAGCATTCTGGAAATCTTGTTCTTTCTTAATCGGTCTTTCTGCACCAGGTGAAGACACATCTAAGTAATATGCTTGTGCAATTGGATCTTCTTCGTCCATCACTTCACTGATCTTCTCAGATGCTATAGTACAATCATTTAAATCGACGCCACCTGGTTTATCAATAGATACTCTTAGGAAATGATCCTTTCCTTCTTTAGTAAATTCAATATCTACTAATTCGAAATTGAGTTCTTCAAGGACTGGCTGAATTAGCGGTTCTACTTTCTCTGCTATCTTACTCATGCGAGCCTCCTTTTTGACAAATAGAAAAGAGCGGGGAGTGCCCACTCTTTGTTCCTGAGTCTAATCTTTTAAGCATCTTTATTATATCACAACCCTATGAGCCTTACAAATTTAGAACTATTCATAGGGTGATGCTTGAAACTTCTACATATCGAAAATAGAGAGTTGCGCTTTGTCTGGAAGTCCAGATAAAGAACCGAGTTCATCTAAATAGTCGATGACTTTTTGTGAAACGCCGGCTTTTTTATTCAACTCTTCTTTAGATAAAAATGGACCTTCGTCACGTGCTTCAACGATACGTCGTGCAACGTTCTCCCCTAGTCCAGGTACAGCGACAAATGGTGGAATAAGTGTATCGTCTTCGATGATAAATTCAAAAGCTTGACTCTTCTCTAAACTAATCGGTTGAATGCGATAACCACGCTGCGCCATTTCATTGACGATTTCAAGTACCGTGAGCGTATCTTTTTCCTTTTTACCTAAATCCATATAACGAGAATACATATCTTTCACTGTTGTACGAATACCATCTTTATCTTTAATCATCGTAAAGAGATCAAAGTCTGAGGCACGTACTGTGAAATAGCTCGCGTAATAGTATAGAGGATAATGCACTTTGAAATAAGCAATACGCACAGCCATCAAAACGTATGCTGCCGCATGGGCTTTAGGGAACATGTATTTAATCTTACGACAAGAGTCCATGTACCAATCTGGGATATCGTTCTCAACCATGGCGTCTACCATGTCGTCTGTTAAGCCACGACCTTTACGAACGAACTCCATCGTCTTAAAGGCAAGCGGTGGTTCCATGCCGTTGTACATCAAGTAAACCATGATATCGTCACGACAACAAATAACGCTAGATAAATCACATGTACCTGAGCGGATTAAATCTTGCGCGTTACCTAACCATACATCGGTACCGTGTGAAAGTCCCGAGATACGTACCAGCTCTGAGAATGAGTCAGGTTTCGTATCCTCTAACATTTGGCGAACGAAGCCTGTGCCAAATTCAGGCACGCCAAAGGTTCCTGTCTTACATAGAATATCTTCCTCTGTCACGCCGAGAGGTTCTGGTGAGCTGAAGATACCCATCGTCTCTTTATCATCCACTGGTACTTTCTTTGGATCAATACCGGACAAGTCTTGCAACATACGAATCATCGTAGGATCATCGTGTCCTAGAATATCGAGTTTCAAGACATTATCGTGAATAGAGTGGAAGTCGAAGTGCGTAGTCATCCAAGCGGCACTTTGATCATCTGCCGGGAACTGAACCGGTGTGAAATCGTAAATATCCATATCATCTGGCACAACGATAATACCACCTGGGTGTTGACCTGTTGTTCTCTTAACACCAGTACAACCTTTCACGAGACGATCGATTTCAGCGCCACGTTTATGGATACCCTGGTCATTCAAATAACCTTTGACGAAACCGAAAGCTGTTTTTTCAGCAACTGTACCTATCGTTCCTGCACGGAATACTTTATCTTCACCGAACAAGACTTTCGTATAGTTGTGAGCTTCGGGTTGATATTCCCCACTAAAGTTCAAGTCGATATCTGGAACCTTGTCCCCTTTGAAACCTAAGAACGTTTCGAATGGAATATCTTGTCCTTCTTTGATGAGGTCGCAACCGCACTTGTCACATTTTTTATCCGGTAAATCGAAACCAGAACCGACAGATCCGTCATCAAAGAATTCACTTTCACGACATTCTGGACAAATGTAGTGAGGTGGTAAAGGATTGACCTCAGTGATTTCAGTCATCGTCGCCACGAAACTTGAACCTACGGAACCACGAGAACCTACGAGATATCCGTCGTCCAACGATTTCTTCACGAGCCGTTGAGAAATGAGATAAATAACAGAGAAACCATTACCGATAATACTTTCAAGTTCTTTCTCTAAACGATCGATTACGATTTGTGGTAAATCTTCCCCATATAATTTACGAGCGTTAGAATAACTCAATTCTCGAATTTCTTCATTAGCGCCATCCATATTCGGTGTATAGAGTTTATCTTTAATAGGTACGACACGTTCAATACGATCAGCGAGCTCATTTGTGTTAGTTACAACAATCTCGTGTGCTTTCTCTTCACCTAAGAAGTGGAACTCATCGAGCATCTCATCTGTCGTTCTAAAGTGGGCTTCTGGTAATGTAGTTCGATTTAAAGGATTACCAGGTTGTGATGCGATAAGTATTTTACGCGCGACTGCATCGTGTTCAAATAAATAGTGTGCGTTACCCGTAGCAAGCACAGGAATTTGGTTCGCATCAGCAGCTTGAATCAAACGATCATAAATTTCATGCAAAGTTTCTGTATCACGTACAAGTTCGCGGTCGATTAAATCTTGATACAACGCAGGAGGTTGCACCTCAATGAAATCATAATACTTCGCAATACGTTCTACTTGAGATTGATCCTTCTGCATCACTGCTGTGAAGACTTCACCTTCATCACATGCACTTCCGACAAGTATACCTTCGCGATATTCGTTGAGAATAGAACGTGGTATACGTGGCGTACGGTAATAGTATTTAACGAGTGATTGACTCACGATCTTAAACAGGTTCTTCAAGCCTTCCTGGTTCTGAACGATGAGTGTCACGTGACTCGGACGTGCACGTTTATACGCTTCTTCATTAGAGAGCGATTGGTTAATGTCTTGATGGTTTTTCACATCTAATTCATCGAGCTGTTTGAGCATTTTAATAAAAATGTAAGCTGTAGCTTCGGTATCGTAAATCGCTCTGTGGTGTTGCGTAAGTTCAACGCCATATTTCTTAGCTAAGAAGTTCAAACCATGCTTACCATACTCTGTATTCACTGTACGCGAAAGTTCGAGGGTATCGATGACACCGTTTGTCGATTCACCTAGACCAGCACGCTCATAACCTGTATCGATAAAGCCCATATCGAACGAAGCATTATGAGCAACAAAGATCGCGTCGCCTACCCATTCCTTGAATTCAGTTAACACATCATCAATTTCAGGAGCATCAACGAGCATATCATCTGTGATGTGGGTCAAGTTCTTGATCGTATCTGACAATTTCTCATGCGGATTACTAAACCGTTCGAATTTGTCTATGATTTCACCGTCATGCACTTTAACCGCCGCAAGTTCGATAATCTTATCGTATTGGTTGGAGAGCCCTGTCGTCTCAACGTCAAAGACAACATATGTGGCTGATTTCAAATCACGATCTGTAGGTTTATATGCGATAGGCACGCCATCATCGACAAGCATGCCTTCCATGCCATAGATCATCTTGATATCATTCTTCTCTGCTGCATTATGCGCATCTGGGAAAGCTTGTACTACATTATGGTCAGTGACTGCGATCGCTTTGTGTCCCCATTTAGCTGCCTGTTCAACATATGCACCAATATGTGGAATACCGTCCATTTGACTCATTGAACTGTGTAGATGAAATTCAACACGTTTTTCTTCTGCCTTGTCTTGTTTCGGTGCTTTTTTAATTTCTTCGATATTGTTCATCATCATAACTAGATCGCGCACGAAGCTATCTTCTTCAATGCGACCTTGCGCACGAACCCATTTTCCTTCACTCAATGCTTTAAAATGAGCAAGGTCATCTTTATTCTTTCTCGTGAACATTTTGAGGACGAGTGAATCAGTGTAGTCAGTCACTTTTAATTCAACGATGTGTCGTCCACTCTTAAGTTCTTTCAAGTTAATGTCGAAAATGACACCTTCAATTGCGACTTTGAATTCTTCTTCAACAATTGATTCAATTGGACGTACGCTTTCAACTGGAATTGGCTTTCCAATTTGACATTTTTCAACAGTGCTTTCGTTATTATCTTGTTGTTTCGCTTTTTCAGCTTTCATTTTCTCTAATTTTTCAGTCGCTTCTCGAGCACTTTTCTCGTCTTCTTCTTGAATGTAAGCTTCGAGTGACGCTAAGTTATTATCGTTATCGGTTTCATCTGTTTCAAAGACCACACGTGAAATATCGAAACCACATTTTTGGAACGCACGTACGAGACTACCATTGCAGGATTTATCAAAGTGATTACGTTCAATATCGTTGTTACAAACAACTTTAATCGTATCTCCAGCCATGATAAGTTTTTTCTGTTTCAATTGACGTTTTACTTGTGGAGAAAGTCCTGTTTCGTCAATACATGTTGGAAAGTATTTTAAGACATGTTCATCTTGTCCCGTAGTATCATGAATCGTAAATTTCCAATTCACATCAGCAATAGTTTTAAACTCTTCTTTCAAAGCATTAGTAAATAAGAGATAATCCTCATTGGAGAGAAAGCGAGGTAAAGCGATTTGAAACTCCCACGTCCGTGCTTTAGTTGATACATCGACACGTGTCAGTTCGCTTTGTTCAATAATATCTTGATCAAGTTGATTTGCGATTTTAAGTTGGTCAGCCAAAATTTTAAATTTTTCTTGATTAGTCACAGGCATGACAAAACCACCTTCTGTAAAAATAAAAGGGCCATCTATAAGTATGAGGCAGCAAAATGATATTTGCTTAATACGTTCTTAGCACGAGTTACTTCCACCTATTTTAAACCTTTTAAGGAAAAATCTCGAGAGTCCCACCAAGATTTTTCAAGATTACATTTTTAACACTATATAAGTGCTATCGAGATAGAAGAGAGTGAGTGAACTCAATTGTTTATTCGTCACCCACTCTAAAGTTTCATTAATTTATTTGTTCATATAAGTCATTAATGTATTGCAGTAAATCGTCACTGTGAACTTCTTCGCTTTCGCCATTGTCACGACGCTTCACTTCGACGATACTTTCGCTCGCACGTTTACCAACAACAATACGGATTGGAAGACCAATAAGATCTGCATCGTTAAATTTAACGCCAGCACGTTCTTTACGATCATCATATAATACATCATATTGTTCTTGAAGTTGTTTATAGAGTTGTTCTGAAAGTTCGCGTTGGTCGTCTTTCTTAGGGTTAATGGCTATCAAGTGTAAATCATATGGTGTAACTGATTTCGGCCAAATGATACCTTGTTCGTCATTGTGGTGTTCAATAATTGCACTTAATGTACGAGATACGCCGATACCGTAGCAACCCATAAGTAAGGATTGTGCTTTACCTTGGTCGTTAAGTACAGTAGCATTCATCGCTTCAGAATATTTGCGTCCTAGTTTGAAGACTTGTCCTACTTCAATTCCTTCTGCAAAATGCGCTTCACCAGATCCATCTGCAAGTGGTTCTCCTTCAAGGATGAAGCGGAAATCGTCGTAAGCTTCCACTTTAAAATCGCGATCTGCATTCGCATTTAAATAGTGATAGCCATCTTCATTGGCACCTACAACTATATTCGTAAGATCTTGAACAGATTGATCCGCATAAACTTTAATGTCTTTATCTGTAACAGGTCCTAATGAGCCTGGATGCGCACCTAATAAATTGAAGATGTCATCTTGTGAAGCGAGTTCTATGTTATCTGTTTCGAAATAGGCTTTTAACTTCACATCATTCACTTCATGGTGACCACGGATAAGTAACAAGATAAACTCACCATCCACATTGAAGACCATGGACTTCGTAATTTCATCTAATGGTTTATCAAGGTAATCAGCAAGCTCTTGAGCTGTTTGAACATTAGGTGTCTCTACTTTTTCTAAGTCTAGTGGTGCTTCATCTTTTTTATTTGGCGTATAAACGACTTCTGCTTTTTCAATATTTGCTGCATAATCACTTTCTTTACTATAAACGATAGTATCTTCGCCAATTTCGCTTAACGCCATAAATTCATGTGTATGATTACCACCAATTGCGCCAGAGTCGGCAAGTACAGGTCGCGCATTTAATCCTACGCGTTTAAAGATGCGATCATAAGCATTATACATTTGTTGATATGTTTCATCTAATGATGCTTCATCAATATGGAAAGAATAGGCATCTTTCATGATGAATTCTCTACCGCGAAGCAATCCGAAACGTGGACGCTTCTCATCACGGAATTTAGATTGAATTTGGAACAATGTTAAAGGAAGTTGCTTGTAAGATTTCAATTCGTCACGAACAAGTGAAGTCACAACCTCTTCATGTGTTGGACCTAACGCAAACTCACGACCATTACGGTCTTTCAAGCGCATGAGTTCTGGACCATACGCTGACCAACGCCCAGATTCTTCCCAGAGTTCTGATTGTTGTAATGCTGGCATGAGAATTTCAACCGCATCTACGCGTTCCATTTCTTCACGAATAATCGCTTCTATATTATTTAATACTCTTGTTGCAAGAGGCAAATAACTATAAATGCCGCTCGTACTTTGTTTGATTAATCCTGCTTTAAGCAAGAGTCGATGGCTCAAAGCTTCAGCACTCGCTGGCACTTCTTTCATTGTTGGGATAAAGACTTTTGACTGTTTCATATTACAATAGTTCCTCCTCTAACTATAAGAAATAACGTTGAATATCATTCCAAGTAACTAAGATCATGATAATTAAGACGAATACTGCGCCAATCGCTAACATCACAGTTTCTGCTTTTTTGTTTAACGGTTTTCTGAAAATCGCTT
Organism: Staphylococcus sp. HMSC071G07; assembly: GCF_001811435.1. Classification (NCBI taxonomy): domain Bacteria; kingdom Bacillati; phylum Bacillota; class Bacilli; order Caryophanales; family Staphylococcaceae; genus Staphylococcus; species Staphylococcus sp. HMSC071G07. The sequence goes on from NZ_KV804750.1 coordinate 440,671, forward strand.
CATAAATTACGAATAAAATACGTCCACCATCTAAAGCTGGAATAGGTAATAAGTTCATTAAACCTAAGTTCACACTTAAAAGTGCAGTTAAGTTAATAACATTTATAACTCCTGTTTTCACTACCGAATCGACATGATGATAAATACCTACAGGACCATTAAGCATATCGAAAGAGAAATGACCCGTAAAAATACTAGCGATTAAACTAACTATTGCTGTGAAAATATATTTTCCTGCTACAATCGTACGTTCAAATCCATCCAGAATTGGTTTGAATGCAGTGTGTTCAGTTTCAGCTTGAATACCAAGTCGATAATGTGTTTCTTTTTTAACTTTCGTTATTTGTTCAGTATATTTTTTCGGTGTTATTTTAAACGTTTTTTCATGTCCGTCACGTTTCACAGTGACTTGAGTTGGATTATCTTTAATCTTATCTGTAGCTTGACTCAAATCGTTTTTACTAGAAACCTTGTAATCACCGACTTTGACAATCTTATCTCCTGAATGTAATCCTGCTTTCTCAGCTGGACTACCTTTTGCAACATCTCCAATACCGTTTGTCGGCGTACCTTGATAGTACGCTAAACCGATAAATAACACGAGTGTGAGTAAGAAGTTGAACAATGGACCGGCAATCAACGCTAAGAATTTTTGATATGGTTTCTTGTATGTAAATTGACGGTGCTTAGGTGCAATTTGAACTAAGCTTCCATTTTCAACGAAGAATGCTTTGTCAGCAATATTGAAATGATGACGTTCTTCATCGTAGGCTGTGATACCTTCAATAAATAAGCCTTCCTTAAAGTCACATTTCTTTACTTCAATCGCTTCAATTTGTTGGAATTTATGATGATCGTCTAGAATAATATGCGTAATTTCATCATTTTTATTTAATTTAATCTTCACATGCATACCTGGTTGAACAGGCGGTTCTTCTAAACCATCCCCTGCCATTCTTACATATCCGCCTACAGGTAAGAGACGAATCGTATATAATGTTTCATTTTTACGGAAACTAAGAATCTTGGGTCCCATACCGATTGCAAATTCTGGACACATAATGCCTGCGCGTTTAGCGAAGAACATGTGGCCATATTCGTGTACGGTAACGAGGACGCCAAAGACGATAATAAAAGCAATGATTGTTACGAGATAACTCAAATCCATACACCTCATAATATATTTTATGCTATGTGAGAACGCGTGCTCACTTCATCCTCTCACATAGTCGACCATTGTGAAATTACTTGAGACTCTTTAAATTATAAAAGTATTCACAGTAACTGTCTACTCGCAAATCATGAGACCTTTTAAAAATAAAAATCGAATGGGAGTAAGACGGAAATCTTTAAATTATTTCAACGTCTCACCCCCACTAAGCTGGTCTCATAACATGATTAGTTAACTTCTCTCAATTAAACTTGTATCAATAAAATATTTAACAGTGGCAAGACAAACATGAAACTGTCAAAGCGATCAAGTATGCCCCCATGCCCCGGTAAGATGCGGCCTGAATCTTTCACACCAAAGTGTCGTTTGAAGCCTGATTCGACTAAGTCGCCGAGTTGACCAAACATACTCAAGATTACTGTGAAAATTAACAGCAACCAAATCGGGATGTTGAAGCCAACGAAGATGATCATGACGAGCGGTACGATTAAACTACAGATTAACCCGCCAATAAAGCCTTCAATCGTCTTATTCGGACTAATGACTGGCCACAATTTATGCTTACCTATCATTCTACCAAAGAGATAAGCGCCTGTATCAGTCAACCACACGACAAGGAAAGCAAACAATATGTAACGTAACCCTTCAGCACGTGTTGTGTAGAGATACATAAAGCCGATACCTACATAAGCAATAGACATCAGACAGAATGCTGCGTCCATAAAGCTAAAGCGGTTCTTAGATAGCACTGTATAGCTTAATAGCACAAAGCTGAGTGCGATCAAAGCTTTCAATTGCACTTGATCTACCCAATGCCCCGCGTTCTGTGGCAGCATGATGATTACTAAACCTAATGCACTGATGATGCCAGGTATAGAGAGAAAGCGAATCATATTCATATTTAAGATTTCCTTTAGTGCGATAAAAGCAAGTAAATATGAAAAAAGCATTAAGATTATTCCGCCCTTAAGTAAGATCGGGAGGAAGATGATCAACGCGATAATTGCAGTTAATGTTCTTACTTTCATATTGGACTCCTAACTATCACAAACCACCAAACCGACGTTGGCGATTTTGATAAATTTTTAGACATTTAAGTAATTCTTCACTATCGAAGTCAGGCCATAGCTTTTCATTAAAAATAAATTCGCTATAAGACAGTTGCCAAATCAAGAAGTTGCTAATACGTTGCTCTCCAGAAGTTCGAATGAGTAACTCCGGATCTGGATAGGGTTGTGTCATAAAGTGAGAAGATAATACATCTTCATCAACGTCATCTATTGACAGTTCATTTGCTTCTAGACGACGATACAGAGATTTCACACCATCAACAATTTCTGCTCGGCCACCATAGTTCATTGCAAAGATGAGTTTCAGACCCGTATTATGTTTCGTCTCCTCTTTAGCTTTGTTGATAGCTTTCACTGTCGATTGTGGTAAATCGTCAATAAAGCCTATGGTTTCAACTTTTACATTCTTCTCTATCAACTCTGGTAAAAATGTCTTGAGGAAGTTGACGGGCAAACTCATAATATACTTCACTTCATTCTCTGGACGCGTCCAATTCTCTGTTGAAAATGCATAAAGTGTTAAGTATTCAATCCCTAAATTGCTTGCTTCCTTTGTAATCTTCTTCACAGTTTGCATGCCTTGGTAATGCCCTTTAATTCGTGGGAGCTTACGTTGCTTCGCCCAGCGCCCATTACCATCCATAATGATAGCGACATGCTTCGGTATGTTATGTAAATCTAATTCCTGTTGATCTAAATTAGATTGCGATTGTTTTTTATTTCTAGACTTTTTAAACATCGTATTTCCTCCGAGCACTCTCATCTCTGTTTAGCATAATGATTTGTGTCTACATTTAACTCTCATTTTATCATACTAACTGTTGTGATTGAATATACAAAGAAAAAAACTGTACCAAAGTATGATTTGATACAGTTCGTTAGTCTGTCATGTGTCATCACTCTACATCATTCGTTAGCGAAAGCATTCTAAATGGGTGAGCGACTTAAAGGACAGAAGTATATTATACAGACATAATGTCTTCTTCTTTATCGTCTACAAGTTGGTCAATTTCTTTAATTGAGTCATCTGTAGCTTTTTGAACATTATCTGTTTGAGTTTTTAAGTCGTCTTCAGTTAATTCGCCATCTTTTTCTTGTTTTTTCAATGTGTCATTGACATCGCGACGAATGTTACGTACTGAAACTTTTGCATTTTCACCGATCTTCTTAACTTCTTTGAAAAGTTCTTTACGGCGTTCTTCTGTTAAAGCAGGAACTGTGATTCGAATCACTTCGCCGTCACTTGTAGGGTTAACACCTAAGTTAGCAGCGTTGATTGCTTTCTCGATATCTTCTACAGAACCTTTGTCATAAGGTGAGATGACTAATAGTCTTGCTTCAGGAACGTTGATACTTGCAAGTTGTTGAATAGGTGTTGGCGCACCGTAATAATCTACAGTTACACCGTTGAGCAAGTTAGAGTTTGCTCGACCTGCACTAATGTTTGCTAATTCTCTTGAAAGGCTATCGATTGATTTCTTCATTCTCGCCTTCGTATCTTTAATTATGTCACTCATGAATATACACCTCGAATTATTTAGTAATTAATGTTCCGATTTCTTCGCCTAATACAGCACGTTTAATGTTGCCTTCTTCCATTATAGAGAATACATTTAATGGAATATTGTTGTCCATACAGAAGGATGATGCTGTAGAGTCCATAACTTGTAAACCTTCTTGCAACATTTGAATATGAGTTAAGTGATCATATTTCTTCGCATTTGGATCTTGTTTAGGATCTGCTGAGTAAACACCGTCGACGTTATTTTTACCCATAAGGATAACGTCAGCTTCTACTTCAGCTGCTCTCAATGCAGCCGTTGTATCTGTAGAGAAGTAAGGGTTACCAATACCTGCCGCAAAGATAACAACACGTTTCTTCTCTAAATGTCTAATCGCTCTACGACGGATGTATGGTTCAGCGACCTGTTTCATTTCAATAGAAGTTAAGACTCTCGTATCGCAGTCTAATTGTTCAAGACTATCTTGTAAAGCTAAGGCATTCATCACTGTAGCTAACATACCCATGTAATCAGCTGTACCGCGATCCATACCTAAATCGCTTCCTGTCTTACCGCGCCAAATATTTCCACCACCGACGATTACGGCGATTTCACAATCCATCTTCGCAACTTCAGCTACTTGTTGAGCTACGCTTTTGATGATGATTGGATTGATTCCGAATCCGTCATCTCCAGCTAATGCTTCACCACTTAATTTAAGAACAACACGTTTGTATTTAGATGTTTGAGCCATTATATTATCCTCTCATCTCAATTTTATGTACTTTTTAGGTTGGAGGCAAGCGCTCGCACTCTGCGTCGTATCATGTTGCCGCTTGCTCATTTACATGGA
>NZ_KV804751.1:0-22755 GCF_001811435.1 Staphylococcus sp. HMSC071G07
ATATTGTCATTTAGTTTTCAATGTTCATTTCGGTTGCTAACTAATGTTAACATCTGTTTAACACGCTGTCAACAAAAGTTTTCAATTTGTTTTCAAGTGATTAACATCACTTTTACAATATTAAATTATAAAATTGATTTTGACAAGTATAAGTTTTACACTTTTTTGTTACTCAACTTTATAATTTCTATGTCGTTTTTGACGACTTTTATAGAGTACCAAGAAAACAATGAAATGTCAATAAAAGATTTCAACTTTTTTATTTAGCATTTCGTTCTTCATTTCTTTCGACTCACAAGAACTAATTCTAACATTTATTTCTTATAATGCAAGAGTCTTTCTTATCTTTTATTAATAGAAATTTACAATTTACTAAGCTATTGTTCCACAATAAGGTTATACTACTATCAATCCTAAAGCTCAATTCGCTTTCTAATGCTAAATGTTTACTATCCCTCTACACTACTTTTCCACCTTTTTTTCTACCTTAATGCATTATTCCTTTCTCTAACCCTTTTATTTTTCTCGCTTAAAATAAAAAAAGACTAAGCAAGCACGATGCTCACTTAGTCCTAAACTCTCTATAAAAATTCTTATTCTTTATCTGAAGTTTTCTCAATAATACTTTGTGCCATTGATTGATAAATCTTACCTAGACGGTCATCTGGTTGATAAATGGATGGCGCAAAGTCATTTGGATCCCATGATGGCTGCTCTAATGGGAGTTGACCGAGAAGTTCTGTTTTCAACTCATCGGCAAGTTTCTCGCCGCCACCTTTACCAAAGACATATTCTTTATTTCCTGTCTCTTTACTTTCGAAATAAGACATATTTTCAATAACACCTAAGATAGAGTGCTCAGTATGTTTTGCCATGGCACCTGCTCGAGCTGCAACGAACGCTGCAGTTGGATGCGGTGTAGAGACGATAATTTCTTTACTAGATGGTAACATCGTATGCACGTCTAGAGCGACGTCACCTGTTCCTGGTGGTAAGTCGAGTAATAAGTAGTCGAGTTCGCCCCATTTCACTTCTGTGAAGAAACTCGTTAACATCTTACCTAACATAGGTCCACGCCAAATAACTGGTGCATTCTCCTCTACGAAGAAGGCCATTGAGATAACTTTAACTCCGTGGCGTTCAACAGGTACGATTTCTTTACCTTCCACAGCGGGTTTGCCCTCGATACCCATCATGTCTGGTACACTGAAACCGTAAATATCTGCATCGACTAATCCTACTTTCTTACCTTCACGTGCAAGTGAGACAGCTAAGTTGACTGCTACAGTAGATTTACCTACCCCACCTTTACCAGATGCGATGGCGATAAATTCTACAGGATTGTCTTTAGATAAAAGTCCTTCGATCGTTTGAGGTTCTTCTTTCTTCTTACCTGTGTATTTCTCGACAACTTCAGGTGGAAGTTCTTCGAAACGAATTCCCACAGTCTTCGCTCCGTTATCTTTCAACGTTTGAACGACTTTCATTTGTAAGTCTAATTGAGGCTGACCTCCAAGTTGTGCCATTGCTAGTTTCACACTAACATGGTCGATCTCCTCTTTGATTGAAATATTAACGATACCATCTGTTTCCGATAATGGTACATTGATGATTGGATCTTTGATTTCCCCGACAAGTTCTTGAACTTGTTCTTTAGTTAACACGATTAGTTCCCCCTCATGCAATATCTATAACATATGTATAGTTAACAAACGTTATTTTTATATGCTTCTAGTCCTAGTATATACGTTCATTATGCTTTATAAAAAGACTTAGCTCAATAGTTTCATACTATTTTCTCGTAGTTGATGCTATTTTTTACGATTGAGATTTTCACTATCTGGATAAAAGATTTCCTTGCATAGAAACAGAAATCCTATAATGACTAAGATTACCCAAAAGTCGATGTGAATATATTGATAGTGAATGTGAATCACAAAATAGAACATAATCGTAGTCACTACATAAGAAATTAAGTGAAAAGTAATGCCTTGCAGATACTCACTTTCAGGTGCTCTTTTACGAAAATAGTCCATCAAATGTTCAACAACAAATAACGTGAAGTATCCCAATACTATATAGCTGCCGTAATAAATAGAATTGTCGATGAAGTTTTTATTAAAAGTAAAATCAGCAAGATGGAAATAAATCAGTATGCGACTTAAGCCAAACATACCGAAACCTAAAAATGCTAAAAATACTGCTCCTGATAATACAAAAATAGAGAGCATGACTAGCGTGGTCAATAAATATCTAAAATATCTCATCACTAATCACCTCTCTATTTGAGTTCTTATATAAAATTGATTTACTAAAATCGTTGTTCTAAATCTATAGTCTTTATAGGTTAATTAAAGCTATGCTCATGTCTAAAGTAAGTTGCCCATACAATAAATAGAATGACGAGCAGAATTAATGTCACAGCTAAAATATTGTAAATACTCAATGACATAAATGGCAAGCTCATCGCATATAATGCACCCATGACACTTGAACCGATAGAATTACCTAAGTTCTTAGTCAATGTGTAAAGAGACATCATCCGCTTCATATTGCTTGGGTCTGTCTCTTCTTGTGTAATAACACTATCTTTCGTATAAACAGTACCGAAGCTCACACCAGCAAGAATAAACGTCGCAGCCATAAATAGCGGTGCATGTGTACCAAAGAATAAGAGCACACTACATACAAATAAAGCTGTAAATGCTGCAAGATAAAGTCCTTTACGTGTAAGTTTTTCCTCGATTTTATGCAATGTGAAGTTCAATACAAGCCAAGCTACCGAAATAGGAAAGACTACGAAACCACTTTGTAATGGAGAGAGCCCGAGATGATCTTGCAAGTATACCGGCATATAAATATTATAACCCATGAGCATAAAGGCATAGAGAAAGTCTGTAAAGAAGACGAGTCCTATCATCTTGTTGAATTCTTTCACTGGTAAGAACGGACGCGACACTTTGCTTTCAATACGGACTAACCAAACGATAGCAACCACTGTCAAGATAATTGCAATGATCACACCGTAAATTGGCAAATGCCCCATAATTGCGAGTAAGAGTAAAAAGATAAAGCAATAGAATAATGTGAGCCCTTTAATATCTAGCTTGTTCTCCGTCGTTGTAGATTCATTCTCGAAATGGAACGTAATAGCAACAAGTATAATCGCTAAGATAGCTATAGGTATATTGACAAAGAATAACCAATGCCAAGTAGCAAATTCTAGAATCGCGCCACCTAGTAATGGACCGATAATACTAGAGATGCCCCATACACTACCTACAATTCCCATAATCTTGTAACGTAATGGTATCTCAAAGGCGAGCTTTGGAACGATTTGACCTAAGGCCATCATAACACCAGCGCCTAAACCTTGAACTAAACGTGAGATAATGAGGAATGTAAAAGTAGGGCTCATTCCTGACATGAGACTACCAATGAGGAATAATGCTACACCTATAATCGTAATATAAAGTATACGCATGCGATCTAGCAGTTCTCCTACGATGGGGTTAGCGATAACAATGGCTATGAAATAAACTGCAAACACTAATGAAATCGAGCTAGACACATTTAAGTCTTCTCTAATTGTTGGTAGACCTAAAGATACAATAGATGTCTCAATAGCTGACATGAACATGATGAGAATTAATGCAGCTACTACACCAATTGATTTCAGCTTCATAAAGCACCTCCATATGTAATATCACGTGTATAAACTTTCATATGACGCTACTCATCATCATTTCAGAATTAATGGAGTAGCGCCTATCTTAAACCTGATATATTTTATCAAATAAAGTACACGATTGCTATAAAATGAAATGCTGAAGCCAAGACGATAAATAAATGCCAAATCATATGGAAATATGGTCGATCTTTCTGAGCATAAAACCATGCACCTACCGTGTACGCTATACCCCCGAATAAGATGAAAAGCATGAATGGAATCGACGTACGTGTGACGATAACTGGAATAAATAGTAAACCTATCCACCCCATCACTAGATAGATGATTAAACTTAGTTTATGATTTACATGTTTAGCTATCGATTTGTATAGAATTCCCCATATCGTGAGCCCCCATAGCAATAGCATAACTGACCAACCTATCCAGCCACCAACCACAATCATACAAACGGGTGTATATGTACCAGCAATAGCGACATAAATCATACTGTGATCGATGATACGAAGAATGTACTTATGCGAAGAATCGTTAGCCATCGTATGATAAATGGTTGATGACAAGAACATCAGAAAGATGCTAATTACATATATCGAAACGCTAAATGATTCAAGAATTGAACCACCTATATAGCTACTAACTGCTGCATAGGGTAGAGCACACAATGTAATTAAAGCTGCTGCACCATGAGATACACTATTACCTATTTCTTCCCCAAATGATAAAGGGATAATTTCTTTAAATGCACTTCTTACCTTTTTAGACTTGCTTTTAGTCATATCTTGCATTGCATCTCCACCTTATTCTTACACTAAGCCTAGACGTTTTAAATCTTGTGTCGCAGTTTCTACACTATCTTTCCCCTCTTTATTCTTGAGAGGTGAGAATTCTTCATCACGTGGAACCTGCAATGTGATAAAGTTTGTAGCATATTTAAATATATCAAAGTAAAATAGTTCAAATTTCAAAGTTGGTTGTTTAATCACACCAAAATCTTCATCGAGCTGTTCTAATTCTTTCACAGCAAGATGATATGGTAATGGGCGATCTACCACATTATCAATAAATGCAAGTTTGAAAGCATGAATACCAATATTTGCATTGTCGAATTGATTAGCAATTTCTGGATCTAGCTCTGAATATTCTAGTACCGTGTCTTTATGATCTTTATTGACTAGTCTACCTACACTCTCACCTGATTTTGGTTGGATCGATTTCGTTGTCACGTCTTTACTATGGTGGTAAGTAAATCCAGCAAACAATGGATCTAATACTTTTACCAGCACATTGTCGACGTTATTGAGATAGATATACTCAATACCTAACTCTTGCATTTCCTCAAGATATCCGGCTTTCGCTAGCGACTTAAAGACGCCACCGTTCCCATTTGGTGTCTCTAGAATGTTATTTTCTACATCTAGAACGAGTTTACCTTCTTTAGATAAAGCAACGATATTGTCCTGTTTGAATATATGTATATAGTCTTTGTCGTAGCCAAAATAGTTCTTATCTTCAAGATATAAACGCGTTTGATTATCATTGATATCACTTGTCATGATATACCAATGTACTTTAGTTCCAGTACGTTCAGCTAGCTGAATGAGCTGACGTGCTTGAAGTTCAAATAAACTGACACCTTCAATTTCAAATGTCCCTTTAGGTCCTTTGTAGCCAAGTCGTGTGCCTTGTCCCCCTGCGAGTAAGACAACTGCAAACTTGCCGTTTTTGATTGCTTCTAAACCAATATCCTCATACTGCTTCGTTTCATCTTCAGTTAATTGAGATTTAATATCGTATTGAACTTCAGAAACGTTGGAAACATCGTTAATCATTTCTTTGTTGAGATATAACTCCTCATACATATCGTTAATCTCATCTAGATCAAGTTCGTCTACTTTGTCTTCTAAAGCTTCTTTTTCATTAGAACTCATTAATTTTTCATATTCAATTAAGTGTTCTTGTCCATGTTTCTCTAAGCTTTTCTTGTCCACTTGTACTTTCTCTCCCTTACCTATCATTCGTTAATTATGCTGCTATTTTATTAAAAGTTCTTATATCTTCAATCTTTTATTCATTTTAACATATTATAGAATACCTCTTGCCAGAACGAACTAAACAAGAGATAGACCGCTCCAATAGTCAAGGCTGTGGCTAACGCTGCATCTACAGCACCGCCTGTCTTGAAAGTCACTGGAAACTTAACATTTATCGGCAAAGGATACAACAATTTCACTCCTCGTGGTGTAAGCATATCTAATATAATATGTGAAATCATGCCTGCAATGATTGCAGATCCATAATAAATAGGTGCTTGGAAAAGATAAAGTAGTAAGCCTATAAGAGCGATAAAGCTAAGAGAGTGTGTAAAGGTTCGGTGGCCAAATAGTAGACGAATGATCCAACTAAGGAGTTTAAACTTTCTTCCAACTTTGCTACGCGTATGACAGATATCAGGAAAGATGCTACTTAACGCGGCTAAAGTCACAACTGTAATTGAGGTGAAGAGGTCTGTATCACAATAGGATACAATACTTGCACCCACTAGGATGCCACATGATAGATGTGTCTTACCTGTCATAACTGATACTCCTTTAAGATATGTTCTATTCTACCACATCTATCTCTATAATGCGAACATACTTTCGCTTTTTAGTGTGGTAAAATTTACACCCCTATATTACGTATGCGTTTCTCTAATATCGTGATAACTTTGCGCTTTAAAATTGAAATATCTACGTGTGAATAAAAGCGCTATGACGCGTCTGTGACACATTTATGATAACTACAGCCTAATGCTTGAAACCGATTGCATATTCTTTTATGATGAAATTACAAACTAATTAAAGGATGTGTTCAAGTTATGGCAATGACTGTTAAGAAAGATAATAATGAGGTTAATATTCAATGGCGCGTTGCAGATATCAAGATTCCTACTAGTGAAATCCAAAATATTTCACAAGACCAAGACATCCACGCAGTACCTAAATTAGATGCTGATAAAGTATCTCGTATCGGTTCTACTTTCGGTAAGACAAATCGCGTTATTATCGATACTAACGACCATGAATACATTATTTATACGCATAATGACCAAAAGGTTTATAACGAATTAACGAAATAAATAGAAAATCAATTTGACGCATAAATAATACTCCAGGCATCCATTATGGGTGCCTTTCTTTTTACTTTATTCAACAAACGATAGGAGGAAGACATAAGTATGTATGTTGTAACGAATAGAATTGATCTTAAAGCAGGTTATGCTGAAAAAATGGCGCCAATGTTTACTAAAAATAGTGGTATTAAAGAAATGAAAGGATTTGTACGTACAGAAGTATGGCAAATTGATAACGAAGAATCTTATGACCAACTTTACGTGAATACTTGGTGGGACACTGAAGAAGATTTCAAAGCTTGGCGTAATAGTGACGCTTTCAAGAATGCACATAGTGGTCCTAAGAAATCTGGAGAATCACCTGTTCTTAATAATGAAGTTGTGAAAGCACATGTGTTAACACAATTAGATTAAATATTTCTATGCGAAGCCCTTACAGAGTGATATTGATCTCTGTGAGGGATTTTTTAAGCTTGGCTTACTAAAATTGATAAAACCCTATATCCTAGTCTAGTTATGAAATCATTTTTTCAGTAATCCTTATCCTCCTTTTACAAAAAGAAAAAGGACAGAAACCTCAATCGATTTCTGTCCTTTGCATTTTAACTTAACTAAAATATAAATGCGCCATAAGAGAAATAATTGGCAATGCGATGATCGTTCTGATCAAGAAAATCACAAAAAGTCTAAAGATACTCACTGGAATCTTAGAACCTAGAATTACTCCGCCTACTTCTGACAGATAAATCAACTGTGTAATACTTAAAGCACCAATCGTGAATAGCGTTATCTCACTATGCGCGCCATCAATTAAGATTGACGGTAGGAACATGTCTGCAAAACCAATTAAGATAGTTTCAGAAGCATGTGTCGCTTCAGGAATTTGCAACAGTTCAAGATATGGCACGAAAGGTTTACCTATAAATTGGAATACTGATGTATAAGTTGCGATAACTGTAGCTAGCGTACCTATACTCATCACTATCGGTAAGATGACAAACCACATATCAATCACAGTCTTGAAGCCAGATTTAAAGAATTCAACAAAGTTCGGCGCTTCAATCCCAGTTTGTGTCGCTTGGTCAAAACCATGTTTTAAAGGATTCGATCCTTCTGGTAATTGTTCTTGACGTGCTTCTTCAGAAACATCTTGAGCATACTCATCAGGGATGCGATTAAGCGGCCAAATACGCGGCAGGATAAATGCACAAACGACACATGAGACGATGACTGTAAAATAGAAATAGAAGAAATGTTTCTGCATATGGACAGTTTGTGCAATAACGATTGCAAAGGTTAGCGATACTACGCTAAATGTCGTTGAAATTACTGTCGCTTCACGACGTGAATAAATCCCTTTCTCGTACTGTCTACTAGTGATCAATACACCTACTGTACCGTCACCGATAAACGAAGCCAAGTTGTCGACTGTTGATCGTCCTGGCAGAGTAAATAACGGGCGCATCACTGGTCTAAAGATGGGGCCTAACAATTCGAGTAAGCCGTATTCCATCAATAACGGAAGGAATAACGCCGCAAAGAAGAATACAGATACAAGTGTTGGCAGTAAGTCCCCAAAGACGAGACCACCAGTATCTTCTGAATAGATCATCTTAGATCCCGCTTTGAGATAAACCATCCACACGAAGACCACTGCAAGTATGCGTAAGATAAGCCATATCCAACTTACATTGAAAGCATCATTAAGCAATTGCCCTTTCTTTAATTTCTTCCGTAAAAAGGTAGAACAAATCACAGAAATGATACCTGAAAGCGTTACAATCACAACGATAAGTAATGGCATCGCTGGTCCGATCAAGTCTTTCAGTAAACTTGCTAAATATGCTACAGGCAATGAAATTTGTGATTCGCCGTCCATTTTTACAGGAATAGGGATTAGAAATAGAATAATCCCTATTAAGGACATAGTTATAAATTTGAAACGACCTTTTCGTATTTGTTTATTACTATAGTCTTTCACTTTCCATCACCTTTCCGGTGTTACCTCAATATTAACAACGAATATAATTATAACTCATTATGTATAAATATGTATAGAACTTAAGGGAAATTTGTTCTTAATATCACTCATATTTTATTTAAGTTTCATAATATATATTCAAGTATGTTACTACTGTATAGGATTATGCCTACTTATTCAATTAATGTTAAAAGACAATATCTTCTTGTCACTCAATTTTACACTTATTTAACTCTCTAACCTTAGATTTTTAAACAAACTAAAAAGGAACACAACAGGCGTCATATCGACTCGACTGTTGCATTCCTTATCTTTTACTAACGTAAGTGATCAATTTTTACGCAATACTACAGTTAACCTTGCATGTTAAAGGAAAACATGCTCTTCCAAATTTATATTGCTGTATATATATTAGACTTCCAACTCAATGTATACACCATTAATGTTACTCAAATATTCAATGTAAGACTGAACTGACTATCACTACATCAATTCACTCATCGCCGCACTCCTGAACACGCATTGACACTAAAATTTCTATTGACCGCTTCAATCCCTTTATCTTCCTCATAATTCCGCTCTAACTGATCTTGGAACATACATAAACTTAAAGCAGAATAGCCAAGACTAAAATGAATCGTATCACCTACTTGATAGAAATCTTGACCTTTTAAATCGAGCATCAATTGATCACTTGTTGCTCCAAGAATTTCAATCTGATGTGCAATAGGCTTAAGTTCATTAACCATCGTATCTAACTGACCGATATCTACAATCGCTTGAAGATATTTGTCACCTGTTTCTAAATAAATGCGTGGTTGAATTTCTAATATTTCAGCTTCCAGTGTGATGCAATCTTGATAAAGCGACGCGATACCAACATTTGTCGTTGTATCAATGCCTCTGAATAACGTTTCACCGATACGCAACTCATTGATACGCTCTAAATCGCTATACATCAGCAGTGGTAGCATACTTGAGTTGCCGCCTGAGATCACTCTGAAATGATGTCCTGTATCGGATTCCACTGCGTTAACTACTTGCGTCATCATCGCTACATCATCTTCAGTAGGAGCAATAGAGTTGAAACACATGAAATTAAATGCGATGCCAACCAAATTGATGTGACGCAGAGGGAGAATTTCTTTCACATAGTACGTCAAATCATAAGTTAGTATGCCTTCACGACCATCTTTCCAATCTACCATTAACATGATTTGATGTTTCTTACCTAAACTCGCTGCTATCTCATTCAACTCACGAATTACAGACAATTCAGTTTGGATGCTCATTTTACAAGTTTCAACCAACGTTTTATATTCACTTGTACGAGAAGGTCTCAATAATGTAAAGGTATTATCTGTATCTCGGAGAGGAGTCAGATGATTGAGTCTCGAATCAGCAAAGTGTGTGAGTCCTACTTTATTGAGCCGTTCAATCACTCGCTGGTCACTTGCGACACTTTTTAACACAGGTGTGAGGTGAATATGTTTACGCGTCAACATTTGTTGTAGCACGCGCGCATTATATTCAATTTTAGATAAATTAATATTTAGTTGCGCCATGAGTCGTCCTCCTCTCGCAACGGATTTGGCAACGTAATCGTCTCATACTGCTTGACTTGTTGCTTCATCCGCATACGCATGAGCGCTTTAACCGTAATTGTGGGGCCAAATAAGACATCTTTCAGTATTTGTGCATGAGGTGCATCGTCATCAATCGCCTCTTGCACCTGTTCAGCAACAATACGATATAACGCTCTTTCTTCTACACCTTCGTATTGAGTGAAGTGATAAATGAGTTCACCAAACTGATTCTGAATCACTGAGTGTTGAAACTTTTGAATTACAGCTTCCATATCCTTAGCAATCAAGCTCGTATTCGTGATTTCAACATTGTGAAGCGCTTGTTGTAATGCCTCTAAGTCTAAACGCGCACCACCTAAATCTCGGATCAAAAACGTCATCTCATAGTGTGGGCCCAAGTTGACCACTGTATTCTGCATATGCACTTCGAGTGCAATCCCGTAATGCTGAATATAAGCAATGAGCGGTTTCACTAACTGACGTGCATATTCCGTGATGAAGCGTTGAATCGTTTGAGGCGTAACATCTTCCCGCAACCACTCAAGATAACTATCCACGATGACTTGTTGATCAACTGGGTTGCGATTAACGAGACTCGCCGCCACCACTGATATTCCATTTTGTGTAAAAGTCGGTTTCTCTCTCACAATACATGCAAGCTGACGCGCGCGATCATCTTCAGTGTGCGCATAAATGCCATAGGGCTCTTTCGCAATTTGCATGTGCGGAAAGCGTTGAAATAATCCTTGCAACTGATAACTCAAATGCGGGCCATCCACCGTAGTCACTGGACCGACTGTTCTGACTGCACTCGTCATTTGTATATTAACAGGTAGCTTAATATGATAAGGACGTCCCACGAGATCCATTGTACGGAAAGAGAGCGTTGCTTTACTATCGATGTTAAAAGGTGTCGGTAACAATATTTGTCGATCAATCCATTCGATGTAATCGTGCAAAATCACGTGCTCATATTGCCATGGATGAACGAAGATAACGTAATAATCATCGAGACTAAGACCTAAAGGTTCAATAAAGGCGCGTAATTTATAACGATAATCAGGAATGACTTGATTAAGTATCATTTGTGTATCCTCAACAGGAGATGTCACACCTGCATAGTCCTTATGTATGAGCATCAGTTTCAACGGTATCGTTTTTTCAAACTCCGGTGAATATGCTGCTACCTCTTCTTCTGTCAGCGGTAATTTCGTCTTTGACAGCGGATGAGTGGGATGCCCTTCAACAGCTAAACTTTCACTATAAAGCAAAGGATCAAGTTGTGAGGCATCAGCCATATGTTGCAACCAGCTAAAGAAATTAATCGCTAGCGGCAACCGTGCATATTTCAAACTGGCTTTAACCGTCGACGCTCTACTTTCCATCACGCGATATACTGAAACGAACCCATCCCTACTTGAGATGAGCTCTTTATTTAATCTTTCATCAATAGGTATATCGAAATGTTGAGTGAGAATGTCGATGAGCTGTTCAGTTGAGTCAATCTGTAGGGTTTGCTGACCTTTTGCGTAAGTAATCGCACCACTTAACTGATAACGTTTAAATGCAGCCACGCGTTCTAACTTTACTTTAAGCACGTGCGCATGAAATTGAATATCTAACTCGTCGTCCTTCTCTGTCACAATAGTCGACTCAGGGAAGATACGTTCCTTAACGAGGCTATTCATTATCCGATATTGTTCATTCTGATCAGCCTGTTTCCATAATGCGCTTGTCATACGACTCCCCCTCTCTTCATTCTCAATTATATATTATTTACCCTTTTTAATTTGCGCTTCAAACTTTTATTATTTTCTGAGTAATCGTGTGAATTGACTCATACCATTTTTTCTATGATTAAAATGCTAAAACTTAGGTTGTGACGATGGAATAATATCTCTTCTTCACTACCCTACAGTTTTTCTCTAAATGTTTGAGTCCCCTCAACTTCTGTCTTAATCGTAAAATTGTTATGATAGATGTAATAAAAGATTTCTTTTAATTGATAATTATTATCAATTACTACTGACATTAATTATACAAATATCAAATCGATTTGTAAAATAATCTTTCGAGGTGCTTTATGAAGAAAACAATAGAACATGAAGAACTTGTGATTGAATTAACCCCAACTGAATCTTTAGCATACGACTACGTAGCTCAACAATCATCAGAATGGTTAGCTTATTATGAAGCGACTATCATGACAGGCAGAGATAAAGTAACACAACGCCTCATCGCTTCAATGTATCGTGAGAATTTGGTAGACGCCTACAATCATAGTGAGCTTGTCTTAAATCACCATCTTACTCCACACTTGAGAGAACACATCAATTCAGAATATGCACTCGTTATTCATTTATCCTCTCAGCAATCCCTGCTTGCACAAGTCAGTGGTACATATGCTTACGATCGCGTGGATGTACGTGGTCCTTTTTACCTAATAAATAAAGCGCAAGTTCAACGCATAATGAGTCCACTTGAAGTACTTGAACTCATCTTGAAAGAGGATTCGAGCTATCGTACTGAAGCAAGCGAGCAATTTAAGGATGATCTTGAAAACAGTATGACGCATATGGGGTTAGGTTTAAGTTATCGTCTATGGACTAAAAAGGATAGAAATCAATCACTTCATGATGATTTGCAAGAGAGTCAAGACCCTTATTTAGCTTCAGAACAAGCAGTGATAGAGGGACACCCGTTACATCCAGGTGCTAAATTAAGAAAGGGTATGTCTGTCGCGGATACAGTGCGTTATTCTTCTGAGTTTAAACAGACGATTCCATTACACTTTTTATTAGTGAAACGTTCTCTGAGTCGCCCGAGAGCATATGATAATGACTATAATCATGCACTACTTGCTGCTTTTCCAGATTTGGAAGCACATATTGAAGAGAAATTGGGATTACATGTGCTGTCTGATTTCGTCATATTCGCCGTGCATCCTTGGCAATATCAAGAAATTGTGCAACGTGATTATCAATCTGACATTGAAGAAGGTAATATTGTTTCATTGTCTTATAGTCTGCCGTATTATGCAGGTTTGTCTTTCCGTACATTGATGCCGAAACAGCCTGATATGTACCCTCATGTGAAATTACCGACAAGTGTCCATATTACAGGGGAAATTCGTACCCTATCTGAACAGACGACATATAACGGACCTTTGATGACGCAAATTATAGGTCGAATTATTGAAGAAGACCCTTTATTTCATCAGTCAAATATCGGAATATTAGACGAGTTTGCGGGAACGCATTATTATTATCCAGAAGTTAACGACACCGTGACGTTAAGCGAACAACTCGGTACACTTTTCCGTAAAAATCTCTATGAGAAAGTAGATTTAAGTAAAGAACAACTACCTGTCATTTGTTCAAGCTTAGCAATATCAGATGTCTATGAGTCGACGCCGCTCATCATGTCGCTCATCAATCAATATAGTAGCTCGTTCGACTCTAAAGTTGCTGCAATTATTCAGTGGTTTAAGATTTACGCCCAAGCTTTATTAAATATCGCTCTCCCCCTATATGTAAAATATGGAATCGCTTTAGAAGCACATCTTCAGAATACAGTAGGCATCTTTAATAGTGCCGGTAGTCTTGCTCAGATGCTCGTTCGTGACTTCGAAGGTTTACGGATAGATCAACATCAGTTAGCAAAATATGGCTTTAATATCGAGAACTTTCATGAAAAATCACTTATACTTACTGATAAAGATCAGACAGTGTTTAATAAAGTCTTTTATTCAACATTGCAAAATCACTTAGGAGAACTCGTTACGACGATTGTTGCTCATACTGATTATGAAGATTTAGAACAAGAATTGTGGACAGTCATTCGTGAATTAATTGAGGAACGTTTAGCAAAAGTAGCAGAAACCTTGCCTGAGGACACTCAACGCTTAGAATCTATTCGAGAGCGCCTCTTTGCGCCACGCATTGACTATAAATGTGTTACGACGATGCGATTAGAAGACGAAGCCGATATTTATACATATCGCCAAGTACATAATCCACTTTCGCGCGACAACTAAACACTAGAGCCGCACTTTCTTCTAATGAGACGAAAAGTGCGATGAAATTTAAATACCAGTGCACACAAATTATAGGAGCAAGACAAAGAATTCAACTGATTTTTGTCTTGCTCCTACTTTTTACTTTGAAACTAACCCACTCAGAAAGGATTTTTATGTCGCTATCAAAAAAAGGTGAGCCCTCAGCAGACTCACCTTTCATATTATAACAACGCTAGATTATTGTAATCCTTTGTCTTCGTTGTTATTTTTTTGGTTCTTTTCGTGTTTTTGTGACCATTCTTTCTTAGTCATTACATCGTCAACTTGCATGTTCACTTCAACTACTTCTAAACCAGTGATGTAGTTGATTTGTTCTTTAACGATGTCTTGTACTTTTTTGAAGATTTTAGGTGCAGATTCACCGTATTCTAAGATAACGCGTAAATCTACTGCTGCTTGTTTTTCGCCAACTTCAACGCTAACACCTTGTGTTACGTTGTTGCCGCTACCGAATGAGTTAGAAATGTTGTCGACAAAGCCGCCTTTCATTTCTAAGATACCTTTAACTTCGCGTGCAGCAATACCAGCGATTTTTTCAACTACTTCATCAGAGAAAGTCAATTTGTTTTGGAATTGTTGCTCTTGGCTTTCCTCGCGACGTTCTTGACGTTCTTCTCTTTCTTTTTCGTTCACGCCTGATTGATTGTTGTATGCTTGTTTAGCTTTATTGTTATCTACTGCCATAATACATTCTCCTTTATTTAAAATATTTCTTTCTTATCGAATAATTCTATTTTTCTCTAACTCCATCGATTTAAAAAGTTCATAAAGTCTTGCTTTCTGTCTTTCATATACCCGATTCCTATTCCAATCAAACATAATAAAATAATTAATATTGTCTTCCAGAATCCGAGCGTTAGGAATAAAATAGCGATAATCAAGAATGCTAGGAAACCAACTACTCGCCATTTATAAGCTTTGAGGAAATCGATTACTTGCTGTAGTGAATCCTGTTCTTGTTGATTATTGTTATTAGCCATATTAACCCTCCCTTACAACACGCGTTGTCCTGCGGCTTTCTGATCTCGTACGTTAACCTCTAATTTTTTAACAGGAATTTCAGCAAAATGTTCTACGTTCTGTTTAATATCATTGCGAATCGTTTCTGTCAGTTGTTTCACTTGTACATCACCAGGCACGAAGAAATCAGCCTTCAATGTGATATATGAATTGTTCTTCTTGTTATACAACTTTGCAACTACGTTTGGCTGTCTAATTGCATCATATTTAGTGACTGTGTCATAAGCTGTCTTCTCAACAGCACGACGGGACACATAAATATGTCCATCTTCGTAGTCTTTGTATAATCCAGGTTTGCGATACGTAGGTTTAAACAAGCTAAATACAAGTATTAGACCAATAAGTATGAGGAAAGCTGATAAACCGATAAGTAATGGTTGGAACCAGTTAAATTGTAAGAAGTAATCTTGGTATTCGCTAATTCTTGAGTCATCGATGTACATGAAGAGTAAGAACCCAACGATTACTACAATCAGTAGGCCTAATATGAAATTTTTAAGTCGTTTCACCTCGTATGACACCTCCTATGCATAGATTAATTATGTTCTCTTTGTATGGTCTTAATACCCTAAATTTTTTACAGAAAACATTGTTATTAATTTTTAACAATAACGCCTTACGTCATATTTTTCTTATGAAAATATTTTATAGTCATATTATCTTTCTGACTTTGCCTCGCGCGCCTCCGCTTCTAAATCCGATTTACGATAATGTAAGACTTTGTAGTCTTCTCCAAGAATCTTCTGATGTGTCCGTGGCTTTTCATGAGACAGAGCTTTAAACAGTCCCCAAATCATAAAGATAATGACTACGGAGAATGGTAAAGCTGCGATGATGAGCAAGTTCTGGATAGACTGCGTTCCGCCAGTATAAATCATAATTATCGCAAACAATGCGAGAATGACGCCCCAGCTCACTTTAACGAACGAACTAGGATTGATATCGCCTTTAGAGCTCAACATGCCAAGTACATATGTCGCAGAATCGGCTGATGTCACGAAGAAGATCATGATCACGACGAGCGTTACGATACTGAGAATAAAGCCTAATGGGAAATGCTCTAACGTCGCAAATGTCGCTGTTTCTGTCGCTTCTTTCGCAATATTAGCGATGTGATGCTCTTGTAAGTAAATCGCTGTTGCACCAAACACCGCGAAGAATAAGAAACATACAAGGGCAGGCACGAAGAGTACGCCTAGAATAAATTCTTTAATCGTACGACCTCTTGAAACACGGGCGATAAAGATACCGACGAATGGTGCCCATGATACCCACCATGCCCAATAGAAGATGGTCCAGTTCTGCATCCATTGGAATTTCTCTCCACCGCTCTGTGGGATACGTAAACTCATATTAAAGAAGTTAGCAATGTAATTACCTAATGAATTTGTAAAGGTATTTAAGATATGCAATGTCGGACCGACGCAGAATAATACGACGAGTACGACGAATGCGAGTATCATATTGATATTACTTAAATTTTTAATCCCTTTATCAATCCCTGACCAGGCTGACCAAGTAAAGAGGATTGTCGCGATAATGATGATTACCACTTGCACACCAAAGTTTGACGGTGCGTGGAACAAGTAGTGAAGTCCTTCATTGATCTGTAAAGCACCGAAACCAAGTGTAGCTGCAACACCTGTAACCGTTGCGATAATCGCAAGTACGTCGACTGCTCCACCTAGTGGACCACGCATCAAACGTTGCCCGAACACAGGCACAAGCGTTGCACTTACGAGACCTGGATAACCTTTATGGAAGTTAAAGTAAGCAAAGACGAGTGCGACGATGCCATATACTGCCCATGCATGAATCCCCCAATGGAAAAAGGCAAATTGCATAGCATCGTTAATCGCACTTTGTGTGCCTGCTTTATGAATGGGTGTCAGTGTGAAAGCGTGACTAATTGGCTCTGCCGTTGTCCAGAATACGAGACCAATCCCCATTCCAGCACTAAATAACATGGCGAACCATGATTTAAGCGAGAACTCTGGGTCTTCCCCTTCTTCACCCAGTGTAATGGATGAGAATCTTGAGAAGAGTAAGTAAACACAAATCACTAATATCGCTAGTACAAGTAAGAGGTAATACCAACCGAAATGTACGGCGATAAAGTTAGTGATATTCTGTGTGTACTTCTCGAGTTGTTTAGGCAAGATTGCCCCATATATAACAAAGGCTGTACAAATTGCCAAAGCAACCCAGAAGACAATCGTCAATTTCTTTTTTTGCATGACCTGATACACTCCTTAGTTGAGATGTACTTCACATACCCTCTCAGACGCAGGGTAATCGAGTTTCACGGGATTTAGTGGTCTGGTAAGACTAACTTTTATTTAGGATAAAATGAATTGATAGAAACACTACATATTTACGGATAAAAAAAGAGGAGCATCCGACTTTACATGAGTCGTTGCTCCCATCTTCAGCGCTTAACTTTACTTTATATGATTACTCGTGTTCCTCTTCTAAATTAATTACAAGTTTACCAATCATTCGTTGGTCTTCTAGTATTTGATGGGCACGGTAAATATTCTCGCTCGTTAAACCATGCATGACTTGAGTCACTGTCGGTTGATAAATCCCTTGCTCAATTTTCTCAGTAATATCAGATAAATAGTCATGATGTTTGATCATATCTTCAGCTTGATGAACGACACGTGCATACATATACTCATGAGTGAATGTAATGCTTTTAGACTTTAATAAATTTAAATCTTGTTTCTCTTGAAACGCCACAATTGTCGCAATCGTACCTCTTGCTTTAACTAAATCAATCATTGTCTCGTAATACATATCGGTGTTAAATGTACAGAAAACATAATCTACTTCATCGATATCATGCTGTTTCAATTCATCTACGAGATCATTGTGATGATTCAATACGATGTCAGCACCCATATCTCTACTCTAACGTGTCGTTTCTTCACGTGAAGCCGTCGTAATCACACGCAGACCATAAGCTTTGGCAATTTGTGTGGCAATACTTCCAACGCCACCAGCACCATTGATGATTAATAGTGTTTTACCTTGATTCACTTCCGGATTAGATGAGATTTGGAATACATCAAACAATGTTTCTGAAGCAGTGAGACCTGTTAAAGGTAGACTAGCCGCTTCGTTATAGGATAAATTTTTAGGCTTATGAGCCGCGAGACGTTCATCAACAAGCTGATATGTTTGATTCGATCCTTGATAATTTGGAGAGCCTGAATAGTAGATTTCATCTCCTTCATTAAATAAAGTGACCTCATCTCCCACAGCTTGAACGACACCTACCGCATCAAACCCAAGCACTCTCGGTGTTTCTGAAGGCGTTGTTTGACGTAGTTTCGTATCCACTGGATTCACACTTATTGCTTTAACCTGGACGAGCAACTCATGTTGTTGCGGTTCTGGTATATCCCTGTCGTATTCATAGAATAAATTTCCTTCATCTAGCGTAAAAACGCGATCTGCACCTATAGCTTTCATCTTCTCACCCCTCATTAATCACGCTCAGCAACTTTAACAACTTGTTTACCGAAATTATCGCCAGTAAATAAGTTTTTGAAAGCTGCAGGAACCTTGTCAAAGCCTTCTTCAACTGAAGTTCGCACTTGAATGTCTCCATTTTTTACCCAATGTGCTAAATCTTGGGCTGCATTTGCGAAATCGTCTTGATAATTGTGAACGACGAATCCTTTCATTAAAGCTTGATTTTTAATTAAAATAGGTTGAATACGTGGGCCGTAATCAATTTCTGTATCGTTATAGTTAGAAATAGAGCCACAAACTGGAATACGTGCGAAAGTATTCAAATGTTTGAAGACTTCATCTGCAACGGTACCTCCGACATTTTCGTAATAAACATCTATTCCTTGAGGCACAGCTGCTTCCAATTGATCTGCAAAGTCGTCTGCCTTGTAATCAACAGCCGCATCAAAGCCTAACTCTTCAGTTAAGAAGTGTGTCTTCTTAGTACCGCCTGCAATACCGACGACGCGAGCACCTTTCAATTTCGCAATCTGACCTACTACTGAACCTACAGCGCCGGAAGCTGCAGAGACAACAACGGTTTCCCCTTGTTGAGGTTGACCAATCTTAAGTAAACCATGGTAAGCTGTTTGCCCTGGCATACCTAACACACTTAAGTTTAAGTAATCTGGAACATCTAATTTAGGAACTTGGCGCACTTCATCTGCAGAAGCAATCATTTCTTTACGCCATGGTAAGATACCTACAACGATATCTCCCTTACTTAATTGTTGTGAGTGTGAATCAGTTACTTGAGCCACCACATGTCCGTGAATTGGTTTGTTAAGTTCGAAAGGCTGTACGTAAGAGTCACTGTCACTCATACGGCCACGCATATAAGGGTCAACTGAGATATACAGTGCTTTCAGTTTCACTTCACCCTCTTGCGGCTTCTGAACTTCTACTTCCTCAAAGCGAAATGTTTGATCGTCTGGCATTCCTTGGGGTCTTTGTGCAAGTACAATTTGTTCTGTCTTCATAATAAACCTCCTCTTTTATTAAGAGATTTACCCGCTTCCCGTATTTAAAAAAAGTTGTCTAACAATATATCAAGCGCACGAATAGATTTAAAACCGTAACTTAATCATGTCCCCATAAGAACTGATTAATATGTTGAGCCACCTTCGCGCTATCATGTAGCTCACTATGGTCGCCTTCCTTACCAGTAATCTTTAAAGTGTCGTAGCTATCGACCACATCACCTATGATATATTCCAAAGATTGAGAAGAAACGTTACTTACACGACGATCTGAATGCGAACCATCTTCGACATCTCCATATATATTTAATACTTTGATATGTTTGTCACGGTAAATTTGTTTTAAAGGTAGAATATGTCGATAGTCAGCCGTCATTTTTGCTGGTTTACCATTCTGATCGAGGTGATTGTCATTCGCTTTATCATCCATACCCAACACGCCGTCAAACGTACCTGCAATGTTAACTTGTTTGTTTAATTTCGGTAAGTCTTTATCATTACCATGCTCGAGCATAAAGTAACTAAACGACATATTGGCCATTGAATGCATGACCATATTATAGTGATCAAATTTCTGTTGATCCTCAAGCTTCACTAAGACATTTTTAATCCATTGTGCATTTGTGTTATAATCGCCATTCTCATTGTCTTCAAGCTTGATGATGACGAGCGGATGACGATCATGCTTGGAAAGAGGGCGATCGACTTTCACATGGCCCTGAGCATCGACAGTGGTATAGATCTTGTCATGATGATGAGCTTTCGTAGCACGCTGAATCAAATATTTCGTAGAGTTTAACGTCCCACTATAACCGTGTAGATACAATGTTGGCGTAATCTCCTTAGACGTATAGGTAGGTTGCTTATGCTTATTTTTGAACAAAGCACATGCACTCATCGAAGTTGTTAAGAGGACGAGGCATAAAATCATTGCTAGCTTTTTCATATGTTGACTCCTTTAAGTGTTATCACATTTAAGTATAGACTAATTTAAAGTAATCGCGTACTTTAAAGCATGCTAACAAGTTGTAACACATTTGAAAAAATTAATCGCTATCATATCGCAAAATGCAGAGTTCGATGAAGTCATGCTACCTCACCAAACTCTGCACTTCCTTACCAATTATAGATGTTTCTGTTCTGCGACTTGCTTATACCAATATGCACTCTCTTTCGGATAGCGTTGTTGCGTGTTAAAGTCCACATAGAATAAACCATAACGTTTCTCATACCCATTCGACCATGAGAAGACATCCATCAATGACCATAGGAAATAACCTTTGACTTCAGCACCGTCACGTAGCGCATCTTGTATTGCTGATAAGTGTGATTGAATGTAATCGATACGCGCTTTATCGTGAACCGTTTGCTGTTCTGCATCAAATTCATCTTTATAACCTAGGCCATTCTCAGTAATGTAAATCTTATTATAATTAGGATAATCACGTTTAATACGCATAATTTGATCATAGAGTCCCTGAGGATAAATAATCCAATCCCAATCAGTACGTGGGATATCCACGTCAAATTCGCGCTCACCTACTCCTTTTAAAGCATAGCGAGAGCCGCCTTTCACACCTTTAGAATTATGTGTGATCATATTCTCTCCGTCGTACGCTTTCATCCAATCGCTCATGTAGTAATTGATACCTAAGAAATCGTTCTGATCTTTAGCTGCACGTAATGCCTCGAAATCCTCTTCGCGTAAATCTAAAGTCCCACCGTTTACTTCAAGAATATGATTGACACCTGCCATAGTAGCATCAGAATATTCACCCAAGTAAGTCGCATCTAAAATGAACTTATTGTGAATGATATCTTCAAGCTCTGCTGCTTTCACATCCTTAGGATCTTCAGGATTTAAAGGATATTTCGTTGGTAAAGCATGTACAATGCCTATTTCACCTTCGATATTATTGGCTCTAAAGAGATTAACTGCTTTCGCATGTGCCACCATCATATTGTGATGAGATTGGAAGAGCTTCTCGAAATCATATTGAATACCTGGTGGAAACTTACCTACTAAATATTGCCCATCTCCTATAGGTCCTATTTCGTTAAAAGTCGTCCAGTAGTTCACTTCAGTAAACTCTTTAAAGCAGAATTCTGCGTAGTTTACAAAGTGCTCCACATTCTCTCTATTGAGAAAGTCACCATTTTCATGTAAAGCTTCAGGTGTATCGAAATGATGCAACGTCACAAAAGGTTCAACATTGTGCTCGTGACATCTTTCAAACAAGCGATGATAGTATTCTACACCTTTAGGGTTCACTTCACCGTAACCTTTGGGAAAGATACGTGACCACGCAATCGAAATGCGAATACCATTAATGTTGAAACGTTCGCATAAGTCTAAGTCAATGGGATACTGATGATAGAAATCACTGGCAGGTTCAGCAATATACCAATAATTCTCTTTGAGATAATTGTCCCATGCGACACGTGGTTCTGTTGCAAAGTTAGAAAAAGTATAGCTAATCACCATTTTATCATGTCAGCGTTTGTTTAACTGTCTAACATATGACTGATTTCATGGCATGGCGAAAATCCGTAGATCTGAAGAGACCTGCGGTTCTTTTTATATAGACCGTAAATGCATTCAATACCCTTTAAAGTATTTTTGGCCGTATTGATACTTTGATATCTTGTCTTTCTTACTTTAATATGACGGTGATCTTGCTCAATGAGGTTATTCAGATATTTGGATGTGCAATGACAGTCGGGATTCAGTTTAAACGTTTTAATGACTTTAGCCATAGCTACCTTCGTTGAAGGTGCCTGATCTGTA
>NZ_KV804751.1:22855-27200 GCF_001811435.1 Staphylococcus sp. HMSC071G07
GTACGTCTCATCAATACGCCATTTGTAATAGGCTTTTTTATGTTTTTTCTTCCAAATTTGATACAAAATCGGAGCATATTCTTGAACCCAACGATAGACTGTTGAATGGTGAACGTTGACACCACGTTCTCTTAGTATTTCAGATATATCACGATAACTCAGCGCGTATCTTAGATAGTAGCCAACGGCTACAGTGATAACGTCCTTGTTAAATTGTTTATATCTGAAATAGTTCATACAGAAGACTCCTTTTTGTTAAAATTATACTATAAATTCAACTTTGCAACAGAACAGATAGTTTGGATGAGTCATTAACAGGATCTAATTGCTCTAATGGTTTGGGTCTTAGCTCAAATGTTTGCCATTCTATAGATATATCAGCACCTGTTTCTTTTATTGCTTTTTCAAGTTAATCCTTACCTATAAAACAAAAAGGACAAACATAATCAAAATAAACATTTACTTTTATAGTGACAAAATAATTTCTCCTTCCAATAATGTTTATTAAGACGGTTAATACAGTTTCATCAAATGTAAGTAAACAATACGCTCGTACTTGTAATAGTTACAGTTACAAACAAGGGGAGACGGATATATTTATCCGTTGTTTACTAGAATTTTATTTACTATATTTTCTAATGTTACACCTTTTAATACTGTCTCCATAGCATCCTGTGCGTTTTCCAAAATAACTTCCAATAGAGTTTGTATGTTTGCACCAACTGTACAGTCGATATTGGTATCTTCATGTATTTGGAATAAACGGCCTTGTTCAACAACTTCTACAGCTTTATAAACATCAAATAATGTAATCTCGTCTAATGATTTTAAAAGTTTAACTCCTGAATTGCCATGTGAAGTTTCAATAAAACCAACTTTTTTAAGTTTCCCCATTAATCTTCGAATAACAACAGGATTAGTATTCACACTTTCTGCAATTTGATTCGATGTTAAAGCATAATTTTTTTCGATTTTTATTAAAGCCAATATATGAACAGCGACCGTAAAACGACTACTTATTTTCAAATCAACCACCTCGTTGTAACCATTTTAGTTACAACGAGGAATATTGTCAAATCTTTTTTATCTTATTTATAAAAATGAATGTGATAGCTTTATAAAATCCCTTACTTTCATTATCATTCCGCTATATCATATTTAAAAATTCCATTATGTTTATAATTATTCAACTGTACTTCAGATAGTCTACGTTCAAAAAAGGATTTAAGATTACCCTTCTCATCATATTTACTAGGTAGACTTATTGTTGGTTTAGATTGATTAATAGGATTGGATAGTTGCTTCTTTAATGTATCTATATGTTTAAGATATACATGGGCATCATCTATACACCAATACAAATTTCCTAACTCATAACCACATTGGTCTGCTATTAACCTGTGTAAAACCGCATATTGAAATACATTAAATGGATGACCTAGAGCCATATCTGCCGAACGTTGTTTCACATGTAAATTTAAAGCACCGTAACTCACTTTCCAATTTGTAGCCCAAACACACGGTTCTAATGATATTTCATCTAAATCATCTACATCCCATAAACTTGTCATAATTCTACGTGATGCTGGATTTTGATTTAATTGGTGTAAAATGTACTCAACTTGATTTAATTTTTTACCTTCACCTAATAATGAAGTTTATGAACGTACAAGGTTCGAAGCAACTATAAAATCGATAAGACAAGATATTGCAAAATATGCTGATATTACTTCAGGTATAACAGTTGAAATGCACGAACCTAAACAAGTACTTAAACGTTGGAACATTGTATTACATGAATTATTAAATATTTAACATGTATAAAATACAATCATATAAAATTTTAGTTTTGCATTCCTATCTACTATGGTGTTATAATGCATTTAACAAGGAATCCAGCATGGATACACCAATCCCCTCACTACCGCAAATAGTGAGGGGATTTTTGTAGGTGTGGCTATTGTCGCCTATTTGTCTTTGCGATTACGCAGCCAATGCGTAAATAACGCAATAATACAACCACTGATGACTGTGGTCGTGATGTGAACAAGGATTTCCAACATGAATAACACCTCCTCCCTACGTCAAATTGACGCCTGAGAGATAGGCGACTCCATTATTATACCATCTGTATCTTTTGAAGCATATGTACTTCCGATAAGTCATTTTATGTTATATCTTTGCTTATTTTTATGGTATCAAGACAAGAAGAAACTCGTTTCACTCGTTTCAAAAACCCTCCTGATTTTTAGAGAAAAACTCTCTTATTTCATCGTCTTTAATAAAATAATATGCCATCTTTCCCTTTATATAAAAATCAAGCACATCATTTTTATATAAAAGTCTTAAATGATGTGAAGTTGAAGCAACACTCATTTTCAATATCAAAGAAATATCACAAACACACAACTCATCTTCTTTAATCAAAGATAATATAATTTTCAATTTCTTCTCATCACAAATCTTTTCTAAAATGTTAAGTAATTTCTTAGATTTATCATCTTCTAAAAAACTTAAGGCATTGTTAACTTTATCCTCATGTACACAGATCACATCACAAGCATTTTTATAGCTCATATAAAATCACACCCTAAATTAAAATATAAATCCTAAAATTGTTTGAATAGTGTCATTTTCTATAATGATAAATAAACCTAAAGCTATATAAATAACAGCCATAATCCAACGACCAAATTTCTCAACAATTTCTCCAACTCCTGGAATATTAGCTAATTTTTGTGCAGTAAATACCAAGAAGAAAATTAAAATTAAAAAGACAAACAAAGTAATGAATAAATTAGTAACACTTAATGTCACAAAATAGGGAACAAATACACCAATATTATCAGCGCCACAACTTGCTATCGTAATAATTGCAATCGTACCAACTAGTTTAGACAATCCTTTTTCATTCAATTCTTTTTTAGCTCTCTCTTCTCCGTCACTATCACCATAAATAGCCACTTTAATTCCTAAATAAATCGGTATTAACCCTAATAATCCTAATATCCATTTTTCAGGAACATAATTTAAGACAAAGGCAAAGAATAAACTTATGACAATCAATGCCACAGATCCTACATATTGACCAATATAAATATCTCGATATTCTTTCCTAGTCTTTGCTCTAGCAAAGAACATTAATAAAATCACTAATAAGTCTAATGCTGTCACAATATAAAGAATAGCAGCAGTTACAATAGTCTGAATCATAATTACACCTCATTCAAAAATATTTTTGAATGTATTATAACTTATTTTTTTAAATAATCATAGATGCTTTATTCCAATTGCTTTATTGACGTTGAGCCTCGGAACCCTTAACAATCCCAAAACTTGTCGAATGGTCGGCTTAATAGCTCACGCTATGCCGACATTCGTCTACAAGTTTAGTTAAGGGTTCTTCTCAACATCAATAAATTTTCTCGGCATAAATGCTGTGTTATAATTAAAATTCCTTTCTTGATCTATTTTTCACTGATAACACCTAAATATTAAAACAGTGCATATAAGAGCTACCAAAATTTTTAAGGGTAGCTCTTTATTTTTTTGTTCAAACATTTATTCAAAATCAGAATACCTTTATTTTTAATTTTAAGGGGTCATTTTAAAGAATTAAGGGTTATTTATATAGTTTTATACCTAAAAACCTAAATCGGCTCTTAAAATGCAAATGAGAGCCAAATAAAAATAATTGCTTTTCACAAACAAAAATTTGAGCAAAACCAGTGTCGAATTTTTTAGACACTGCCCAGTTACATGCAAATTTAAAAATTGGCATAAAAACTGGGCAACCATGCCAGTTGAACGCTATAGTTCCTGCAGGGGCAAAAAAGCATAAAAAAACGCTAGCTTTGATAAGCTAACGTTACAAATTTTTTAAGAAATAATTTTGTTTTTCAAAATTCCAAATAGCCGTAATTGAATGGGCTTTTTGTTCTTCTTCAGTCGTTTTTTCTTCATCGCTCGTTTGAATTAAATTACCTTCTTCGGCATCGTCTAAATTTAAAAGTTTATGTTTTTGTTTAAGTAAACCACCGTAACTTAACATACGTTTTCTGTATAAACCTTGTTCTAAATCTTGAACAATTTCTGCGTCTTTTTCATGGTTTCCTGTTAAATAATCGGACGACTTAACCGAGTATTTTGATGTCTCTTTAATTGCAGCTTGTATATCTTTATCGCCTTTTTTATTCGGCTTAATTGCTTTGATATTTGCGACTGGTTTGTAATCAACTTGAAGAGCTTTTTGCCATAAATTGATCCACTCTTCTTGCGTTATATAATTCTCTTTTTTTCTGAAATAAGCATTTTCGGTTCTGTTGCAAAGTTGAATTTATAGTAT
>NZ_KV804752.1:0-224 GCF_001811435.1 Staphylococcus sp. HMSC071G07
GCTTCTTACGGGAATGCAACCCCTAAATACCTAATTTAGACATCGCTGAACTACACCTCGTTAATTTTATTTTTAAAAACGAGGTGTTATACTAAGATAGAACTATAAATTAACTATTGGGCGGTAGCTAAATTATAGTCGTATCTTAAATTATGCTTATATAGAAAATGAATCACTTCTAAAAATTGGTTCATACAGGCACCAATTGCCACCTTATGATGTTT
>NZ_KV804753.1:0-527 GCF_001811435.1 Staphylococcus sp. HMSC071G07
AAAAAATATAGCTAACCACTAATTTATCATGTCAGTGTTCGCTTAACTTGCTAGCATGATGCTAATTTCGTGGCATGGCGAAAATCCGTAGATCTGAAGAGACCTGCGGTTCTTTTTATATAGAGCGTAAATACATTCAATACCTTTTAAAGTATTCTTTGCTGTATTGATACTTTGATACTTTGTCTTTCTTACTTTAATATGACGGTGATCTTGCTCAATGAGGTTATTCAGATATTTCGATGTACAATGACAGTCAGGTTTAAGTTTAAAAGCTTTAATTACTTTAGCCATTGCTACCTTCGTTGAAGGTGCCTGATCTGTAATTACCTTTTGAGGTTTACCAAATTGTTTAATGAGACGTTTGATAAACGCATATGCTGAATGATTATCTCGTTGCTTACGCAACCAAATATCTAATGTATGTCCCTCTGCATCAATGGCACGATATAAATAGCTCCATTTTCCTTTTATTTTGATGTACGTCTCATCAATACGCCATTTGTAATAAGCTTTTTTATGCTTTT
>NZ_KV804754.1:0-743 GCF_001811435.1 Staphylococcus sp. HMSC071G07
AGCTCTTTAAGCTTAGTTGAATATTTTTTCTTGCGTTCAATAAGTGTAATTAATGAGTCACATATATCTTTAATTTCTTCGACGATAGGATCGTCTTTACTATTAAGAATATAAGTGGATTGAGCTATACGAATTACACGCTCTGTGATTTTATTTAAAGTATTTTCGTTATATTTAATGTGCTGTTTAATGAGGTCTTTAATCGTCGATTTATCATGTTCAAGAATACATTCGGGATGTGGAAATAAGAATGTGAGTTTAATTTGAGGGATTTCTAAATCATGTTGATATAATTCTTCGAATTGAGGCGAGACATAAAATACTTTTTCTCTGAGTCGTGTTTTAAGCTGATTTATATCTTCGTCTAGATGGGTAATCATACGACTATATGTTTGTCGCTCTTGTTCAAGGCCAGATAAGGCATTATTAATCTTTTCGTCTTTTAAATCAGGCCCTATAAGTGCTAAGTGATGTGCATCAACACGGTCATTTTTGAGCCGTCTTAATGTTTTGATATGCATTTTTGCTTCTAGGGGATTTAAACGAGCGTAGTCAAAATTATTTTTCTGACAGAAGTCTTTAATAAGTGTGGAATACACACCTGTAGCCTCAAATACGATTAATT
Organism: Staphylococcus sp. HMSC071G07; assembly: GCF_001811435.1. NCBI lineage: Bacteria > Bacillati > Bacillota > Bacilli > Caryophanales > Staphylococcaceae > Staphylococcus > Staphylococcus sp. HMSC071G07. Next base: position 626 of record NZ_KV804754.1, read on the forward strand.
TTGTCTTTAGTCCATGCACGTAGTATGAGAATCGCGTCAAACTATTGTAATCGTAATGAAGCACAAATTCATTGACCATTTCATTATTTTCGTAATGCGCAACGTAGCTTTCTTTTTT
>NZ_KV804755.1:0-4367 GCF_001811435.1 Staphylococcus sp. HMSC071G07
ATACTATAAATTCAACTTTGCAACAGAACCTTATTTACTATGTCAACAACAACATCTTATAGAAACGTTCGAAAATCAAAATTTACACAAATATCAAATGATTTATTAAATGATGAACAACTTACATTAGAATCCAAAGCATTATTATCTATTTTCTTATCTAATTCAGATAATTGGAATCTTCATATGTCTGAAATTATTAAACGATCTAAGAACGGTCGTGATGCTCATTATTCTGCACTAAAAAAATTAATTAAAGCTGGTTACATTGCTAGATTAGAATTTAAACAAAATTCTAATAATCAATTCTTAAAGCTTGAATATATTTTTAGTGACAATAAAGAAGATATTAATGAAGGTATAAAAGACGCTCAAATTTTTGCAATAGAAAATGAACAATCAATTGTATTAACTTACAAAAATTTAGACTGTCAAAAGCTAGAAAGTTCTTTGGAAAATAAAGAGCAAAGTGCTGTAGAAAAGCCGTTTCCTGAAAATCCGTATACGGCTAATTCGAATACGGAAAGTGCGTATACAGAAAGTCAGAACATTAATAATACTAATAACAATAATACTAATAGTAACAATAATGGTTCGAATGGAATGAGTGGTAATAATATAAATAGTATGCCTAAAATAAATAACCATTCACTTCATTCAAACCATGAAAATAATTATTTACTAATTGATGAACAAGCTCATTTATTAAAACCCTTACCTAAAGATTTACAAGAATTCATTAAAAGTAGGTATATATTAGCTGATAGCATAAGTATTATAAATAAAATTATGCAAGCTAAAAAAGAAGCAGCTAATAGACGTGATGATGTTTTATTCTTTATGTTCGAAGAAAACTCCTTTTTATCGAAAAAAATCATTGATATTTTAATAACTGTCAATCGAGAAATGAAAAAGAAACAAGAATCAGTCCAAGCACTGTTAGGCTATTACTATAATTCATTAGTGAATGGATTAGAAGAATTTCATTTTACAGAGCAAGCAAGAAAAACAGTACAAAATAAAAAAATCTATTTCTAGATGAGGCTGAAACATAATTCCTAGCAAAATAGCCAGTAAATGAGTTTTTATAAATTCATTTACTGGCTTCTTTATTTACAATACTTCATATTGTTGGCTCGCTTTATTAGGGGATAGCTTCAGCTTGTCCTGTTCCCTCAAGAGTCTCGCCAATATACTTTGTGTTTATATGTAATTTTACATTGAAATACTTAAAAAAATAAGGCGCTTTCGTATAATTTAATAAACTTCACTAAACTAAATTAACGAGGTGCCTTATTTATAAAGATTATAACATGACTCAACTTACTCTACCAATGGAAACTTCAGTTCTTATCCCAACAAATGACATTTCAATACATGTAAATGTCATTTGTTGAAACAATCCATAAGACAGAATTCGATGAATTCAGACATCATCGTGGTGCAACATCATACCATCCAAAAATGATGTTAAAAGTAATTCTATATGCCTACACACAATCTGTGTTTTCAGGACGTAAGATAGAAAAATTACTTAATGACAGCATCCGAATGATGTAGCTATCACAAAATCAAAAGGCTTCTTATAAAATGATTAATCGATTTAGAATAAATCCAAAAGTAGATGCTTTATTAGAATCATTATTTATTCAATTTCATAGTCAGTGTTTGAAACAAAATCTTATAGATGATCAGGCCATTTTTATTGATGGTACGAAAGTTGAGGCGAATGCCAATCGATATACATTTGTATGAAAAAATAGTACTTAAAACCATGAGACAAGAATGAATGAAGATTCTAAAGCACTCTATCATGAATTGATGACAAATAATATCATACCTGAGATTAAAACAGATCACGATAATGACTTAACAAAAGAAGAAATAGATTTGATTGGTAGTCATTTAGATAAAGAGATCGAAGATTTAAACCAACATATTGATAATGAAAAATGTACTAAAATAAGAAAACAAATACGGCTTAAAAGAACTAAATTAAAAAATACAAAAAACAAATTAATGATTACTCTGAGTGAAAGCATAGATACGAAGTCCAAAAATCTATTTTAAAAAATAGAAATAGTTATTCTAAAACGGACCATGATGCCACATTTATGAGAACGAAAGAAGATTATATGAAAAACGGACAACTCAAGCCAGGGTATAATTTACAAATAGCGACAAATTAACAATTTGTTTTATCTTATAATGTGTATCAAAATCCCACTGATACAAGAATGATGATACCATTTTTAAATTCAATTCAAGAGACCTACGGTCATTTACCTGAATATATTTTAGGTGACGCAGGTTATGGTAGCGAATCAAATTATATGGCAATTATAGATAATTTTAATCGAACGTCACTCATAACTTATGGAATGTTTATAAAAGATAAAACTAAAAAATATAAAAGTGACATCTTTAATACTCAAAATTGGGATTATGACGAAATTAACAATGAATTCATTTGTCCGAACAATAAAAGAATAGGATTCAAAAGATATGCATATCGCCATGATAAGTATGGTTTTAAACGAGACTTTAAATTATATGAATATGATGATTGTTCAGAATATCCGCTGAAACACCAATGTATGAACTTCAATTCAAAAAAAAATAAAAAAATAATGAAGAATTATAATTAGGAATATTTTAAAGCCCAAATTAATAAAAGTTTTCAGAACCAAAAACATCTACAGTCAAAGAAAGATTGATATGGATCCTGTTTTTAGATTTATGAAGGCTATTTTTGGTTTCACTCGAATATCTGTTTGAGGGATAAATAAAGTCAAAAGAGAACTAGGATTTGTGCTAATGGCACTTAATATAAGAAAAGTAACAACTCAACGAGCTGAAAATAATCAAATACATTATAATAAAGACAATTTCTATATTATTTCAATAGAAATTGTCTTTATTTACTTATCCAGGAACTTTATGTCCCGGACTCTTTTTTTTCATTAATTAGGTAAAAATATTGTCATATAGTAAGTAAAGTTACACTCATTCATAGTGGATCATATCGAAGACGTGTTAGAAAAATTAAAACATGATGGGGCTAAGCTTTTATCTGAAACTCATGACAATTCAACATATGAAGATTCTAAAGGTAGTAAAAGTGTTTATATCAAAGCATCATTTAATACGTTAATAGAATTACAGGCAATACCAAACGGCTACTATTATCCAAAAGATAGCGAATCTGAAGTCTTTATTCCTGGATAATAAAGTGTAAACAGTAATTATTATCTCAGTAACGCCAATGAATTATTTATCGGTAATCAATACTCACAACTTACACTTTCCATGAGCAAGTCTTATTGAGTTGGTGTATTTACCATCTTTTTTGAAGAATTTTTTATTATACCCTCAATTGATCTTTCTTAATGAATAATTCGTTATTCATTCCGTTTACTACAACTTTACCCCTTAATTAATTCTAAAACTGCGAGTTGACCTGCCTGTTTTCATAGGCTAATGGTTTTATTAGACATTAACATAGTTAGCATATCCCTACATTCATCCTGTTTTTAATCACTTTCGTTAGCTAGATCATAAAAATGGTTAGTAGATAAATTACTGACAACACAAATGTTATAAATCTTGTTAACTTTCATATAATAAGAAAAATCGAACGTATATGATGGTGACGTTTGATTTTTCTTATTCGTACTATAGATTTTATATCTTACATACGAACAGGGATAACTTTTTATGCAATCTTAGGTATAATAAGTTTGTTTTTAGATGTTTTATATATTTAATTGTGAATACATAAAACTCAGAGAGAAATATAAAATATTATATATAATATTTTGTAAATAATAAAATAAAATGTAAATGTAATTTTGTTATCTTTACAAATAGTTTGTGTAAATTTAATTGTACTATCATGTTTTTGATGTTAAAATCATACAAGTATTAAAAACAAAAAAATCAGATAATAAATCGTTATACTGCAAGTAATGGAGGAAAATATGTCGAATAAAAACAAAAAATTAAATGAGAGTTTTGCAGAAGAAAAAGCGAGAGTGCGACTATACAAATCTGGAAAGAATTGGGTTAAAGCTGGAATTAGAGAAATACAACTAATGAGAGTGATGGGTTTACCTTTTGCAGGTCAAAAAGTGTCTATTGGTGAAGAATTGAATTCTCAAAAATCAAAATTCAAAAAAAATGCATTGAAAACATCAGCTTTAGTAGGTGGATCATTTACTTTCAACATGTTAAATAACCACGAAGTATTTGCTGCATCGGAAACACCTGTAACTTCTGAAATAAGTTCTAATAGTACTACCGTAGGTGATCAAACATCTACTACAGAAAGTAAAGACAGTGCTGCAAGTACAGAAAGCAAAGATAGT
>NZ_KV804756.1:0-123407 GCF_001811435.1 Staphylococcus sp. HMSC071G07
CCTTTTTGTTAAAATTATACTATAAATTCAGCTTTGCAACAGAACCCGACACGTCCTTTACCGTCTATGCGAGTTGCACCCTCAGCTTGATACGCAGCTGTAGCCCCACCAAATATAAAGTCCTCTGGAAATCGTTCTATCATCTCTATCTCTCCTTTGAATTAATTAAATTGTTTTTGCACAAATTTTAGAGCTTCTTTACCGTTTCTAGTTAAATTAATGTATTCTACACCTTGCGTTTTAGCTAATTTAATACCTAAGCGATCGGTGTCGCATTTAATATCCTCATAGTTGGATGCGACTTGTGGTGCGAGAATGACAAGCTGATAGTCTTTCATAATATCCATATATGCACCGTAACTTCCTGCCGCTGCAGTGATAGGTTGATGGTATTCTGCTGCTGCTTTGTTTAAAGCATTTGTTAATAGACCACTCGTGCCCCCACCTGCACAAAGAACGAGGACATTGGTTTCTTCTTGAATAGATGAAGTGTTTGCGGCAACCGCTTCATGCTCCTCATTTAATTTCTCTGTTGCTTGTTGTTGGTTACTCATGATTTGTTCTGCTTTTGTCGTGTCAAAGTTTGCTTTCACTTTTTCTTCTAACGCTTTCGTTGAGGCATTATCAGCATTCTCTTGTTCTTCTAAATAGATACCTTTGTCGTATACTTTTAAGAAAGGATAGTAAATCGTAACGTCTACAAATATCAGAACTGCAGCAAGTACGAAGGACCATACGCCAAATCCAGTACCCATGATGATACCTAGAGGCCCTGGCGTCGTCCACGGTAAGTTCACACTAAAGCTATTCATACCTAATACGTCAACGAAGAATTTGAAAATCCAGACGTTGGCAATCGGCGCAAAGACAAAAGGTATAAAGAAAATAGGGTTTAAGACGAGTGGCGCACCAAACAGAATAGGCTCATTCACTCCGAAGAATGTAGGAACGACTGAGGCTCTTCCAATCGCCTTATTACGTTTCGATTTCGTCAACCACATAAACATGAATGGTACGACAAGTGTGGCTCCCGTACCTCCTAATGTAACGATAAACATTTGTGTACCTGAGGTAATAACTTTATCTGCATGCATGCCTGCGTGTAAAAGTTTGAAGTTCGTTTCAATATTTGCATAAGTAATCGCAGCAATAGCTGGTTCTACTATAGACGGACCATGTATACCGACGAACCAGAAGAACGCAAAGGCACCAAAGATAATTGTGATACCAATCCAGCCATCCGCAGCAGTAAAGAGTGGTTCAAATAATTTAAGAATAGCTTCAGCTACTGTAGTATGGATGAATGAGTGAATGAGTAAATCTAAACCATAGAGTATAAGGATAACGATAGAGAAAGGTATGATATCCTTAAACACTTGAGAAATATTAGGAGGTACCTCTTTAGGCATCTTTATCGTGATGTTCTTCTTCATACAGAAATTATAGACAGCTACTGTGATAAACGCTGCTAAAAATGCTGTTAATAAACCTTTCGTACCCATAAAGGCGTTTAAATACCCGCCCTCTTTAGCTTGTTCAGCAGAAAGTAGCAAAAATCCACACATAGCAGCTAACATGATGGAAATAAAGTTCAGTTGCTGGTTCGCTTTAAGCTTACGATTGTAGGAGTCTGTCAAAGACTTCGCCGTCGTTCCAGCTACCAGAATAGCTACTAACCCCATCGTGTAATTGTAGGGCTTCATCAAGATGCCTTCCATATGTTTAGACCATGTGAAACCGAAGATATTTGGTACAAAAGCGATGAGTAAGAATAAACTAGAGAATAAGATTACTGGCATCGCTGCAATAAAACCGTCTCTGATAGCTCTTAAGTAAATATTTCTTGAGATCTTCTCAAAGAATGGCTTTGCTTTCTCAATTTGTGCAATCAGTCTGTTCATGCTGTTCACCGCTCTCTTTGATATAGTTCAATAATATGCGTCATTAAATCTCGAATGGCAAGCGTCGTCATCAAGTGATCTTGACCGTGCATCATTGTTACACTATATGGAATATCATTACCTTGTGCTTCGTTCGCTAACAATTCCGTTTGTGCATTATGCGCTTTAGTGATGACTTGATTTCCTTCTTCTATGAGTGACTCAGCTCCTGCAATATCTCCAGCTTTAGCAGCTTGGAGTGCCTCCAGAAACTTAGATCTCGCTTCACCTGCATATGCGACAATTTCAAAACCTAACATTTGTACGTCTTCTTTTTGCATCTTTATCACCCTTTTAAAGTTATTCAATTGTCAATCTGTGTATTCGCCGTTGTTCCACTTTTCCAACAATGAATCAAAGACATGAGCGTCACTATTATACTCACGTACCTTATCCAATTCAGTCATCTTATCGATCAATAGCTGGTTCTCAGGCGTCGGTTGATACTCCGCTGCAATAAATGCATCAATTAAATCGAACAGCAATAATTCTCCAACGATTCGACCGCCGAAACCTATAACATTTGCATTCAGCTGTTCTTTAGAATAGCGTGCAGTCATCAGGTCTTTAACTAATCCTGCTCTCACACCAGGCACTTTATTCGCAGCATTCGTTATGCCTACACCGGTTCCACAAATACAGATTCCAAGATCCGCTTCGTGATGGACGACCGCCTCGCCGACCTTTCGACCAAATATAGGATAGTGCGTGCGCGCGAAGTCATACGTTCCTACATCGATAACTTCGTGACCTTGATCTTTCAAGTATTTAGAAACATTCATCTTCGTATCTGTGACAATATGGTCACAGCCAATCGCAATCTTCATAATCATCTTCCTTTAGCACATTTGATTTAACATATCTACTCTGATTTGGTGTCGTCCTCCATCATACCCTGCTGTTAAAAATGCTTCGACGATGTTGATGGCTAACGTATCACCCACAATTTCACTACCTAAAGTGATGAGCTGACAGTTATTATGTGCACGTGTCATATATGCTGAGCGTTCGTCTGAAACTTCAGCAGCAATAATACCCGGAATTTTAGTAGCTGTAATAAAGCTCCCTACTCCATAGGCATCGATCGCTATAGCTAAAGCATCCTTATGTTGCTTCAAAGCTTGAGTTACGGATAACGTCGCATCTACAAAATCCAGCTCTTGCTCACGCGTAGCATCCACAACTTCATAATCTTGTTGCTTTAAGTGCTTAATGAGTAAATCTTTCAATCTGACACCTGTATTGTCAGAACCAATAACTACAATCATGACGATTCCTTCCCACTTCGAATATTAATCAATGATGAAAGCGCTTTATTTGATCACTTTTAGTATAAACATAAACAAACAATAAATCAACACAAAACAACATAAATAAACATTAAATGCTTACTGCTGTTGAATGAGACTAAAACTTGAACTATTGAATTGAGTCTAGAATCTGCAACTACGTAGATTTTTATCGTGAAATTCTGGGCACTATACATATCTATGAAACATAAAAAAGTAGAACAGCAACACTTTATTTGTCACCATTCTACTTATTCATCCTTCTTAACTTTTTCATTTTATCCAGCTCGCTAGCACTATACCCATCTCTACCTATCGTCGCATCGTCGCAATAAATCCATTACTTTAAAGTTTCAGTATTTTCCGTACCATAACAGCCAACTTCAAAATAAAGCTTAATAATAAACCTTCTTATTGTAATCCATCAAATAATCAATGGCATCCTTGCGTAGCGCATCCGTATATATACCTGTTACTTCTGTAATATCACAGAACTGATTGAAATCCTCTTTGAAGACTTTAGAACTATCTACAAGCAAATACGTTTCAAGCGAATGATTTAACGCGAGTTGTTGCGTATAAGCTTCCTCGACTGAAGACGTCATCGCATAGCCATTGTTCACCGCATTACTGCTAAAGAACATCTTATTAAACTTCAGATTACTCAATATTGTATTCGTCATCTCCCCTACGAAAGATTGGGTAATGTCACGCATAGTGCCACCTAGTAGGAAGACTTTAAAATCAAGTGATTTCTTCTTATTTAGAATTTCGAATACTGGCAAGCAATTGGTAATGACGGTTAACTTCTGATGATCAATTTCTTCGGCCAGAATTTCAATCGTTGTACCCGGTCCTAAGAAGATATTGTCCCCTTCTTCAATAATCGCAGCCGCCTGATGGGCAATGGTTCTTTTTTCCGTCACATGTTCCGTATGTTTCTCCTTGTGAGAACGCTCTCTGTACTGAGTTAAATCGTTACTGCGTGCGCCTCCGTATATCTTCGTTAGCACACCTTGTTCTTCAAGTTCACTCAAATCTCGTCTCACTGTCATATCCGATACATTTAAATCCGCGACGATTTCATTTGTCGTCACAGACCCTTTTTTATTTATTAATTTCGTAATTTCTTCGAGTCGTTCAAATTTATTCACATCAATCCCTCGCTCTGCGTATCAGCGTTCATTATTGTCCTATCAATATGTCATACTATACCATACTCTAAGTCATTTTTCTTAAATAGGTAAAATGTCTCATATGTATTATAATAAAGGTAATAACTCTGATAAATATCAAATAGAGGTGTTAATGATGACAGATCAAATCACTAAATTGAAGACGATTATCGATGAATCAGAACGTATCGTGTTCTTCACAGGCGCGGGTGTGTCCGTAGCTAGCGGCATTCCGGACTTTCGTTCAATGGGTGGTTTATTCGATGAGATTTCCAAAGATGGCTACTCCCCAGAGTACTTGCTCAGCCGTGATTATTTAAATGCAGATCCAGAAGGCTATATTAACTTTACGCACAAACGCTTACTCATGTCGGATAAAGCGCCTAACCCTGTCCATGAATGGATTGCACAACTTGAAGATGAAGGACGTGCGCTAGGTGTCATTACGCAAAACATCGATGGTTTGCATAGTGATGCAGGTAGTCATAATGTCGATGAACTACATGGTACATTGAATCGTTTCTACTGTTTAAATTGTGACGCTGAATATACGAAAGAAGAAGTTATGGAGAAGACACTAAAAGCGTGTGAGCGTTGTGGTGGACCTATTCGTCCAGATATCGTACTTTATGGAGAAATGCTCAATCAGGAAACGATTAGTCGCGCATTAAACAAATTAACATCTGCTGACACACTTGTGGTATTAGGCACTTCTTTAGTGGTACAACCTGCAGCTGGACTGGTTTCCAACTTCCAAGGTGACCATTTTGTCATTATTAATCGAGATGAAACACCTTACGACAATTCAGCAGACATAGTCATCCACGATGATATAGTAGATGTCGTCGAAGCATTAAATGATAAATCATAATTTCAATATCAAGATAAAAAAACACTTCCCATCGCTTTGGGAAGTGTTTTCGTATCGAACCACAAATTAACGTTTTGAGAATTGTGGAGAACGACGTGCTTTTTTAAGACCTGGTTTTTTACGTTCTTTCATACGTGGGTCACGAGTTAAGAGACCTGCGCGTTTTAAAGAACCTCTGTATTCAGGGTCTGCTTCTAATAATGCACGAGCGATACCGTGACGGATAGCTTGTGCTTGTCCAGTGAAGCCACCACCATGAACGTTAACTAATACATCATAGTTACCTTTAGTTTCAGTTACATCAAATGGTTGACTTAAGTCTAAGATTAAAGATTCGAATGGTAAGTAATCGCGTACGTCACGTTCGTTTACTTTGATGTTACCTTCACCTGGTACTAAACGAACACGTGCTACTGAGTTTTTACGACGGCCTGTGCCTCTATATTCAACTTGTGCCAATGTAATTTCCTCCTTCTAATTAACCACGTAACTCGTAGTTTTCTGGTTGTTGTGCAGCGTGTGGATGTTCAGCGCCACCATATACAAATAATTTCTTGCCTTGTTTTTCACCTAAACGTGTGTTTGGTAACATACCTTTGATTGAAGTTTCTAATAAACGTTCAGGGTTATTTTTTCTTAATTCACCAGCAGTGATTGATTTAATACCGCCTGGGTGATTTGAGTGATGGTAGTAGACTTTATCTTTGTCCTTTCTACCAGTGAATTGAATTTCTGAAGCGTTGATGATGATGACATAGTCACCAGTGTCAACGTGTGGTGTGTAAGTTACTTTATTTTTACCGCGTAAAATAGCTGCTACTTCTGAAGAAAGACGACCAAGCGTTTGTCCAGCCGCATCAATAACATACCATTTGCGTTCAATATTTGATTCGTTAGCCATAAATGTTTGACGCATAATATTGTCCTCCTAGTAAATAAATGGTTATCTCATTAAATGTTGTTACGATTTAAAGCTTAGATTTCATTTATTAATTACTGTTAGTTCTACCTGCTTCTATATCTTGTAACACAATAAGTTTCCGGGGCTTATCGTGGGGTGATATAAAACAATACCGTTAATAATCGTATAATTTATAACCCATTTTGTCAATGTCATTCAGTCATTTTCTAATGATTTTTTTCGATGTATACGTATATCTTTGCCAAAGTCTTGTATTAAGGATTCTGGCGATAAATAGACTTTTTCTAAATACAAACCTGCTGCCGGAGCAGTAAATGGCATCTGGTTACGATCTTTAGCTTCTAATAGCCGCGGCACATCTTCAGGACGTTTCTTACCTTGCCCAACTTGGAGTAAAAATGCGACCAGTACACGGACCATATTATAAAGAAAGCCTGAACCTGTCACGACATAATCAAAGCCGTCATCAGTGACTTCTACTCGGCTTTCATAGAGTGTTCGCACTTTACTTTCGACCTCTGTCTTTTGAGAACAAAAGCCTGTGAAATCATGCGTGCCAACGAAAGCTTGTGCCGCTTCTTGCATCGACTCAATATCCAGCTGATAAGGGATGTACGTTTTTAGTCCACTTTGAAAGGGATCTTTGTGTGCGCCTTGATAGATCTTGTAGCGATACGTCTTCCCTACACAATCATAACGGCAGTGGAAGTCATCACTCACAAACTGAATATCGTGCACGTAAATATCATCTGGCAAAGCACTATTCATCGCATATTGCCACTTCTCAGGTGTGATATTTAACTCCGTATCAAAGTGAAAGTATTGATTTAACGCATGCACACCTCGATCAGTACGACTTGTCGGATGTATGCGCACATGACGCTTGTGCATACGTTTCAATATCTTTTCAAATTGTTGTTGAATCGTACAACCATTCTGTTGAATTTGAAATCCTAAATAGTCACGACCCATATACGCTATATTGACTAATACACGCATTAGTAATTACACTCCTAAGTATTTTAATCCAAATAGAATAAGTGCGATTGGAATGATCGACAGTAGGAAGCAAGTATCCTTGAATTTCCAGTGGAGTCGACGGTAGTTGGTACGTTCTCGATCAACATCATACCCTCTCACTTCCATCGCGATCGCTAAATCTTCTGCTCGCTGAAATGCCGAGATAAATAGCGGGATTAATAAAGGTACGAAAGCCCGCAACCGTGTGATGAGACTTCCTGAACTGATTTCAGATCCACGAGATTTCTGCGCAAGAATAATCTTGTCTAACTCTTCCATTAACGTCGGTATAAAGCGTAAAGCAATCGACATCATCAGACTCAACTGTTGCACGGGTACTTTGACCAACTTTAATGGCGAAAGTAGTTTATCAAAGGCATGAGTTAAATCTAACGGGCTTGTAGACAATGTTAAAATGGTTGAAATCATCATGATGAACATCAATCGCAGCACAATGTAGATTCCTTCAATAATCCCATTGGAATCAATCGATATCATGCCCACTTGAGCTAAGCGTGTACCTCCCTTAGTAAGAAAGAGGTGCATCACAAAGGTGAGCGCTAAAAATATCCACAATGGAGTTAGCCCTTTTACTATATACCATGGTCGAATCTTCGCAAGCTGCATGGCTGTAAAGATCAGCAGGAATAGCCATAGATAAGTCGCAACCGAGTGAGCGAAAAAGACGAGTATAATAAACAGAAAGACAAAGATAAACTTCGCGCGTGGATCTAAACGATGAATGAGACTGTCTAACGGTAAATAGCGGCCGAGTATAAATTTATCTTTCATGCTGCCACTCCTTATACATCGCTACAAATTCTTCTTCAGTTAAAGCTGTACGTTCAAATTTCATTTGATGACGCTGTTCAACCTCTCTCTGAAGTTGAACGATATCAGGCAACTCTAAATGGAGCGATTCAACTCTAGTTGCGTCGCTAAACAACTCACGTGGTGTCAATGTCTCAACCACTTGACCCTGTCGCATCACTTTGACCTCATCTGCATATTGAGCTACATCATTCATCTCATGTGATATCAGAATGATCGTCTTGCCTTCTTCTTTCTGTAGCCTTTTAATCAATTGCATCACTTGCAACTTACTATGTGGATCTAGGCCTGCAGTAGGTTCGTCGAGTATGATCACGTTAGGATCCATAGCTAATATTGAAGTTAATGCGATCTTGCGCATTTGACCCCCAGACATCTGGAACGGCGAGCGCGCCATAATATCTTCCTGAAAGCCAAACTCTTTGAATAAGGCTTTCGCCCGCTTGAGCACTTCTTCTTGATCCATCTTGAAGTTCTGCGGACCAAAGCGAATTTCACGTTCTACATTGTCTTCGAAGAGTTGAGATTCAGGAAATTGGAAGACCATTCCTACATGTTTGCGAATATCTCGTAAAGCTTTGTCTTTCGTCTTCGCGGTAATACGCGTGCCATTGACATCGACTGACCCTTTAGTCGGTTTCAGCAAGCCATTGATATGTTGGATAAGTGTGGACTTTCCTGAGCCTGTATGTCCGATGATCGCGTAATATTTACCTTCGTCAAACTGTGTAGTGACGTTTTTTAATGCGACAAACTCATGAGGCGTCTTTGGTTGATACACTTGCTCTACTTCTTGAAAATGAATCATCATAACATCTTCACCAACTCGTCATAGGTCACATATTGAGTCTCATGCCCTATAGCTTTATAAATACGCATCGCAAAGGGCAAATCGAGACCAATGTGTTCTAAATCATGTTGTGAATCAAAAACAGATCGAGGTGATCCTTCTGTATAAACGCGCCCTTGATCAATCACGATCATATAATCAGAATCAACGACTTCACTTAAATCATGTGTGATTGAGATGATCGTTACATTCTTCTCTGCCTGTAGCCTTTTAATCAATGAGAGAAGCTCATTGCGACCTTCAGGATCTAGCATAGAGGTTGCTTCATCTAAAATAATGACGTCCGTGTTTAGAGCAAGCACGCCTGCAATTGCGACGCGTTGCTTCTGTCCACCAGATAACGCGGAGGGTTCGCTGTCTTTGTATTGAAGCATATTCACATCTTCCAACACCTGTGGAACGATTCGGTGCATCGTTTCGTAATCTGTCGCATGATTCTCCAAACCAAACGCAACATCAAATTCAACAGTGGAGCCGACAAATTGGTTCTCAGGATTCTGAAAGACAATTCCAATATGTTTACGTAACGTTTCTAATTCCATATCGGATATCGGTTGTTGATTGAAATAGATCTGCCCTTCTTGAGGATGTTCTATTCCCATCATCAGTTTAGTCAAAGTTGACTTGCCTGATCCATTATGTCCCACTATGGACGTCCATTTGCCACGTGGGATATCAAAGTTAATATGTTCTAATATTGCGGGTCCTTCCTCTTGATATCGAAAGGAAATATCTTCAAACGCGATTACCGAATCGAAGCTTTCCATGCTTTGAACCTCCGTTTATCTTGCACTTGCTATATATTGTACACGAATTACCCTTTAGTGTATATGACTAGACGATGGACGAGTCCGTGTACGAATATGTTGGGTTACATTCTATTCTGTCAGACTAACTCACTTCCACTATCATTAAAGTTTACCAGTCTGAAACGATTTAACCCGCAGATGATGTTGTGAGTCATCCACGGGTTATGTCGATATGTTTCACTATACCTGAATTATGTATGAATAAGCTCATTAAATAGATTGATGAGCTCATTACCTGACTGCTCTATAACGATAAAAGGTTTCGTTATATATAGCTGAATATAAAAAAGCGCGCACCCCATCATGAGTTCACGCTTAGTTCAAATTTAGTTGGATGGGGTGCTCTGAGCTAGACAATATTTGTATGTGGCAAACATTATCATTGCACTCATTTGCTTTAAATATAGTAGTTAGTGTATTTAAAGAATCGTTTCTATCTTAATTATACGAGTTCGATGATTACTGATTCAGCACCATCACCACGACGAGGACCTACTTTAAGGATACGAGTGTATCCGCCTTGACGTTCAGTGTAACGTTCAGCGATTTCGCCGAATAATTTTTGAAGTGCAGTTTGAGTTGTTTCATCTTCGTTTAAGATTTTAACGTTGCGTAATGTTTTAGCAGCGTTACGACGAGATGCTAAATCACCTTTTTTACCTAAAGTGATTAATTTTTCTACGATTTTGCGTAATTCTTTTGCGCGAGCTTCTGTAGTTTCAACACGCTCACTTACGATTAATGAAGTCGCTAAGTCGCGAAGCATTGCTTTACGTTGATCAGAAGTGCGTCCTAGTTTTCTGTAAGCCATGAGTTAACCTCCTTTATTCTATATTAATCTTCTTTTCTGAGTCCAAGTCCTAAATCTTCGAGTTTGTATTTAACTTCTTCTAGAGATTTACGACCTAAGTTACGTACTTTCATCATATCTGCTTCAGATTTATCTGCTAACTCTTGAACAGTATTGATGCCTGCACGTTTAAGACAGTTATAAGAACGTACTGATAAGTCTAATTCTTCGATAGACATTTCAAGTACTTTTTCTTTTTGGTCTTCCTCTTTTTCAATCATGATTTCAGCATTTTGTGCTTCATCAGTTAATCCTACAAAGATGTTCAAGTGTTCAGTCATAATTTTTGCTGCTAATGAAACTGACTCTTGTGGCGTAATAGAACCGTTAGTCCAAACATCTAGTGTGAGTTTGTCGAAATCACTGCTTTGTCCAACACGTGTATTCTCTACTGTGTAGTTTACACGTTCAACTGGAGAATAAAGTGAATCAACAGGAATAACTCCAATTGGTAAATCACTAGTGTTGTTTTGTTCTGCTAATGCGTAACCTCTACCCTTGTTTGCAACTAGACGGATTTTTAAATGACCACCGTTAGAAACCGTTGCAATCTTAAGATCAGGATTTAGTATTTCAACATCACTATCATGTGTAATGTCGCTTGCAGTTACTTCGCCTTCATTTTTAACATCGATTTCTAGCGTCTTATCTTCTTCAGAATAGATTTTTAAAGCTAGTTTCTTGATGTTCATAATAATTGTTGAAACATCTTCAACTACATTATCGATTGCTGAGAACTCGTGTAATACGCCTTCGATTTCGATATATTTAACGGCTGCACCTGGTAATGAAGATAGTAGGATACGACGTAAGGAGTTTCCTAGTGTAGTACCGTAGCCACGTTCAAGTGGTTCAACAACGAACTTACCGAATTTAGCATCTTCACTAATTTCAATTGTTTCAATTCTAGGTTTTTCGATTTCTATCATTTAATAATATCCTCCTCGAATACGTCGACTTATTATTTACTGTTGCTCAGTGCCCTCGGACAATAACAATCAAAAATTATACGCGACGACGTTTTGGTGGACGACAACCGTTATGTGGAACTGGAGTTACGTCACGGATAGCAGTAACTTCTAAACCAGCTGATTGTAACGCACGGATAGCTGATTCACGACCAGGTCCAGGACCTTTAACAGTTACTTCTACAGTTTTTAGACCATGTTCCATTGCAGATTTTGAAGCTGTTTCTGAAGCCATTTGTGCAGCAAATGGTGTTGATTTTTTAGAACCTTTGAAACCAAGTGCACCTGCTGATGACCATGATAATGCATTACCGAATTCGTCAGTAATAGTTACGATTGTGTTATTGAATGTTGAACGGATGTGCGCTACACCGTTCTCAATATTCTTTTTGACTTTACGTTTACGAGATACTTGTTTACGTGCCATTTATATTCTGCCTCCTTTACCTATTATTTTTTCTTATTAGCTACAGTCTTAACTGGGCCTTTACGTGTACGAGCATTGTTTTTAGTCTTTTGACCACGAACTGGTAAGCCACGACGGTGACGGATACCACGGTAAGAAGAGATTTCCATTAAACGTTTAATGTTTAAGTTTTTCTCACGACGTAAGTCACCTTCAACTTTGTAACCGTCTACTACTTCACGGATACGACCTAATTCGTCATCTGTTAAATCTTTTACACGAGTATCTGCTGAAACGTTAGCTTCTTCAACAATTTTGTTAGCAGTTGAAGTACCGATACCGTATATATAAGTTAATGAAATAACAACTCGTTTTTCACGAGGAATATCGATTCCTGCAATACGTGCCATATTTGATTACACCTCTCTTTTATTATCCTTGTTTTTGTTTGTGCTTAGGATTGCTACAAATTACCATTACTTTACCTTTACGTTTAATGACTTTACATTTTTCGCAAATTGGTTTTACTGATGGTCTTACTTTCATTTTTATACCTCCCTATATTATGGAGTGACGATTATTTATAACGGTAAGTGATTCTACCTTTAGATAAATCGTACGGAGACATTTCAACAGTTACTTTGTCACCAGGTAGAATACGAATATAATTCATTCTAATTTTACCACTCACATGTGCTAAAATTTCATGACCATTTTCTAATTCTACTTTAAACATTGCATTTGGTAAAGTATCTAATACTGTACCTTCAAGTTCGATTACATCTTGTTTTGCCATCGGTTACTTCCTCCTTTTGCAATAGTTCATGATCTTGGATGGATAATACTGTGTTAATGAAATTTCTTTCATTTTAAAAGTGCTAAGTGTCAGCACTTAAACATCAAGAATGTACATATCGTCACTCTCGTAAAGATTAAATGAGTCTAACTTAACTTTCACACATTATTTTAAATCATCTAAGATTTGAATCACATCTGAAGTGACATCATCGATATCTTTAGCTCCGTCAATATTTTTCAATACACCTTTTTGATCATAGTACTCTAAGATCGGTTTAGATTGTTTAATATTGACTTTCAGACGATTTGAAACAGTTTCAGGGTTGTCATCTTCACGTTGATATAATTTACCGCCATCAAGATCACATACACCTTCAACTTTCGGAGGATTGAACACAAGATGATACGTAGTACCACATTTTTCACAAATTCTGCGACCAGTTAGGCGATTCATCAATTCCTCTTCTGGAACTTCAATGTTGATCACAGCTTCGATTTCACGATTTAAGTCACTCATAATGTCGTTGAGTGCTTCGGCTTGATCAATTGTACGAGGAAATCCATCGAGTAAGAATCCTTTCTTAGCATCGTCTTCAGAAAGTCTTTCTTTAACGATACCAACAGTCACCTCATCTGGTACTAATTCGCCACGATCCATGAATGACTTCGCTTTCTTACCAAGCTCAGTTTCTTCACGAATCGCTTTACGGAACATATCACCAGTAGATATATGAGGGATTGGATATTTCTTTACGATTTCACTCGCTTGAGTTCCTTTTCCTGCACCAGGTAAACCCATTAAAATGATATTCATAAGTGCCCTCCTACAGATTATCTACGACCAAAGCCTCGATATTCTTTCTGACTCACTTGTGCTTCTAGACTCTTCATCGTTTCAATAGCAACACCGATAACGATGAGTAAGCTTGTACCACCGACCTGGATGGATTGTGGCAAGCCCATAAGCTTCGTCGCTAGGATTGGTAATATCGCTACGACTGCTAAGAAGATAGAGCCAACGAAAGTTAAACGATACAAGACTTTAGTAATATATTTTTTAGTTTGTTCACCAGGACGAATTCCTGGAACATAACTTCCTTGTTTCTTAAGGTTGTCAGCCATCTTTTCAGGGTTAACTTGAACGAAAGCATAGAAATAAGTGAATGCGATGATCAAGATAATATAAACTATCATTCCGATATTATTTGATGGATTGGCTACACTTGAAACTTTCTGTGCCCAATCTGCATCAGGGAAGAAGAGCGTTAACGTTCTAGGAAGTAAGAAGAACGCCATCGCAAAGATTACCGGAATAACCCCTGCAGAGTTGACCTTTAAAGGTAAATACGTTGCTTGTGAACCTATTCTTTGTGCTGATTGTTTCTTCGCATACTGAATTGGCACTTTACGTAAAGCTTGTAGTACGTAAATCGCACCAATAGTTAATAGTATCAAACCGACGATAAGACCAATAACTTTCAACCATGCCATTGAGACATCTTCAGCGCCTACAAAGGCTTGTTGATAGAATTGGTTAATTGACGACGGTAATGTTGACAGGATACCGGCGAAGATAATAATTGAAATACCGTTACCAACACCAAATTGAGTGATTTGTTCACCCAACCACATAAGAAACGCAGTTCCAGTCGTTAATACTACTGCAATGAGTAGATAACTCATGATGCTTTGATCAATGAGCAAAGCACCTTTCAAATAGTTATTGAACTGGAATGCCATACCAATAGATTGAACGAAAGCAAGTATAACGGCGAAATAACGAGTTACGTTCGTTAATTTCTTCCGCCCTACATCACCTTGTTTTGCCCACTCTGAGAACTTAGGAACAATGTCCATTTGTAATAACTGCATAACGATAGAAGCAGTGATATATGGCATAATTCCCATCGCAAAGATTGAAAAGTTCTTCAAGGCGCCGCCACCGAATGTATTTAACAGATCAGTGACACCTTGAGAACCTTGTTGCTGATCAAAGGCATTAGGGTTTACGCCCGGTGCTGGTATATAAGTACCAATTTTGAAAATAACTAACATCGCGAGAGTAAAAAATATTTTATTACGAACTTCTTTAGTCTTGAAGAAGTTCACGAGCGTTTGAAACATTAAATCACCTCGTGTACTCCGCCTTTAGCATCAATTGCTTCTGCTGCAGAAGCAGAGAATTTATGAGCTTTCACTGTTAATTTTTTCTCTAGTGAACCTTTTCCTAGGATTTTAACACCTGATTTCTCGTTCTTCACTACACCAGATTCAACTAAAAGAGCAGGAGTTACTTCAGTACCATCTTCAAATTTATTGAGTTGGTCTAAGTTAACAATAGCATACTCTTTGCGGTTGATGTTAGTGAAACCACGTTTAGGTAAACGACGGAATAGAGGTAATTGGCCACCTTCGAAGCCTGGTTTGATATTACCGCCTGAACGTGCTTTTTGACCTTTTTGTCCACGACCACTTGTCTTACCATTACCTGTAGCTGCACCACGACCTACGCGGTTGCGTTCTTTACGAGAACCTTCTGCTGGTTTTAACTCATGTAATTTCATTTCGGCACCTCCTTAATTATTTTTCTTCAACAGTCAATAAGTGACTTACTTTGTCGATTTGACCACGAATTGCTGGGTTGTCTTCAACAACTACTGTAGAGTTAGTCTTTTTTAATCCAAGTGCTTCAACTGTTTTGCGTTGAGTTTCTGGACGACCAATCACACTACGACTGAGGGTAATTTGTAATTTAGCCATAACTTATATTCCCTCCTTAATTGTAAAGTTCTTCAACTGATTTGCCGCGT
This sequence comes from Staphylococcus sp. HMSC071G07, assembly GCF_001811435.1. Classification (NCBI taxonomy): domain Bacteria; kingdom Bacillati; phylum Bacillota; class Bacilli; order Caryophanales; family Staphylococcaceae; genus Staphylococcus; species Staphylococcus sp. HMSC071G07. Next base: position 15,540 of record NZ_KV804756.1, read on the forward strand.
AATTTAGCAACATCTTCAGCGTTTTTAAGATTTTGTAAACCGTTAATTGTTGCACGCACCATGTTGATAGGTGTGTTTGAACCTAATGATTTACTTAAAATGTCAGTGATACCTGCTAATTCAAGTACGGCACGAACTGGACCACCAGCGATTACACCAGTACCAGGAGCAGCTGGTTTCATGAAGACATTTCCTGAACCATAGCGTCCTGTGATTGTGTGAGGTGTAGTACCTTCAACACGAGGAACTTCGATAAGTTCTTTCTTAGCATCTTCAACAGCTTTCTTGATCGCTTCAGGTACCTCTTTAGATTTACCAGTACCGAAACCTACGCGACCATTCTTGTCTCCGACTACAACTAATGCAGTGAAACGGAAATTACGTCCACCTTTTACAACTTTAGCAACACGGTTAATCGTTACAACGCGTTCTTCAAATTCTTTAGTTTCTTCATCTCTGCGAGCCATTTAAGTGTCCCTCCTTTTAAATTAAAATTCTAATCCGTTTTCACGTGCAGCTTCTGCTAAAGCTTTCACGCGTCCGTGATATAAGTAACCTCCACGGTCAAATACGATTGTAGAGATTCCTTTGTCTTGAGCTCTTTTAGCGACTGCTGCGCCTACTTTAGAAGCCATTTCAACTTTAGAACCTGATTCGTTAGCAAGTTCTTTATCTTTAGTTGAAGCTTGTGCTAAAGTTTCGCCTTTAACATCATCGATAACTTGAGCATAGATGTGTTTGTTTGAACGATAAACGTTTAAACGAGGCTTCTCAGCTGTACCAGATAATTTAGTACGAACACGAGCATGTCTTTTTAAACGTACTTTGTTTTTATCAATTTTGCTGATCATGTCAATACTCCTTTCTATAGAGTGTTATTTATTATTTACCAGTCTTACCTTCTTTGCGGCGAACGTATTCATCTTTGTAGCGAATACCTTTACCTTTGTAAGGTTCTGGAGGTCTTACTGAACGGATGTTTGAAGCAGTAGCTCCAACTAATTCTTTAGAAATACCAGATACCGTCACGTTTGTGTTCTTTTCAACTGAGAAGCTGATACCGTCTTCAGCTTTGATTTCTACTGGGTGAGAGTAACCAACGTTAAGTACTAAGTTCTCACCTTGCATTTGAGCACGGTAACCTACACCAACAAGTTCAAGAGACTTGCTGAAACCTTGTGATACACCAAGTACCATATTGTTGATTAAAGCACGAGTTGTACCGTGTACTGTTCTGTCTTCTTGAGAATCAGTAGGTCGGATAACTTCTAATGCGTTATCTTCTTGTTTGTAAGTCATTCTCTCACTTAATGTTTTTGATAATTCGCCTTTAGGACCTTTAACAGTCACTGTATTGTTGTCGATAGAAACTGTTACGTCATTAGGGATTTCGATTACTTTTTTACCAACACGACTCATGTTATCGCACCTCCTTGTTAATTATTACCAAACGTAAGCTAGGATTTCTCCGCCGATATTACGTTTTCTAGCTTCTTTATCTGTGATAACACCTTCTGATGTTGATACTAATGCAATACCTAAACCGTTTAATACTTTAGGAACTTCATCAGCTTTAGCGTAAACACGTAAACCAGGTTTAGAAATACGTTTTAAACCAGTGATTACACGTTCGTTGTTTTGACCATATTTTAAGAATAAACGAATAACACCTTGTTTATCGTCTTCTACAAATTCAACATTTTTGATGAAACCTTCATTTTTTAAGATTTCAGCGATTTCTTTTTTGATATTTGATGCAGGTAACTCTAATTTGTCGTGACGTACCATGTTAGCGTTACGCACGCGAGTGAGCATATCTGCAATTGGATCTTGCATTGTCATTGATTGTTGCCTCCTTTCAGACTTGTTTGTATTACCAGCTTGCTTTACGAACGCCAGGGATTTGGCCTTTGTAAGCTAATTCACGGAAACAAATACGGCATAATTTGAATTTACGATATACAGAATGTGGGCGTCCACAACGTTCACAACGTGTGTATTCACGTACTGAGAACTTCTGTTTTTTCTTTTGTTTAGCTACCATTGAACTTTTAGCCATTTAATTAGCCTCCTTTAGAGTTATTTTTGAAATGGCATACCGAATTGAGTTAATAACTCACGAGCTTCTTCGTCAGTGTTAGCAGTAGTAACGATGACGATATCCATTCCACGTACTTTGCTTACTCTATCATAATCGATCTCAGGGAAGATAAGTTGTTCTTTAACACCTAATGTGTAGTTTCCACGACCATCAAATGATTTTTTAGAAACACCGTGGAAGTCACGTACACGTGGTAATGAAACTGAGATGAGTTTATCTAGGAATTCGTACATTCTTTCACCGCGAAGTGTAACTTTCGCACCGATTGGCATACCTTCACGTAAACGGAATGTAGCGACTGATTTTTTCGCTTTAGTTACTAATGGTTTTTGACCAGTGATTTGTTCTAACTCTTCAACAGCATTGTCTAATACTTTAGAGTTTTGAACAGCGTCACCTACACCCATGTTCACTACAATTTTATCAATTTTAGGTACTTGCATTACTGAACTATAGTCGAATTTTTTCACTAAGTTCTCAGTAACTTCTGAGTTAAATTTTTCTTTTAAACGGTTCAAAGTGGATCCTCCTTTCACTAATTATTAATTATTAGATTTGATTTCTTCGCCAGATTTCTTAGCTACTCTGACTTTTTTACCATCTACAAATTTGTAACCAACACGTGTAGGTTCATTTGTTTTAGGGTCTAATAATTGTACGTTAGAAACATGGATTGCTGCCTCTGTTTCTAAGATTCCACCTTCAGGATTGAATTGAGTTGGTTTTTGGTGTTTCTTGATTACGTTCACACCTTCAACTACGACACGGTCATGTTTAGGTTGAGTTTCAAGTACTTGACCTTCTTTACCTTTGTCCTTACCTGCGATAACTTTTACGTTGTCACCTTTTTTGATATGCATGTGGGCACCTCCTTAGTGTTAATTGATTAAGTTAAAATTATAGTACTTCTGGAGCTAATGAAACGATTTTCATGAAGCTACCTTCGCGTAATTCACGTGCAACAGGTCCGAAGATACGAGTACCACGTGGGCCTTTGTCGTCACGAATGATGACACATGCATTTTCATCAAATTTGATATAAGAACCGTCTTTACGACGAACGCCTGATTTAGTACGAACTACAACCGCTTTAACAACGTCACCTTTTTTGACAACGCCACCTGGTGTAGCATTTTTAACAGTTGCAACGATAATATCGCCGATGTTCGCAGTTTTACGACCAGATCCACCTAATACTTTGATAGTTAGTACTTCACGCGCACCAGAGTTGTCTGCAACCTTTAAGCGACTCTCTTGTTGGATCATAGTTAAACCTCCTTTATCTCAATGTTTTATTAAATAATTACTGATTCTTCAATAATTTCTACTAAACGGAAACGTTTTGAAGCTGATAAAGGACGAGTTTCTTGGATTTTAACAGTGTCCCCTAATTTAGCTGAATTGTTTTCGTCATGTGTTTTATATTTTTTAGAGTATTTTACACGTTTGCCGTATAATTTGTGTGTTTTGTAAGTTTCAACAAGAACTGTGATTGTTTTATCCATTTTGTCAGAAACGACTCTTCCAACATAAACTTTACGATCATTTCTTTCGCTCACTTTTGTAACCTCCTCTTTCATTTAATTATTGATTAGCCTTACTTTGTTCAATCTCTCTTTCACGAGCGACAGTTTTTAAACGCGCAATAGTTTTTCTAACTGTGCGGATACGTGCAGTTTCTTCTAATTGACCTGTAGCTAACTGAAAGCGTAGGTTAAAAAGCTCTTCTTTGGAAGATTTGATTTGTTCTTCGATTTCTGAAGTGGTTAAGTCTCTAATTTCCTTAGCTTTCATTTGTTTCACCACCCAATTCTTCACGTTTTACAAACTTAGTTTTAACTGGAAGTTTGTGACTTGCTAAACGTAATGCTTCGCGTGCTACTTCTTCGCTAACACCTGCTACTTCGAATAAGATACGACCTGGTTTTGCAACAGCGATCCAACCATCTACTGAACCTTTACCAGCACCCATACGTACTTCTAATGGTTTAGCAGTGTATGGTGTATGAGGGAAGATTTTGATCCAAACTTTCCCGCCACGTTTCATGTAACGTGTCATAGCAATACGAGCTGATTCGATTTGACGAGAAGTAATCCAAGATGTTGTTGTCGCTTGGATACCGTACTCACCAAATGTTACATAGTTACCGCCTTTAGAACGTCCAGTTGTTTTCGGACGATGTTGACGACGATATTTTACACGTTTTGGTAGTAACATTATTATTTTCCTCCTTCACTAGTGTTCTTAGTAGGAAGAACTTCTCCACGATAGATCCATACTTTGACACCTAACTTACCGTAAGTTGTGTCTGCTTCAGCATGTGCGTAACCGATGTCAGCACGTAGTGTATGAAGTGGAACAGTTCCTTCTGAGTATTGTTCTGCACGAGCGATGTCAGCTCCGCCTAAACGACCTGAAACTTGAGTCTTAATACCTTTAGCTCCTTGTTTCATAGCTCTTGAAATCGCTTGTTTTTGTACACGACGGAATGAAGCACGATTTTCTAATTGGCGAGCGATGTTTTCAGCTACCAATTTAGCATCTAAATCGATTTTTTTAATTTCAACTACGTTGATGTGTACTTTTTTATCAGTTAAACCATTGATTTGGTTACGTAATTTTTCAATTTCTGAACCGCCTTTACCGATTACCATACCTGGTTTACCTGTATGGATAGCAATGTTAATACGGTTCGCAGCACGTTCAATATCCACGTGAGATACTGAAGCCTCTTTTAATGCTTTATCAATAAATTTACGGATTCTTAAGTCTTCATGTAATAATGAAGCAAAATCTTTCTCTGCGTACCATTTTGCTTCCCAGTCACGGATGACACCGACACGAAGTCCGATTGGATTAATTTTTTGACCCACAGTGTTCCCTCCTTAAAGTATTATTAAGCTTCTTTCGCTTCTTCTTTACCGTCACTTACGACGATTGTGATATGGCTTGTACGTTTGTTGATCGCACTTGCACGACCTTGTGCACGTGGACGGAAACGTTTAAGCGTTGGTCCTTCATTAGCATATGCTTCTTTAACTACTAATTCGTCAGTGTTCATGTCATAGTTATGCTCAGCATTTGCTAAAGCGGAATTTAATAATTTTTCTACGACTGGTGATGAAGCTTTGTTTGTTAGCTTTAAGATAGCAAGAGCTTCCCCAGCACTTTTTCCTCTAATTAGATCTAATACAAGTCTAACTTTACGAGGTGCGATTCTAATTGTTCTTGCAACCGCTTTTGCTTCCATTGGATTGTCCTCCTCTACTTGTTAGATATTATCTTCTTGTTTTTTTATCGTCTGCTGCGTGACCTTTGAAAGTACGAGTTGGTGCGAATTCACCTAATTTATGACCAACCATGTCTTCGACAACATATACAGGTACGTGTTTACGACCGTCATGTACTGCGAATGTGTGACCGATAAAGTTAGGGAAAATAGTTGAACGACGTGACCAAGTTTTGATTACTTGCTTTTTGTCATTACCGCTTTGCGCTTCAACTTTTTTCATTAAGTGATCATCGACAAAAGGTCCTTTTTTAATACTACGAGCCATTTTGGCGCCTCCCTTCTTATTATGGCGTGCAGCGATTACGCCGCACACACTAATAAGTTTTTAGAATTATTTTTTCTTCTTCTTACGTCTACGAACGATAAATTTATCTGATGATTTTTTACCGCGACGTGTTTTCTTACCAAGCGTTGGTTTACCCCAAGGTGACATTGGAGATGGCATACCGATAGGAGCACGGCCTTCACCACCACCGTGAGGGTGATCGTTAGGGTTCATTACAGAACCACGAACTGTTGGACGGATACCTTTCCATCTTGAGCGACCTGCTTTACCAACGTTAACAAGTTCGTGTTGAAGGTTACCAACTTGACCAATCGTAGCACGGCAAGTTGAAAGGATCATGCGTACTTCACCTGATTTTAAGCGGATAAGTACGTATTTACCTTCTTTACCAAGTACTTGTGCGTTTGCACCTGCTGAACGAGCAAGTTGTCCACCTTTACCTGGTTTAAGTTCGATATTGTGAATTACTGTACCTACTGGAATAAATTGAAGTGGTAATGCGTTACCTACTTTGATATCTGCATTTTCGCCACTTTCTACTTCTTGTCCTACTTTTAAGTTTCTTGGAGCAAGAATGTAGCGTTTTTCACCATCAGCGTAAACAAGTAATGCAATGTTTGCTGAACGGTTTGGATCATATTGAATTGAATCAACTTTAGCAGTGATTCCATCTTTGTTACGTTTAAAATCGATAACACGGTATTGACGTTTATGTCCGCCACCATGATGGCGTACTGTCATTTTACCTTGGTTGTTACGTCCCGCTCTTTTCGGTAGCGGCTGTAATAATGACTTTTCAGGTTTAGTCTTCGTAATTTCAGCGAAGTCTAACGTAGTCATATTACGACGACCATTTGTTATTGGCTTATATTTTTTAAGAGCCATTGTCGCTTACCTCCTTATTGGTAACTTATTTTTAGTTGAATAGATCGATTGATCCTTCTGATAATTTAACGATAGCTACACGGCGTTTGTTTGTGTAACCTTGATAACGTCCCATACGTTTTTTCTTAGGTTTATAGTTAATGATATTAACTTTGTCTACTTTTACATCGAAGATTTCTTCAACTGCAATCTTAACTTGTGTCTTGTTAGCAGTAGTCGCAACATCGAATGTATATTTATTTTCTGCCATTGCTGCAGATGATTTCTCAGTGATTACGGGGCGCTTAATAACATCTCTTGCTTCCATTATCCGAGCACCTCCTCAACTTTTTTCGCAGCTGCTTCAGTAATGATTACACTGTCAGCGCTTGAGATATCTAATACGTTTAAACCTTCAGCTGTAGTAACTTGAACGCCTGGGATGTTGCGTGCTGATAATTCAACGTTTACATCTTCGCCTTCAACTACTACTAATACTTTCTTAGGTTGTTCTAAATTAGTAAGTACGTTTTTGAATTCTTTAGTTTTTGGTGCATCAAAGTTGAATACATCTACTACTGTGAATCCATTTTCTTGTACTTTGTAAGATAATGCTGAACGTAAAGCTAAACGACGCATTTTCTTAGGCATCTTGTAACTATAACTTCTTGGTGTTGGTCCGAATACGATACCGCCACCGCGCCATTGTGGAGCTCTGATAGTACCTTGACGTGCACGTCCTGTACCTTTTTGTCTCCATGGTTTACGGCCACCGCCTCTTACTTCAGAACGATTCTTTACAGAGTGCGTACCTTGGCGTAATGAAGCGCGTTGTAAATTGATAGCTTCGAAAAGAACATCGTTGTTTGGTTCGATTGCAAATACTGCATCATTTAATTCAACTGAACCTGATTTAGATCCGTCTACTTTTACTACATCATAATTAGCCATTATGCATTTCCTCCTTTCGTCCGTTATTATTTATTACCTTTTTTAATTGAAGTTGTGATTTCTACGAATCCTTTTTTAGGTCCTGGTACGTTACCTTTAACTAGGATTACGTTATTGTCAGTATCAACTTGAACTACTTCTAAGTTTTGTACTGTTACTGTATTGCCGCCCATGCGACCTGGCATTTTTTGACCTTTGAATACTTTAGATGCGTCAGATGCCATACCTACTGAACCAGGTGATCTGTGGAAGTGAGAACCGTGTGAACTTGGTCCACATCCTTGGTTATGGCGTTTGATAGCACCTTGGAAACCTTTACCTTTAGATACGCCTGTTACATCAATTACATCGCCAGTTTCAAATGTATCTACTGAGACTTCTTGACCTACTTCGTATTCATCAACGTTAACGTTTCTGAATTCACGAATGAAGCGCTTAGGTGCTGTGTCAGCTTTTTTAGCGTGACCTTCAGCTGGTTTGTTCGCAAATTTGTTTGATTTACGTCCTTTTTTGTATCCTTGTTTATCTTCGAAACCTACTTGGATTGCGTTGTAACCGTCAACCTCTTCAGTTTTCTTTTGAAGGACAACGTTTTGTCCTGCTTCTACTACTGTTACTGGGATTAAGTCACCGTTTTCTCCGAATACTTGTGTCATCCCAATCTTTCTTCCTAAGATTCCTTTGGTCATCGAAAGTCCACCTCCTATAGTTATCTATTATAATTTAATTTCGATGTCTACACCTGATGGTAAGTTTAAGCCCATAAGAGCGTCTACTGTTTTTGGTGTAGGGTTTACAATGTCGATTAAACGTTTGTGTGTACGTTGTTCGAATTGTTCACGAGAATCTTTGTACTTATGCACCGCACGGATGATTGTATAAACTGATCTTTCAGTTGGTAATGGGATCGGTCCAGAAACATCTGCACCAGAACGTTTAGCTGTTTCAACAATCTTTTCTGCTGATTGATCAATAACTCGGTGATCATAAGCTTTTAATCTGATTCTGATTTTTTGTTTTGCCATAATTTACCCTCCTTATTCGTCTACATTTAAGTGATAGACTTCTCCACGAAAACTATCTCACACAACGCCATGGCAAAGCGGCCGGGTGTGTCAGTAACCTTTCGCTTCATCGCGTTTTCTAAAAGTCCAACATTAGATATAATACACGAAATGCGTTGATTTATCAAGCTTTCGCTTACCTTTAATTAAACTTTTTGTCTAACACATACCCTGTTATTGTACTGTATATTAGAGCGCACTTCAACACCTTTTCCAGGATTTTTTCTAAGATTCACCTTATCAGACTTCGTATCGCTCTAATATTCTTTTTTAATATGGTATATTATATGTAAGAATATTACAAAGGTGGTTAATCATTAATGAGAAATGGTGTGCGATTAACACTAATTATACTCAGTATTATCCTTATTATAGATGAATGCGTGTACGGTATCCCATTTTTAGGAGGACTCATTATCGTTCACGGTGGCTGGTCCCCACTCTTCTTTAACGCATTCTTGTATGCAGTCGTTCTTATTATATTACTTGCTGATCGTCAGAATTCAATAAAACCTATGGCAATCATTCCATTTATTGGTCTTATCGGTTCGATTATTGCGATTATCCCTATCGTAGGGCTGATTACACACTGGATTCTATTCTTCTTGATGATTTTCTTCCTATTTATTGTGTTCTCAGCACCTGTTTATATTCCGAACCGTCATGCTAAGACAATTTATAATGATGAAAAGCATCATTAATTAAGATTATCAGCTCTTAAGATTTGAACTTTAAGATGAAAGTCACTCATTCAAAACATAAAGTTAGAGGCTAAGATAAAGTTAAAGAGATTTTGTTCACATATACTATTCTCTTTTACTGTCTCAGACGAAAAAAAATAGGGTTTAGGTTCAACAACAAAGTTGTTAGACCTAAACCCTTTTTATTTATCCATGCACAAACACGAAATAAAGAATAAAGAGAATCATGAGTACATACATAATCGGATGAATTTGCTTATGTTTTTTAGTGATCAACATCGTGATCGGATAGAAGATAAAGCCACATGCGATCCCTGTCGCAATGGAATATGAGAGTGGCATCATGATAATCGTCACAAATGCTGGCACTGCAATCTCAAACTGTTTCCAATTGATTTCAGCAAAGTTAGCTGCCATAAGCACACCTACCACTACAAGTGCAGGTGTCGTTACTGCACTCGTAACGACGGCCATTAATGGACTAAAGAAGATCGCTAACAAGAAACAGAATCCCGTAACTACACTTGCGAAACCTGTACGTGCACCTACTGCTACACCTGAACTTGACTCAATATAAGAAGTCGTTGTTGTAGTACCAAAGATAGCACCTACGATAGTCGCTAATGAGTCAGAGAACAATGCACGTCCTGCACGTGGCAGTTTGTTGTCTTTCATTATGCCTGCTTGCGTTGCTACTGCTACGAGCGTACCTGCTGTATCAAAGAAATCAATAAATAAGAACGTCAGGATGACTATTAAGAATTGGACTGAGAACAATTGTCCTGGATCCTTAAATGCATCAAATGCCGCACCAAAGGTAGGTTCGATACTAGGAATTTTACCTACGATACTCGTTGGTGTATGTATCTGACCTGTGATCATTCCTGCAATCGAAGTAATGACCATACCGATGAATATCGCACCAGGTACTTTCAAGGCATATAGAATGACCGTAATGATAATCCCAAAAATCGCTAGTAGGACGGCTCCATCTGTAAGTTGCCCTAAAGTAACGAGTGTGGAATCGTTCTTAGTGATAATCCCAGAACTCTGTAAACCGACGAAAGTAATAAATAAACCTATACCTGCCGATACCGCCATCTTCATCTGATAAGGGATGGCATTGATAATAATCTCACGCAAACCGGTCACTGTCAGTATCGCAAAGAAGATACCGGAGCAAAGCACGCCAGTCAAGCCGACTTGCCAAGGAATGCCCATCGTTAAGACTACGGTAAAAGCAAAAAAGGCGTTCAGCCCCATACCAGGAGCTAGACCTATTGGATACCTAGCAATTAGCCCCATAAATAAAGAACCGACAAAGGCAGCTAAGGCTGTCGCCACGAAAATAGCGCCTTGGTCCATCTTCATGCTGTCAGATACACCTTTAACGCCAGCAAGGCTCAACACTTGTGGGTTCACCGCTAAGATGTAAGCCATGCTGAGAAAGGTCGTTAATCCACCGAGAATTTCTCTTTTGAAGTTCGTCCCATGTTCTTGAAAACCAAAGTATTTTTTCACTGTAAGTTCTCCTTTTATTACACAAATACTCTAACAGTTTAATACTAAAATATTGATATTACAATAACCGTCAGCAATTTTTCTAAGATTTTAAACTGCTTCTAACTATAATTTCAAATCTTTGAGCGCATCTGCGAACGGGTTATTCTGCATCGATTCATCTTTCCCCATATATTTCTTCATATCTTTCTTAGATACTCGGTCTGTTTTTTTATTTTTATGACGTTGATCCATCTGTGCTTGTGTTTCACTATGACCACAGACACAACGATAAACGGCTTGCTTCCCTCTACCAAAGCGCGTCAATTTCTTCTTACAGTTCGGACAACGCGCATTCGTCTTCTGTTGCACATTCTTCTTCGTCTTACAAGCCGGATCTGGGCACGCTAACATCTGACCATGTTTCGTCTTCACTTTAATCATAAACTTCCCACATGTCGGACATTCAGTGGTAGTTAGATTATCGTGTTTATATTTTTGCTCGCTGGCCTTAATCTCAGCAACGATCTCTTGAGTGAAAGCTTTCATTTCCTTCATGAACTGACCTGCATTGTAATGACCACGCTCAATTTGGCTCAACTTATCCTCCCACTCCGCTGTCATAATCGGAGAAGTTAACTGTTGAGGTGCCAATTCAAGAATTTGTTTTCCTTTGCTAGTAACCTTAATTTTTCCATTATTTTGCGTAATGGCATTCATGTTAAATAATTTCTCTATAATATCTGCACGCGTCGCTACTGTACCGATACCTCCAGTAGATTTCAACGTTTCAGCATGCTTCTTGTTCTGTACATCAATATATTTCTGAGGATTCTCCATCGCTTTTAACAAACTACCTTCGTTAAAGTATTCAGGCGGCTCAGTATGATGGGTGTGAATATTATAGTCTGTGACAGAATAATCTTTCCCCTGAGTAAAATGCACAGTGGACGACGAAACCGCTTTATCTCCCTGACTGACTGCTTTATACCCTAACTCCTGAGTCACACGCTCTTTGAAAACGAAAGGATGCTCACCAATTTGTGCAGTAACTGTAAGCTGGCTATAGCGCTCTGGTGGAAGTAAGTTCTCAACGAAACGTTCAGCCACGAGCATATAAAGCTTCTGTTCTCTCGCCGACAAAGCATTCAGATCTACACGCACTTCAGTAGGAATAATCGCGTGGTGATCTGACACCTTGCTGTTATTAATAAAACGGCTCTTCTGAGTGTAATGCGTTTGACGACAAACTTTCGCATGCGGTTTCAGCGACGTTGGCATCACCGCTTCTAAACGCTCCTTTAACGTACCCAGCATATCATCCGTTAAATAATTTGAATCTGAACGAGGGTATGTGACTAGTTTGTGACGCTCATAGAGATTCTGAAGCGTATTCAATGTTTCTTTAGCTGTGAAACGATAACGTTTGTACGCTGCTTCTTGTAAATCCGTTAAACTAAATAAATGTTGCGGATAAGACTTCTTCTGTTTCTCATTCACTTTGACAACCTTCGCCTGCTGCCCTTTCAATTGTTGAATGAGTGATTGCAACTGCTTTTTATCCGAAACGTTGCGCGGTTGTTCACATTTGAAGTCTGCTCCGTTAATGCGCGCGCTTAACGTGAAATATTCTTGAGGTTGAAAGTGATTAATCTGTTCTTGTCGTGTTTGAATGAGTTGAATCGTAGGTGTCTGAACACGACCGAGTGAAAGTTGTGCATCGTATTTCGTAGTCAGTGCACGTGTCGCATTGATACCTACAATCCAATCCGCTTCGCTACGAGCAAGTGCCGCACGATACAATGAATTATATTTGCGCCCATTCTGTAAATGTTTGAACCCCTCTTGAATAGCTTTACGTGTTACAGAACTTACCCATAGACGTTTGATCGGCTTTTTATTGTTAACTTTATCCAGAATTAAACGTGCTACAAGTTCTCCTTCACGTCCTGCATCTGTCGCGATAATAATCTCTTTCACATCTTTACGCGTCAGCAAAGATTTCACCGTGTTAAATTGGTGTTTCGTCTTCGGTATAACGACAGATTTCATATGCTTAGGGATGATAGGTAAATCTTGTAAACGCCATTCTTTCCAACTCTTATCGTACTGTTCTGGTGTAGCATTCGTCACAAGATGCCCTAGCGCCCATGTAACGATATAATGTTTATTCTCGAAGTAACCTTTACGCTGTTGATCGATATGTAAAGCCTGTGCAATATCTTTACCTACAGAAGGCTTTTCTGCTAATATTAATGATTTCATAACTCTTTCCTTTCTCGTCTAGTTAGTCTATTGTAACACGTCGATTTGATACGTTAGCCGTTTCTACATATAATAAGGTTAAGTAAGAACCCAAGATTACGCAATATCAAACTCATACGGAGGCCATTGATATGAATATAATTCAACTCACTGATACTCAGACCATACTCAACTTTATTGAACATGCAGATTATAACAAGACGTCATACCTTTATAAACTTCCTCAAGAACATGCGCACATCAATCAAATGCTTGAACAAGCGATAGACAATCCAGGTGTCTTTGCGTTAGTCGAAGATGATGACATCAAAGCCGTCCTCTTTGCTTTTACATATGATACCCAACGCTTTAAAGTCATCGGCCCTATCGTTCAAACAGGTTACACTTTGTCGATTGAAGATCAAGATGCTCTGTTTAAGCACATGTATCAAGCGCAACCACCTGAAGCGAATTTCAATTTCTCTTATGAAGCGCAAACACAAACGTATGCACGTGAAATGAAAGCGATGGACGTCGCTTACAACTTTACGGATTATTACTTAGAAGCTTACCCTGAACAATCCGAAGCACTCGCATCATCTCATCCTACAATTACTGAATATCACAAGGCTTACTTTAGAGCGTTTCGCAAACTACATGACAAAGCTTTTAAGCGAGCAGAAATGAGTGCAGAAGACATCGTAGACGCATTGGATGAACATAATCGCTTGTTTATCTATATGTCTGAAGGTTTGTTAAAAGGGTACGTTTATCTTCAAGTGAATCCTAACAATCGCATCGCAGAGATCAAATATTTCACGAGTCATCGTGATTACCGTTTTAAAGGTATTGCGTTTGACTTATTGAAATATGTCTTACATTTTGCTTTTACACACTATGAGCTGAAAAAAGTCTACTTTAAAATTCGGAGTAAAAATAGTAAGCTGGTCGAACGCTTTAACGAACTTGGTTTCGTGGTTAATAACGAGTATAAAAAATTTAAATTCGTCGCTAACAATCTTCAATAACGACGTAGAAAAGGTCGGAAGCAGGACGCCTACACCTGTACTTCCGACCTTTATTTTTAACCGTCAAACTGCGATGGCCTGATAGAGATAGAGGATAATAATGCTGATTAATATCGTACTATTCGACGCCATACCGATTAACGGCAAAGTCTTGTATCTAAACTGAAGTGCATATGGGATAATTGCTACGCCAACAGGTAACAACCAAGCCACTTGTAGCGTCGATTTAATCATCGGATCGCTCACTGGTAAGAAGAAGTGAATGAGCAGTCCTGCGATAACCCCGAGTGCATAATGGCAAAGGATATACTTCCAGGCAAGCGGTAAGAAATGTTTCTCGATATTAAAGTTCAACATTAAGCCTAATAATATCATTGAAAGTGGCATGTTGGCCTTTCCTAGTACATCAAAGAACTGAATCATCGCGGAAGGCAAATGGATGTTACACATATTTAAGATAAACATCACCACGTAAGTTACGAGTGGAACAGATTTAACTAAGCTGATCACGAGTTGTTTAAAGCTAAACGGCTGACCATTGCTACTGTAATGACTGCCCACGAGATACGTGATACCAAACATCACAATGGCGCCACCAATATCAGCCATACCGAAGTAAATGAGCCCTTTGTCAGGCCAAATCGCTTCCACTAATGGATAAGCAAAGATACCAATGTTGAGTGATGCAATCATCATCCCCATCGTTCCTCGCACCTGCTTATTATGTTTCATGAACAGCCAGAGCATAATCCCTTTCGCGATCACACCATAAAGAATCATCATAATAGGCAGAATAGATAGTGAAATATCTAAATCGGCGCTATTCAGATTAACGATAACGAGTGAAGGCAAGGTCACATTGATTACGAGTGTGGCAAGCACTTGACTATCGTTCGCTTTAAAGAAATTCATGCGTTTCAAGAAATAGCCGAGTGCAATTAAGACGATGATTATAATAAACTGAAGCGTCACACTATCCCTTCTTTCAGACATCAGAAATTACCATACTGATTTACTTTAACACAGATGACAGTTAGTTTAGAAGCAATCTATTTCATGTTATAATCATGGAGAAATGCTTAGTCTCAAATGATTAGCAATTAGCGTTACAAGTTATATGAGAATGATTTAATTATCACTGAGTAAAGGAGTATCTTTATGGATTTAAATTCACAATTAGAAGAATTGAAATACGATTACGTTCGTTTGCAGAACGATTTAGATAAACGTGAATCTGTCGGACTTGAAACAGATCCACTCATCAAACAGTTAGAGGACATTGAGCAACAAATTTCAGATGTACGTGCTAAGATGAGAGAAGAACAATAATCTTCAAACGTCGATTCTAACGTTTGCATCACTTAAGAAAGGATATCACCCCATGCAACTTTACTTGATTCTATTACCTATTTTATATTTAATCGTTGCTTACATTAGCATCTTTAAGATGAAGACCATCTTCACTACAATATTGCGCATTATTATGGCTTTATTATTACTATTTGTCGTTGCGCTCACGACGGTTTCATTCCCAGCGGCCAACTGGTGGGTCTTCGTCGTCTTATTCTTACTAGTGGCGAATGTGGAAATCACTGGTTTCAAACATAGTAAACACGATAAAAAGGGTGTGCGTTTACTCAACACTCTCACTGTCATCCTTTTCGTGATTTACTTGATCTTAACGATTGTAATGTATTAAAAATGAGTGACAGCAATTGGACTCACTCGTGCTTAGTGAAATCACATTCAACAAGAGCCTGGGACAACATTGAAACTTATTAATTTTCAATGTTAAAACACAGATAAAATAGATAAATCACTAAGAAACCCATTAGCTACCATATATTTTTACAATAAATCTTAATATATTATCTCATTAGCTTCTTGTTAGCTTCGAGATTGTGGGTAATTTTTAGTCAATCACTCACAATTCGTTCTAGCAAGGAGCTTTTTTAGTCCTCTTTTTTTAAAACCTCAAATTCAACTTCAATCTATCACTCCTTTTAAAAAACCGTCCACCACTCGGACAGTGGGTGCTCAACGTCACCACGGCTGTTGATAATAACCGCTGGCGTCACACACTACTCCGAGCAATGAGCGGTAATGATTTGTCATATGAAATTGTTCTTCAACTAGTTCGTGACCACAATCACTTATTTATCACGAGGTTTCACTATCTTGTCTTTTAATGTGAACAGAATTTCATAAATAACTGGTACTACTATTAAAGTTAATAGTGTAGATGAAATGAGTCCACCAACGACTGCAGCTGCTAAGCCTTTAGAAATCAATACGGAACTGTCTTGACCGAATAATAGTGGTACTAACGCTCCGATTGTGGCTAAAGCAGTCATTAAGATTGGACGAATACGTGTGCCACCCGCTTCTAATAACGCTTCTTCTGTCGTCATACCTCGTTGTTGATTGTTCACTACACGATCGATTAACACAATCGCATTAGTAACAACAATACCAATCAGCATCAACATACCAATCATCGTGGATACTGAGAATGTCTCACCTGTAATGAGTAACGCGATAATCACACCGATAATCGTATATGGTAATGAGAAGAGAATCGTAAACGGTGCAAGTGCCCCTTTAAATGTGAGGACGAGCACAAGATAAACGATGATAATTGCTGCAATCATTGCAATAGAAAGTTGCGTAATCGCATCTGTAATATCATCCGTTGACCCACCAACGTCTATGCTGACATCTTTCGGCTTATCAATCTTATTAACTTTCTGAATGATATCATTCGATACGCCACCCACGTCTTTATTCGTTATCTTACCAGTCACAGAAGTCATGTAATCGCCTGACTCTGTTTCAAGTTTATTTGGTGTCTTACCTTTTTCTAACGTCGCAATATCACTCAATTTCACGACTTTACCTGTAGGTGTAGGAAGACTGATGTTCTCAAGTTTCTCTTTAGTCCAATGTGTTTCTTTGTCTTGTTTGACTTTGACATTGATAGACTTGCCACCATCTTTAACAGTTGTTAGCGTCTCTTCTGGCGCATTCTCGTTCAGTGCGAGCGCAAGTTGTTTCGCTTTGATGCCGTTATCAGCTGCTTTGTTGTGATCGACCTTCACCTGATACTGTTCGTACGTTTGAGATAAGTCTGATTTCACATTAGCGAGCGATTTCTGTTGTTTCATCAATTTCTCAACTTTAGCTGACGTCGCTTTAATTTTATCTAAAGATTCACCTTTAACTTTAACCTCTAAACTGTTGTTGTCGCCGCCAGTTCCCAAATCTTGGTTCTTCCACGTACCTGGTTGTTTAAAATGCTCGATGTGTTTCAACACTTTATCAGGTTCTTCATCAAAGTGAGGGGTATTCTTATCGTACTCAACCATGATCGCTAAGCTGTTGGTACTTCCCGTCGGATCAGTTGGTGTTGCTCCTCCTACTGAGTACTGTACCGTCTTCACTTTATCTTTGTTATTTAAGTATTTCTGAACTTGTTCTGCATGATCAAGCACACCCTCTTCGGTTTCACCGGGTTCAGGAGTATAAGTTAAAGCAAGGTATTTATCTTCGCCTGTAGAAATAAAGCTCGTTCCAATCCGTGTGCCACCGAATGCAATTGTTAATACTAATACAAGTGTACTTACAATAATCACAATCCATTTATGGCTGAGAGACCAAGAAAGCACTCGACGATAACCTTTACTTACTGAGCCTAGGGAAGATTCAAATGCTTGCTTACGCACACCTTTTTTAAATAAAGTCGCACCTAAAGCTGGCACAATCGTAATTGATACGAGCAGTGACGCCAATAAACTGAACGCGATCGCAATCGCGAACGGTCGGAACATCTCTCCAACTGAACCCGTCACAAAGGCTAAAGGTAAGAACACGACAATCGTCACAAATGTTGACGACATAATCGGTTTAAACACTTGTCGTGTCGCATCAATTATCAGATGCTCTCCTCGTGCTTCCTCATCTGGTTTCGTCAACCGTCGATAAATATTCTCGACGACCACGATGGAGTCATCTATCACACGACCAATTGCAACAGTTAAAGCACCAAGCGTAAGGATGTTAAGCGAGATATTGCATAGTTTCATCGCTACAAGTGCTATTAACAAGGACATCGGAATAGACACGATAGAGATGGCTGTCGTACGAATATTTCTCAAGAATAAGAGAATAACGATAATCGCGACAATTGTACCTATCGCAGCCTTTTCAACCATCGTATAGATAGAATCTTGAATCGGTTTCGCTGTGTCCATGACTTTCGTTGCTTTCAAGCCAGGATTATCTTTCGTAAATTGTTCAATCTTCGCTCTGACATCAGATGCGACTTGTACAGTATTCGCATCTTGTGCTTTCGTTACTTGAACGTTCACTGCATCTTTACCATTCGTTCGAGAAATGGAATCACGCACGTCGCCCTCTTTGACATCCGCTATTTCAGACAACGGCACAGTAGAAGTCTCACTCTTCTTAGAAGCGCTAGAGCTTTGCTCGTCAGAACTTTGTCCTACATCTAAAGGAATCTTCAATTGCTTGAGATCATCGACTGAACGGAACTGCCCGTCGATTACGATGGACTTCTCTTTCTTATCAAACTGGAAGAGTCCAAGAGGTGTTTCATCGGACGAATCTTTGATATAGTCTTGAACGCTTTGTGCATCGAGCCCTTTCTCTTGAAGTGCTTTGTTTTTAAATTTAATCGCAACTTCGCGTTGAGTTTGACCATTCGTTTGCGCGTTCTGAACACCACTCACAGTCTGTAACTTCGGAATCAAATTCTCTTTCACTTTCTTAGTCACATCGTTGAGATCGTTATCTTTATTTGTAAAAGAGTAAGCTACAACCGGGAATGTATCCATGTTGTTACGGACGAGCTCAGGTTCTTTGACCTCGTCTTTAAATTTAATCTTATCTATTTCTTTCTTGAGATCATTCTCTGCCTTGTCCATATCAGTGCCATTCTCATATTCTACCGTAACCATTGAGGCATTGGCTGTTGACTGTGCACTGACGTTAGATACTTTCGACATTGACCTCACTTGTTCATCAATCTTATCACTGATATCTGTCTTAATCGTCTCTGGCGTTGCACCTGGTTCCGTCGTTTGAACTGTGATCATCGGTTGTTCAACGTCTGGAATCAGCTCTAGTTTCATCTTCACACTAGCGTACACGCCGCCTAATATGACGAGCAACACCATTAGGAAGATTGCAAATTTGTTTCCTAATGAGAACTGCAGTAATTTCTTGATCATCCGTTATGTAACCTCCAACTTCTATGTATTACTTTAAATTTACCACAACTCCGCGTTAAAGAGTATAGCGGTTATACAATTGCATACGCGTGTTCATATTTATTTTTGTTAAGGGCTCCTTTTGTGTAAAAGTGGTTATAGCTTGGCTTTTCTAACATATTAAAAAGAGCTAGCTAAGAGATGGCTAAGTCGATCTCTTGGCTAGCTCAGTAAAGTGTGTAGTTATGAGTGAATTTAATGTTTGAAAATGGATTTAATATCTAAAGAATCATTTTTCAATGTTATGACTCTCGCTTGGGAGAAGTTTCGAAAACGTAGCGTTTCCCCGTGTATGAAGAGCTAGAGTTCAAGAAAGCGATAATCATCTCGAACTCAGACAACTATTGCGTAAAGCTACACCCTATTATCAACCGCAATTATTTCTTACGTTTTAATTTACGTGATAATTTAATCTTCGCGTTTGTGAGTTTCGGTTTAAGGTTCTCAATTGCAAGATATAGTGGTTTATTTAAGACGTAGTCAAATTCACCAATCTTCTCGCTTAAGTACGTACCCCAAACCTTTTTAAACGCCCACAGGCCATAATGATCTGAATCTTTATCAGGATTGTTGTCTGTACCGCCGAAATCATATGTTGTTGCACCATGTTCACGTGCATATTGCATCATTGCGAATTGCATGTGATGATTCGGCAAGAAATCGCGATAGTCGTTGGAAGAAGCACCGTAAAGATAGTAAGATTTCTCACCACAGAACATGAGTAGCGCACCAGAAAGGTAAACACCTTCAGGATGTTGCACCTCTAGCTCTTGCATATCCTTATACAAGTCTTCTGTCTTCGCAGTCTTGTTCTGATTGTCGTTCAATTTATTCTGCGTCTTCTTGTCTTGTTTCTTATTCTGTAACTTCTCGCGCTCTTGACGAAGTTTCTCTAATTCCTCACCTAACTCTTGTAGTACAGGTTTAGGTTCGAGTTTAACGAGGAACAGTTCTGCATCGCCATCTGGGTGTAAGGCATCATAGATATTCTCGAAATAACTGACATCACGTGTAAGGAAACCATCACGTTCACCCGTAATCTTCATCAATTCAGCGAACGTCTTTAAGCCGTCGCGACTCGCACGTTCTACTTTCGTGCCGCGTTTCAATGACGTACGCACTTTAGAACGGTTACGACCTTCAAAGCTTTGGATAAGCTCTTTGTCAGACTTGTCAATTGGCGTAATCATCGTCATTCGCGGTTGAATATAGTCTTTAGATAATCCTTCTTTAAAGCCTTTATGTTTAAAGCCAAGTGCTCTCAGATGACGTAAAGCTTCAATGCCGTTATTGACTTCTACATCTGGGTCAATCTTAATCGCATACGCTTTCTCACGTTTCGCAACTTTAATCGCTTCATCACGGAGCGCTTGTAGAGCTGATTTATTCGTATAGTCTGTTACGAAACCACGCGAAACGTAACATAACGTGTAGGGCAGTTTAGGTATCTTTTTAAACAATAGCTGACCTACCCCTTTAACTTCTCCATTCTCACCTACAGCGATACGTTTCGAATACCAACCTGTTAATTTCTTCGTCTCACCCCATTGTGTGAGCTGCAGTAAGTCGCCATTGGGATGAGATTTCACGAACGCATCATGTTCTTGATTTGTGATATTCATTCTTTCCATCAATTTAAATGTCTCCTTTGTATCTGAACCAGTAACTATTATTATACTTAAAAAAGCCTGCGCTTTCACGTACGAGGTTGTGATTTGTTATTCTAAATATAACATGTTAGACAGAGGAGTAAATTATGCGAATCATCATACTTTCTATCTTAGCCATCATCAATATGATCTTTGTCGTGCAAGCCTTCACGCATCCATTAACGATTAATAACTTTAGTTTAAAAGTCATGCTCGTCGTATTCTCACTCGTCATGACCATCGTCTTTCTCCTTATTCGCACAACGCGTTTGACGACTTGGTTGAGCGTCATCATTCTTATTATCACATTAGTTCATACAGGGATCATCGCTCACACAGCTTATACCTATATCTATTGACGACTAGACGAAGCGATACTCTGCTCCACGTATAATAAAGGAATACGGTGAAGTCGTCTCTTCATCACGTATCACTATGGATTTGTATGACGAACGCTCTCCATCAAAGATACGATAGACGACCTCATCGTCACCTATCTTCAATTCAGTGAAGTCTTCGTTATCTTCTGAGACCTCCATCTGGTACCATTTCTGCCAACGTGCCACCGTCACAGCTCGATCCGTACTTTCAATATTTATAGATTCGATAGTAAAATGATCCTGTCTTAACGGCGCGAGTTGTTCTGCTCGCTTATCCGCATCTTGATCCCACTGAATAAAGAACGGCGGTTTAACCAAGTAATCATTGTCAGCAATATACAATAACCGCCAAGTCTTCTTATCACCTTTCTTATTCTCTCTGTCCATCTTGATAGGACCTATCACCTCAACGCCATTCGCTTCCAAGCGTTGCTTTTCTTTCTCGATGTCATCCGTTTCAAATGCGAGTGTTTTAAAGCCTTGTCTAAACCCATCTTGTACAATTTTAGACGGGAAAGACACACGACCTTCTTCTGATTTAACGATTTTTTGTAACTGTTCAATTTTATAAATATCTAACAACTCAATATAAGCATTTGATAAGTAAACCAAGCGATTGTGTGTACCTAGTCGTTCATGTTTACCCCCTGAGTGAATCTTCAATACATCTCCAGGGAAATTAAAGTTTTTCAGACGTTGCACATAGTGGATCATGTGATCTAACTTTAAAGTCATCCTACCCCTCCATCCTATTTCCTGCTCTCTTAACTTTATTGTACGCTAACTTGTCATCTAGCATAACAGAAACCGCTCTATATTGCTTTCTAGATGGTGTTGTATTAAAAAAATTACTGCTAGCCTATTGAAATTCCTCTTTTTACGTCGTATACTATATAAGTCGATTTTAGTTAGCAAAGCTAACCATTTTAAAAATATAAGGAGTGCGTTATGAACAATTCAGACTTATTTAATAGCATCACGTCAATCTATCGTCCGTATGTTAAATTCTGTCGCCCTATCTTTGAAAAGCATGAACTTTATAACGGTCAATGGCTCGTCCTGAAAGATATTGCATTGCATGCGCCGACAACGCTCGTTCAGATTTCTCAGCGTAGAGCAATTGAAAAGCCAACTGCGCGTAAGATCCTTAAGGTATTAGCAGAGAAATCCTTATTGGAAGTTACGCCAGGTACCGATCGTCGTCAAAAATGGCTGACACTTTCTGACAAAGGTCAGGCACTCTTTGATGAAATTTATGGCGAAATTGCTCAAATACAAGAACGTCTCATTAAAGAAACAAATTTACCGACAGAAGATATCGAAACGACGATGCGCACGTTAACTACGATATACGAACAAATACATTCAATAGAGGAGGAATCTTAATTGCAACCAACCGATCAACTTAAGACACCTATTTGGACTAAGAGTTTCAACATCAACTTCTTAACTAACTTCTTAGTCTATCTCAGCATGTATTTACTCATCGTTATCGTCGCAAGCTATACAGTTGATGTTTATCATGCGTCAACGAGTATCGCTGGACTGGTAACAGGACTCTTTATCATCGGTTCACTTATCGGCCGATTCGCTACAGGTAAATACGTCAATCAATTGGGGCCGAAGAAGACACTCTTAATCGGTCTAGGATTCTTGCTCATTACGCAACTCTGTTACTTTATTGAAGGTTCACTCACTTTCCTTATGTTCACCCGTCTTATCAACGGTATCGCTACAGGTGTGACTACTACAGCGACAGGTACAATCGCTGCTTACGTGACTCCGCCTGAGCGTAAAAGTGAAGGTATCAGCATGTTCTCACTCAGTTTAGTTATCGGAACTGCTGTCGGACCATTCTGTGGACTCTTCTTATCTAATCTTTATCCAATTGAAGTCTTGTTTGGTCTTTGTCTTGCATGTGGTATCGTAAGTTTCGTCACTTCATTCTTTATTAAAGTTGAATTCGATACAACATCTAAAGAAGAAGACAAAGAGGACAAACAACCAGCCAAGAAAGGCTTTAGCTTAAGTCACTTTATTGCGAAAGAAGCAGTGCCAGTGGCGATTTTAATGGTACTTTCAGGTTTGACTTACTCATCTATTTTATCTTTCATCAAAGATTACGCGCAGGAAATTAATCTTGTAACGATTTCAAGTTACTTCTTTATCTTCTACGCAATTTCATCTCTTGTTACTCGTCCTCTCGCTGGTCGTATGATGGACGAATATAACGAGAATGTCGTGGCTTACCCGTCATTCATCTGCTTGATCTTAACGTATGTATGTCTGTACTTTACTTCAAGCAGTTGGTTACTCGTAGTAGCTGGACTTCTCTTAGGTGCCGGTTACGGAACTATTTCTTCTATTATGCAAGCTGTAGCGATCAAAGTGTCACCACCTGAGAAATACGGTGTAGCGACATCCACTTACTTTATCGGCTTGGACCTTGGTTTAGGTATTGGACCTTACTTGCTTGGTTTCTTAATCAACGTTATGTCCTATGCACAACTATACGGTCTTATGGCTATCGTCGCATTATTCACTACTGTGCTTTATTTCCTCTTACATGGACGTAAAGCTAAACAATATGAGGTCGAATAAGCTTTCGATTTAGTTAAAATAATAAAAACAACCCGCGAATGATTGAGATATAATCTTTCTTCTCGTAATCATTCGCGGGTTCTTTAATTTATACTATAAGTAAACTCCATTAAGGTTCCAGTTTCGTTGAATGTAGCCCCCTAGGCAAACGAAAGTCGTTCAACTAAAACAAAGGTATAACCACTTTTTATCTTATTCATATATCATAATTTAATCAACTACGCGGTAGCTGTCTGAATTCATAAAGGCTTTCGCTTGTATGAACTCTAGTCAGCCTCGCTGAGGCAGAACAACGAAATCATAGATTTCTGTTCTGCTCCCTATCCACCTATATAATTCATATTAATCTTCTTACGTTTACGGTTCGCAACAGTCTGTTCTGTTCGCTCATCAGAATAACGATTATCACGAATATGCCACAACGCTTTAAACTGATCCTCCAACTCTTGATCAGTAGCACCATTACGCATCAATGCTTTCACGTTAAAACCATCGACTTCACTAAAGAGACAGCCATAGAATTTACCGTCAGAAGACAAGCGAGCACGCGTACAAGTTGAACAGAAAGATTCTGAGACACTCGTAATCAAACCGAATTTCGCTCCATTATCATTGTGACGGTAGTATTTCGCTACTTCGCCATAATACTTCGGTGGGACAGGTGAGATATCAAATTCAGACTCAATCATCTGCAACATTTCATCTTTCGAAACCACTTTACTAAAGTCCCAGCCGTTATCATTGCCGACGTCCATAAACTCAATAAAGCGGATCTCTATATCTTTATCTTTAAAATATTGCACCATAGGCAAGATTTGATCATCGTTCACACCTTTTTGAATGACCACATTGACTTTTACATGGAAACCAATACTTACTGCATAGTCAATTTGTTGCAATATGGTAGATGCTTTAATGTTACGATTATTAATCGCTTGAAAGACTTCATCTTCGATCGCATCTAAGCTGACGTTAATTCGACGTAAACCAGCGTCATACAGTTTTTGTCCATGTTTTTTCAATAATAAGCCATTGGTCGTTAAACCAATATCTTCAATTCCATCAATATGATTTAACCGCTCAATCAGTTGATACAGATTCCGTCTGAGTAAAGGCTCACCGCCTGTAATGCGGACTTTCTTCACACCTAACTTAGTATAAATCCGTGTGATTCGTTCCATCTCTTCAAACGTGAGAAGCTCATTCTTAGGTAGAAAGACATAGTCATCACCAAATATTTCTTTTGGCATGCAGTAATCACAACGGAAATTACACCGATCCGTTACTGATAATCTCAAATCTCGTATCGGTCTGCCTAACTTATCTGTGATTTGTGCTACCATGCGTCTCCCTCCTCTTCTTAATCTAATGCTTCTCGTAACTGTTCCAAATCTTGTTGATAATTAATATTCCAAAACCAATATGGTGGTTGAGGTATCTCTTCAACATCCATCCATGCCGTTGAAACCTGTTTGTATAGATGTTTCATACTGAAATCGTCTGATTCCAATACCTCTTGCAACTGCGGCTGCACACTAGAATGATAGAACGCCAGTGTAGGAATCGCGTACTTATCATCCTGATATCCGACTATGTCAACGCCATCATTTTTAACATGCTGTTCAAATGACTCGTAAAGATGTTGAATCGCTTCAACCGTCACCATAGGCGTATCGACAGACACAACAAACAACGCGTCAGGCTGTGAACCATACTGAAACGCTGAGTAGATACCGGCTAACGGCCCTTTATCTTTGTGCGCGTCTATATCTGTCACCACATGTTCCGCCTCAAACTCATGAGCTAACTGTGCGTTCGTACTGATGAGGATATCATCAAAGCATTCCGTCTTCTTCAACGTTTGTATGAGCCTTTGGTAAAATGTGTCTCCATTAATCTTCGCAAAGGCTTTAGGCGAACCGAAACGCTCTGAATGGCCTCCTGCTAGAATGACTGCTCGCATACATCAACCTCCACTTACTGGTGGTATCAGTGCCACTGTATCATTTGGTTGTACAACGTCATCATCTCGTACAAATTCTTCATTTACCGCAATTTGAAAGGCTTTATCTTGAATTTCAGGATGACGGTCACTTAAATCCTTTTTAAAATCACTAACCGTTAAGTCATAACTTAAATCGATATCTTCATGATCCATATTTAATATTTCTTTAATTTCAGCAAAGTATAAGATTCTCATTATTGATCACCCCTCGTCGCGTCGTCATGATAACCACGTTGGTGCCCTTGCCATTCTGCACCGTCTTCCCAAATTTCTTTCTTCCAAATCGGTACAACTTCTTTGATGCGATCGATTGCATATTCATTTGCCGCATACGCATCTTTACGATGTGGCGAAGAAACACTGATTAATACTGCAATGTCTGAGATTTGTAATGGACCTATACGATGAACGATGGCTGTAATCGTTCCTGGCCAACGTTCTTCGATTTCTTTCCCAACTTGCGCGAGTTTCTTCTCTGCCATCGGAACGTAAGCCTCGTACTCTAAATACTCCGTCTTCACACCTTTCGTCCACTCGCGGACATGACCTGTAAAGACCACTACTGCACCTTGGTGTGGTGTCACTACGAAATCGCGATATTGTTCTGTTTGGATAGGCTCAGTCACCACTTCATATTGTTTCATTTACTTCAATCCCTCTAATTCCTTTAATAACCATTGGTCAAAGTGTTGTAATTCTGGATCTGTATCCCAATTGAGTTGATATTTCACTTCTGTTAATTGACTCAATTCTTCCATATCTGCCGCTTCACGTGCGACGATAATCTTTGGATACGCTGCTTGTTTAAATCCTTCGACTAGGATGAGTTGACAATTTATTGTAACAGATTGATTGATGATTTCTGAAAGATTTTGTTTCGTACTGCGCGTAACTGTTTGTTGATAATCGTTACCTTGTACGATACTTTGATCTGCCCCTGCACGAAAATGTTTCATGTGATCTACATTCGCTTCTTGAAGTGCTATATCTTCTCCTTGGTGACCATGATGTTTAACCGTTGCGACAGCTAGTCCTAGTGACTTAGCTTGTTTCACGATATGTTGCATCAAAGTCGTTTTTCCAGAATTTTTATAACCAACGACTTGAAGAATCATAAACTAAGGTCCTCTTCATAAGCGTGAGATTCAGTTAAAATCACGTTGACAGTATAGCCTTTCTTGAAACCTCTCGTACCTTTCGGCAACACAATCATCGCGTTGCTATGCGCGATGGATACGACCGCACCTGATTTATTGAAACCAGCAGGAGTGACTGTCATCTGTTGACCATCAAGTGTTGCTTCTGCTCGGATAAAGCGGGTAAATGGATTCGGTTTGCCAAAGTCTTCCATCAATGTTGCTTGAATCACTTGAGGATAATACGCTTTCGCACCCATCATCTTATTCACAGCAGGTTTGACGTAAAGTTGGAAACCAGTGAAGCATGCAGACGGATTACCTGAAAGTCCGAAGAGATATTGACCGTTCGCCACAGCGACTGTCGTTACACTTCCTGGACGCATGGCAATTTTATTAAATAAGACCTCTGCGTCAATCGCTTTATAAATTTCTGGTAGGTAATCGAAATCACCGACAGATACGCCCCCTGTCGTAATGATAATATTGTGCTGTTTCATCGCACCTTTCACCGCTTCAATACTACTTTCGAGATCATCCTCTTGAATTTGATACGTCTCAACTTCCAAACCAAGTTGCTGACTCAGTGAGGCAATCATTGGTCCATTAGAGTTACGAATCTTGCCTTCTTCAAGTTCGTCATCTACATTAAGCAATTCACTACCTGTCGCTATCACACCAACGCTTGGCTTCTCATAGACAGGCACTTCACTATAGCCATACGTAGCAAGCACTGCAATCGCACCTGGATTAATACGTTGACCACGTTCGAGCACTACGTCACCGATTTGGGTTTCTTCACCTTTTCGCGCGATATTGTCTCCTGCTTGGAATGGCTTACGAATTGTGAAACTTCCTTCGCTTTCCACTGTTTGTTCCAGCATAACGATAGCGTCCGCACCTTCAGGAACTTGCGCCCCTGTCATGATACGTACAGCTTCTCGTTCTCCAACGACTTTCGAAGATACTGAACCCGCACCGATGTGATCGATAACTTTAAATTCAAGGCGGTTATCCCCACTCGCGCCTTCTGTATCTTGTGCTCGCAATGCATAACCATCATACGGAGATTTATCGAAGCGTGGAATTTCATATGTGGCTACGATATCTTCTGCTAAAATGTACCCCGTACTATCTGCTAATTTCACTTGGCGTGTCGGCATCGTGATATCTTGTTGAACGACACGGTGAATCGCTTCACTTACTGGAATCGGTGTTCTTTTTTCTACTGACATTTGAATCAGCTCCTTCTCTTTTCAATTCGTGATATACTAAACTCGCATAAGGAGGTATAACACGTCTGATTTTACACATCTTAATGACCAAGGACGTGCAAAGATGGTCGACGTCTCACAGAAAGACGTGACGAAACGCACAGCAACTGCACACTCAAGTATTACAGTGAATCATGAAATTTATCATCAAATCGTTAACAACACTGCTAGCAAAGGAAATGTACTCAACACCGCACAAATTGCGGGTATCATGGTTGCCAAGAATACAGCAGATATCATCCCGATGTGCCACCCACTACCACTCACTGGCATCGACATTCACTTCAACTGGCTTACAGATAACGATCAATATATCTTAAATATTGAAGCTACCGTTAAGACGACAGGTAAGACGGGTGTTGAAATGGAAGCACTTACTGCCGCTTCCGTTACAGCACTCACAATTTATGATATGACGAAAGCCGTCGATAAAGGAATGATTATCGGCGAAACCTATCTTGAAGCTAAATCTGGCGGTAAGAGTGGAGATTACACGCGTTCAGATTCATAATATAGAACGAAAGCCCAGCTTGCATGAAGCGATGTCACTCATGAGCTGGGCTTAACTTATACATGCTAAGATTTCGTAGCTTCAGATACGAAATGATTCAATTCAGGTTTAATAAGTCTGTCCATAGCTAATTTCACTGCTCCAGTAGAGCCAGGCAAACTGAAGATAAGTTGGTGTCCACGTTCACCAATTGTACCTGCTAACGCTCGAGATAACATCGCGCGTGTACCTACATCTTCTGTGTAACTCAAGTATCTAAAGAGCTCTCCAAAGCCTTCAATTTCTTTGTGTAACAACGGTCGAACCGCTTCAATCGTCACATCACGTTTAGCTATACCTGTACCTCCTGTAACGATGATGGCATCGATATCCGTATCTTCCCATGCTTTAATTTGTGCTTGAATTTGTTCAATATCATCTTTTACGATTTGATAATTCTTTTTAACTACACGTACATCACTCGTACCCAATGCCTCAAGGACTTGTTTACCGCCCTTGTCTGTCTCAAAATCACGTGTATCTGAAACTGTGAGCACTGCACATTCAATCGTGCGCTCGAGTTGTTCATGTTGATGTGTCATATCAATCACTCCCCTTTGTTGATTAACCAAACAACTGTCCAATCAGTGTCGCTGCTTGGTTTGGATCTCTCATGCCATGTATGAGCATTCGGCCACCTGTAAAACTAATGATGCGATGACCTTTAAACTCAAACATGAGCATGTAATCATTCTGTTTATATTTTATACCTTTGGTTCCCAGAAATTGCGCAATCATTTCCTGGGAAATATGTTGGTTGTAATATTGGACGGTATCTCTACCGCAAAGGACTGCATATTGACGTTCAGCTTGTTTGAGATAAGGGTACGTAGGGTTGGAACCACACGTTTGACAATTCTCGCGATGCATTCGGCTGAAACCAATCGTATGATGACTGCCTTCCCAAATATCTCCAAAGGTCAATTGTGGTGCTACTTCTTTATTTGTGAGCAACTTCAATGCATCACGAATTTGTAAACTCGTCGTCATCGTCACAGCGGGTTGAATCACTCCTACCGTGTCACATGTCATACTAATCGAAGGAAGGTTCGGCATCACACAGTTGAAACATGGTGTCTGGCCTGGAATAAATGCAGCTTCTGTATATGTGCTTTGCACTACTGCACCATAAATCCACGGTATGGATTGTTGATAAGCAAAGTCGTTCAAGCGCTGTCTCGTTTCAAAGTTATCTGTCGCATCAATAATCAAATCCACCTCTTTGCCATGCTTATCTAAGAAGATTTGATCTACATGCGCGATATAACTGTGAATTTGAATATCACTTCGAATTGCATCTAATGCTTTCTGAGCTGCAACGACTTTCGGCAGTGCAGACTGAGCGTCCAATTCAGTGAACAGCGTTTGTCTTTGCAAGTTACTATATTCGATATAGTCTCTGTCCACTATCGTTAGCTCACCCACACCTGAACGAGTTAAACCTTCAGCTACATGTGTGCCTAAAGCCCCCATACCTACGATGAGCACATGCGATTGAGCCAGTTGTTCTTGACCTTCGCTCCCTATATTTTTATACAAGATTTGTCTAGAATAACGCGTCTCCATTACTCCTTACCCTTTCTACATCACTTACTGTTCTTATTATAGGTGTTCGAACGTGAACTCACAAAGGATTGACTTAACTTTCTCATTGTAAAATGATTCAGTTAATATTGTTAGGTTTGTTCAATAAAAATTTAATTAATTTTACAAATGGATATATAATCGTGCGTGTTCATGGTACAATGAAAGTAATCGTATTTGGAGGTGTAGGTATGCCACGTTCTACAAATTATCAACAAAAGCTGGCCCATGCGAAAGATCATGTCATTAACTCAATCGGTGAGACGATGGACCTTTACGGAATGAACCGTAGTGTCGGTAATCTCTACGGTACTATGGTGTTTGGTCAACAAGCCATGACGCTCGACGAAATGCGTACTGAGTTACAAATGAGCAAGCCAAGTATGAGTACCGGTGTGAAGAAACTACAAGAGTTTGATGCTGTGAAACAACAATTTATACGTGGTAGTCGCAAACAACACTTTGTAGCTGAGAAGGACTTTTTTACTTTCTTCGCTAACTATTTCTCTATGAAATGGAATCGTGAAATCAAGCTTAATATGGAAGCGATACGTAAATCTGAAGATGAAATCGAGACGATTCTCGAAGCAAATGATGTCGATGAAGACACGAAAGAACAAGCGCAAATCATCTATGACCAAATGGAACACTCTAAGCGCTATTATGAGTGGTTAAGCGACTTAAGTGAAGCACTCACTTCAGGTAAGATCTTCGACTACTTCCCTATTCCTGAAGAGGAAGAGCACGATAAATAAGCGATGTTTAAATTAATAGATAATCATGATGACCTACAGATGAACAAACCGTTCATCTGTAGGTTTTCTAATGATCAATTAATTCCTTTTGATATTTGATTTATCGTTCATTTCGCTTATTGTTAGCACTTCATCTGCTAAGCTTTCTGCTTCGTAATTGGAATGTGTCACGAAGATAATTGGGATATGCCACTCATGAAAGATACGTTTCACTAGTGCTATGCCCTCTTCTTTCGTCTGATCATCTAGACTAGAAAAGGGTTCATCTAACAATATGAGATCTGGTTTCGTACTCAAAGCACGTGCCAAAGCTACACGTTGAGATTCCCCACCTGATAAGGTCATCGGATATTTATCTTTCAAATGTTCAATATTTAACTCTTTCATCAACTTACGTATGTGATCATTCATATCAGAAATAAAGGTCAAGTTACGATGCACCGTCATATTAGGAAACAATTGATAGTCTTGGAAGAGATAACCTAAATTACGCTTTTGAATCTTCACATTCACACCTTGCTCAGTATCTGTGAGCACGCGGTTATTAATTTGTATCTTCGCTTTGTCAGGATGCTTCAAACCTGCAATAAAGTTAAGCGCAGTTGTCTTCCCTATTCCTGACGGCCCTTTTAACGCATAAATCTTCGGTTCTTCATCATCGATATTAATATCGATTAAAGCGCGATCAAGTTGGTGTTGTAATTGAATCTTCAGCATCTATTCCACCTCCCGGTAACGGTCGCGATTGAGCAAGTTGATGGTACTGATGACCACTACAGCAAAGGCGACTAAGACGAGCACCCATAGCCATGCTTGATTCTCCTTGCCCTGTTCAACGAGGAAATATATTTCGAGTGGTAACGTATTCGTTTTATTAGGGATATAACCTGCAACCATTAATGTTGCACCAAACTCACCAATCGCTCTCGCGAAACTCATCATAATCCCAGAGAGAATAGAGCGTTTAGATAACGGTACGACGAGACGATAGAATATCTTACGTTCGCTTGCTCCCATCGTACGTGCAGTGTTCAACATCTTGCTATCTATACCTCGAAAGCCTTGCACCGTATGTTGGTACATAAGCGGAAAACTAACAATGACAGATGCAATTACTGCACCTGTCATCGTGAATACTACCGGGATGTGTAAGACATTCGAGAAGAATCGTCCCACTACGCTATGAGGCGAGAAGATGATAAGTAAGATGAAACCCATAACAGTAGGGGGTAACACAATAGGTAGTACAATAATACTTTCGAGAATTCTAGCAATGATGCCCTTTCTTTCATATAACCATTTAGAAACGAGGACACCGATAATTGTTACGATAACTGTACTGATTAACGCAACTTTAATCGAAATCCAGAATGGTGTGAAGTCAGGCATTGCTACAACCTCCTAAGCTTCAAATTCGTATTTTTTCAAGATTTCTTTTGCTTTGTCTGATTTTAAGAAGTCCATCCACTCTTTCGCAAGTTTCTTATCAGAAGTTGCACCTGCTTCATAAGTGATTGGTTTGTCTAGTTTCGCTTCGTTAATTTCTTTAACGTTGCTCTCACCATTTTTTTGGTCTTGCGCTAAGTCTGTTTTGTAAACATAACCGAGTTGCGCATTACCTTTTTTCACGTAATTTAATACTTGGCGAACGTCTTTCGCATACACTAAGTTAGATTTAACATCGTCGTATAAGTTGTTAGCTTTCAAGTATTTTTCCGCATATTTACCAGCTGGTACAGATTTCGCTTCACCAACCGCTAATTTGTCATCTTTTTTAAGGTCTTTAACTGATTTGTAGTTACTATCTTTGTCTCCGATTAAGACAAGTTTATTTTTCGCATAATTGTATGTATCATGCGCTTTATCTTTATCTTTCAACATATCTACGTCTTTCGTGTTCGCTGACATGATAACGTCAGTTGGTGCACCTTTTTCAATTTGTTGTCTTAAGGCACCTGAACCACCGTAGTTAAATGTAATGTTTGCGTCTTTGTGATCTTTCTTAAATTCTTTCTCTAAATCTTTAGACGCGTCAGTTAAACTAGCTGCAGCTGCAATTTGCAATGCATTCTCGTCATTTTTGTCTTTCTTGTCTTTATCATCTTTCTTATCTTTATGTGATGATGTTTGGTGTGAGTCATTTGAACTCTTTGAATTTTTTGAGCTATCGCCTGAGCCAGAACAGCCCGCAAGTACTAGGCATAGCGCAAGTAGTGAAACTACTAGAAATCTAAGTTTCATGCATATCCCTCCTCGCAAGCTATTATATACCTATTTGACACAAGATAAAAGTACTATCGCACAATATTTTCTGAAAATAGACCATATTAGGATAATGGATTATAAAACGCTAACAAATCCCCTTACTTCAGTAGTTAAGAGACTTTAAATTATTCTTATTCATTAGGGATATGACTAATATATTAAGTATACTTAACATATTTCCCACATGATTAACTACACATGAACATCACTTTGATTACTTACTTTTACGATAAATCCGCTTTAATTGACTCACTATCTCTGCGTAGTTCTTAAGACTTTGAAATTGAGGACAGTCAATAATTATATTCATATAATGTTCTATCGTCTCCTCATAATCTAAAGATAACTGTCGCCCCACAGGAAAATGCTCGAACCAAGGTTCAACAGCATCAAAAAAAGAATCCGTTCGAAAAACGAAATGTTCAACTAATTGCTCGTAACAATTGATATAGCACTTTAAAAAGCGTTGCGCTTCTTTCGGGTTAGTGTCTATATAATATTGTGCAAAGTGATGATATAGTGGCATGGCAAAAAATGGAAATAGTTTATCGATATTGAAGGCGATATTTAAATGTTCATATTTGCGCGCTAACTCCTCGACTGATAAATGATGTAATTCTTGAGTCACAAGTAGTAGAAATTCTTGTACCATCAAATTTAAATTCTGATACATATCCGATTGGAGTACACTTGTGGCCTTCTCATTATTTTCTTGAACTAAATAGGCACTCCCTAATAACAAGTTCTCTCCCAAATTCACTTCATAGTCGGAGAGATGCTCAATGATTTGATTGAAGTCTCCGTTAACATACCAAAACGTAACTTTATAGCCATACGTTTTACGCAATAGAGAAGTACTCGTGCAATTTGTTTCAATAATATGCACAATTTCAAAAGCAAGCGCAATCGCTTTCTCGCGTATGTTATCTTCCTTAAGACGTTGTATATTACTACTCATCACACCTAATAACGCAACGAGAAAGTCATAATCGTGACTCGCGGTATGAAAGTGTGCTTCAATCGATGAAACAAAGTCTTCTTTACTACGGCTCAATTTATCTATCAAATCAGAAATAATCGCTCGCGTTTCCTCACGTGAGTACTTGGATGTGACATTGAGCATCTCATCAACACTTGTGTTAAACAATCTCGCGAGTATAGGTAGGTGTGTAATATCGGGCAGTAAGTGACCTGTTTCCCACTTTGAAATTGTCGTTTTCGTTGTCTTTAAATGATGCGCTAATTGTGTTTGATTCCAACCTAGTCGCCGTCTTTCTTGTCTAATTCGTTTAGCCAGATGTTGCATGTCTAACCCTCCTCAAACACCATATTAACTCACTCTAACGGTTAAGCGAAGTTCTTATTTAGCAACTTTAAGAAACAAAGTTTCCGAACAAGAAACATCTCTTAATTTCATTTTTCAACATGCCCTCTTTAACATAAAACAAGCTCCCCACGCACAGTCTCCAACCGCACGTGAGGAGCGCTACTCACTCTACCTATAATTGATCGATAAAACGTTGAAATGCTGCTTGTCCTTCTTCCGTATTTTTAAACACACCAGCGTCTTCTAACACACGCGTAAATTTACGCCCTACCTCATCGCGAATAATCTCATCTACATTCGCCTCACTAATATCATAATGCTGAGCCATGTCACGTGCCCATGCTTCATGAACACCTAAGTCTTGCTGTGCTGAAGTATCGCCTAACAAATAGCGTTTCACGACTTGCAGTTCTTCTTTCAATCTCGCTGGAAGAATGGCCGTCCCCATCACTTCGATGAGCCCGATATTCTCTTTCTTAATATGTTGCACATCCGGATGTGGGTGGAAGATGCCGTCTGGATAACGTTCAGAAGTTTGATTATCACGCAAGACAACGTCCATCTCATACTGCCCATTGCGATAACGTGCAATCGGTGTCACTGTATGGTGGCGTTCGCCTGAAGCGCTATACGCACGAATACTTACCGCTTCATCTGAGTATGCATTCCACTCATCAAGAATGTGCGTCGCCGCTTCGATGACCTCATTCGACGACTTGCCACGCAGACGAATAACACTCATTGGCCAGAACAGTTTACTGCAAGAAACGTTAGGATGCCCTTGCATAGTAAAAGGCTGGCGCTCTTCAGCATGATCCATCGGAAACGTATGTCGCCCTGCTTGATAATGATTGTGAGATAAAATAGATCCGCCTACCAATGGAATATCAGCATTCGAACCGATAAAGTAATGAGGCAACTGGTCAATAAACGCAAAGAGATTGCGAAACGTTTGACGATTCATCATCATCGGCGTATGTGTTTCTGAGAGTACAATACTATGTTCTCTAAAGTACGCATACGGTGAATATTGAAAGCCCCAAGTCGCACCGTCTAAATTCATTCTTACAACACGATGGTTCGTTCTCGCCGCTTGTGTTGCGGAACCTAAGTAACCCTCATTCTCTATACAGAGCGCACATTTCGGATACGACGTTACCATCGCTTGTTTCGCCAACGCGATGTCTTTCGCACTCTTTTCTGGTTTTGACAAATTAATCGTCACTTCTATCGGTCCATAAGGAGTTGGACTCGTATATGCAATATTTTTACGAATCGCATCTTCTTTAACGTAGTGGCTACGCTTCGACAATGCGTAGAAGTAATCTGTAGCCGCTTTAGGATCTTCTGCTAACTTATCATGAAACGTACGATTGACGAGTGACGGGCGTGGCGTAATCAAATCGAGTAGTTGCGCTTCGAGAATTTCTCTTGCCGCCAAAGTATCTTCAATTTGACCTTCAGCGACTGCCTCATTAATCCAATGCTGAACATAGTCGTTTGGTTCCCACTGTGCATCATCTCGCTCACCTTCAGCCGTCACATCTGCAGCTTGTAGTAATCGTAATAACTGATTCTGAAGATATAGCCTATCGAGTTCTTCGTATTCATTATATTGAATAATATAATCAATATAATGATTGACTAACGTTTGATTAAGTAACACTATGATTCACGCTCCGATTGATCTTGATAGCCATGTGGATGTTGGCTGTGCCAGTTCCATGCTGAACGAATAATCTCGTGGATATCGTCATGTTGCGGTTGCCACCCTAACATTGATTTCGCCTTATCACTTGCAGCGACTAACTTACTTGGATCGCCAGCACGTCTCGGTCCGACTTGTGCAGGAATCTCTTTACCTGTCACTTTACGCGCTGCTTCGAGAATTTCAAACACGGAATAACCTTGACTACTTCCGAGGTTAAATGCGCCTGATTCTCCACCGTTGCGTAAGTATTGATATGCTAAAATGTGTGCATCAATTAGATCGACAACATGTAAGTAGTCACGAATACAAGAACCGTCTTCTGTATCATAGTCATCGCCGAAGATCGTCAGAGCATCCCTTTGACCTAACGCAACTTCTAACACGATAGGAATGAGATGTGTTTCTGGATGATGATCTTCACCAATTGAACCTTCAACATGCGCGCCTGCCACGTTAAAATAACGTAACGCCGTATAGTTCACACCATAAGCTTCGTGACACCATTTCATCATTTTCTCCATCATCAATTTACTTTCACCATACGGATTCGTTGGTGCTTGTGTATCTGTCTCATGAATTGGGACAGTATCTGGTTCACCGTATACTGCAGCGGTAGATGAGAAGACGATATGGTTCACATCATGGTCTTTCATCACTTCGAGTAAGACTTGCAAACCATAGACATTGTTATTAAAGTACTGTAGCGGAATTTCTACTGACTCTCCCACGAGCGAGAACGCACAGAAATGAAAGACTCCCTCTACATCTTCTTGTTCGAAGACGCGATTGAGAAATGCTTTATCACGAATATCCCCTTCGTAGAATTTCGCTTGGGAATGTACTGCTTCAGGATGCCCTTTTACTAAATTATCTACGACAACGACATCGTAATTTGCGTCGATGAGTTGAGCAACTGCGTGACTTCCAATATATCCTGCGCCACCTAAGACGAGTACTGACATAGTTATACTTCCTTTCTTTCTCTAGCTATTATAGTTCACTTTTTTAGATAAAAGTCATTTAACACAATCTCTAGAAAATGTGCGATTTCCAACCTATACTTTAAAGACTTTTAACACCATCACCAATTGAGACATGGTAGAATGACGGCTCGTAACCGATACGCTCGACATAAGCTGCAGTCACGTCACTTTCAAGCTGTTCAATACTATCTTTATGAACGAGCGCGATAGCACAACCTGCAAAACCGGCTCCTGTCATGCGTGCACCTAAAACGCCGTCAACTTGTTGCGCTGTTTCTGCCAACGTATCGAGTTCCTGACCTGTCACCTCGTAATCTCCTTTGAGGGACTGATGAGAAGCGTTAAGTAACTGACCAAACGCGGCGAAATCATCGTGTTGCAACGCTTGGTATGCATCCTTAGTACGTTGGTTCTCAGTCACAGCATGACGTGCACGACGTCGATTTGTCTCATTAGTAATGTAGTGCGCATTCGCTTCAAACGTATCGACACTTAATTCACCGAGTGATTGGATATCTAAATGTTGTTGGAGTTCTTCTAGCGCCGTTTCACATTCAGCACGACGTTCATTGTATTTGGATTCGGTCAACGATCTACGTTTATTGGTATTCATAATTGAAATGACGTAATCGCCAAATTGTGCTGGAACTTCGTGATATTCTAACGTCGCAGTATCGAGAAGTAAGGCATGATCTTTCGCGCCCATCCCTACGATAAACTGATCCATAATACCTGAGTTCACGCCGATAAAGTGGTTCTCTACGCGTTGACCTAGGTGGATTAACTGTAAACGGTCCACAGATAAGTCAAAAAGTGATTTCACTAACCAACCACTTAACATCTCTAGTGAAGCTGAAGATGACAAGCTGGCACCATTCGGAATATTACCTTCAATCAGTATGTTCATCCCTGTATTGATATCAGGATAATCCTCAATTAAATAGGCAATCATTCCTTTGACATAGTTACCCCAATCATGATCAGCATTGAAGCTCAAATCATCAAGTGAGAAGACAAGTTCTCCTACTGATTCGAAATTATTGGAATATAAATGTACCTCTTTATCTTGACGTTTGCTTGCCACACCATACGTACCCAAAGCAATTGCTGCTGGAAAGACGTAACCCCCATTGTAATCAGTATGTTCTCCGATTAAATTAATACGTCCTGGCGCGAAAGCACGCGCTTCTGGCTGAGTGTCGTATCGTTCTTTAAATTGTGCTGTTAATTGATTAATCATCGTCTCACACCTTCGTCAGTCTTTGTTGTCGAGGAAATTTCTACGACGAGTTATTCCATCCGCAACAAAGTCCACTTTTTCTTTACTTATCTTTAGTTTACTCCATTGTCTTAACGAAATAAATCATCTCTCTTACATTTTACCTATGTAGGTGGAAAAATCATTCAAGTTATACACCGTAATAACGTAGATATTTCAATTCATGAACTGAATAGTATACAATAGACGTTAAGTGTAAATGGGGGGTTACTATGGACAAAGATGTACTCAATAACCAGAAGATCGTGCGCTATCAATCTGGCAAGCTTTATGAAACCAAAGATAGTTATGCCACAGAATTTCCATTGACGATCATGGTTAACAACGAAGAATTTGCAACGGTAATATGTAGTCCGAATCATCTTAAAGAGTTAACGATTGGTTTCTTAGCTTCAGAAGGCGCGATTTATAAGTTAGCTGAGGTGGACTCTGTTGAGCTCGACGATAGTAAAGGGTTCGCACATGTCCAATTGAATAAGCCTTTAAGTGACCGTTTCCAATATTCTACCAAGCGCATGGTGGCTTCCTGCTGTGGTAAAAGTCGTGAATTCTACTTTCAAAATGACGCAGCCGTCGCGAAAACATCAATGTCTCACATTCGCCTGCACCCTGAACAAATTCTTACGATGATGGATAACTTGCAAAGTGCCAGTGAAGTCTTCAAACAAACGGGTGGCTTGCACAATGCGGCGATTAGTGATGGGAATGATTTCTTTGAACATCGCCAAGACATCGGTAGACACAATGCCTTAGACAAATTATATGGTTATTGCCTCCAACAACATATTCCCGTACGTGATAAAGTATTAATCTTTAGCGGACGTATATCGTCTGAAATTCTAATTAAAGCAGCTAAAATTGGTGTAGGTGTGATCCTGTCTAAATCGGCACCGACCACTCTAGCAGTACAGTTAGCCCAAGATCTCAATATCACTGCAGTCGGCTTTATTCGTGATGGCAACTTTAATGTGTATAGTCATCCCGAACGTATTGAAATACCAGAAACGTGATTGAGAGTATGAGGGAACCTTGTAGATTTCGACTTTTTTCTCGTGAGAAGCGCTAGAATTCGAGAAAGCTCACCGCGCACTCTCGTTCATCGCCTCATTCGGTTACCTTCCCAATCCTCAATAAATTAAGCAGCCCGTAGATGCTAATCATCCATCTTCGAGCTGCTTATTTTTACTCTATTCAATTTCTTATTCATCCATTGATTCTTTCAAAGCTTGATACATGTAGCTTAGAAAGACGTAGCCTTGTTTCACATACATATCTTTCGCTGTGTCCTCACCATCTGCGACGAGTATCATCGTGCGCCCCTCTGCTAAACGTGCAATTTCTCGTTGGATGGCGCGGCCTATCCCTTGACGTTGGTGAGACTCAAGCACTCCGAAACCATCTAATTCCACAGTGGAAGGAGTGAAGATTAAATCCACAATGCCGAGGGGTTGCTGCTCGACATACGCCACAAACCGAGAGGGCGGCTCTTCTTCGTAATTCTCTCTTAGCTCTCGAATACTTTCTTCAGTAAATTCGTGACCAAACGGTACTAAGAATTCACGATAAACATCGATATAATCTTCCAGCGTTGTTTTATCCACTTGCATCAATTGAACCTTCTTTTGAGAAGGATTAAGTTCTAGAAACGTATCAGGTTCGACTGCATAAAGTTCCAGAATTCCGAGCTGAAACCCTTCTTTCTGCAATACATCTTTCCATGTAGCATCGAGCTCACAATTTTCAGGAAAGCTAAAGCTGAGATGTGACGAGCCTTGCCGTTGGTGCATGCGCTGCTGATCATCTCGATCCCTCTTCCATGTATCAAGGTCAGGCATTTCATGATAGACCCAAGTATTTTTATAAAATGTATGCGGCGTACTAGGCGTTAAATAAATCGTTCTACGCGCATCTTGATCAACAATCGTCCCATCGTTAAAGATGTCACGCATCGTAATCGTCGTCATATCGCTCACGTCTCCTCATATCATTGACGTTTAATGAGTTGTTGGAAACGACTATGGTTGAGTAGTATGTTACCGATTAAAGCAGCGAGTATCGCTTTAATTATGTCCCCTGGCATAAATGTCAGTGATAGATAAATCGCTTTGCCTACAGGAATGTGAGTAATGATACCCATCACAATCGCTCCTACTAAGTCCAATAATACAACACCAAATAGGAGGATGGTAATCAATAACACCAAGAAATTGATACGCGTTAAGAACATATCACGGATAAAACCAATAAGGTACGCGCAGACTGGGTACATAATCAAGAAACCAACGGATGGTCCTTGAAACACACCAATACCGCCACGTCCTCCTGATAACAGTGGCATGCCAGCTGCTACGAGTAGTAAGAAGACGATAACGCTAAGCGTGCCGTATTTACGTCCCAGTAGTACAGCGGCTAAGAAGATACCTAAATTCTGTAACACAATCGGTACAGGAATAAAGGCTAGTGGAATGGGTGGCACCATCCCTAATACAGCTATAACAGCAGTCATCAATGCTGTATAAACTAAAAATTTCGTAGACATATGTAGTTCCTCCTCAATCTCAATACTGGTATTATAGCACAATTGTAAACCTGTAAAAATATCTAGTTTACAATACTTCCAAGAAAAAGCTGAAATGCGAGCGTGCTTACCACTTTCTGCACATTTCAGCTACTGATAACATCATTTTCATACTCAATTTATTATTTTAAGAATTTCTCTTTTAAATCTTTGCGCATGTAATCAAGTGTATACGGATCGTTGTACCAATAAGTTTCAGCTTGAACTTTAATC
Source organism: Staphylococcus sp. HMSC071G07 (assembly GCF_001811435.1). NCBI lineage: Bacteria > Bacillati > Bacillota > Bacilli > Caryophanales > Staphylococcaceae > Staphylococcus > Staphylococcus sp. HMSC071G07. The sequence continues at coordinate 57,150 of NZ_KV804756.1, forward strand.
ACGTGGTTGTCTTTAACAGCTGATAAGTTGTTCCAGATATTTGTTTTTTCATATCCTGGCGCTGCTTTACCTTCACTTGTAGACACGATGTAGTCGCCAGCGAAGTCAGAGATTTTCTCTTGTTTTACTTCAGTCCAGCCTTCTTTTTTCACTGCTTTTTCTAATTCAGTTGGCATTTTCAATCCGAATGCTTGGTAAAGGACTTCTCCACCACGACCCCAGTTTGGTCCGTAAGTGTAAAGTTTTTTGTCGAACTCGTCAAAGATTGAAACAGTTTTGTCTGCACCAATTTTATCTTTGATTTCTTTACCATCTTTTTCAGTTTGAGATTTCCATTCTTTTTCCCATTTTTTCTCTTGATCTTCTTTGCCTACGATTTTAGCCAATTCACGTTGTTGCTCAAGGTATTTATGTTTACCGTAATCGAAGACGATCGTTGGCGCGATTTTTTCGTATTTTTTGATGTTTTTATCTGTTGAGTAAACGATGATTAAGTCTGGTTTCGCTTTTGTCACTTTTTCAACGTCGTTATCTCCAATTTTCGTTACGCCTTTGAACTTGTCTTTCAATAATTTGCTTTGATCGACTTGTTTGTTCACAGCTACGATGTTAGCTCCTAAGTATTTCAAACCACCAGCGTATGTAGGTGCGACAACTGCGATTTTTTGAGGATCTTTAGGAATGTCGATCTTTTTACCACTATCAAGTGTATATGATTTCGTTTCTGCTTTGCCTGTTTTGCCTGAACCGTCGTCTGATTTATTGCCACAAGCTGCTAAGACTAGCATTAACGCGATGATCGGTATTAATAATTTCTTCATATCTTTTCTCCTTCGTTGAAAATGATTATCATTATTGATATTATATTTCGTCCCGCACATTTCTGCAATACTTTTTTGAAGCGATTGTTCATTTTTTTCGAGTAAAATGATTAAATTCTTAGCAAGGCTTATAACCCACCTGTTTTCAATGTCAATACTTTATTGAGACAGAAATCTCCGATCATTACTTTAATTTTTAACAAAGAGAAATCAACTCAAATAAATCAGCTACTACACTATCTATATTTATGAATAACTCCCCTTATCATAACGTTTCACCTTTTACCTCTTTTAATACGTCATCTTTTAGGATTAAACTCTTTTCAGAAATAAGATAAATACTAAAAAAAGCCCTCCCTACCCTCGTACAGATAGGAAGCGCCTTCGCATTATCTCAAACGGTCTACTATAGACCTAATAATATTCAACTAAATTCGACCTAAAATTGACTTCGCAATATTCGTATAAGCCATATCTTCCATCGGTGGATTGTGAAGACCTGCACGCATATCGCGATAATAGCGTTGTAATGGACGTTCCATTTCAAGACTCTTCGCACCAACGATTCGCATCGCTAAGTCAATCACTTCTATACCTTGATTCATAACGAGCACTTTGCTTGCTGAAGTTTCATTCCAAAGCAGCGCGTCCTCAACATCTTCGTGATACATACGCGCAGTGCTCCATAAGAAATGACGTGCAGATATTAATAGTGATTCCATTTTACCTAAATTCTGTTGAACCGTAGTCAAATCGCCAATGGTACCTTCAATACTATTGGGACTGTATTCTTTCGCAAAGTCTACAGCGTAATCACGTGCGGCTTGTGCGATGCCTAAATACGTACTTGGTATGTGTAAGATCCAGCCATTCGGTTTCTTACCTCTTGCACCGCGAACCTCGACAAAGTTCTCTTTCGGTATTTGCACGTCGTTAAGTACGAGGTCGTGGCTCTCCGTCGCTCTCATACCTACCATATTCCAGTTGTCTGCGATTTCGACACCCGGCATATCTCTTTCTACTAAGAAGAAACCAACGTCTTGGTCGCTTTCAGAATAGGCACTCACGATATAATGCGTTAATCCTTTACTCATAGATGTAAAGGTCTTCACACCATTCAATAGATAGCCTTTTTCATTCTCAACTGCATGCGTACCTGGACGTCCGCCACGTGTAGGACTGCCTGTTTCCGCTTCACTCACCGCACGATTGACTAAAGCGCCTTGCTTCACTTGTTCGGCAAAGCGGTCAAGCATAGATTGTTCCCACATTTCTTGTTCAAATAATTGACCTACGACGCTCAAGTGCCATCCGATAGATAAAGCTGTCGCACCATCAATACTTCCAAGATAGGACTGTAGCACGACCATATCTTCAACCGTACAACCTTCACCGCCATATTCTTTCGGCAATGTTAATAATGTGTAACCTTCTTTCACAAGCCAGTCAATATTCTCATACGGAAAACGAGAGTGTAAGTCATTGTATTCCGAATGTGATTGAAATTCGTCTTTCACGCTTTCTAATTTCGCCAACCATTTACGTTGGATATCAGATTGAATTAATCCCGATTTCATTCCTTGGTTCACCTCGTTGTTAATAACTTCATTCTTAGTTTAACACTCAGCTTTACCGAATAAAAGTAGCAGCATTGTCTAATCCCTACTTTACCGATAAGAATTATTGTGGTAATTTAACCTTAATGAACTTGAGGAGGGACTTCCATGATATCAGTAGAGAATATCATCCATTATTATAGCGACAAACGTATACTCGATAACGTAAGTTTCACGCAGGACACTGGGACTGTCACTGCGATTATCGGGCCAAGCGGATCGGGTAAGACAACATTACTTAGAACGTTGAATGCTTTGACGATGCCAAAGTCAGGCGTAATTCAAATCAACGATCAACGTTTCGATACCGCTCAACATACGAAGAAAGACATCTTGAGATTGCGTCAATCCTCTGCCATGGTCTTTCAGAACTACAATCTTTTTAAAAATAAAACGATTATCGACAATATTACCGAGGGATTGGTGTATGGTCAGAAGAAATCGAAGAAAGAAGCGCGCGACATCGCACGTGACTATCTCCAACGCGTAGGCATGCTTGAGCATCAAGATAAATACCCTGCGCAACTTTCAGGTGGACAAAGTCAACGTGTCGGTATCGTTCGCGCACTCGCACTGAACCCTGAAGTCTTGCTGCTTGATGAACCGACTTCAGCACTTGACCCCGAATCGATTCAAAGTATCTTAAATCTCATCAAATCGATTGCACAAGAAGGCATGACGATGGTACTCGTTACACACGAAATTCAATTTGCGAAGGCAATTGCAGATCAAATTCTCTTTATGGACGAAGGGCAAATCCTTCATCGCGGTACACCTTCAGAAGTATTAGATCATCCAGATTCTGAACGTGTGAGCCGCTTCCTCAATAAAGTTGGAACTGAGGTGAAAGAGTGATGCGTTTGAAATCAGTCACTTATCTACTCGTGCTTCTTGCAATCATGGTTGTAGTCACTGGCTGCGGTACATCCTCTACTTCTCAGAAAGCGACGGCCAAACATCCTCGTGAAGTGAAAGTTGCTTTATCTGCAGAGGTGAACCCACCCTATCTTTATACTAATAAAAATAATGATTTCGTCGGTTTAGATATGGATTACATGAAAATGTTAGAGAAGAAATTACCACAATACAAATTTAAATACGAATTGGGTGAAGAAGAATCCAATCTCGTCGGTTTAGGTGCAGGTAAATTTGATATGGCAGTGAACTGGTTCTTCAAAACTCCAGAACGTGAGAAACAATTTCTGTATCAAGATGAACCTTATAGTTACGCCTTACCTATGCTTGCCGTCAATGAACATAATAACGATATTCATGAATTAAGCGATTTACCAGGTAAACGTCTAACACCTATGGCACCAAGTGGTGGTTTGTATTCTATCTTAACTCAATATAACAAGACACATGACCCTAAGATTTCGATAGATAAGATTCAAGAGCCTTCTAATGGCGATAACTTGAAAATGTTAAGTCAGAATCGTCGTGATGCTATGATTATCAACTGGAATACGTATAAAGCGATTCAAGAACAAATTCATACGAAAACTAAAATTGGTGGTATCGTCAAACGCGAACCGTTACATGTCGTTTATAACAAGAAGAATAAAAAGTTGCATGACGATATTGATAAAGCTACCAAAGAATTGAAAGAAGAAGGCAAACTTCAAGACTTGTCTAAGAAATATTTCGATATCAACGTCTTTGAAGATATTGATCAATTGAATAAACATAAAGATCGATTGGAGGTTGACCGTTAATGAAGACAGATTGGCCAGATTTATTCCAACAGGTATTACAAGCGCTTCCGTTAACGCTATTAATGATTGTCATTGCGCTCATCTGTGCAATCATCTTAGGACTGGTGCTTGCTATCATTCGTATTCAACGCACACCGATATTGTCACCGATTGTACGCGTATATCAATCCTTTATTCGTAGTACACCCTTACTATTGCAATTATTCCTAGTTTACTTCGCCTTACCGCAAGTGTTGATGTTAATACATATTGATATCAACCATTTTAGTCGTCTCTTCTTCGTCATCTTAGCATTTACTTTACACACAGGTGCTTACTTATCAGAAGTGATGCGTGCGGGTTACTTATCAGTGGATTATGCGCAAATTGAAGCAGGTCTCACAGTAGGCCTTTCCTATCGCCATATATTAACGCATATTATTATTCCACAAGCATTGCGCAATAGCTTACCGAACTTGACGACACAAATCATTGAACTGGTAAAAGATACATCTTTAGCCTTTACTATTGGACTCGTTGACATGATGGGTCAAGTTCAACTCATTATCGGTAACAACTACGGTTTAGGTATGCTACAAGTTTATGTTGTTATTTCAATTATTTATTGGATAATCGCACTAATTATTCAAGGTACTTTGGCGCTTGTTGATAAAAAAGCACAAAAACCTTATCAAGCTTAAGGAGGTTCCAGCATGTCATTTATACTGCATACGATATGGGAAGTGCTGAAAGGTGTACCTAACACGATAATCATTTCTATCGTCGCCATGATTATTGGACTCGTGGTAGGTACCATCTTAGCGATGATACGTTTAGCCAAGATTCCTGTATTGTCTCAACTTATCGTTGTTTACAATTCATTTATTCGAAGCACGCCGTTAATCGTGCAATTATTCGTCTTGTATTATGGTTTACCAGCTCTATTAATCTTTTTTAATGATCAATTACACACACACTTTAATCCCGATGCTTTATCGCCTCTAACTATCGCATGTATCGGTTTCTCGCTACATGCTATCGCTTATCTTTCAGAGAGCATGAAAGGTGGCTTGCAGTCTGTTGAATATAGTCAGATTGAAGCGGCAAAGACCATCGGATTGTCGAAATTTGATACGTATCGTCGTATCGTCTTACCACAAGCATTCGGCTATGCGTTACCGAATATTGAGAATCAATTTATTATGCTCATTAAAGGGACATCGTTAGCCTTTGCAGTACAAGTGACTGAGATCATGTCAGTCAGTCACGTTATCGCTAACGAAGGCTATCGCTTTATTCCTGTATATTCAGTAGCCGCGGTCTTCTATTGGTTATTAGCTATCGTGCTCGAGCTCATCTTTAGTCGATTGCAACACCGTACCGTTCGTTACTTAAAGCCATCTTCATAAACTTTGTATGATATAGATAAAAAGTGTCTCATATCACGTTGCAACTCCTCCACTCACTTTGAGGGAGCGTTACAGTGTGACGAATGAGACACTTTTCTTCTGACTTAGAACAATCAATCTATGAAATATTGTAAATCTGTAAGCAACGATTGAATCATGATGCGTTGTTCGTCTGTCACTTCAATATATATTTGACGTTGATCTATTTGACTTCTCTTTTTATCCAAATAACCTTTATCTTTAAGCTTTTGAACCGCTTTACTTAAAAAGTACGGTTTCAAGAATGATCGTTGTGCAATGTGGCGAACTGGGATGGTATTCTCATCACTTTGTGCAACGTAGTATAAGACGCTGATTTCTTCGTAAGTGAGTTGGCGTTCTTTCTTAACTCTACGGTAGAAATCTTTAATTGTCGGTGTGATATGAATGAGCTCATCCAAGGTATATTCTTCAGTCTTAATCATGTGCATCCTCCTGCTAGTCTAGTCTCGTTGCTTTAATTTAATTATAAACTGTAATGAAAATAATTCAATATCTGAAACGTTAAATTCTCAAAATTTCTTCTTATCAGAAATTTTTACTAGTTAAATTGTCAGTGTTGTTCTACTAAGTAAAAAATCGACAATTAGCAATTAACAAAAAAACTCATTTTCAATGCTTTAACTCTCGCTTGCTTGGGAGAAACACAGAAATCTTTGATTTCGTAGTGTTTCCCCCATAAAGAGAGCTAGGATTCATAAGAGTTGAACCTCTTATGAATCCAGATCTCTACTGTGTAGGATCACATTCAACTAATTTCTGTCGCTTTCCGCGCTCCAGAAATGGATTTTTATTGCAGCCATGTTCCCTCAAGCGTCTCGAGTTAGCATTGAAAACGAATCAACCAAAAGTACTGTAATTCGTATAATATTGAATTTTAAATCTAATCATTTCTTAAAAGTAAAGATAGACAATTTCTGTTTAGAACTTGATAAGTATCATCTTCATTAATAAAGAGAACGAATGTGAGAGGGAATAATTGCATTAACTATTAGAACAAATTGAGTAGATTAAAGAACTATCGCAATACGAGTGAAAAAGAGGTAGTGCGACTATTAAGCGCAGTGACAATCTATTTATAGCTTGCAACAAGCGTTATGAATTAATTGAACGTGACCTTAATAAAGCACTTAAAAAGCCCGCAGATGAACGTTAATCATTCACCTACGAGCTCACATTTAAGACGTTATTACGTCCTTATTTTTACACAAAACTCAGTGTTCTCTTATTTATCTTTCTTGCAATTTAAAGTATCTAAGAAGCTTAATGCAGCTAGTCCGCTCACGTCCATCGCATGTTTCGCGCCTTCTTTACCGTGACCTGCTTGGAAGTGTTTGAAGATAGCGCCACCGAGCACACCTAAAGTGATAAGTGAAGCTAAACGTGAAATCTTCTTGCTTGCGAAACTGAATACGAATAATACTGAACTGATTGCTTCAGCTGCACCGATGATAGGTACCATTTTAGAAGGTAAACCAAATACATTCTCAAATGTATCTTTCATGCCTTGGTCACCTTTCAATTTAGGTTGTGAAGCGTTAAATAATTCTTTAGCTACCTTTAAGTTTGTTAAATAACGTAAAATCATTCTACATACTCTCCTTACTATTTATCCTCAAAATATTTATCTACTATAGGCTTTACCCGTTTAGCGAAAAGTTTAATACTTCGTAGCGTGCGTTCATGTGGTATCGAACCTACGGGTGTGTGCAACATAAAGCGTGAAAGTTCTAGTGTTTCTACTGTTTCAATAATCTTCTTAGCTACAGTTTCAGGACTTCCTACATAAAGTGCACCATGTGGTCCCATTTCGCGATGATAAGCATTTAAGTCGTACGCAGGCCATCCTCGTTCTTTCGCAAGTTGATCATGGCTAACTTTAACGGCGTGATAGAACTCACGCTCTGCCTCTTCATCTGTTTCGGCTACATATCCCCACGAATGTGTTGCCACTGATAGTTCATTAGGATTGTGACCGTTAGATCGAGCCATCGCACGGTACATTTCAACGTTACGAGCAAAGCGTTTAGGATCACCACCAATTATAGCATACGTAATAGGTAAACCGAGCGCACCTGCTCGTAATGATGATTCTGGCGTACCACCTGTCGCAATCCAAATCGGAAGTGATGTTTGTTCGGCTCGAGGGTATACTGCTCTGCCGTCAATCGAAGGTGTTAATCGTCCTTCCCAATGCACGATTTCATGTTGATTGATGCGTAGTAAAAGCTCTAACTTTTCCTCAAAAAGCGCCTCATAATCATTGAGTTGATAACCAAATAATGGGAAAGATTCGATAAACGAACCACGTCCAACCATGATTTCTGCCCGACCATTTGACAGTGCATCAAGCGTGGCAAATCGCTGATAAACACGCACGGGATCATCCGACGACAATACTGTCACTGCACTTGAAAGTTTGATATGTTCTGTCGTTCTTGCTGCAGCCGCAAGTACTGAAACTGGATCTGAAACAGCGTAATCTTGACGATGATGCTCGCCTAATCCATAAATATCCAACCCATATTGGTCTGCTGTTTCAATTTCTTCTACTATATTACGAATACGCTCAGCTTTACTAATGGCTGGTTGAGGGCCCTCTTCTGTTTGTATTGCTGTATTGTCAGCAAAGGAAGTTAACCCTAGCTCTATTTTCATATTTATCACTTCCATTTTTATACTCGGTATAACTTTTATACTGTAAATATAAAGCTTTCTCTTTCTAAAGTCAATATTGAAAGCTCAGCATGAGATCATTTTTTAAATTATGCCTTCTTACATATCAATGAACTTCCACTCTATAATGTCTACTCCGCCACTCAGTGTCCTGCAATATAAATATTCAGTTTTATTACAAATCTGTAATATTTCGAAATTCCTTGCTTGAAAGAGAAGTCTCATAAGTGCTTTAGCTATCGCATTTCATTAGATAAAAATATTAATGAATTGACATTGTCTTTAAAAATAAATTGTTAGAGCTAAATTACAAATCGTTAACAAACCACACAAACGCAATATTTTCTGGTAGAGTAGAACGCGTCAAAAAACTTTCACTTTGCAACTAAGTACAAATGAATTTATCGTCTGGGTTCTCGATCTTTTCAAGACGAAGATGGTAGTTCAACTTTATATAACAATACTTATTGGAATATTAGGAGGATATTTTTACAATGAAAAAAATCTCTACAGCTACAATCGCTACTGCAGGAATTGCTACATTTGCATTCGCACATAACGATGCGCATGCTGCCGAGGATCATCAAGGAGGATATAATCCTAACGACCCAACATCTTACGAGTACACATATTGGATAGATGCACAAGGCAACTACCACTACACTTGGAAAGGTAATTGGAATCCAAATCAAGTAGAAGGTCAACAATCTTACGGAAACTTTGCTAACTACGGTTACGCTAACAATAACTATTCAGGCTATACTGCTAACAATAATTCAAACTATGGTCATTACAGCAACTACAGTGCGCCATCTTACACAAGCTACCAAACTGGCGGACGTGGTGCAGCACCAACAACTTCAACTTCTAGCCACAACGTACATGTAACAACTACAGCAGCACCTTCAAGTTCTGCTAACTCTATCGTACGTACTTCTGGTTCATCTGCAAACTACTACACTGCTGGTCAATGTACATACTACGTGTTTGATCGTGTAGGTGGTAAGATCGGTTCAACTTGGGGTAACGCGAACAACTGGGCTAACGCAGCAGCAGCTTCAGGTTACACTGTAAACAACCGCCCATCAGCAGGTGCAATCATGCAATCTTCAGCAGGTGCTTACGGTCACGTAGCATACGTTGAATGCGTGAACAGCAACGGTTCAATCCGTGTATCTGAAATGAACTATGGTCACGGTCCTGGTGTTGTTACTTCACGTACAATCTCAGCTAGCCAAGCAGCAAGCTACAACTTCATTCACTAATAGAGACATTTTATTTAAGCTTTAGCCAATACTTCAGTGTTGGTTAAAGCTTTTTTATATTTTCACTCAAATATTTCTAGATATAAAAAATGTTTTCAATGCATTGTTTCTCGCTTGCCTGGGAGAAACACAGAAATCTATGATTTCGTAGTTTTTCCTCCGAAAGTTGACTAGAGTTCGAGACAGCGATAGCCATCTCGAATTCAGACAACTACTGCGCAAGGCCACGCTGCATTGAAATCTAGCCATCTTCGTAATCAAAGCACTATGAAATTCAATAAATGATCCTATACAAAAAACAGTTTTGCATTGCAAAATCGCTACAAAAACACAATACAAAACTGTCTCCAAATAGATAATAGAAGGATATTTAATTATTATCTACATGACGCGAGATGACTCGCTCTCCGTTATAGTAATACCACTACTTATATTACTATGTATCGTCATCTCAACGTCTCTACTATACTTTATCCTCTTACTACTATTTTAAACTTAAATACTGCAAATCTATTTAATTTTTTATATAACCTACACACCAGTCACTCATACCGTTAATTACCACAATTTCAATTTTGAAATTTGTCCATATTCTATAAAAAAGGATTGAAGTGAAATGCCCTCACATTTACCTCAATCCCTTATTTTAATTTCATACGTTTATGCTTCAGAACCTTGTGAAGCCTTGTCTTGTTGTTTCACTTTTTTAATACCTATACCTGTAAAGCCGTAAATTAATGCGAAGGCGATACAGAGGTAACATGGTACTGTCCAAATGAAGAATTGGTCGAATGACACACCCAATTGCTTAGTATAATAAATTCCGGATGTGCCCCACGGTATCAATGGAATAATCATCGTACCAGAATCCTCTAGTGTACGTGATAGGTTCGTACGGTCAAGATTCATTTTATTATACATATCCATCATTAAGACGCCGACCATGATGATCACGACGGAAGCCACACCTGCTGCAAGCACCATCATCAAACCGCCAATGACGGTCGCTAGGATGAGCTGACCGACAGAGTGAATGTTGCTAGAAATCTTGTGCAGAATCACATCGAGACAGCCCGAACGTTCCACGATACCTGCGAAAGCGTAACCACAGAAGATGGTAACGATGATTTCAGTCATACTCATCATGCCACCCTGCTCAATCAAGGTCGCTACCTTGCCTGATACGTGGTCGTTACTGCTTACCATACCTTTGGTAAAACCATCAAATGTCGCTTTGAAACCATCGACAATATTAAAGCCATTGTTCGCCCAACCGATGATGATTGCGCTCAAGCTTGAAATGAGCATCGCTGGAACGGTATCAAATTTAAGTAATAAGCAAGCAATAATAACGATGACCGGTACCCAAGTAAAGAAGTTGATGTGATAAATGGTACTCAGTTCATGTAGCATTTCGTTAATCTGTTTCGATCTCGCACTTCCACCGAATTGACGGCCAGCAAAGAACCACACGATAAGTCCTACGATAGATGCAGGGACTGTCGTCCATACCATCGCTTTAATGTGTGCGAAGATATTAACTTTCGTCACTAAAGCGGCTAAGTTCGTCGTATCTGAAAGCGGAGACATTTTATCCCCAAAGACCGCACCGGCAATAATCGCGCCAGCTGCCATACCTTCATGTATACCGAGTTGATGAGCAATCGCCATCAGGGCAATACCGCCAGTGGAAGCTGAGCCCCATGCGGTACCTGTCGCCACGGACGTTACTGCACAAATGACGAAGGCGGAGATGAGAAAGTAGTTAGGATTTAAAAATTCTAGCCCGTAATAGATTAAAGCAGGCACTGTACCTGAATACATCCAACTACCAACAATAATTCCCACAGATAGAATGATGAAGATCGCTGGCATCGCCGTAGCTAACCGCTTCGTAATCCCTTCTTCTAAATCTTTCCAATTCAATCCTACGCGTTTCGCGATAAATACTGCGTATGCAGATGATAATATCAATAATGCTTGTATTGGTATTTCAAACACAACGAATCCTACGATGACAATGATCACCATGACGATGATCGTGGATAATGCTTCGAGTAACGTTGGTTGTCGCTTCATACACATCCCCCTCGTATTGAATTAGTCTAAGCCAAGCTTCTCTAGTCCAAGTTCTTCTACTGTTAGTCCTTCTTCAAAGAAATCCCGTTCTAGAATCGTTGAAGCAATGACGATAATCGCATCTATATTAGGCGTAGACACCCCTATTTCACGTCCTAAACTAGACCACAGAACGAGGCCATATGCGATATCTTCAGTCAGATAACGATTCTTTACTTTATTTGGGCCCGGAATATGTGAGAAGACCGGACTCGTGTTAAACAAACGATTCAATGGTTCATCTTCATATTGTCGTTCAAGGTAACCACGTTCGATACGTGCTTCTTTCGCTGTAGACAATTCGAACCCGAGTTTACGTCCGAGTGAGAGACGTTCAAGCTCTACTGCATGAAGCAAACGTACAGTATGTTTCGTAATCCCTTCTTCATACAATCTAAATTCATCTGCGTAATCGATACGTCCAACATTAAGTAGTGTTGGCCCTGGATGCACTTCAGGGTTACCATTCTCAAGATTTGTCTTCATGAGACTTTCTTCTTTCACGATGTAAGGATAAATTGTTTCAATTTTATCAAAACTATCGCTTAAGTAATCCTTATCGTATGTTGAAAAATGAACTTTGCGCACATTTAATGAGAGATCTACGAGCGCTTTGTCAAAGTTCACGCGTGTACCATACGTGAGCGTGTTCGCTTCAGCAAACTTTGGCATCGTATCAATATGCATATCTTCAAGCACGTTGATAAAACGGATTGAACCCATAGCTGCAGCCATATTAAAGAAGATCAGCTGCTCGTTTGTGACAAACGGTGCCATCGTATAAGCATAATGTTCAATAAATGATGAAGGAATAATCACTTGAACAACTTCAGCTCCTTCAAGTACGTATTCCATGTCATCACTAATATCAGTGAACTCTACAAACTGTTCGTCTCCTTCGTTATTAAAGGTAAAGCCACCCTCTTCAAAGGCTTTATCAAATTTATGTAGCGATTGATTTCGACAGTAGAGTCTCACTTGATGTCCTTTCGTGTACATATCGAGTGCAGCAGTCACTGCCCCGTTACCAGAACCTACAATTGCAATCTTCATGTATTATTCCCTTCTTTCTTTATATATGGCAATAAAATATTTCACTATAGGTATTTACCTTTCTGACTTGAAGATTAAACCACCTATCTGATGTTGTTAAACATATGGGGTATTCTAACAACAAGTTCACCTCAACGTAAGTGCTTTCACAACATTTAACTTTCTAAATAGTTATACATAAATTCAGAGTCTTTTGGTATAGTTATAGTTACTACAACAGAAAGGATGGCAACAATGACAGAACAACAAGAAACTTCGCTTCAGAACGAGACTGATCGGAGCAAGCCTGGTCAAAGCAAGACTCAAAAACCTCAAATGCAACCTGATATTAAAGAACTACTCATAGGAGTAGACCTTTACTTATCAATTCTTGTCTTCGGCTATATTGTGATGAAGCTTTATAATAAAATGACTTATGTAGACACATCTTTAGATATGTACAAAGATTTTTTCATCAGCATTATCGTTAGTTTTTTGTCGCTTTTGGAATTTCTTTAGTGAGTTGGCTCTTTATTCGAAAGCATTCTACGTTCGTCAATCAAATTGGTAAGGCTTACTTTAATTTCTGTATCTCTATGGTTCTCTGGAACTTAATTATTATTTTAGCTTTAGGGCTAGCATTTTTAGCCGTTGGTAAAGTAATCGATACTCAAGAATTAGAGCCGAGTATCCTTTTTATCATATTCTCTGCGCCAGTTTTTATGTTGTTTTTCGTGTTTTTATTTTTGATATTTTCACTTATCGGTGCAGTCATGGCTGGTTTTGGAAAGGTATTTCAAGTGCCTATGTCTTTTAAAATACTGAGATAATATTTGAAATTCAAAAACACAGAGAGGAGAGCGTCTATGGCAAAAGTTCAAAATAACAAACAACAAGAAGAATTTGAGTTTTCAGTTCAACGTCCTACTAAAAGCGAGAAGTTCATAGCTCTAATATTTTATCTGCCTACTCTCTTAGTCCCTCTTGATTTCTTCGGCTTGGTTAACATGAATTATATATTACCTCAACTAAATAACCTTGGCGATTGGGTAATAATAGCTATATTTATAATATGGATAGCCTTACCTTATATCATAGCGATTGTAATTTGGTTCGTTATACGAAAGCGGTCAACCTTTATTAATGAAGTGGGTAAAGCTGCATTTAATTTCGGTTTTTCTTTTTTATTTTGGTTAACCATAATGATTTTATCGATATTTGCAGTTATGGTGATACTTAATAGAAATTATCATGCTGATGCAAACTTGCTTAGTATATTGATAGGCATACTGTTCTTGTTCTTTGTTCTTCCCTTTTGTTTACTTATCATATTTGGAATGACTATTGCTGGTATAATAATGACCCTTCAAGGTATAGTTCCAAAGTTCCCTTTACTCTTTAAATTTTTTAAATATAAGAACTAAACTTCTTAATTCACTCAATCTTTTACGCGTTTCGCTACATTCAAACGCTCAAGATTGAGTTTTTCATTTTATCCAAAAGGGTTAAATTGCAGTTTGCATAGGAATTTGAGAAAATAGCAAAGTTGGAAGAAGGAGGTAATTAAGATGCAATGGTTAAAAGTCTTTCTAGCTGGTCTCATCGAAATCATGTGGGTCACTAGTATGAATCATGCACATAATATACCAACGTGGATTGTAACGCTCATCTTAATTGCGTTAAGTTTCTATCTTATACTTTCAGCAAGTAAACACTTGCCTGTCGGTACTGCTTATACCGTCTTTGTGGGTATGGGCGCAATTGGTACAGTACTAGTCGACATTTTTATTCATGGCGATACCTTAAGTTTCAGTAAGGTCGTCCTTCTCATCTTACTCATCGTCGGCATATTAGGTCTTCAAATGACGACAGAACAGGAGGAATCATAATGGCTTGGATTTATTTAATGATTGCTGGTGTGTTCGAGATTATCGGTGTGGTTATTCTCAACGAAATCAACCGCACTAAGAAACAATCTTTAATCATCTTATTAGGTCTGGCCTTCATCTGTAGTTTCCTCATACTCAAGTTAGCGATGTATGATATCCCAATGGGTACAGCTTATGCGATTTGGACAGGTATCGGTACATGTGGCGGTGCGATTATCGGTATGCTCTTTTATAACGAATCACGCAGCGCGAAACGCATTTCCTTTATTGCTTTAATCATTGTAGCGGTTATAGGTTTAAAGCTCATTAATTAATGATAAATATATAGTAGAAGGCTTATTTTTTAGACTTTTCATCTACTCATGGTAAAAGTCAGTAGTGTAAACATCCGCTAGAGTCATTTTAAAATGAGCTAAAGTTAAAATGCATAAGAAAATCAACCCTGCATCACACGCGTTGAACTATGACTACCAACTAAATGCATTACTATAATTACGCTACAAAATATATTTCTAAACCAAAAACGCTGTGAAACAATATAGATTTATTTGTTTAATCAACAGGGTTTCGGTATACTTAACGGTAAAGGAAGTGATTATAATGGTAAAAGTATATATCGCAGGAGCCATTCCTCAAGAAGGCTTAGATCTTCTCCAAGACCAAGGGTATGAGGTCGATGTTTACGATGGAGAAGGTATCATTGATAAAGAGACGTTGAAAGAAGGCGTGAAAGACGCTGATATCTTAATCAGTTTATTGTCTACCAATGTAGATAAAGAAGTCATTGATGCAGGTAGTAACTTGAAGATTATCACTAACTATGGTGCCGGCTTTAACAACGTTGATGTAGATTATGCACGTGAAAAAGATATCGACGTTACCAATACGCCGAAAGCATCTACGGCTGCAACTGCTGAATTAACATTCGCACTTGTTCTAGCTTCAGCACGTCGTATTGTTGAAGGTGACCAATTATGCCGTACGAAAGGTTTCGACGGTTGGGCACCCCTATTCTTCCGAGGACGTGAAGTTTCAGGTAAGACAATTGGTATTGTAGGTTTAGGTGAAATCGGTGGTGCTGTTGCCAAACGTGCGAAAGCATTCGATATGAATATTCTTTACACTGGTCCACATCAAAAACCTGAAAAAGAACGTGAAATTGGTGCGAAATATGTAGACTTTGATACGCTCATCGAAAAATCTGATTTCGTGACAATCAATACAGCTTACAAACCAGAATTACACCATAGTTTCGATACAGAACAATTCAAGAAAATGAAATCTACAAGTTACCTCATTAACGCAGCACGTGGTCCTATCGTTAACGAACAAGCATTAGTAGATGCATTAAAAGCGAAAGAAATCGAAGGTGCTGCACTAGACGTGTTCGAATTCGAACCAGAAATCAATGACGAACTTAAATCACTTGATAACGTGGTCATTACACCGCATATCGGTAACGCGACATTCGAAGCACGTGATATGATGGCACGAATCGTTGCTAACGATGCGATTAGTAAGATGAATGGTGAAGAACCGAAATACGTAGTAAATAAATAATTGATTTCAAACGCTATTGAAATGATAAAAGACAGGTAAGGCGCAAATTCCTTACCTGTCTTTTTGTATCTTTATTTCGCTTTACTTTTATACAAGAACTTCGTCTGACGTGCACCATAGGAATTTGGTAACAACTTCGCGATAAAGTTACGCACGGCTACCACGAACGGATTGGTATGCTGCGCGAGTTTACCAATCTTTCTAGAACGCTTAATTACTTTCGCAGTATGACCCACGCGCAACTTGTTATACCGCTTTAAGCTCTCATTAAAGTCATAGTGTTTAAAGCAGTTCGTTAACACGATCGCATCTTCCATCGCTTGACCTGCACCCTGTCCCATATTAGGCGTCGTCGCGTGTGCTGCGTCACCGAGCAAGATCGTACGTTGATAGACGAAATCGTTCAACGGTTTCAAATCGTACATATCGTGTTGTAAGATGCCAGTTTCACTTTGTTTATCTAACACTTGGCGTACTTCATCTGGATAATGGTTAAAACGCGCTTGTAAATGTGGCTTTCCATAAGCACTCAACGCCACGTCGCGCTCTTTCGCATTGATCGAAATGAACCAATATGCTTGGTTATTTAGGAGAGGAACGATGCCTACGCGCCCTTTTGTACCCCAATATTCGCGTGCAATATGCGTATCCTCAAGTTGAACATCTTCAACCATGCCGCGGAACACAGTATAACCTTGGTAGTTCAGTTTCGCTTTCGGTGCGACTGTCTCACGAATGATGGAATGAATTCCATCTGCACCAATGCATAAATCGAACGTTTCTGGTTCTTGATTCGCAAAATGAAGCGTCACTTTCATATCGCTATTCTCCATTTTAGTAACACGGTGATTTGTATATATAGCGTGATCTGGTACGTATGAAGCAATCACATCGATAAGTGTTTGTCGCTTTAATGTGAGATTGACGCTATTCTTTTTCAACTCTACTGTAGAAAGTGGATGTTGTGCTTCATCGTAAATCGCCATTTGTTTAATAATTTGTCCCGCATTTTTAATCCCTTTAGCTAAATCATGATTGCCTAATTTATCTAAGACATTGTCACCTATACCGATACCGGCACCTAGCTCTTTGATTTCAGGCTCTTTCTCAAATACTTTAACCTCATGTCCTTGTTCATGAAACAGTGCTGCTGCAGTGAGGCCACCGATACCGGCGCCAACAATACCAATTTTCATATTCCAAACACCTCAATTAATATGTTCACTCACATTCTATCACAATCGCTCGCACAATTAGAGAGGGCAAAGCTATTTCGATTCACTATCTGCTGTAGCAACGCCCTCTCTGCTATATCACTTATTACTTTTTATAGTAATCTTTATGAATATGATCTTTCTTTATCCCATATTTATCATAATATCTCGCCATCAACTGAGCAATGTTATCATCCCAACCAATATCACTGGCATACTGATTTGTACCAGGATTCTGAGGGTTCCAACGCATCTGATAGAGAGACATTTGATGATGTTTAAAGTAATTGTAGCGAACGAAACGTGCACCACCAATAATCGCTTTACGTGGGGAAGTCCACTTCTCTTTCTTCGCATAACTATTACCATGCTTTAACGCATTCGCATCGAAAGCACCGATACCGAAGAAATTATAGTAACGTTTATGGCCTGACTTAAGTCCATGTGCAAGTTCAGATTGCCCGTTACCTGTTTCCACCAACGCGTGACTCACTAAATAAAGTGCGTTGACTTCGTATTTATCTTGCGCATCTAAGAAGGCTTGACCTTCCCCCTCTAGAACACCTTTACCTTTCAGTAGACGATTAACTTCACTTTTACTCAGAAGCACCTTCTCAGAGATATCCATGTGCTTTAGATTATGATGCTGACTATCTACGGCCATCGCTTCTTCAACATCTTTCTTAGATGCATTCACGAAGCGACCGTCTTTCTCTTTCGTATTAATCACACCGTCACTTGTCTGCTTCTCTACCGCTTCGTCAAAGGTATGCGTCTTACGGTGCTCAAACAACGATGTATCATAGATTACGAACAGTATCGCAAAGATGACGAGTAACCCTGCGGCAACGAGAAGTGTAGCTCGTTTCTTTATCCATTCCATATTAACTCGCGCTCCTCTTCCCTTACTCTATTTCAGTACGAAGAATGCGACCATAATCGCAATCAACACAATCGCAAATGAAATATTGATGACGACCTTCATACCTGTACGATGTCTAAAGAAGACATTAAACATCACTAAACTAATCGCCAATGAGACGACGAACATCGTGATGGCCATAACGAGATTCTTCATGACGAGTAAGATGATGCCGATAACGAGAAAGATATTAGAAATAATCGACAGTACTTTCATCATTTGTGGATTGATAGGTCTTCCCTCCCATTTCTACATTGATTATATTACTCAAATTGTACCATATCTCCTAACCTCACGACGACGTTTATTCCTCACTGTAGTAAAAGACTTGTCCAACGTCGACATATAGAAAAGCTATCGACAAGATGGTCCCTGCCGACAGCTTTCTACTAAATAGTATTGATTTTACTTAGCCCAATATTATATGAGCGCTTCTTATTCTATAGTGCAGTCACGTCCGCGACTTATTCTTCGCGCGACATACCTTTTAATAAGTTCAACATGTAAGTTAAGCCACGGTTAATTTCATCATCACGCAACACTTTGAAAAGTCCAGTGATTGATGTCTTCTGATTAGGGTTAGCTGAGTTCGCCACACGTAACCCTCTGTTCACTTTATTAAGCACATGACTCAAATCGTTCACATCTAAGTCACCAAGTAAGAAGACTAGTGATGCCATGTTTGAAATTAAACCTGTATATTGTTCTTTATTTAACTCAGTCGCAAATTTATTCGCAATGACACCGCGACCTTTGACCATGCCAGATAAAGCATCTAAGATCTTCGCATCATCGAGCGCACTCACGAGATTAATCGCTTTAAGAATGCTTTCTTTATTCTCGGAAATCGCTGATGTCACTTCTTCTAAGTTCTCTTGTTTCACTTGTTCTTTCGGTTTCTCAACACGTCTAATTTTAGTAATACGTTCTGCCATTATTGATCCACCTGACTTCCTGGGAATACGTAATCTTCACGATTCCATTTATTTTGCACTTGAACACTGTATTGTGGTTTGCGTTGTTTATTGACACGGAAGTTAGTTGGGTTCAATGGTGACTTACCTTTACGTGTCTTAATTTCCATACGACAGCTTGTACGTTTGTAAGATGGTGTATCTGTATCTTTATCAACGTCACTGTTTGTCAATGCGTTAATCGCATTAATATCACCGTTTAACATCGCATTATTGTTCAACGGAATGTAAATTTGCTTACCTTTTACGCGATCAGTAATATGCACGACAAGTTCAGCTTCACCCGCATCAGAAATCAATTTGACCTCTGCACCTTCGTGTAAGCCACGGTCTTCAGCGAGTTCAGGAGATACTTCGACGAATGCGTTTGGCATCTTGTACTCTAAACCTTTCACGCGGTAAGTCATGTTACCTTCGTGGAAGTGTTCAAGAAGACGACCGTTGTTAACGTGTAAGTCGTATTCTTCACTTTCTTTATAGAAGTTGTCGAATGTTAATGGGAAGAACTTCGCTTTCTTGTTCTCGAAGTTGAATCCATTCATATAAAGCGTTGGCTCGTCAGTACCATCTTCAGCTACTGGCCATTGTAAACTGTTGTAGCCTTCGAGGCGTTCGTAGTTCACACCAGCGTATAGTGGTGTTAAACGTGCGATTTCATCCATGATTTGAGATGGGTGAGTGTAACCCCAATCGTAGCCCATTTCTTTCGCAATCGCTTGGATGATTTGCCAGTCAGGAAGTGAGTCTCCCTTAGGTTCAAGTCCTTGATAGATACGTTGGATACGACGTTCAGTATTAGTAAAAGTACCTGTCTTCTCTAACGCTGGACTTGCTGGTAATACAACATCCGCATATGTTGCTGTGAAAGTGAAGAAAGCATCTTGTACGACTAAGAAGTCTACTTTTTCTAAAGCAGCTTGAACAAAGTTAATGTTAGAGTCTACGATACCTGTATCTTCACCGTAAAGATATAAGGCATGGATTTCGTCGTTATGAATACCTTCCATCATTTGGTGGTTGTCACGACCTGGCTCTGCAGGAATTTCTACGCCGTACTCGCGTTCGAACTTCGCACGAACCACGTCATCGTCCACTTTCTGATAACCAGGGAATTGGTCAGGCATACTCCCCATATCACTACAGCCTTGAACGTTGTTGTGACCACGTAATGGGTAAGCGCCTGTACCTGGACGACGATAGTTACCTGTAGTTAAGAGTAAGTTTGAAATTGCAGTAGATGTATCACTACCGATGTCTTGTTGTGTTACACCCATTGCCCAGCAAATCGATACAGATTCAGCCGCAATGACTTGTTCTGCAAAGTCGATTAAATCTTCTTTCGGAATGCCTGTTGTTTCTTCGGCAAATTCCATAGTGAAGTCTTCTAATGATTTGTAGTACTCATCGAAGTCGTCTACCCATTCATCGATAAACGCTTTGTCATGTTTATCTTGATCGATGATGTATTTCGTAACTGCAGATAACCATACAAGGTCAGTACCTGGTTTCGGTTGATAGAAGTTATCTGCACGTTGCGCCATTTCGTGTTTACGGATATCGAAGACGTTCAACGTGTTGTTAAATAACTTCTGACCACGTTTGATCTTAGAAGCGATAACTGGGTGTGCTTCTGCTGTATTTGTACCGATGAGCACAACCATGCTCGCACGCGCTAAGTCTGAGATTGAACCAGAGTCCCCACCGTGACCTACTGTACGGAAGAGCCCTTTCGTCGCAGGCGCTTGGCAATAACGTGAACAGTTGTCGACGTTATTCGTACCTACAACTTGGCGTGCTAACTTCTGCATTAAATATGATTCTTCGTTTGTCGCTTTAGAAGAAGAAATGAATGATAAGTGACTTGCGCCTTTTTCATTCTTAATCTTAGTGAAATTATCACTGATGACTTTAAGTGCTTCGTCCCACTCAACTTCAACAAATTCGTCACCTTTACGTACAAGTGGTTTCGTCAAGCGATCTTCAGAGTCTGTGTAATCCCAACCGAACTTACCTTTAACACAAGATGAAATTTGGTTCGCAGGAGATTCGTGTTGAGGTTGCACTTTAAGGACTTCGCGACCTTTCGTCCAAACGTCAAATGAGCAGCCTACACCGCAGTATGTACATACTGTCTTCGTCTTCTTGATACGTTCTTCACGCATCGCTGCTTCTGAGTCTGAAACTGCGAATAATGGACCATAGCCTGGTTCTGCCTTTTTAGTTAAATCAATCATAGCTGCTAATGAGCCTGGTTCTAAATCTGTCATGTAACCTGCGTTACCTTCCATGTTCACTTCCATCATCGCGTTACATGGACAAACTGTCGCACATTGACCACAGCCCACACAAGATGAGTCGTTAATTGAAACATCATTATCCCAAATTACACGTGGTTGTTGTCTTTCCCAGTCAATCGTTAACGTTTCATTAACTTGAACGTCCTGACACACCTCTACACAACGTCCACAAAGGATACATTGGTTAGGATCATAACGGTAGAATGGGCCGTAATCTTTCTCATATGGTTTCTCTTTGTACTCGTATGTTTGATGCTCAAGACCCCATTGGTCCATCGTATTATGTATTTCACAGTCGCCGTTATTATAGTCACATACTGTACAATACAATTGGTGTTTTTCTAAAATGCGATCGAGTGCTTCCTTTTGACTTGTTTGTACACGATCGTTCTGAGTATTGACCACCATTGGACGATCCACGATAGTGCTACACGCACGTTGAATTTCTCCATCAATTTCAACTGTACACGTATCACACGTTTGGATTGGTCCCAATGATTCGTTATAACAAATCGAAGGCACAAACGTGTTCTGCGATTTGATGAATTCTAATAAGTTTGTTCCAGGTTCCACAAGATAATCTTTGCCGTCTAAAGTGACAATCAAATGCTCTTGCATGCAATTCACCCCTAATATATATTAATACCCGTGTTATATCTGCTAAGCGTTGTCGATTCTCTTTTTAACAATGCCCACACATGTATAAAAACAGAATGCCTTGAGTATATTCTATACTCATATATGTAAAATGTTAAGTGTTTACACACGGTTTTATTAATAAATTTTAATTAAGCAAACTTGGCTATATCTTGCGCGACATAAATGATTATCATTATCAAATACAAAGGGTCAGCGAACTTATTTAATCAGGTTAAAAAAACTATATTTCATATGTCTTCACTTTCTTATAACATCTTAATAATGTATACACTATAGAACTTTTCTTCCTAAAAGAAGAAGTCGATGTACCACCATCTAGCAACTCTTCTCAAAGCAAAAGACCACCTCCCTCGTAATGAGAGAGATGGTCAGCGTATTAAACTAATTTAAATTAGATGTTATTGCTTGAGAATTCTCTTGAAGTGAACTATCACTTGGGTGGAAGTAGTACAAGCCATCATCTTCAATACCACCAGAACCTTCGAGTTGGTGACGGTGAACAGTTTCATTTGCATCTTTATAATGACTACGTACTTTGTTTAAGTCGCTTAAAGATAAGTCTGTCTTCACATTCTCTTTCGCATGATTCATCAATGAATTGAAATGAGTGAGTGAACGCACGCTAGATAACTTATTTGCTAAGCCTTGAATGACAAGTTGTTGACGTTCTTGTCGACCAAAGTCTCCGCCTGCACCTTGTTCTTTACGACTGCGAATAAATGCCATCGCTTGCTTACCATCAAGATGCGTCTTTTCACCTTTCGTAAATGATTGACCATCATAAGAGAATGTCGCGTTACTTACGACATCGATGCCGCCTACTGTATCAATCATATCTTTCATACCATCCATATCAATCGTTGCATAGTGATCAATCGGAACGTTCAATAATTTTTCTAAAGATTTCACTGCCATATCTGGGCCGCCGTATGCATATGCATGGTTAATCTTCTCAGTGGAATCCTTGCCCACAATCTCAGCTTTTGTATCACGCGGGATACTCAATATTTCAGTCGTCTTCTTCTCAGGATTGATTGAAAGTACCATAATCGTATCGGTACGTTGACCGCCACCATTGGCTGAACGTTTCGCATCTGAATCTACACCAAAGAGCGCAATGGTAAAAGGGTCACCTTTCCCTAGATCAACTTTATCACTTCGTAGTGACGATTTATCACGATTCAAAGGATCGTGAATTGACCCTCCAACCGCAAAGACTTTGTATCCGATATACAAAGCGAAGAGCACCAGTGCGAGTACGATAATCCCTACAATCCAAAGTAATACTTTACCGGGCCCACCTGATTTTTTCTGTCCATAGTAATCTGAGCGTTTCACTCACATCACTTCCTATCTTATTTAATTTTCATTCTTAATGATTGCTCACTTTTCTATTTGTTCCTTCATCTTATTTGTCGTTCGCTTTCTTTGTTCATTAAAAGCATGTGAGCCACACCGAAATGTAGTACTACTCTCAAAGCGCATTTTTTAAGTAGCGATTTTGCTACACTGAAATAAGAACTGAACAATGAAGCACGACAAAGGAGTCAAGCTATTATCCTCTACTAACCATTTAGACTGTTAAGTGACAGCTTGAGGCGCGGAGTGAATCATTGAGAAGTAGCGATTTTACTACATGTAAATGAGCAATGAACAATGATTCACGACAAAGCAGTCAAGCTATTAATTAACAGTATAAACTTTATTGAAAAGAAAGGTATCCAACCAAAGACCTATATCTCATAACCTTCGCCACGTTGAAGCACCTTTAGTACCGCTTCGTGACATCCAGGGTTACTGATAATAAATGGCCCTGCTTTCGTAAAGTCCAACGCTTCCCCTCTTAAACTCGTCATCTTCAAGTTAAGTTCACGAGCAAATAGAAACTGCGCTGCGATATCCCACGGTTTCGGGTTCGTATTAAAATGCGCACCGAACTGACCTGTGATAACACGAACGGAATCTAAACCACAAGAACCGATAATGCGATGGCTGAAAGAGGCATCAAAGAGATTACGCAACGTTGCATTATTTACAAACTGTGCTCCGAATGAGAGTATCGCATCTTGCAGTTCAATTGTAGCTGGTGATTGAAGTTTCTCACCGTCTTTATATGCACCTCGATTGCGTATTGCATGATAGAGATGACGGTGCGGATAGTCATAAATATAAGAAAGCATTGGTTCACCGTCTATGAAATAAGCGAGAATTACGCAATAATCCTCTTGTTGCTTCACTAAATTCATCGTGCCGTCGATTGGATCCATCATCCATGTATGTCCTTGACGTGCATCAATATGCTCGTTGGACTTTTCTTCA
Source organism: Staphylococcus sp. HMSC071G07 (assembly GCF_001811435.1). Lineage (NCBI taxonomy): Bacteria > Bacillati > Bacillota > Bacilli > Caryophanales > Staphylococcaceae > Staphylococcus > Staphylococcus sp. HMSC071G07. Next base: position 81,655 of record NZ_KV804756.1, read on the forward strand.
GCAAATAATTGATGTTCAGGATAATGTTCTTCCAGAAATGTCTCAAACTGTTCTTGTATCGTTTGATCGACATTTGTAACCAAGTCGAAGCGACCTTTTTTCGTTGATGTATGCATCTGTGAGATAAGTTGCGGAATCGTTTCATCTAATGTATGTAACCACTCACGAATACGTTGGTCTAATTCGATTAAGTACTGCTGATTCATTATGTCACCTCTTTACTTAAGATTTATATGTATGAATGTATTTATTTTAGCATACTCTCTATCACGAAATGTAGCACTCTTATAACAATGTCTATCTACATTAAAAAACCGACTAGTCATCGCTAGTCGGCAAATAGAAAGGAAAGTAAGTAATAAATATTGAAGATGTTTGAATAGTAACGCATACGAACAAGAGATTGTAACTATTATATTATGTAATAGCCTACCCCTAAATCACCTTATTCGTTATCCCCTTGTTACTACAACAACTATAACACATGTTAAAAGAGAATGTAAGCGTTTTCTTGATTTTTTTGTAATTTTTTTGTCAAAATATCGCTTAAATGTTGTCGTTACGCGTTTTATGCTATACTAAGTGTAAATAGTAAAGGTAACAGGAGGTGGCATCGATGGACAAACGAGAACGTCAGAATCGTATTATTGAACTCATTCAATCGAACAATCAAACGAGTGCATCTAAACTTGCGCAAACACTTAATGTGTCTAAACGTACCATTCTGCGTGATATGGCCGATCTTGAGAATCAAGGCGTGAAGATTGTAGCGAAACAAGGTGTGCGCGGCGGTTATCAGATTACTGAAACGCACAATCAATACACTATGAATTTCACAGAAGATCAAATGATTGCGCTATTCTTAACATTGAATGAAAGTCAATCTTATTCAACATTACCTTTTAAAGAGGATATCAAAGCGATTATTAAGAAATGTTTAAATATCCCCTATACGAAATTAAGAAATACGCTGAAACGTCTCGACAACTATATTAAATTCGAAGATTATGATGAAGCGTTATTACCTCAATTCTTCACTGACATTCTCATTTATAGCGCTGAACGTAATGTCATGGCAGTCGAACATACGACAAGCGACCATGATGTGCATACAGAGAACGTCATCTTCATCGGTATGTTATGTCAGCATGGCACTTGGTACGCGATTATCTTTGAAATCGGCACAGGCCAAACGACGATGTTGACAGTGAGCGAAATTCAAGATATTGCCTACTCTTTCCAGAAGACCGTTCAGACGCACGATATTACTATGCACAACTTTGAGTCTTTTTTAAAAGAAGTAGAATAACGCAAGCCAATCAATATCTAATGAAATAACGAGATACATGTGAGGATAAAGGCTACAAAGTTATTGAGCATATGCATTTCTATGACGGGCAGCAGACGTCGCCCTGTATTCAAATAAACAATGACGATGGCGGCACCCATAATGAGATAACCTCCATACTCGAACGGCGAACTCGTGGGATCTAAATGAATCAACGCAAAGAGCAGTGCCGAAATTACACCCATAACTATGAAATTGAATTTCTTGCCTAACTCGCCAATCAGTAAATGTCTAAAAGCGAGTTCCTCAACTATAGGACCCACGATGACAGCGAGAATAAATGTAAAGGGTAAGAAGGCTTTCTGCTTAAACAATTGATCCAGTGCTTCCTCGTTCTTCGTTTCACTATAACCCCAGTTATTCGGAAGATGTTGAATCACTTGATCGTATAACATCGCTAATAAGAACATTGCCACAAAGCCGATTAACACCCACCGCCATTGCCGTTTCAAAGTTTGCCAATTGTCACTTAAGATTGTTTGAAATTGCTGAATATATAAAAAGTAATAGCTCAAAACAACGACCACATAAGCAAGCAACTGTATTAAAGCAGTCAGCATATCCATGGTGGTGCTGTCGCTTTTCTCTATAACGAAACTATATACCACACCTATAATAAAAAAGATAAAAAATGACACAATGAATATAGGAATGAGTAAGAAATCGCGCCACTGAATATCTCGAAAGCGATAAATTGAGTTAGGCATGCCCTATCGTCTCCTTTATTTCTATTTCTACTATAATTGTGTGCTAATAACGCTTTTACCCTCTAAGACTTGAATCAACCGTAGAACTTGAAGAACTTTATTCTACCTATTTAACTCACCACGACACAATACATCACGAACAGGAAGGATCAACTATGAATTACCAAGAATTACTACATTTACATCAATGCATACACGATTTAGTGCAACACATCGAACTTTACCATTATGCCATACATGAAGATAGTAAGCACAAAGCGTCTTATCGTCAGAGGATTGTTGATTATGTGGAAACGGAACGTGAGAGGCTCAATCAACTCTCTCCCTCAACTTTAACTTTCTATCATCATAAATACCTCCACCATCTCAACTATCTAGCTGATCATCCTTTAGACGAGTTACAGGCTGGCCATAAATCTGCGTACATCGTTGATACGCAACGCCAATTTCTGTCACTTTATCATCAGATTCATGCAGTGCTATTTGATTAGTATAGTTTAATATTTATACTACGCTATTGGATTGCGCATAATTTTATATGCATTATGTATAGAATTGTAAAGTCATACGAGTTATTGTAAAATGAAATCGATTACAAGTAAGGAGGAAGACTGCTTATGTCCAGCTTTTCAGTTTATTTGGGAGAAGAAGCTGATTGGTCTTATATTCAATCGATGATTCATCTCGGATACGACACCTTATTCACCTCATTGCAGATACCTGAAGAATCCGATGAGGTTAAGTTGCAATACTTCAAAGAACTATTACATCAACTTCAAGACGCGCCTTTGACGCTCATCATTGATGCAAATCCTTCTTTACTGAATCACACCTTTTATCAGTTACTTTCTTTCTATTCTAATGGGAATATTGTGATCCGCATTGATCACTCAACTTCAATAGATGTTATTAATCAACTTACTCAAGCAGGATTATCATGTTGTTTAAATGCGAGTACACTTACTGAAACGTTGTTAACTCAACTGAAACAGCAAGTTACTTATTTTCATAAAATTGTTTACTGTCATAATTATTATCCACGCCCAGATACAGGACTGTCTCACTCTTTCGTTCAAGCGCAAAATGCTTTGATTCGTCGCTTTAATACAGAAGCCATCATTTACGGCTTTATTAGTGGGACGAAACGACGTGGTCCATTGTATAAAGGGCTACCCACTTTAGAAGATACGAGAGATGCACATCCAGTTTATAGTGCGCAAATGCTGATTGACACTGGCGTCAATCATGTTATTGTGGGGGATATTCAACTTCAAAGGAAGTATGCACAGCAACTCATTCAAGCTGTTACAGAACGGCATTTTACCCTTAGATGTAAAGTGGCGAGTACGGATAGCCAAGTGCAAGCTTTACTACAAATGACGCACCGAGTGAGAATGGATACGCCTGAAGCAGTCATTCGCTCTCACAATGCGCGTCAATGCGTTGAGCAATCTATCCCTCCTACTCAGACAACGACCAGAACACGTGGAATGATTACAGTGGACAATGAATGCAATGGACGCTATCAAGGTGAGTTACAACTCATTAAACAACCTTTACCTGCACACCCTAACGTGAATTGTATCGGAGAAATGATTGAAGAGGACATCGCTCTACTCGATTGTCTAAGTGGTAATGATACGTTCAGCTTTGAACTTAATACATAGGGAGATGAAATAATGAATCGAATGACTACTGAAACACGTAATCCTAAGACGATGCGTTTAGATGAAATGTCTATTGAGGAAGCGCTACGTACGATGAATGAGGAAGATCAACAGGTACCTCATGCCATCGCACCGCATATTCCTCAACTGGCTCAAATCATTGAACGTATCATTCAACGGATGCAAGACGGTGGCCGCCTCATCTATATTGGTGCAGGAACGAGTGGTCGCTTAGGCGTCCTTGATGCTGCGGAGTGTGTACCTACATTCAACGCAAGTCCGAATGAAGTAATTGGACTGATTGCTGGTGGACAACGTGCGATGACTGAAGCGGTGGAAGGTGCAGAAGATAGCGCAGAGATGGCTGTTGAAGATTTGAAAGCCATTCATCTCACTGCTAAAGATGTCGTGATTGGTATTGCAGCAAGTGGTAAAACGCCTTACGTTCTCGGCGGTCTACATTACGCCAATGAGCTAGAGGCTATGACGGTGGCACTCAGTTGCAATCAGCAGACACCGATGAGTGAAGTCGCAGATTATCCACTTGAAGTTCACGTAGGACCTGAAGTCTTGACGGGTTCAACACGTTTAAAAGCAGGAACAGCGCAGAAACTCATGTTAAATATGATCTCTACTCTTTCAATGGTAGGTTTAGGAAAAGTCTATAGCAACTTGATGGTCGATTTACGCCCAACCAATCAGAAGTTGATTCAACGCTCTATCGGTATTATTCAAGACATTTGCGATTTATCCGAAAGTGACGCCGCTTCACTTTACGAACAAGCACAACAGCAATTGAAAGTCGCTGTCGTCATGCATCTTGCGAACTGTTCGCGTGAAGAAGCAGAAACACGTTTACAAGCTAATCAAGGACAAATTAAACGCGCAATTCAGTAGTCATCATTACAAGATAACCATAATGATTTGAAGGAGGTCATTTCATATGGCGAATACCCAAGAATTAACCGACCAGATTGTGCAAGCAATCGGAGGTATAGAGAATGTAGACAATGTGATTAACTGTATGACACGCGTACGCGTTCAACTCCATCATCATGATCAAGTTGATTTCGAAGAGTTAAAAGCCATCGATGGCGTGCTCGGAGTGGTACAAGATGAACGTTTACAAATTGTCGTAGGACCAGGTACCGCTTCAAAGGTCGCGAACTATATGGAAGAACTGCAACAATCTCATTCATCTACTATTTCCAATAACGACTTAGGCGGATCAGCCAAACAACGTGCAGAAGCGCGTGCGCAAGAGAATAAGCAGAACTATCAATCTCAACAGAAATCAGGTCCTTTCCAAAAGTTCTTTAAAACTATAGCCAATATCTTTATCCCATTGATTCCTGCCTTTATCGGAGCGGGTCTCATCGGAGGTATCGGTGCAGTTATCGAGAACATGCTAACTGCTCATGTGATCTCTGGTGCTTTCTTCACTCAACTCGTCACGATCTTTGGTGTGATTAAAGATGGTATGTTAGCTTATCTTGCTATCTTTACAGGTATTAATGCTGCAAAAGAATTCGGTGCGACACCAGGTCTCGGCGGTGTCATCGGTGGTACGACGTTACTTACAGGTTTAGGTGATGATAAAGCAATCACTAACCTCTTTACGGGTGAGCACTTACAAGCTGGCCAAGGTGGTATTATTGGTGTCATCTTAGCAGTTTGGCTTTTGAGTTTAATTGAAAAGAGACTGCACAAAGTGATTCCTAACGAAGTCGATATTATCATTACACCGACAATTACTTTACTGATCATCGGCTTACTCACTGTATTCGTCATCATGCCGCTCGCTGGTTTCGTATCTGATGGGCTCGTCGGTGTTATCAATTGGATTATTAGTGTAGGAGGCATCTTTAGCGGCTTTATCATCGGTGCTTTCTTCCTACCATTGGTTATGTTAGGATTACATCATATATTTACACCTATTCATATTGAAATGATAAATAAAACGGGAGCAACTTATTTATTACCGATTGCTGCGATGGCAGGTGCAGGACAAGTAGGCGCTGCACTCGCTTTATGGGTACGTTGTCGTAAGAATAAGACCTTACGCGATACGTTGAAAGGTGCCCTACCTGTAGGCATACTCGGTATTGGTGAGCCTCTGATTTATGGGGTTACGTTACCACTTGGACGACCATTCTTTACTGCATGCTTAGGTGGCGGTGTTGGTGGTGCTGTTATTGGCGGCATCGGTCACATTGGTGCTACTGCAGTAGGCCCGAGTGGATGGTCCCTCCTCCCGCTCATTTCAGATCATATGTATTTAGGTTATATTGTAGGTCTCTTTGCTGCATATATCGGTGGCTTTGTATTCACATACTTATTTGGCACGACGAAAGCAATGAGAAACTCTGATACTTTAGGTGATTAATATGACCAACGTACTCTATAAGATAGAAGATGAATATACCCGATTGACTAAAAGCGAAAAGAAGATTGCTGATTACATCTTGAACCGACCTCACTATATCGTCAAAATGTCAGTACAAGAATTTGCTAAGGAGATTGGCACTAGCGCTGCTTCCATCGTCAGATTTAGTAAAAAGATGACCAGTGGGGGCTTCCAAGATTTAAAGCTAGAGCTTTCACGCTATTTGCCTGAAGATACAACGAACAATACACTATTAGAACTCGTCGATCATGAATCTATTGAGAATATTTCATCTAAGTTACTTTCACGCGCAAAGGATACGCTTTATGACGTGTCTGCTCACTTGGATGCCCATACGATCGGTGCCATCTGTGATCAATTTAAACAAGCACGCACGATTTTCTTATTCGGTTATGGCGCATCTTATGTCATTGCGACGGATTTATTCCAGAAATTCTCACGTATTGGTTTAAATGTTCGTTTCATCACAGAAACACATCAACTCACTTCAACGCTCGCAACACATGATCAACGCGATTGTGTCGTATTTATTACCAACCATGGTAGCCACAGTGAGTTACAAGCCATGGCGAAAGTAGCAACGGATTATAATATCTCCATCATCACGATTTCGAGCACAGCAGACAATCCGGTAGCTGAAATTTCAGATCATGTGCTGACATATGGTCAAACAGATGAGAACGAATTACGTATGGCTGCAACCACTTCACTGTTTGCGCAACTCTTTACTGTAGATGTCTTATATTATCGCTATATTGCGCTCAACTACCAACATTCATTAGATTCAATTACGCAATCTAAGATGGCTTTAGACAATTATCGCAAGCATATTTCAAATATTCATTTTAAACATTAAGTTAGTAAAAAAGACTTAAGTTGCACGTAACGTCAACTTAAGTCTTTTTATTATTTATTCAATTGATTCATTTAGAAGCGTTGTTTTTCTTCACTCATTTTATGATAACCCTTAATGAAGTAATAAGCTGTCATAAACGCGAGGAAGACAACACCGATTAATAATGAAATCACTTGTTCTTTGTTGAACAACATACCAATCAATACAAGTATAAAGAAGATGATTGTAATAAATGTACCTACGGCGCCTCCTGGCATTTTAAAAGGATGGCCTTCAACTTGATCAGGATGAAGCTTTCTAAATCTCAAGTGACTAATCAAGATCATGAACCAAGGAATCATACCTGGTAAGATAGACGCACTGTAAACGTATACGAACACGTTGTCTGCGCCTGGAATCAATTTCGGTAAGATCACATTAAGCAATGCGCCGACTAAGATACCGACAGAAATTGCAGCAACTGCAAAGGCTGGCACACCGTTCTTCATTACTTTAGTGAATGACTTAGGCATTTGCCCTTTCTCAGCTAGTGTGAAGATCATACGACTCGCACTAAAGATACCTGAGTTACAGCCTGACATCGCTGCTGTAAGTACAACGAAGTTAATGAGTCCTGCTGCAAATGTAATACCGACTTTCGCGAATGTTGCTACGAATGGACTACCGATGTGACCTAATTGGTCCCAAGGATAAACAGTAACGATGACGAAGATGGCACCGATATAGAAGATCAAGATACGCCAAATGACACCATTAACTGCTGATTTAATATTTTTCTGTGGATCTTTCGTTTCACCTGCTGTAATCCCTATCAATTCAACACCTTGGTAAGATGCCACAACGATAGAGAGTGCGAAGAAGAAACCAACCCAACCATGTGGCATAAATCCGCCGTGTGTCCAAAGGTTAGATAATCCTGTTGCATGTCCTGTACCTAAACCAAAGAAGATGAGTCCAAGACCTGCAATAATCATTAAGATGATAGTGACAACTTTAATCATTGCAAACCAGAATTCAAATTCACCAAATGCTTTTACAGAAACTAAGTTCGCTGCCGCAAGCAATAGAATTACAATGACACCTGGAATCCACTGTGGTAATTCAGGAAACCAATAGTTCATGTACTGACCTACTGCGATAACTTCACTCATACCGACGACGATCCATTGGAAGATGTTACTCCACGCTGTGATGTAACCTGCCACAGGATGGATGTAGTCACTCGCAAAGTGTGCGAATGAACCTGTCGTTGGATGTAAGTAAACCATCTCACCCATTGCACGCATAACTAAGAATAGGAACATACCTGCAATGAGATATGCAAAGATAACAGATGGTCCTGTCTTGTTAATCGTATCGGATGCTCCCATAAATAATCCGACACCGATTGTACCTCCAAGTGCGATCATGCGCATTTGACGCGCAGTCAATCCCCTTTGTAATTTATTCTTCTCTGCCATAATTCAACCCCATCTCTTCCTAATTCGTTATTCTCGAATCTTAGATAAAGATTCTATCTATTCAGAAGATTGATTTGATTTAAAATTCATGGCTTCTGACGATAAATTCTTTCTCAAACGTGAGTTGTTCGAACTGCCCCAGGAACTCACAGTTCAAGAGAATAATATCGTACTGTGCTGCCATTAATCATTGATGAGCAAATCAATCTTAGAATGCACCCTTGTCCCAATTTAATTAAACGCTATTGACTCAGACACTATTATATTACATTTTATGTAAGGGCTTACATTCTTTTTATATATTCTATGTGATTTGTACGAAAAATGCAAAATAAATTTCAAAGAATCTTCACAATTTTAAGTCATTCACATGCACTCAATGTGATGCTCATGCGATTGTTAGCTTTTCTAACTTTTTTAAAATTGTCAGTGTAAAAGATACGCAAGTCTTAACAGTGTCTTTTTGAGAAATACAGTGATACTTTCTGTATAGAATATGCTTATTCTATCATACTTTTAAAAGAAATGGCAGAGGTCTAATAAATTTAATAGATATGATATAATTTGAGTAATTCAGTTAAAGGAGTTTCTCGTATCAATATGAAACAGAATCTTAAATTACGTACGCTGATCATAGCTATCATCTTCGGCGTCCTTTTCTTTTTAATCAATATTTTTAGTAAGCATGAAACATCAACGTTAGGTATTATTGGCAAATCTGTACTTGCTGCACTCGTCTTTGCCCTGCTTTATTATACTTTATTTGCCTTGCTCAACACGCCTGAGCGTAAATTCAAATTCGGTGTAACGATTCCGATAGCAATGCTTCTCGGCATCATTCTCGGTGCGATCGTTGCGACGATTAAGATCGGTATTATCGTCGGTTTAGTAGTGGGTATCATTGCAGGTTATGTATGGGAGTTTATCGCTAATAAAAGTGGAAATGGGGGCAAATAATGAAACTTATCATTGGAATTGTTCTTCTCGTTATACTGCTAGGTAGTGCGTGGAATAACTATCGTGGTCTGAAACATGCTACGGCTCAAGGTGCGAATACGACGCGTTATAAAATTATTCTAGGCGTCGACGTCATTTTATTCGTTCTCATATTGTTAACGATTGTGCTACAGCTCATGCACTAAACAAACTAAAGTCGACCTTTAACGCGGCGACTATTTTACTTTTACAACTACATAACGACAAAAAGACTTCAACACGTGACAGTGGACATAACTTAAATGCCCAACACGTTCGTTGAAGTCTTTTAATATGGCCATCACACGTAATGTGACAGTACAAAATAGTAGAATAATCCAGCAAGAATCAAATAAATTGCTGTTGCTACGATAAAAGAGCGGAAATGGACACGCATAGGAATTCGACGGTTAAACAACGGTCCTAACACTAAATTACCAATCGCAAAGACCAAAGGGCCTCCGACAAAAAACAAGAGAATATAACCTATCATCGCGCTACTCCTTCGTAAAATAATGTTGAATAATGTCGTCCGCACTCATATCTTTGCCCACGTAATTAAAGGAACTGAAATCGTGAGCTGACGTCATTTGGTTCGTCTGCACAATAACATCAAGACCAGCTAACGTAGCCGCTTCCGCTCCATTCGTTGAATCTTCAATTGCCAGACAATTCACCGGATTATAATTGAGCGCTTGGACGGCTCTTAAATACAATTCAGGACTCGGTTTAACTTCATCGACATCCTCTTTGCCGATAATCACTTCAATGTAATCTTCTAAACCAAGTTGATCAAATGCGGGTTGAATATCGCGGCGATAGCTACTCGTCGCAATAGCCATAGGAATATGACGTTGTTTCAACTGCTTCATCAAGGAATGAATTTCTGGGAAGATTTCTAATTCTGTACTGCTTTCATGTACATCTTGATAGACGCGTTCAGTCCCCTCTTGTCCCACAACTTGATTTAAATAATCTTTCAAAACGTCGTCGGAACCACCAATCGTTTGTCGGTAGAATTCTGTGGAAATAAGTTCAGCTCCCACCTCTTTTAAATGACGATTGATTGTCTCAAAAATATGTTGTTCTGTATCAATAATTGTGCCGTCAAAGTCAAATATGACTGCTCTATACATATTTAAACGCCTCTCTTAATCTAAATCCTTTAAGTTTATTTCTATCTCACTTCTGTCTTGTTCTAGAAAGTCAGGTAAATTAAGATGTTTGCCTAAATCTTCGACTGCAGTGTCCACTGTAAAACCAGGATCAGTCGTCGCAAACTCAAATAATATCGAATTCTGGCGATAATACAACGATTTAAAGAAATAACGATCAATAATACCAGAATTTTTATGTGGCAACTGGTCAATCATGTGGTAGATCTCTGCTAATGAATTAGCGTTTGGTGTAGCCAATGCAATATGATGCACATAGCCTCGTCCTGGTTTCGTCATAGACCCATCTTTCTGAATTAGTACAATATCACTATATAAGCCTTCTGAATCTAACGTATAAACTAGCGGATTCTGACTTTTTAACTTATAACCTAACCGTGACTCTAGAAACTGCTGCGTAGGCTCTAACTTTTGTAAAGTGAATTCAACAGGTCCCATTCCCATGATTTGGTACTCATGAGGTACTGTACTTTCACTAGACGGTTGCCAAGCGTGTGGATAGTTATGCGTGCCATTCGCTACAAGCACAAGTGATAGTCCATCTCTATCTTCAAAGTAGAGCGCCGGTAAACCCAGATACGTATCGCGTTGTGTTGTGATATCATAGGAGGCTAAACGCGCTTGATGGTAATCTAAACTCTGTTCATCAGGGACGAGCAAACATAGACGAGAGATATAGTTTGTTGACTTGCGCATAGCACCCGCCATCGGTATTTCGAAAAATGTTAACAGCGTACCAGGTTGTCCTGATTCATCTCCGTAGAATAGATGATACATCTTCGGATTATCCTGATTCACTGTCTTCTCAACTAACTTCAATCCCAACACATCAGTATAGAATTGCTTATTCACACGTGCATCTTTCGTATACATTGAAATATGATGATGCCCCGTAAGTTCAACCATAATACGTCCTCCTATAATACTTTTAAACAAGTGTAACATATGAGATTCAAGATTGAATTCCGAATCAACTTACACTACCGCTTAGACCAATATTTCGCGAGTATCGGCCCTGTAATGTTGTGAATGAGGCTGAAGATAGCCCCAGGTACTGCCGCTAGCGGCGTGAAATGAACTGTCGCTAACGACACAGCTAAACCTGAATTCTGCATCCCTACTTCAATAGAGACCGCTTTCTTGTCTGGTCGTTCCAATCTCACAAGGTGACCGAGCACATAGCCTAAGCCATAACCGATGACGTTGTGTAGAATAACGACACCGATGATAGGTAGTCCTGTTTACAAGATTTGTTCTTTACTTCCTCCAACTACAGACGCTAGAATCAATGAAATTGCGATAACTGAAACAATAGGTAATGCTGTCGCTGCTTCTTTCGCAAAGCGATGGAACAATTTTTGTAAAATAAACCCAATGACGATCGGAATCAGTATGACTTGAACAACCGACCAAAGCATGCTGAGGAATGAAACCTGCAACCACTCATGCGCAAATAAATAAATGAGTGCTGGTGTTAAGATTGGCGCTAATAGCGTAGACACACTCGTAATCGCCACAGACAAGGCTACATTGGCGTTGGCAAGGTAACTCATGACATTACTTGACGTCCCTCCAGGACAGCATCCGACAAGAATAACACCAATCGCAACTTCGGCAGGTAAATGAAATAATTTTGCGATAAGATAGGCAGAAATCGGCATAATTGTATACTGCAGAATGACACCGATGATTACGGAACGTGGTGCTTGAAAGACAATCTTGAAATCTTTGGGATCAATCGTCAATCCCATCCCTAACATGACGATGCCGAGAAGATACGGCACATATCCTCCGAGTTGAGCTAAAGCTTGCGGAAAAATAAATCCAATCACCGCAGCTACTAGCATCCATATTAAAAATGTATTCGTCGCAAATCGACTCGCTTTTGCTAACCTAACTCCCCTTTGTAACTGATATAACATTGAATTTAACACAAGCGAACACGAACGACAATATTGTTTTCTGAAAATTCTTTCCTTTAGTAATAAAAATACTTTCCACTTTACTCAAAATCTGTATATCAATTCTCTATATAACTCATAATTTATTTTAATCAAATTGTAACTTTTATTTAACTTCATCCTAAAGACCGAGTGCTATAATCATTAAAGAGTGGTACAATTTAGTATAAATCATAAGAGATAAATGTAACATTGCGCCGTTCACAATGGAGCGTTTGACCACTTTGAGCGGCCAATTGAAATGATATATTTCGCTTAGATGAGGAGGTCCCCCCTATGTTCTTGGATAAGACAGAAACGTTCGTTCTCAATTTGGACGGACTCCACAAACGTAGCGTGCGTAAACGCTTAACTAAACTTTGTCGTCAAATTCAATTTTGCGACCCTTTTCAATTTAATATTATGAAAGACAATCAACAATATGCTTTGGAAATCAATATTCCGAAGCGTCAACTTCCTTATGTTGTCAGCTTTCTCAGTTTCCATAACTATGCGATTTATCAAATCGTCACAGCATCGGAGGGCGTTGAGCTGCTAGACTCTAATCATATTATGCACTCATCTAAGCGGTTTGAGCTCAATGTGGATGGTATGCACGATGCGTTTGTGAAGGATAAGATTATTGATATTATGACGATGTTGGATAATACTGAGCATATTACGTATACGTTTACGAAGCATCGTATTGATGTGTGTTGTACGCCTGAGGTGTTCTCGAAGTTGATTTATCAGCTGGCTACGCATCATGTGGATGTGTTGAGTGCGACGTATTGTCCTCGCGTGGCTGTGAAGAGAATTTCGTAGTGGATGTGTAGGTCTGCAGATGTGTTATCGTCTGTGGGCTTATTTTTTGTGGGTAAAATTTGTATGGTTCTAATTTGTATTCGTTGGATTATTGTATTTGTACTAATTTGCTTTTTAGTAATTTTAATGTCTACTACTAATTTGCAATACTGCATATTGGCTGGGGCGCTTTCTTAGGGGGTCGCTTCTCAACTAATTCATAACGCTTGATGCGCGTTATGAATGGATTTTCGAAACGCCCTTGTTCCCTCAAGAGTCGCCCCACCTTACTTGTATTGCTAGAGTACTTTATTCTTTATTACCTTGTCATAAAGTTAAATTCTTATCCACACATACTTACACATTCTCTTCTGTTTGTTTTAATTTAAGTGTTTCGAGGAATTATAGCGCATCTTTTAATCTTTACATTAGCGTTTCTAATAAAGTATATATTTTAATCATTTTGTGCCTATTCAGCTTATATCCGATCTTAATGTGGGCTTAAATAATTCCGTAATCTTGCTTGATAACGGACAGTTCAAATAAAATATTCTCCTCGCATTCGTTCTCAATGTTGAACAGAAAAATCGTAAAACTGAAACCTCTATGCTCGGCACCTTCATAACAACATAAAAAGCCAACCTATGACTTCCGTGAATCATAGATTGGCTTCTCTAATATATTATTCTTCTTCGGATTCGTACTCAGCTAATACTTCGTGTAAACGGTCGAACATGTTTTCAAAACCATGTGCTGTTGAATCGTGATATTCTTTCTTAAGTTGTTTGTATTCAAGTGTCGTTAAGCGACGTTCTTTCGGTACGTAGGCTGTGTAAGTAAAGATCATATGGGTCTTGCCTGGTTCGCGTTCTAGGAATTCCACTGTGATATTATCTTCTGAATCACTGATGTCAGGCATACCAATTGTCATTTCAATCCAAGCGTTCTCTTCTAGAGCGACGTAGGAACCTACGACACGATTTGTTTTTCCTTTTCTGACATCTACCACTTCGTAGCGCCCTTCGACTTCAGGCTGCACTTCTAGCTTCTTATTTGTGCGTTCGGTTGTCATGAACCAGTGTTTTAAGAAATCTTTGTCTATCCAGGCTTGATATACTAGTGCTGGATCCACTTTAAATATACGTTCAATTTCAATTTCTACATATTCATTCTCAACGTTATACTGTGCCACTATTGTCACCCACCTTCCATCACAATCATTTTAACTTAATTTGCTTAGTAACAACAATTATCTAAGCTAGTTCCATAAATGTCTCAACTTATTCATTTTACCTTTAATGTTAAAATGCCGTCAATGTTAACGGTAAAAGACACCGTAGTAAAATCACGCTAACTATAAACAAACACTGATAAGACACATGAATGTCCTACCAGTGTTTCTCACTCATTAATGACGTTCTTTTAACTTTGGAAATTTGAAGAAAATGGCAAGTAAGCCACAAACGCCGAGTAGTATCGGATAAATACAATATGGTACGAGAGCAACGGGCGAAATGCTTGCTACTCCGGCAGCTGCGATTAACTGTGGACTGTAAGGTAGTAGTCCTTGGAAACATCCACCGAAAATATCTAAAATACTCGCTGATTTGCGTGGATCTAGTCCGTATTCGTCTGCGATATCTTTCGCTAGCGGTCCAGACATCAAGATAGAAATCGTGTTATTTGCAGTGGAAATGTCTGCAGCACTCACAAGCGTCGCAATCCCATACTCTGCGCCACGTTTCGATTTCACTTTACTGCGCACAAAGTTGAGCAACCACTGAATTCCGCCGTAATATTCAATAATCGCTACTAAACCACCAATCAACAGTGCAAGAATCGCAATATCTTCCATACTTTCGATACCTTTGGCCAGGGATTTTAACAAGCCTACCCAAGAGTAGGAACCGTCAATCAGTCCAATCGCGGCTGAAAGTACAGTACCGCCGATGAGTACGACGATCACGTTCAGACCAACGAGAGCAAGGATGAGTACGAGAACATAAGGAATGACTTTAACTAAATCGTAGTGATAGCTACCTGTATGCGCAAGATGTACACCACGCGTCATCCACCAGAGAATAATCATCGTCAAAATAGCACCCGGCAAGACAATCTTGAAGTTAACTCGGAATTTATCTTTCATATTTGTATGTTGGGTACGTACTGCAGCAATTGTCGTATCTGAAATCATGGATAGGTTGTCACCAAACATTGCACCACCTACGACAGTGGCCATAGTGATCGCTGCTGAGACATCTGTCGCTTGCGTTAAACCGAATCCTACCGGAGCAATCGCAGCAACTGTGCCTACGGATGTACCCATTGAGATAGAGACGAACATGCAGATGACGAACAGTCCTACAATCAAGAGGTTCTCAGGTATGAGTGTTAGACCTAGATTAACCGTCGATTTCACACCGCCCATATCTTCCGTTGCTTGTGAAAATGCACCTGCAAGTAAATAGATGAGCACCATCAATAAGATATTTGAATGTCCTGCCCCTTTCGTGAACACTTCCACTTTTTTATTAAAAGGCACTTTACGATGGATGATTAATCCAAATATTGCAGCGACAATGACTGCTACGTTGAGTGGCATAATCGTAAAGTCACCTGTCGCTATTCCGACTCCTAAGAAGAGCACGATAAATAATATGAGTGGGGATAAGGCCCATAAACTTCCTTTCTGCCCGTTATCCATTTACATCTCACTTCCTCTTTCTACTTAAAAAGCTCTTTTCTCACAAGAAGAAAAGAGCTTTGAATTCGTTATCAACCTTATCTTCAAGCAAATCATTGCTACTGGAATTGGCACACGCGTGACCATGCTGCCGAAGCTTCGTCGGGCCAGTCCCTCCACTTCTCTTGATAAGCTATATAATATTTAATCTTACATTACATGAATTTATATCTTGCGTCAATCCTAAGTGAATATTTATCTTCATTATTACTATATTGCTGTGTGTTTCTTCAATTCCTGCACGACTTTGAGGATGGCTTTAATTAGTCCTCCACTTGATATTTACGTAAATAATACACGAGCACAAATGTGAAACTAACAAAGATTATTGTGCTAATAGTAATTGTTGGCCAGTTTGTATAATATATCCCTATCAAGATAGCAATCAATGATGCTCCTAAGATGATTAATATTGAGCCTAACCAGCGCTTCGCTTGTTGACTGGAAATCATTTTAACCTGAATGACATCACTTAAATTTGCTGATACCTTTAAAATATATTCGAAAATGACAATAACGAAAGTAACTAACGCTGTTAAATAGAGTATTGGAGAGTCTTCGTCTCTTCCAACATAATAGATAAATGATCCCAGTAGCAGCCCATAAAGCACTGACGTAAGGATAAGTAAAATGTAAGCTGAGCCGCTCGATAGCCTTAAGTGACCTTGTGATAAGTTCCAGCGTACTTTAATAAAGTTTAGCGCCGTCATACTTAACAAGAACACGATAGCTATTATGATAGATATACTGCGCGGTAGAAAAATAGCACTACAACCCAACAGGCCTAAACCTATGATCCATACTCCGAACTTCCATAAAGCATAATATTTAATCACACTATTAAAGTTCATAGCACTTTACTCCTTAATGTCGTAACGGTTGGCTAAAATTGAAGAACTAAATATTAAGGTAAGCCAAAGTAGTAAACCAATTATTCCTAATATTGTATAATCCACACTCATCATATAACTACTACTAAGAACTAAAAGCGGATTGCCAACCAAGACTACAGGTAATAATCTTCGCACGATCTTACGAGAAACCACTTTCTTCGCTGATTTATGATTATTACCCATCTTTAAATAATATTGAAGTGCAAAAGCATTTAACATAGCTGATGGAAGTATAAATGATACAGTCTCTTGATACTGCTTAAACATTACAAATAAAAATCCAATAAAAATCGCCCCCATCATTATTTCTAATATCACATACCATAGATAAATTAATTCCAGACGTTCATTGATAACATGATTGGCGATATTGGATCTTATTTCTTGCCATCCAACGAAAATTATTAAAAGATAACACATTACTGCTAGTAGCGTTGTGAGCCATAAGATATGGGTTAAAAAACCTATAGCTAGAAAAACGATTAATAAGATGACAAGTAAGCCGTACAACGGATGTCTCTTCTCCACGACCATAACCTCCTATAGCGTGTACTCACCCATAGGATAGTTGAAAGCCTACATCATTTACAAGTTGTCTTCCAAACTTATAGAATACAATGTATTTAGCACTACTATCTCCTCAACTTCGAATATAATTTCTAACCGCTTCTAATCATTAGCTTTCTGGTCGTTCAATCGTAAACTGTTCACCTAATTTCGAATAATTTGAGCCAGAAAGCCGTGCAATCGCATTGAGTTTCTCCGCATCAATTTTAGTATCATCGTAATAAATATCATCATCAATGTGATAGTGAACGACCTCACCAATAATTAAATCTGAACCTTCGATTTCATCACCTAATGGAATTAATTGATGTAAACGACATTCTAAACGAATCTTCGCCTGTTTCACTCCAGGCACTTTCACAGATTCTGAAGGTACAACTTCTAGATCAGTAAAGTTCAGTTCGTTAACTGAGCGTGCATGGGAAGCGGCAGTCGTATTAACGGCTTCAATAATCTCTTCGTCAGTAATATGTACGACAAATTCCTCATTATCGAGAATATTTAAGGTCGTATCCTTACGTTCTCCATCCTTTCTACCTACAGAAATCATGACCATGGGTGGTTCTGCACATACTGCGTTAAAGAAACTGAATGGTGCCGCGTTCAACGTTCCTTGTTTATCATGTGTAGTCACAAACGCAATTGGTCGCGGTATAATCCCTCCAGTAAGTAACTTGTAGTTCTGAGTCTTTGATAATTCCACTGCTAAAAATTGTTTCATCATACATCCCCTCATTCCTAACAAATTTCTTCTACACCTACATTGTTTATAAAAAACGTATCGATACAGAATGCATTTCTATACCGATACGAATGTCAAAGTACTTCTTAAATTATGAAATTGCTTCTAGGTTGTATTAATCGATTTGAGCGCCGCCTGTTACACCATAAACTTGTCCAGTTGTGTAGCTTGCTTCTTCAGATGCTAAATGAACGTAAATACCAGAAAGTTCAACTGGTTGACCGGCACGGCCCATCAATGAATTCTGACCGAATTCTGGAATCTTAGATTGTGGTTGACCACCAGAGATTTGAAGTGGTGACCAGAATGGACCAGGTGCCACACAGTTCACGCGAATGCCTTTTTCTGCCAATTCTTCTGAAATACTTTTAGTCAAGGATATAATGGCTGCTTTAGATGCTGCGTAATCGTGTAAAATAGGATTCGGTTTATAACCTTGAATAGAAGACGTTGTCGTGATTGTTGCACCAGGTTGAAGATAGTCTAAGGCTTTTTGAACCGTCCAGAATATAGGATACACGTTCGTTTCAAATGTCTCTGTGAAAACTTCAGTAGAGAACCCTTTAATATCATCGTGATATTGTTGGTGTCCTGCCACAAGTGTCACGTTGTCTAATCCGCCTAATTCGTTATACGCTTGTTCGACTAAATCATAATTAAACTGCTCATCGCGAACATCGCCAGGAATTAAGACGGCTTTGCGCCCTGCTTGTTCGATGACGGATTTGACTTCTTCGGCATCTTCTTGTTCTGCTGGAAGGTAGTTGATTGCCACATCCGCACCTTCCTTCGCATAAGCAATCGCTGCTGCACGACCGATAGCTGAGTCACCGCCAGTCACTAACATTTTGTAATCAGTGAGTCGGCCATGTCCTTGGTAAGATGTTTCACCGCAATCCGGTTTCGGTTCGAGTTTACTTTGTAAGCCAGGTACTGGTTGTTCTTGTTTCGGATATTTCTCACTTGAAAATTTCGTTCTAGGATCTTGAGCTGCCATCATCAACACTCCTTCATAGTATGATTTCTTTATCTATTTACCCATGTTTAAGTTTGATTAATACATCAAATATGAAGCGATAAGGTATATTTGATTTTTATTGAAAATGACAACTAGCATGACAGCACGCTTTATGATACTGTTTTGCGTCCTAGCAACTACTGATTCTCGTCTCTGATTTTACCAACTCACCCATCTGTTTTAACCAGTTGGGCTGACTCAATCCCCAATCGCATTGGTCGCAGATGTTGGCGTATAACATCTGTTTTAACCGGTTGAGCTGATTCAAACTACATGTTTAATCCAACTATTTTACCACCTTACTCGTCTAAAAGTTGACGTATTAAAGTCACGAAATAGTCTGGTGCTAACTCGAAGATACGTTCATCCGGATCATATTTCGGATGGTGCAAGTCGTAATCACTTTGTGAACCAATCAATGCAAAGACGCTCGGATAATGTTTCGAATAGCCAGAGAAATCCTCACCAATGGTTAACGGCTCATCCAGCATTGTCACGTCATATCCGACCTCTTTAGCTACACTAACGGCTCGGTCTGTCAGATCATCGTCGTTCACGACAGCCCCAGGTAGATAATCATACGATACCTCAATATCGACATCGAAAGTCTGTGCTAAGCCATCAGCAATCGTATTTAAGCGTTGCTTGATCTTCGTTCTCACTGACTCATCAAAGGTACGAACTGTACCTTGCATGTAGGCTTGATCAGCGATAACGTTCCATGTACTACCACTTGAAACCTCACCTATAGTCAGCACGGCATCATCGAAAGCGGATAAATTACGACTCACGATAGATTGAATACTCGTGATCAGTTGACCGAGCACAATTACAGGGTCATTGCCTTGTTCAGGTTTGGCAGCATGTGCACCTTTACCCTTAATCTTAAATTCAAAGCGATCGACAGCTGAAGTCAACACACCTGGCTTAATCGCATATTCTCCAACTTTCATTGATGGATAGTTATGGAAGCCAAGTACTGCTTTCACCCCATCTAACGCGTTCGTCTCAGTAATATAAGAAGCGCCGTAACCTAGTTCTTCAGCAGGTTGAAAGATTATGCGTACTCTACCATTCAACTCATCTTCAACCTCTTTCAACTTCATCGTTGTTGCAAGTATCGTTGCCATATGAATATCATGTCCGCATGCGTGCATGACACCTTCATTCTGTGAAGCAAAGTCATGCGTTACTTGTTCATGTATAGGCAACGCATCAATATCTGTACGTAAAGCTACAAATGAATCTCCGTGACCCACTTCTGCAACTAGTCCGGTTTTTAGTGGCAAATCTAACACATGGACATTATGTTCCTCTAATATGTGTTTCAGACGTTGCGTTGTGTCATATTCATTCTCAGATAGCTCGGGATATTGATGGAACGTTCTCCTCCATTGCACGATATCTTGATATTGGACCATCTTATCCTCTCCTCTTTGTGTTATTGAATATAATACTATACTAACACAATTTTCTAAATATTTGTTAGATTCGAAATACAATTGCACTTTTTTAGTGCATAAAAACAGAGGGACCTTCTCCTGGAAAGTCCCTCTACACATCTATTCTCAAGCATGTGTTATATTCTACTGCTTTTTTCGTCGAAAGTCGTCACTTTCTCAACTTATTTAGCATCGATGCTAAATGTGTTGTCAGCAATCATTTTACCATTCTGAATCACGTATTGTGCATGGTTGATACCGTAGTGGTATGGAATATATTCATGGTTTGGCGCATCCCATACAACGATATCTGCAGTGTCACCTTCGTTGATTGTACCTGCATCTGCATCAATAGCTTTCGCAGCGTTGACTGTCACCGCGTTCCAAATTTCGTTTGGCGTTAATTTCAATTTCAATGCCGCGATAGACATTACGAGTTGAAGGTTGTTTGTTACACAACTACCTGGGTTGAAGTCTGTCGCAATCGCAATGGCACCATTGTTGTCGATCATGCCACGTGCGTCTGCGTATTCTTCTTTGCCAAGATAGAATGTTGTACCTGGTAATAAGACTGCTACTGTTTCACTGTCGCTTAACTTCGCTTTGTCTTCGTTACTTGAAGCAACGAGGTGGTCACCTGAAATCGCACCTTCGTCGATTGCTAAGCCTAAGCCACCTAATGGATCGATTTCATCAGCATGAATTTTTACTTTGAAACCTTGTTCTTTCGCTGCTTGCATGTAACGTCTAGATTCTTCTACTGAGAAGACATCTGTTTCACAGAAGATATCTGCGAAGTCCGCGTATTCTTTCATTTCTGGTAAGAGATCAATCATCTCTTGTAAGAATGCTTGGTTAGATTCAGCATCTTTCGGCACAGCGTGTGGTCCTAAGAATGTGTGTTTGATTCTTAAACCATATTTGTCAGCTAAGCGATGAGCGACACGTAATTGTTTCAATTCGTTCTCTCTGTCTAAGCCGTAACCACTTTTACATTCAATTGTTAACACACCGTGTTCTACCATAGTTAAGATATCTTTCTCAGCTTTCTTGAACAGTTCATCTTCTGAAGCGTTACGTGTAGCTTCAACTGTAGATAAGATACCGCCACCTTGCTCAAGGATTTCTAAGTAAGAAACACCTTGGCGTTTCAGTGACATTTCATGTTCGCGAGAGCCTCCGTGCACTAAGTGAGTGTGCGCTTCAACGAGTGCTGGAGATACAACTTTACCTGTCGCATCAATTGTCTTCTCAGCTTCGTACTCGTCAGTGTGTGGTCCTGAGTAAACAACTTTGCCGTCTTTGACAACGACTGTACCATTTTCAACAATTTCTAGCTCGTCTAATTCTTTACCTTTTAGCGGTTTGTCTGTTGACTTTGGTAAAAGTAATTGGCCGATATTTTGGATCAATAAGTCGTTCATTATTTATCACCCTTGTTAGTAATTGTTGGTATTTGGATACCTTTTTCTTTAGCCACTTCGATAGCTTTTTCATAACCAGCATCAGCGTGACGTACTACACCCATACCCGGATCTGTAGTAAGTACGCGTTCTAAACGACGTTCTGCTTTCTCAGAACCGTCAGCTACGATAACCATACCTGCGTGTAGAGAGTAACCCATACCTACACCGCCACCATGGTGGAATGAAATCCATGAGCCACCTGCAGCTGTGTTGATAAGTGCGTTAAGTACAGCCCAGTCACCTACTGCGTCTGAACCGTCTCTCATAGATTCAGTTTCACGGTTTGGACTTGCTACTGAACCAGAGTCTAAATGGTCACGTCCGATAACGATTGGTGCAGAGATTTCACCTTCACGAACTAAGCGGTTTAATGCTAAGCCCATCTTCGCACGATCTCCGTAACCTAACCATGCGATACGAGATGGTAAACCTTGATATTCGATCTTTTCAGAAGCTAAGTCTAACCAACGATTTAATTTCTCGTCTTCAGGGAATAATTTCTTCATTTCTTCGTCCGCACGTTCGATGTCTTTAGGATCACCACTTAATGCAGCGAAACGGAAAGGTCCTTTACCTTCACAGAATAATGGACGAATGTATGCTGGAACGAATCCAGGGAAGTCGAACGCATTCTCTACGCCATTGTTGTATGCAACTTGGCGGATGTTGTTACCATAGTCGAATGCGATAGCGCCACGTTTTTGGAATTCAAGCATGTATTCCACGTGTTTCGCCATAGATGCTTCAGATTCTTTCACATAGCTCTTAGGATCTTCTTCACGATATTTGTTTGCTTCTTCAACACTGTAACCTTGTGGTACATAACCATTTAATGGGTCATGCGCACTCGTTTGGTCAGTGATGATATCGATGTGGAAGTCACGGTCTAAGATTTCTTTGTGTACATCTACTGCGTTACCTAATAAAGCGATAGAAAGTGGTTCGCCTTTGTCTTTCGCTTCTTGAGCCATACGTAAAGCTTCGTCTAAGCTATCTGTCTTCACGTCACAGTAACGTGTCTTGATTCGTTTGTCGATACGACTTTCATCCACTTCAACAGCGATGACTACCCCACCGTTCATCGTAACAGCGAGTGGTTGCGCACCGCCCATACCGCCGAGACCAGCAGTTAAAGTGATTGTACCGTTTAACTTACCATCATAGTTTTGGTTAGCAAGTTCGCCAAATGTTTCGTAAGTACCTTGTACGATACCTTGAGAGCCGATGTAAATCCAGCTACCTGCAGTCATTTGACCATACATCATTAAACCTTTTTTATCTAATTCGTTAAAATGATCCCAGTTTGCCCATTCAGGTACGAGCACTGAGTTTGAGATTAATACGCGTGGTGCTTCATCATGTGTCTTGAAGACTGCGACAGGTTTACCTGATTGAACAAGCATTGTTTCGTCTTTCTCTAAGTTTCTCAATGTTTCTTCAATCGCTTCGAATGATTCCCAGTTACGTGCTGCACGACCAATACCACCGTATACGACTAAGTCTTCTGGTCTTTCAGCTACCTCTGGGTCTAAGTTATTGTATAACATACGTAATACTGCTTCTTGTTCCCAATCTTTACATTCGATGTCTAAACCTTTCTTTGCTTGAATCTTTCTCATGATATACACTCCTCATCTGATTGTAATTAACCCTTTGTTCCGTGAGTGAAAGCTTTCAAGTCATCACCGGACAACTCAACTCTCACTCTCCTGCTGCGTTAACTTGATGCTTAGTGACATTAACGTGTTGCGTGAAATGATAAGCGACGAGTACAAATTCATAAATTTCTAACTATTCACTTTTTCTCGTTCACTTATTTTTCAGTGCGTTACGCTTTTATTATATCGCAGTTAGATATAGACTACCAATATAAATAAACTAACTATTTATAAACATAAACTATAAATACTTTAGAGGTGCTTTATGATAAAAATTCTTCAATTAGAATATTTCATCGCAGTCGTTGATAATAATAGCTTTACTAAAGCGGCTGATTTCTTACATATTAGCCAACCTTCTCTTACTGCTACGATTAAAAAAATGGAAGAACGGCTTGGCTATGATTTATTTTACCGAACGACGAAACGAATTCAGATCACAGAAAAAGGCATTCAGTTCTACCATCACGCCATCAAGCTTGTACAGAATTACAAACAAACGATGGAGAAAATGTATGATTTGAACTTGAGTGATACACCCAAGATTAAAATTGCGTTACTAGAGTCGACGAGTCAGTGGATGTCTCAAGTGCTCGCACGTCACCACGCAGAATATCAAGATCAACGCTACATGATATCTGAGGTTCACGATATGAATGAAGTGACCGACAGCTTGCTCAACTTTAATCATCATGTTGCGATTTCAAATGAAGAAATTAAGCATGAACATATCGCCTCAATTCAGCTCTACAAAGAATCTTACGTCTTGCTCACACCTAAAGATGAATTCCCACGTAAGCAGTCGATATCGATTGAGAATTTGCCGCTCATCGTACCGAATAAAGGTTCACAAGTAAGAAAACATCTAGATGATTATTGTACACGCATTGGGATTCACCCCAATATTATTGTGGAATCTGACCGCTTCGAAACTGCACTGAACTACGTACACCGTGGCATGGGCTACGCCGTTCTCCCACGCGTGTACTATCAATCCTATAATGCACGCGATTTAGATGCATTTGAGATTAAGCCTAAAATGAGTCGAGCATTGTACATCAATTATTTGAAGAAACGTCAGCATTCAGATAACGTCAAATCAATTATTCGATATAGTAAAGAATATTGGGATATATAGTAGAAAGAATCTGCAGCATGAGATCGAATAAAAGCTATGAGCGTAGAGTGGGCGAATCATTAATACAGCATAAGGTGCTATTTCTCACTTCCACTCAACAGTTATTAATAAGTGCGCGATATTTTAATATTCGTCGCTGCTAACTTCATCTAAATGCAAAAAAAGGAGCAGAAACCCCACATGATTTCTGCTCCTTTTTTACTATATTATCTAATAAAGTGATGGAAGAAATTCGCCGTCAACTTCGCCGTACGATTGTCCACATCATATGTTGGATTCGTTTCAGCAATGCTGATTGTTGACACCTTATCGCTTGGAATGATGCGTTTGGCTAACTCTAATACGATGTGCGGATATAATCCTAATACTGCCGCTGCACTCACACCAGGTGCAAAGGCACTATCAATGACATCCATACAAATCGTAAACATAATCACATCATGGTCATGAATATAACGTTCAATCTTGTCCTTAACTGGAGGAGAAACTTGATGTAACAGCTCGTCTACGAAGACGTAAGAGACATCTTTCTCATCTGCGTAATCAAAGAGTCCTTGCGTATTCGCACTTTGTTGTATACCAAGCACGAAATAATCAGCATTATCATCTTGTTCAAGGATCTGTCTGAAGCTCGTACCAGACGTTGAACCAGACTCTTCTCGTGTATCGAAATGCGCATCAATGTTAATCACACCTATTGATTCATCCGGATACGCATCTCTGATTCCTAAATATTGAGCATACGCAATATCGTGTCCGCCACCGAGCAAGAATGTCTGACGATGACGTTGAATAGAACGAGAAACGAGTTGCGCAAATTCTTGTTGAGTCTCTTCTAATGGTCGATCATCTTCGTGCTCAACATTACCGTAATCCGTAACTTCAGTGTCGCCAAACATCGGTAGCGAAGCGAATGCACCTTTAATCGCATTCGGACCTTCTTTCGCACCTACACGACCTTTATTGAGTTTAACCCCATAATCTACTGCGTAACCGATCATTCCAACCCCACTGCGTTGAGATGATGGCGCATCTTCTTTCAGATTACCAAAGTTCACTGTTTGGAAATGACGGAACTGTCTCGGGTTCGTTTCACTGTCTAAACGACCTGTCCAAAGATCTTTTTGTGGTTCTTTATACATAATGCTCCCCCTTTTAATCTTTACATCTCTCAGTATACGCTTACACCATTGTATTTACAATTTCTAATTTCCCGTCTTCAAGGTGACTAAACCCAGCCACTATTTATGCAAAGAACGACCGTGATAACCGTCTTTTAATCTCCCGTTCCCTAAATATTTCATTTAGGTAAAATTTTGTTAACACTATTACATTTCAATGATAAATTCGCTATTCTGTTTTATTTAAAACGCACTGTTATGTATAATTAACAATAAATGAATTTTTTTGAACACCTTATTGGAGGGTACATAATGAAACAGACACGAATATCGGGATTCCAGTGGGCAATGATGGTCTTCATCTTCTTTATTATTACAGAAGTGCTCCATATGATTCTCGGCGATTTCCAACGCGCCATCCATGTGAAGCGCTATTTATTTGATATCCGTTCCATTGCACCACTCGTGGCAGCAATCATTTGTATAATTATTTTTAAACATCGACAAATACAACTACAAAGCATGAAATTTACTTTGAGCTTTAAAGTAATCGAACGCATGATTCTCGCGTTGATACTCCCTGTACTCATCTTTATCTTATGCATGGTCAGTTTCAACGTGTTCGCAGATAGCTTTATCCTTCTTCAAGGAGATGACTTATCTGTATCCGTCACTTCGGTATTAATCGGTCAATTGATTATGGCCTTTATCATCGAACTTGGCTTCCGTTCTTATTTACAGAACGTTTTAGAAACGAAACTCAATACATTCTTTGCGTCTATCGTGGTTGGTATTATTTACGCCATCGTTAACGTGCACTTAGAATTCAGTTTCACTTACACGCTTTATAGCATACTCTATGCCTTTGCTTTCAGTATGTTAGTAGGTGAACTCATCAGAGCTACGAAAGGTCGCACGATTTATATTGCAACGCTATTCCACGCAGCGATGTCCTTTGGCCTCGTCTTTCTATTCAACGAAGAGTTAGGCAACGTCTTCGCCATGAAAGTGATCGCGTTAGCTACTACAGTTGTGGCTGCAGGATATATTCTCTTAACGTTAATCATTCGTGGTGTGACTTATCTCTTCACACGTAAAAGTTTAGACGAAGTCGAAGCCAACAATTACATGGATCATTTAAATGAAGACAGTGACTTAGAAACAGCTGATGCTCGTAAAAAGGCGAGCGCTAAACACAAGAAAGCATCGTCTACTACTGACAAAAAAGATAAGACAACTTCAGGTAATGACCAAGCTAAGACTACAACCGCTGGCGTCGCAACTGCTGGCGCTGTATCAACAAAAGCTAACAAAGAACAAAACAATAAAGACGCATCAGCTCAAGAACAGTCGCAAGAAACAAAAACACAAGAGAAAGCAGCAACGTCTGAATCGCACAAGTCAGATGACGCCGCTACTTCAACTGATTCAGATGCACTCGAACGTGCACAAGCTTCAGTGGAACACAGTGAAGATACGATTCAACGTTCAACTGATAAAGATAGAACTGACCAAGATAAGGCTGAAAGCACAACAGACACACACGGTGAACGTACATCTTTTAACTTAAAGAACGAACATGATCATCGCCGTTAATCACACATTTGAAGCATACGAAAGCACTCAACCCATGATTTCGAGTTGAGTGCTTTTCTTCTATTTATTCATCTTTATACTGTATCTTCACACCATCTTGTGTACCGACAATAGCCTCTTCTGCCGTATCCAAGAAGTAGCCTGTTTCCAACACACCAATCAAATGGATAAGATACTCATGCATTTCATAAGGGTTAATCTTGTCATAAAGCACTAAGTCGAGAATGTAATTCCCATTATCTGTAATAAATGGCACATCATCAGCCATTCGACGAATTGCTTTGACATTCTTATCTTTCTCAATTCTTTTCGCTATCAAGAGCCAGTTAAATTTGTCCACCTCAACGGGCAGCTTAAACGTCTGTCCTAAGTAATCGACTGTCTTTGATTCATCCGCTACGACGATGAATTTACGCGCCATTGAATCGATCACTTTCTCTCTAAATAAAGCGCCCCCGCCACCTTTAATCAGATTGAGATGACCATCGATTTCGTCTGCGCCATCAATCGCGACATCGACATGGTCGACATCATTGACATCCACGATCTTCAAACCGCGTTCTTTCGCGATATAAGCCGTCTTATTCGACGTACAAACGCCTATGAGATCTAAACCTTCACGCTCAACTTTGTCCGCAATCTTAGGCACGAGCAGCTCTATCGTTGACCCAGAGCCAATGCCCAACACCATATTGTCGTGAATGTGATTCAAAGCATCGTCAAATGTGCTCAATTTCAGTTGTTTCGAATCCATTATGCTTCCCCTTTACCATGCGTTATTTTACCTTTATTGTACATGAGAATGTGTGAAAGTCCTAGACGAAACCTTACTTTTTTGTAATACGATATGACGTTTTTGAGTAAAATGGTTGCTCTGCTTCTAAAATACTTTTAGCTTCCTCACCAAAAATATTAATATCGTTAGGTAAACATTGCGTTTCTAATGTGAAACCTGAATGCGGCTTATAGATATTGAAACTACTGTGCCAATCTTTACTGTCATTTAAAGTATAAACTACGATATTCGGCATATCTGTTTCTACTTCTAAAGAAAAGTTATTATTCTCTATTGTCATCCGACCTTCTTCTGGAGCGAAGGGATGATCTAAACCACCGAACTGATTAATCTGATCACAAATATTCGCGCCACCACAATTAAAGATATCATCTAGTTGAATGCGTGACGTATGGAATTCTTTCGTTAAATCAATGGGTTGCGTAGATTGAACTAAACGTTCTTTATTTAACGGATACATGTTCAATTTATCGCTCACAAGATAATGATTATCAATCACGTTATTATCTCGATTTAAATTGAAATAGACATGATTAATAGGATTAAATAATGTACGTTCAGTCGAAGTTGCTTTGTACTCTACTGACCATCGATGTTCCATATCATACGTATGGATGACTTGAATATCCATATCTCCTGGATACCCATCTTCTTCACTACGAAGTTGCGTCGTAAAGATAATCTTTACGCGGTTGGCTTCCTCTTGAATGTCATAGTCGAAAAAGCGTGTATCCAAACCGTTCATACCACCATGTAAATGATGTGCTCCATCATTCTGCTCGAGTTGGTAAGTCGTATCGTTCAGTTGAAACTGACCATTCTCAATACGGCCACCATAGCGACCTACAGTAGCACCAAATTTGAATGGATTCTCTCGATAGAATTCATCCGCTTCGACGACATTCCCTAGCACGATATTGTTGTCATCGTATTTCCATGACACAATACGTGCACCGTAATTCGTAAAGACAATCTTCGTTTCCTCGTTGTTGATCTTGATCAAATCTAAGCCATCACGTTGGTGTTCAATTTCAGCAAACATAACCTTACTTCCTTTCAATCAAACTCTTCAAACATCTTCTGAAACTTCTCTTTATCTTCAGTATTTAATTGTCAGATTTATTTTACTTACCTTTAACTATATTGTAACAATTTAGTCAAATTTAATTCTAGGCGAACATGCAAATTTTAGTATGCAATTTTTCTATATATTGAACTTATAAAGCGCTTTCTTATCATATACAACAATCCTGAAACCCTAGACTCTCCATTTTTTAAAATAATCAATGAAAAATCTAACATTTCAGGATTGCTAACTAGAAGATACTTAATTTCGAGTCGTCTCCATATTGTGCCGATGGATATTTCGTGCTTTCACCGTATTTATTACGTCCCTTTTTACTATCTAAACAAGCAATGATGATAAAATAAATAAACATAATGAAACTTAAACATTGGGCAATCATACCAAGAATATCGACTACCAAAGAGATAGTCCCACTTTCCGCGATTGAAGTCGTGCTATAAGCATGTAAACTAAACAAACCTGAACCGCCTATATAAAGAAATAATGCAGAATTTAAAATAAATGTAATCGCAAAAAGACTTATCGGTACAATACCACGTTGCCCTATGTCATGAAAACGTCGTAAAAGTAAGCTTAAATTAGGAATAAAGGTGACAGTGATATACATAAGTACATACGCTACCACTGCGCCAAATGTATCGATTAAAATCCATATTAATGATTCATTAATCGTTGATATGGTAACGATAAATGCAATAGGCCATAGAATAAAGTACAAAATAATTGGTAAGAGTATCAAAAAGTTCCACAGTGCCATCCACCAGACTTCACTGGATCGTGCACGTCCTTTGAAATTAGCATAATTCTTCCAATAACTTTTGAAAGCTTGCCCAAATCTCATAGAATTTTTCGCTCCTTTACGAATTTAAATATCTACTTAAAATACTGTAACTTTCGATTCATCTCCATATAATTCAGAAGGATATTTCTTACTTTCACCATATGGATTACGGCCTCTTTTACTATCTAAACAAGCAATGACAATCGTGTAGACACCCATAGCAAGACTAATAACAGACACAATCATTAGAACTATAATGTAGTCTAAAGTTAAATCTGGTCCAGAAAGATTTCCATATACTTGTATAAAAATACTCAAAACTACACTAATAATGAAAATTATCATTGGAAGTACTGTACCGCGTCCTGCATCATGGAATCGTCGTACTAATAAACTTAAATAAGGCACCAAAGTTGCTAGAAAATAGATGAGACCATATATACCTGCAATGAAAAAGAGCAGTAGCCCAATGACTAGTAATCCAGCACTCGCATCATCAGTATTCTCTGCTGCTCCTAATCCCAGAAATATAGTTCCGATGAAAACAACGAATATAAGTGGCAATGAAAATATGAGATGCCATAACATCATCCACCAGTATTCGCTTCTTCTTGCGCGTCCTTTAAAGTTAGCATAATTCTTCCAAAAGTTTTTAAATGCTTGGCCAAAGCCTACAGTTTTATTCAAGGTACCATCTCCTTTTCAGATTATAATTTTTATTAAATTAATCTTATTTTATCCTCATCTTCATATTGAGATGAAGGATACTTCGGACTTTCACCGTATTTGTTGCATCCTTTCTTACTATCTAGTGAAACGATGACTATGAAATATATATAAATACATAATACTATAAACGATCCGATAGAAATATAAGGATTCACCTTCCACACATTTGAAATATTTAATATTATAATGGTTCCTTGTGAAGATATGTAAATTAGCAAGTATAAACTATATAAGATAATGGGGATTATAGTTCGTAACCCTGTATCATGACAACGTCTAATAGTTAGACTGGCTGAAGGTATAAACGTAATGACACTAATAAATATACTGTAATATAGGAGTATATTTAAAAAATATTTTGTGCTTTCTAAAGGATCCAAACTCCAAGTAAGTAAACTTACTATTAATGCGCAAAAAAACGTTACTAACCAAAATATACTAATGATAAGTACAGGTGCTATAAAAATAAATTTCCATAGTACCATCCACCAGAATTCACTACGTCTCGCCCGACCTTTAAAATTAAAAGCGTTCTTCCAGTATAGATAGAATGCTTCGCCAAAAGTAGTAGAAGGTGTCATATAACTCAACTCCTCATGATGTTTATCTCTACAAATCATTAAATTGACTTCTAGCGCAACATTATATTACCATTAACCAACAAACTTTTTAACCATTAATTTAAAATTTTTAAAATAAATACGTTTAAAGAGAGGTTCGTAATATGGACTTTATAAACAACGAAACGATTCAAACGGCTAAAGATTTATTAGGTGTGCAAGTGATTTATGAGGATGACGACCAAACTTATACAGGCTACATCGTTGAAACTGAGGCATATCTTGGCTTTCAAGACCAGGCTGCTCACGGTTTCAAAGGTAATCGTACACCTAAAGTTGAATCACTCTACAAATTAGGTGGCACCATTTACGCTCACGTCATGCACACGCATCTGCTCATTAACTTCGTCACTCGTACTGAAGGCGTGCCAGAAGGGGTCTTGATTCGAGCAGTCGAACCCGAACAAGGGATAGAACGCATGCGTGAAAATCGCAATAAAGACGGATATGAATTGACAAATGGTCCAGGTAAATGGACGAAAGCTTTCAATGTTCCACGTCGCTTAGATAGCTCAAGATTAAACGAAGGTCGCTTAAAGATTGATATCAAACATCGCAAGCATCCACGTGATATTGTTGAAGATGCACGCATTGGTATTCCAAATAAAGGCGAATGGACTGAGAAACCTTTGCGCTTCACTGTTAAAGGTAATCCTTTCGTGTCTCGTATGCGCAAGTCAGACATGATGAACCCTGACGAAACTTGGATGTAAGAGAGATGCGTTGCTAGCCAAACTCGAGTGATACTACCGTTATCTTATTCAAGGTAGTATCACTTTTGTTGTAAATAAAAGTGTTAACATAAGCTCGACTCTATCGCTATTATTGGATCTCCATTTCACCTACCGTAACTTGTCAGCTCTATGGTTTTAACATCGTCTTGCCTACCATTCCACCCACTACTTATACGTCTTGACATAAAAATTCACATTATAAAGATATTTTTAATATTATAACCAAAAGTAGATTTATATGATTAATATATGTATAATAGTTATTATGGGTTTTTGTAAGCCCTTACTTTTCTTACATACTATGTTTCTAGTATTGAATTCCGTAGCCTTAAGGTGATTAGACATGCGATGATATACAACTCATTGACTTAACTCTAAAGCGCTACACACCGACTAGAACAAACATCTCCAAAGAAGCTGCGTTTTATCACTTACATATCTAGTATCAATATCATGCACTGTCCCTACCTTAACCTACACATTTAATATAAAGGGGGAATGAATCATGATCGAATTAGATGCGATTACAACACTTGCGCTTGCCGCATTATTATTCTTACTCGGCGTCTTTATCGTTAATCATGTTTCAATCTTACAGCGATTGTGTATCCCGGCACCCGTTATCGGTGGACTTAT
This sequence comes from Staphylococcus sp. HMSC071G07, assembly GCF_001811435.1. Taxonomy (NCBI): domain Bacteria; kingdom Bacillati; phylum Bacillota; class Bacilli; order Caryophanales; family Staphylococcaceae; genus Staphylococcus; species Staphylococcus sp. HMSC071G07. The sequence goes on from NZ_KV804756.1 coordinate 114,761, forward strand.
CTTCGCAATCGTTGTCGCAATACTACAATCTTTAGATATCGTCACAATTAAATTAGATTCAGATTTTATCCAAAACTTCTTTATGATGGCCTTCTTCACGACGATCGGTCTTGGGGCATCACTGAAATTACTACGCTTAGGTGGCAAAGTTCTCATCTTATACTTTATCTTCTGTGGTATTATGGCACTTTGTCAGAACTTTATTAGTGTAGGTTTAGCAAAAGTCTTACATATACCAGGTTTACTCGGTTTAACTGCGGGTTCCATGTCTATGGAAGGCGGTCACGGTAATGCCCTTGCATACAGTCAAACGATTCAAGAAATGGGTATAGACAATGCCGTTACAGCTGCGCTTGCCGCTGCTACACTCGGTCTCGTAGCCGGTGGACTCATCGGTGGTCCTGTCGTTAAATTCTTAATTAATCGTTATAATTTGAAACCGAAACATGCTGAAGAAACAACGAAAGACTACAGTGAAGTAGACTACAATGAGAAATTACACGCGAAAATGTCAACGACAAACGTCTTCTTCGTCCAATTCGCAGTCGTGGCAGTATGTATGGCGATTGGTTCTTATCTCGGAGATTTATTTACGAAGTATACAGGACAGAGCTTACCTGTTTACGTAGGTTCAATGATTATTGCCGTCATCGTACGTAACATTTCCGAATTTGGTAATTTCGAACTCATCGATATGAAGATAGTGAACTACATCAGTGATATTTCACTCGGTCTCTTCCTATCGATTGCCTTAATGAGTATCAAGCTCACAGAGATTTATCACTTAGCGATTCCACTCATCGTCATCGTTGCAGTTCAAGTCATCTTTATCATACTCTTCTCTATCTTTGTCGTCTTTAGAGGATTAGGTAAAGATTATGATGCAGCAGTTATGATCGGTGGCTTCATCGGTCATGGACTTGGTGCGACACCGAATGCGATGGCGAACTTAGACGTAATTACCAAGAAATTTGGCGCGTCTCCGAAAGCTTATCTCGTCGTTCCGATTGTCGGCGCGTTCTTGATTGACCTACTCGCTATGCCGATTATCATGGGCTTCATCAATCTCGTGCATTAAACGTTCCATAATTTCGGTAAAATGCATAAAAGGAAGGTGACAACACCTCGTAACGTTGTCACCTTCCTTTTTATACTGCTTCAATAGTCAACTCAACTACTACAGTTTCAAATCACGTTGTTCGATCCACGTTAATAAATCTGGACTCAATACTTTATCCGCATGCGCCAATGCATCTACCGTGCGCGCATCCAACATGGTCATAATCTTCTTCATGTGTTGATGGAAAGCATTCACGTACTCAATCGCACCATCCACGCCATGTTCTTCCACTTGATTTAAAAATGGTCGAGACATCCCAACTGCTCGTGCTCCTAATGCCAAAGATTTCACGACATCAAGAGGTGTACGTACACCCCCACTTGCAAGGATATTCATCGAGTTCTGATATCCTGTACTTTCAAGTAAGGATTCTACTGTCGACTGCCCCCAATTAGATAAATAACTCATATCTTTAAGATCACGACGTTCATTCTCAATATCTACAAAGTTGGTTCCGCCACGACCACTCACGTCTACATAGCGCACACCAACTTCATACAACTGTTTCAACGTCTCTTTGCTCATGCCAAAGCCGACTTCTTTAATAATGACAGGGACATCTACCGTTTCAACGATAGCCTTAACATTCTCTATCCATGTAGAGAACGTTCGATTCCCTTCAGGCATCACGAGTTCTTGCGGCGCATTGACGTGAATTTGTAAAGCTTGCGCATCTAACATTCGCACGGATTCCACTGCTTTCTCCACTGGCACATCGGCACCCACGTTACTAAAGATGACACCTTCTGGATTCACTTCGCGAACGACTTTGAAAGACGGCGCCATATCAGGATTACGCAAAGCTGCATGTGTCGAACCTACTGCCATCGCTAAACCTGTTTCTCGCGCCACACGTGCAAGCTTCTCATTAATTTGTTTCGTCCACTCGCTTCCACCTGTCATCGCATTGATATATAAGGGGGAAGAGAGCTTGAAGTCACCGAAATGCGTAGCTAAATCGACATCCTCCACGTCGATAGATGGAATAGAATGGTGCACAAATCGAATCTTATCAAAGTCCGACACAGGCTGATCTTGTTGTGCCATCGCTATCTCCACATGCTCATTTTTACGTTGTTCTCTCTTCAAATCACTCATAATTGCCCTACTTTCCCTCTAGTTATCATAGTTTCATTTCACACAGGCTACAGGCTTATCTCTAGAACCACTTTTTCTTTTTAAAATAAATCACAAAGCCTACTGCAATTAACAACATCACACCTAAGACGACGAAATAACTATAATGCCACTTGAGTTCTGGCATATAAGTAAAGTTCATCCCGTAAATACCAGTGATCAACGTCAATGGCAAGAAGATCACAGATACAAGCGTTAAGACTTGCATCACGCTGTTCATCTTAAACGAGGTATATGACTCATAGTTCGCACGAATTTCGTCCGTCATCTCTTGAGCTAACTGCAGAATGTTGCGTTGCTTAATCAGATGGTCATTAACATGTTGAATATAGAGTTGCTTACGTTCTGTATCACCGAAATCGGCATCTCTCATTACCGTATCGACTAACTCACGCATCGGATACACAATCCGCTTCAGCTTAATCATCGTCGACCGTAGTTGAAAGACCCGATCCATCAGTTTCTGATTCGACGTATCATCGACATGCGTCTCCTCAAAGTGATAAACCCTATCCTCAATATGGTAAACAGGTTCAAAGTAGCGATCCACCATGTCATCGAGCAGATGCAATGCAACTTGTTGATTATCCAAATCTCTCTCAGTAGATTGAAGATCTTTGAGCACCTGCGTCACACTCTCTATCTCATGATGATGATAAGTAACGAGTGCTCGCCCCTTGGTATAGACGTTTAATGCTCGCGGTGCATACGTCTCTACGTCAATGCTATGTAAGACCATGTATTGATAAGTATCATAAGCCTTAAATTTCGCCCGTGGTGTCCCATTCACTGTATCATCAATTTCAAGTTTATTAAAGTTAAAATGCGATTCCAGTATATGGTTCTCCGAAGCAGTCGGTTGAGCGAAATCATACCAGACAAATTGCGCTTCATCAGGAATATGATTGACGTCATTCGTAACTTGTAATGGCATCGCGTCACACTGGTAATAAATGGATAACGTCATGGTCTCACCTCGAGTCATTTCTTTCATTTTACCACGAAATTATTATAATATGTGTACTATGTAGCGTTATCTCTATGTGTCTGAGGTTGATGGTAAAATGGAAGTGCGTTGAAGCACGTTCTATATTCTTAGACCCGATGCCTCAAATGCTTATTAAATTGCAATTGAAGACATTCATTAGATAAAACATTACCTACATAAAAATATTACTTAAGGAATTGAAGAATGCTCTATCCTACTTACACAATAGACTCAATTGAGGTGAAATAAATGACACAACAACCTTTTACGGTACACCAAACGGTACCACAAGACTATATCGACCATAATCATCATATGCATGATGCGTATTACAATGTGATATTCAGTCAAATTATTAATGATTTCAATTACTCGCACGGTCTCTCACTTGAAGAACGCGACGACTATCAATACACGCTGTTTACGGCTGAAGAACATACTGCCTATTTAGCACAACTTACTGAAGATGAGCCCTTCGATGTCCAAGTTTGGATTTACAACTTTGATATGAAACGGATTCATTTCGTACTCTTGCTATATAAGGAAGATGGAACGCTTGCCGCAACGAACGAAACGATGATGATTGGTATCAATCGTCAAATCGAACGGACAGCGCCTTTTCCAGAAAGTTATTTACAACAGCTCCGCGCTTACTATAAATCTCAACCGAAGATTCAGTGGCCGAAACAAATTGGTCATCGACTCAACATTCCGAAATGAGGTGACATAAATGGCTGACAATAGTCTCAATCAAATACAACTCACACTTTATGACGAAATGGATGAGATTAAAACACAATTGAGTGAACTCAACGAGACGAAATCATGGATCGTCAATGGCCCTGCGATAGATTTATTACGACGCACAAAGCAAATCGCAATCTTGCAAGGTCGTCGTTTAACTGTAGATAAAGTTCAGAATCAACTTCAATCGACAACAGACCTCACGACCTTTCAAACACGGTTAGAAGAGACTACCCGTGAGCATCAAACACAATACAATCAGCTCACTCAAGAGTTGAAGCAAGCTGACCCTACCTCTGATCACTATTTACAACTACTCACAGACTATTACCAAGCATATGGGCGGCAACATGTCTTCAACCAGCTCAACGCGCACTAACTTTAATGGCCGAGTTAGGTGCTAATTTGGCACTAACCTGTTAGTAAAAATACATGCATTCCGCAATCTACTTGCGCTATAATACTAACTAAGTCAACATCAACTATCTAGTTCACTAAGAAAGGAGCCGAGTATGAATAATCGTCAGGCTTATCATCAGAACTTCGACCGCACCCTCTCGCATGAAGAACTTCATAGAGGGCGTCGTTACGGAAAGAAACGCAGATCATGGGTGAGTTTAATCATACATATCATCGTGCTCATCTTAACCGCTATCGCAGGATATAGCATGTGGAAAGAACCTATCTTTAAAGTTAAATTACTTAATCAATTGGTGAATTTCCATCAATTCTCAACCTTTTCCGATAAACTTGAAGAATTGAAAAAGTTACCTATTAATGTTGGAGATATCGATAAGATTCAACATCAGTTGGATCAACTCGTCATTGCCTTTGAAGTGTTCTTTGGAATATGCATACTCAGTCTCATCTTGACATTCTTTACGATTCTGTTTAATCGAACTGTCTTAAAGATTGTCAATTTCATCGTTGTGGTGATTCTAATGCTCATGACATTTGGCTTTGCTTACTTAATCGATCATGTCGCGAAGAAAGCCGCAACTGAGATGAGTTCTGCATATCTTAGCTTCAAACCCGACGATATTCTGACACAGGCGGACGCGATTCACAATAACTTTATCTTGCTCGGATGCAGTTTAGCCTTACTATTTATCAGCTTGTTCTTTAGAAATCGTCGTCCACGTCATTAATTGTCTTTGACTATTAAAAATATCCCTTCTTCACTTCACTGAGTCATTTCAGTGTTGGAAGAAGGGATTTTCTCATTCTATCATCAATTTTCTTTAGAAATATAATGATCTTTGCCTTTAAGGAAGAAACTGAGGATAAAGGCAATCAGACTGATTATTGTAGCGATGATAAAGGCACTATCTACACCTTGAATAGAAGCGAGTTGTTTTACAAATTGAAGAATTTGTTGTGTCGCCATATGTTCATCGCCTAATTGTTGCGCCATCTCTTGCAATCTATCTTTAATAAACGGATTAGTCTTATCTAGATCCTGACTCGCTGAAGCCACATGTTGTGTCGTTTGTGTCGACATCACTGTGACAAGCAAGGCTGTACCGATAGAACCTGCAAGTTGACGTAACGTATTGGATAACGCGTTGCCGTGTGGAATCAAACGAGCTGGTAACGCATTGATACTTGCTGTCATGATCGGCATCATGATGAAACTCATACCGAATGAACGGATGATATAGATCAACATAATGCTCGCGTAGCTCGTATTCATGTCGAGTTTAGCTAACTCCCATGTCGCGTACGTCATGATTCCCGTACCTACGATAGCTAACGGTTTGATACCAATTGTGTCGAGTAATTTACCTGCTACAGGTCCCATGACACCCATGATAAGGGCCCCTGGTAACAGTAATAGTCCTGATTGTACTGGCGTGAAATCTCTAAGGTCTTGCAAGTAAAGTGGTAACAGTAGCATACCACCGAAGAGACTCATCATCACGATCATGTTAATGACTGTAGGAAGTGTGAAACCAGAGAATTTCAAGACTTCCATGTTTAACATTGGCACGCGCATTGTAACCTCTCTAATAAAGAATGCAATGATAAAGATGACACCAATAATTAATGAAATCACCACTTGCGGTGAACTCCATGTGTTGTTACCCGCTTCACTAAAGCCGTATAACAATGCACCGAAGCCAATAGTACTGAAGACGATACCTGGAATATCGGCTTTCGGATTGGTAGTTTGTTGGTAAACTCTGAACCAAACATAAGAAATGGCTAAAGAGATGATACCAACGATAAACATACCGTAGAACATCACGTTCCAGTGGTAATGCTCAACAATATAACCTGATAATGTTGGACCGATGGCTGGTGCTAAGATCATCGCGATACCTAGAACACCCATAGCCGCTCCACGTTTGTGCGGTGGGAAGATCGTCATAAAGACATTGGTACCTAAAGGCATCAAGATACCTGCACCGATGGCTTGAAGCACACGTCCAACCATCATTACGGTGAAGGAACCAGAAATACCACAGACAAGTGAACCAAGTGTAAACAAGGTCATCGCAATTAAGAATAATTTACGGTAAGAATATTTGTTGAACAAGAATGCACTGACCGGAATCAGTATACCGTTGACCAGCATGAATCCTGTCATCAACCATTGACCTGTATTCGCTGAAATATTAAAGTCCGTATTAATCTTCGGCAAAGCAACGTTCAACAACGTTTGGTTGAGAATAGCGATAAACATACCGAAGACCATTGCAACAAGGACTTTACCTTGTGATGCACCTTTACCAAACATAAAGGCACTATCTTTTTCCTTTAACTTCTCATTAACAATTGCTTCTTCAGAATTAGGATTAATCGGTTCATGGTTTTCATCTTGAGTTGAACCTGTTTGATCTGAATTCACATCAGCATAGCCATCATGGCCAGTATTCTGCGCTTCTCGTTCCGCTGAGTCATCATGCGTTTCATGACGTGTACTTTCAGATGATTCTTGATCATCCGCCACACTACGTTGCGCCTTCTCAGCACGAGATGTTTCTGATGCGTCATCTTTAATACTAAATTTAGATTGATAAGTTTCATTCGAAGCACCAGTTGATTGCTGGGATTGTTCCAGTTGCGCCTTCTTCTTGCCATTCTTTCTCTTAATCACAGCAAAGTTAATCAGCGCAAGCAGAATGACCGCAATTACAATATATATAATAATGAAGGCCGTAGACATTCAAAGACCCCCTTAGTTTTTATGGATTTTAACTTCTGCGTTCATTCCTGGAACAATATTATTAGACGGTTTAGAATCTAATTTAATCTTAACTGGTACAACTTGCGTTACTTTCGTGTAGTTACCATCACTATTTGATGAAGGCATCATTGAGAAGCTTGAAGCAGTAGCCTTACCTACTTGGTCGACTTTACCTTTCACTTTCGCTTTCTCACCATCGATAGAGATATCTACATCTTTACCTTCTTCAACATCTTTCACATCAGTTTCATCTACATTAGCTGTAACGTATAAATCATCTAAATTATATGCATAAGCAATTGGTGAACCCGCTTGAGCCATGCCACCTTTAGTCGCATCAGTCTTTACGATTGTACCATCTTGTGGCATCTTGATATCCATATCATGTGATTCACCACTATCACTTTTCGCTGCGATAGATGCTACTTTATCACCTTTCTTAAGGCTATCATTCTCTTTTGCGTCAAGTGACTTAATTTCTCCAGATGCAGGCGCAGCAATCTTGATTTGCTTGCCGTCTACCTTGGCATTGTCAGTACTTACAAAGCTTGTCGCTTGATGGTAAAAGTGGAAACCAACGATACCAATAATGACAAGCACTACGATAGTAATGACATTAATCAATACCAATTTCTTCATATTACTTCCTCCTATTTGCTTTTAAAATTCACCTTATATATTATAGATAGGTGTATCCCAAAAAAACACCGACATCTTAAACAAATGTGTCGGGTAACATTAAAGTTGATAAAATATAGGTGATAAAATGAAGCAAAAGGCGAAACATAAGATTATCCACAACACTATAACTTTGCTCGAAGAATATCCTTTCGAAAATATCACAATTAAGATGATTTGCGCCTATAGCCAAGTGAATCGTTCCACATTCTACGATTACTTCCTAGACAAATACGATCTGTTACACTCAATCCAAAGCTATCATTTACAAAAATACAAACGACTCTTAAATGCACTTTACTATTCCGTAGCTGAAGGTAAATCAAACCAAGACTGCATCTTTCAGTTTTTTAAAATAGTCCTACGCTACATCAAACGCAACTTGCGATTCTTTCACGCCATCCTGATTAAATTTCCTAACCGCTCATTGTTCCAAGAATATATCGCTGCTACTCGAGAAACATACGAACTCATACTCGACAACTACAGCAACCACATCATCAACAAGAAACATTTCGTGACCTACTCACTCGGCGGTCAAATGGGCGTCATTTACTTCTGGATTCGAGAAGGTTGCCAAGAACCCTACGAACAACTCGCCCAAATCCTACTCGCAAACACTGTTAAATTGCAGCGATGAGATAGATAGCCTTCCCGCACATGATAAAAAGGCTTGAGAATTACCCCCAAGCCTTTAAACTATTGATCATCTATACAGATATAGAGTTTAAAACATTAGTCATTTTTCAATGTTATAACTTTCGCTTGCTTATGGGACCACACTCAACTA
>NZ_KV804756.1:123507-134661 GCF_001811435.1 Staphylococcus sp. HMSC071G07
ACGAAATCATAGATTTCTGTGCTTCTCCCCTAAGAACGCGAGCCGTTGCTCCCACCCCAATACGCAGTATTGCAAATTAGTACAAGACACTATGTTCTTACGAACATCAATTAGTATGATACATCAAATTACTTCTCCATCATCTTATCCTTCAGCTCATCGATCATTTGATTCGCCGACAACACACCACCAGACGTATTCCACACATCATCACTTACCTTATACACATGCCCCTTCTTAGACGCATTCAACTTCTTAAACTCAGGATCATTCAGCCAATCCTTCTCAAGCTGAGTCACCTTCTTATCACCATCCTGATAAGTGAAATAGAACAGATAGTCGCCATCCATCGCTTTAATTCGCTCTTTAGACAACCCTTTCTCAACGAAGTCATTCTTATCCTGACCCTCAGGACGCTTCACACCTAACTCCTTCAAGATCTGACCACTAAACGTCTTCTGATGATAAATTCTCACATCACCCGGCATAAAACGAACCATCGATACCGTTTGATTCTTCTTGTCACCCAGTTCATCACTGACTTTCTTCACATGATCATCATAATCCTTAAGCACTTCTTTACCTTTCTCTTCTTTATTAATTGCTTTCGCATACAATTTAAAGTTGTCTTTCCAGTCACCACGTAATTCTTTAGAGAAGACCGTTGGCGCAATCTTAGATAATTTCTTATATTGCGCTTCATCTCTAAACTTATTACCGATAATTAAATCCGGTTTCAACTTCGCAATTTCTTCCATATTAATCTTAAGCTCGTCCCCTACAGGCTTAATACCATCGAACTTATCTTTCAAGTGCGGATACCAAGGGTCACCATTAGATGAGTTCACTGCACCTACAGGTTTCACACCCATTGCCACAAGCGCTTCAGTTCCTTCATGCGTTAACACCACGATTCGTTTAGGATGTTTCGGCACTTCAGTCGTACCCATCGCATGTTTCACTTCATGCTTGTCTCCCTTCGAACTACTATCTTTACCGCCATTTCCACATGCCGAGAGCACAAGGATAAATGCAATTAGAATAGGTATAATCTTTTTCATTCCATTCCCTCTTTTCATTAAATTTCACCAATTGCGCGACAATTGATACTTATTCTCAATTATACGTAATTGATAATGGTTGTCAATTATACCTTGAATTCTATTTAATTTTTATAAAAGGTGAATGGCTTTTCTTTTACGCAAAGTTAGCTATTTCGACTGCGAAAGACACGTACGAATAAAAGTTGAAGTACGACTAATATCACGCCTGTAACGATAATAATGATGAGATACGGTTCACTGTGCGTCTCACCCTTCAAACCAACTAATGGGGTTACGATGCCTCCAAAGAGATACTGAACTAGACCCAACAAGCTCGACGCACTGCCACGCGCTCGTTTCACCTCACCCATCGCGATCGTAAATGAGAGAGTCGCCACGGCAGGCACAGGAGATACTAAGACAACAAATCCAACAATAAGTAGCAGAATGTGCCAGTGTGCAATAAGAATGGTACTGACTCCAACGATACCTACAAGTTGTATGAGCGTGAGAATACGTAATAATCGTTCTTCGCTAATATAAACCACTAGTTTGCTCGTGAGTTGTGTCACTACAATTAATGTAATTCCAACAAAAGCGAACGCAAGACTAAACTGTAAAGGAGATAAACTATAGATTGCTTGCGTAATAAATGAAGAAGCTGAAATATAACTAAATAATAGTACGAACGTAAATCCTTGAATCAACATCGGAATCAAGAATCGAGGTTGTGCTAATAATTGACCGAAACTTACAAAGATGCTTTTCAAAGCTAAAGGCTCACGTTGTTCCACCTCAAGCGTCTCACCTACTTGCATATAACTACCAAGTGTTAAACAAACACCAAAGATGACAAGCACCATGAAGACGACCTGCCAATGTGCAACAGTAATGATAACACCACCTAATGCAGGTGCGATGACTGGCGCGACACCATTGACGAGCATCAACATCGACATAAATTGTGTCAATGCTTGACCTTGATACAAATCACTCGCGATAGATCTGGATAGTACCGCACCAGCACCACCACAGAGACCTTGGATGAAGCGCAACCCTATCATCACCCAAATATTAGGTGCGAACACGATACCTAAACTCGCTATCGTAAAGACAAGCATGGCTATCGTTAAAGGACGACGTCGACCATATGTATCTGACAACGGACCAACAAATAGGTTACCTAATGCGAGTCCCACCATAAAGAGTCCGAGCGTGAGTTGTGCACTACTCGCAGATGTATTGAAATCACGCTGAACCTCAGGTAATCCAGGTAGAAACATATCAATCGACATGGCACCAATTGCGGTCAGTGCACCTAGGATAATAATATAAAGTACTTGGCTCCCTTTCTTAGACTGCATACGCTCATCTCCTCAAGTAAAGAATATTGTTACCATTATAGCGCTAATCTTTCGCGCTTGAAACCTTTCTACCTATATAAAAAAGACCTCACTCCTAGCACTTTAGCTTTGTTATTAAGCACTATTTCAGAGTGAGATCATTAATCTGAGCTTTTCACAATTTGTAAATCCTCGTCATTACTATTGCCTTCGAGTTCATAATCGACCTGACCATACGTGCCATCAGTCTTACGCTCATTGGTAGTTACGTAAAATGTATGACCTTTCTTAATGACATCTAGAATTTGAGGTCGTTCCGCATTGATAGTTGCGTCGCTTTCAATTACGTGTCGTGTCGATTTGTAATTCGTAGAGTCTTTCTTTAAATACTGGGAGACCAGCCCAAAATCATTTTGGGCGGTCGCCATATTAAAAGCATTCACATAGTTAAAGAAGAAACGGGATAATTTATCTTTGAAACTACTTTCTTCTTTCTCTTTCTTCTCTACGTATTTCTCAATCGCATCATTATCGAACTTCAATGAAACTGAAGTGTGCGGCTTCATATTATCTGTCTTCACTGTTGTTTCATTCGTCTTAAATGTTTTCTTCTTCGCTTGGCCTTCAGCCGATACTTTCACCTCTTGAGATTGAGGGAATGGGCCATAAGCTTGTCCTTTCTTATAATCATAAGTTTGATCATTGATATGAATCTTGATTGAACTTGTATTCAATTGACTCGCACCTTCAAGTTTCGGTTCAATGTACGCTTCATTGAAATCTTCTGAGACGTTGACCGTTTCTTTATTACTATCGTCGAAACTAAATTTCAAACGGCCATGGAATTTGCCTGTTTCTGTCTGTTTCTTCGCATCGATTTCATAATCACCAGGGATAAAACGACCGAGGGATGTCGATTTATTCTTATCCGCTTCTACTGTTTTCTGTTGATCATTCGCTTTAAACTTGTATGTCGCATCCATCTTCGGCTTCACAATCGCTTCTTTCGATGGTGCTGTGAAGTTCATGTTGTCGAAGAAGAGATAGCGACGACCATTTTTCGTAATTTGAAGTAAATCATCACCATTTTTAGAAGTGACGTGATCTTTAATTCGATTATCACTATGATTAAGGTCGGAAATCTTTTGATTCACTTCAGATTTAAATTTCTTCATGCCGACATTCTTTTTAATATACTTTATGTAAGCGTCAGCTTGCGCTCCGTCAACTTTATTGTCTTTCGTACTGAGTATTGTCGACAACTTCTGCGTATCATTATTATCAATCGCGTTAATCAAGAGATTGCTTTGCGACTCCGGTGAATTAAAGTTACGCAGTAGAAAGAATAGGATGATTAAGAGTATAACGATAAAGCCTGCAATGCCCCAAGGTACGATCTTGCGCACCTTGATATTCGCTTTCTTACGCGTTTCTCCCTTAGACTGCTGATTCATTTCATAGTTACAGTGTGGACATCGGTCGGCATCTTTCGGCACCTCTTGCCCACATTTCGGACACTGTCGCATCTCATCACCTCTATTTCTTTTCGACATATTATTTCATCATTTTAACATATAAAACATTGATTCAACACAAATGATCTATTCGTCGTGACTTGTTTTAATTATATTCTTAATAGAGTCATTTCTCATTTAATTTTATCGTCTATCTTCACTTTCGCTATTTTTAAAAGCGAGTAGCTCTCCACTTTCTATTATAATGCGATTTTGCGTATGTGAATATACATATTTGGTCCTAGATAATGATTCAATATTACATCATGTTAGTTTAAAACGCTATTCGGTTATGGTTTAATATGTATATTTTAAAATATTAGTTGACTACTATCAACTACTGTAGTATATTTACAATGTTCATTTTAAACATAAGGAGGATATTATGAAGACGATACTGAAATTCAGATGGCTAATTTCAATTATCGTAATTATCGCAGTGGCTTGTGCGATACTCTTCGCTCCTAACCTATCCAAACTCGCAAGTGACAATGGGAACATCGTACCTCCTAAAGATACGACGTCTCAACAATACACCGAGAAACTCAAGGACGTAGGTGCGGATTCTAAAAGTATCAGTGCAGTCATTGAACTCGATAAGAAACTCGATAATGACAGCAAGAAAGACATAAAGAAATATATAGATAAGATTGAAGATACGAAGGGTGTTAAAGACACAATTTCGCCTTTCCAGAATAAAGACGTTGAAGACAAACTCGTCTCTAAAGATAAGAAAGCCGTGATGATTCCAATCGACACGGACAATGATCGAAATAAAACGTTAGATGCTGCGAAAGATATCAAACACCTAGATAATAACTTCAAAGGCACATACGTGACAGGCAATGACATTATCTTTGATGACATCAATAAGAGCGTTGACGATGGCTTGAAGACGACAGAAATTGTAACGTTCGTTCTCATTCTCGTCATCTTATTCTTAGTCTTCCGCTCAGTGGTAACGCCTTTCGTACCACTCGTACTCATCGGATTGTCTTATGCATTCTCACAAGGCATCTTAGCGTTACTCGTGAAATACGCTGACTTCCCAGTTTCAATCTACATTCAACCGTTCTTGGTAGCATTACTATTCGGTATCGGAACCGATTACTGTATCCTGCTACTCAATCGGTATAAAGAGGAACTGGGCAAAGATCAATCCAACTTCGATGCAGTCTACCATACGTTTAAAAATGGCGGACGTACAATACTGATTTGTGCGATTACTGTACTCGTTGGATTTGCGGCACTGTTCTTCGTGAGATTCGAGCTCTTCCGTTCAGCTGTAGGTATCGCTGTCGGTGTGCTCTGTATGATGATTATACTCTTTACTTTATTGCCAACGATTCTCATGTTGCTGGGTGGTAAAGTATTCTGGCCTAGTAAACAAGCAAGTTCACACAAAGATAGTAAACTCTGGGGCAAACTCGGTCATTTTACATCTGGCAAACCATTCTTAGCATTAGTTATCGTACTCATCATCATGGTACCGATCATCATCTTTGCACCTAACAAGATTACGTACGATAATACGAACGAAATTAGTGATGACTATGGTTCTATCAAAGCCATCAATATTATTAAAGATAAGTTCTCTGAAGGCCAAGCGTTCCCAGTTCAAATTGCTATTAAAGACGACGATAAATTGACGACGAAGAAAGGTATTAACGATTTAGAAGCCCTTTCTCAGTCTATTGAAAAAGTTAAAGGCGTAGACAAAGTCAACACAATCACTCGTCCAACTGGCGAACCAATCAAACAGCTTAAAGCAACTTATCAACTGAACGAAATGCAGAAGAAGATTGATGATGCTAATAACGGCTTAGGTGAAGTGAATGATGGACTTGGTCAAATGAACTCCCAAGTTTCACCACTGACTGATAGCCAGAAAGTTCAAGGCTTGATGATGCAAGGTAGTCAAGCACCTCAACAAGCTAATCAGAAAGTGACGCAACAAGCTGGCCAAATGTCTAAAGGACTTCAACAATCACAACAAGGTATTTCTCAAGTTCAAGACGGTCAGAAGAAACTTCAGAAACGCTTGAAAGACATGTCTAAAGACGACGGCATCAACAAATCAGGCATGTATATCACGGATGATATGTTGAAGAATGATAAGATCAAAGATTCAATCGATCAATACAGTGATGGTAACGGTAAAGTGCTCTTACTCAACGTGGAACTTTCCGACGATCCATTCTCTAAGAAAGCGATGAACACTGTCGACTCTATTCACCACACTGTAGACAATCAAGTGAAAGATACGTCATTCAAAGATAGTACAATTGAATACGGCGGTAAATCATCAGAGAACAACGACTTACAAACAACAATCGACAATGATATGACGAAAGCGATTGTGCTCATTACGATCTTCCTATTCATCGTGTTATTAATCTTTGAACGTTCAATTATCATGCCACTGTACATGATTGCATCTATCTTAATCACTTACTATGCTTCTATCGGTATTGCGAACCTCATCTTCGACAATATCTTAGGCATGGGTGGACTGTTACTCGTGGTGCCATTCTTCAGCTTCGTCGTTCTTATGGCACTCGGTGTCGACTACGCCATCTTCCTAGTGAACCGCTTCGGCGAGGAAGTGAAAGGTGGCAAAGATATTCACGACGCACTGCTCACAGCTATGCGTAAAATGGGTGTCGTGATTATGACAGCTTGTATCATTCTTATCGGTACCGTTGCAGCCCTCTACACATCAGGCGCAATGACATTGATGGAAATCGCAACTGTCGTTATCCTAGGACTACTCATTTACAACATCTTTATGCTACCACTCTTTATTCCAGCCGTAGCGAAATCATTCGGCAAAGGTAACTGGTGGCCATTCAAATCTCCTTTTGATAAAAGAGATTAATTCAATACGAAACGCACGCAACTTTTAAGATTGCGTGCGTTTTCTCAAGTGATAGTCAACCATGCGGGAGTGAGACTACGAAATCAAGTCGATTTCTGTCTCACTCCCGTTTTCTTTTGGTTATTTTTCTTGTTTCTTCAATACAATTTTTTCATCACCACTGCTACCAGATTTATCTTTTAAGATAAGCTTTTTACCTTTTACTTTATAACTCATTTTCATTTCAACATTACCTTTTTTATCCTTAAAAGTCATCGTCTTTTTCTTTTTATCTATTTCCCCTTTATAATTGAGATCTTCCTCTTCTTCCTCCATCCACTCATTCAACTCATCATCTCCAGTATCATAATTGATTTGAGCAGTTTCCGCATCATCATCTGCTCTAAGTGTGAGTTCTTTGTTCTTGTATGTACCATCAACTTTGTTGCCACATGCGGCAAGCAGAATCATCAAGCCGAGACATACACCAATTAATCTTTTCATAAATACAACACCTCAAATAAGTTTATTAAACAAGCAGTTTCTAACTATCTATATTTCAATCAATCTATGTGCTATTGAAATATATTGTCTAATCACTTGTTTCTAAACACAATTATAGAGATACACACAGACATTTATTGTCCACTTCGTCGAAAAAAACTAAATATTATAAAAAAGCCGATAGTCATTGAGACATGCAGGCAATACATCCTACCTATTCACTGCACACCATCAATCTATCGGCTTCTCACTTATCTGAGGCTTTCATCAATATTCTATTATTAGACTGTTAAATTCTCTTTAACCGGCGTAGGTTCTGCATTATTCTTATCAATTTCAAATCCTAAGTCTTCAATCATCTTGAAGTCCATTTGGTTCGGTTGTCCACCTGTGATTAAGTAGTCCCCTACAAAGATGGAGTTCGCAGCTTTCAACGCCAACGGTTGAAGTGAACGTAAATTAATCTCACGGCCACCCGCAATACGAATTTCTTTCGTCGGATTAATCAATCTGAATAAAGATACGATACGTAGACATTTCATCGGTGTAAGTTCATCTTTATCACCAAATTTCGTACCTTTAATCGGATGGAGGAAGTTAATTGGAATACTGTCCGCATCCATTTCTTTTAACGCGAAAGCCATATCCAAGATATCTTGGTTAGACTCGCCCATTCCACAAATCACTCCAGAACATGGTGAAATGTTGTTCTCTTTCATAATCTCAATCGTATTCGTTCTGTCTTGATATGTATGCGTCGTTACCACATTTCCGTGATAATTCTCACTCGTATTAATATTATGGTTATAACGATCCACACCAGCATCTTTCAATTGCTTCGCTTGCTTCTCATTCGCTAAACCAAGGCAGGCACACAGACGTAACTGAGGATGTTTCGCTTTGATTTGTTCCACCGTCTCACTGATGTGCGTCACCTCTTTATCACTTGGGCCACGACCACTCATCACGATACAGTAAGTGCCGATATTATGTTCACTCGCCACATCCGCACCGTTCATAATCTCCTCTTGCGAAATCAAGCTATAGCGCGTCTTCTGCTTCATTTCACGAGACTGACCACAGTAGCCACAGTCTTCAGGACAAATTCCACTTTTCGCATTGAGAATCATGTTAAGCTTAACCTTTTTCCCATAAAAATGCTTACGTAATTTATATGCTTCATTCAACAAGAGCAACGTATCGATGGATTCATCTTCGTAAATATGTAAGAATTCATCTTTCGAAATAGCTTCCCCTTGTAAGATTCTTTCAGCTAATTCCATAGAAAAAACTCCTATTCTTAATATTAGAATATACCCGTATGTAACAACTTACTACTTCTATATCATAGCGCTTTCTCTAATTAATGTAAACTTTCAATTTATAAAAGTTTACAAATAGAACGATCCTTTTACTCGTCAAGAGCGTATAAAAAAAGCGTTATTACAACTGAAATCAAGTCGTAATAACACTCGAACTAATGTGGAATAAACCACATCGCAATGATACTGCTGAAGAATAGTACCGCAAAGTAAATCGTCAACAACAAACGGTATTGATACATGATCGCGAGAAAGTCACGCACAAGCATGATATGTAGGAAAGATAACGGCGAAGCACTGCCTACCCCTTCCATCTTAAGATTCAATTTCTGTCCAAAGCGTAACGCTCGCATAATGTGGAAATGACTCGTGATACAAACAATATGACTATTGAGAAAACCTAAATCTGCGAGCACTTCTTGAGAAGAAGCAATATTCTCAAATGTACTCGTCGACACAGACTCAAGATAAATGCGTTCACGCGGTACACCTTTAGCGATAAGATACCGCTGCATCGCCAAAGCTTCAGGTATCGGCTCGTCCGGCCCTTGACCTCCACTAACCAGAATCGGCGTCTGAGGCTCTCGTCTCCATAACGCTAACGTCTTGTCCAAACGCGCCGCAAGCATCGGTGTCACCTGTTCAGTATAGATGCCTGCCCCAAGCACGAGAAAGATATCTGCAGGTCGAACGCTCGTATTTTTAGCATGATAGGCTGAGACCATAACCGCGAAACAACTCAACGCATACAACGCACTGAGCCCAATCGCCGACAACCATGCAAAGATCGCATTCAACCCTATAGGCATCGTGCTGATATAGCGCGTCGCAACTGTGAACAGTACCGCCCATCCCACGATGCGATATAACCTCCCGTAGAACCTTAATCCCACTGCTTGATCGTTAAGCGACCGATGTTTAACATGTAACAACATCACTTGTACGATGAGTAAAATGATGAGGTCAAACGGCACCGTCTGAGTAATCACATGATATAGAATTACGGCAAATCCCAGACAAACATGTAAAATATAAACATTTAACTGAATCATCTGGCTGATACCGAAATAAATAGCCAGAAATAAGAAGAAACTTATCACGCATAACAAAATCGGTAGAAATATCATGGTGCACCTCACTGTCTAACGTTACATTTTATTAAAAGTTGAGAACAAATCTAGGTTATTACATCCAAAAATACCTTAATGTGTTAAAAATTTAAGTACGGAACCGCTTAATAATATCGGAAAACTTACATACATGTTTTCCTTCAACATTGAGCTGAAAAGTACTCGAAAACAACTCTTTATATGAGCGCAATGATAGGCAAATATGCGACACTTACCCGTATAGATGTAATAAATCAAAACTATGCGTATAAACTATAGATAGATTCTTTCAACTTATACATTTTATTGATACTATAAAAGTAATATCAACTTCTTAATTGGCTTAATTATAGCAGTTTCTTTAATATTTTGTAAGAAGGTCTCATAGAGACAACCAATAGAATTTTAACTAATTTCGTCTTTCAGAGGTGCAACTATGGTCAAAAATTTACGTAATCACATAGATTTTATGGGTCAATTTCTCGACGATACCAACCGTTTATTAACACAATTACTTAAAGATATGAGGGCTTCTTACAACATTTCTAAAGAACAAGAAGAAGTCATAATGATACTGCACAACGAAGAGGCCTTAACCCTCTCACAAATCACCGAACGCCAAGGAGTTAATAAAGCTGCCGTTAGCCGACGTATCAAAAAACTCATTCAAGCTGGCTTAGTACGTTGGGAACAATCAGAAGAACACACCGACCAGCGTTATAAATACATTACTTTGACCGACAAAGGCAATGAATATAGCGAAAAATCACGCAACGTCATCAGTGATATCGTCGGACAATTATTAAGCGACCTCGATGGTGAAGAAATAGATCTAGCACTCACCGTGTTAGAAAAAATTGATAAACGTCTGAAACATTATTTGAATAACTAATACGAGTTTGTTTTCAATGTTTTGACTTCGCTTGCTTTCTTCATCCTTATCCTTTAGAAATCAAAGTTTTTATCGTTAATTTGTAACATTGTGATATACAATCAGACAAAGGCGCATTATCTCTTTTTTATTTGTTTGACCACCTATAATTATAGAGATAATTGCGCCATTGTTATATTAGAGACAAAAAATTGGACTGAGAAGTAAATCCATTTTTACTTCACCAGTCCAATTTATTATTAAACTACAAACTCTCCATTAAACCAATTTAAATTTTTCATCTAACACTTCTCTACATAATATAGCCTTAACACGACACACTCTCTTCCTCGAAACACTAAATTAAAACTAAAACAAAACAGTAGTGGATGTGGTGATTATGATGAGCAAAAATTAGAAGTATATCATTTAATTTTGCGTACCATGCAATACAAGTAAAGGGGGAGTAGGCGAGACTCTTGAGGGATTTAAGGACACAGCGAAAATCCAGTAATGATACGCAAAGCGTGTCATTACTTAGTTGAGCGTGGCCCCCTAAGAAAACATATTAAGATAGGTAGTAAGGAAATT